>JAJXZX010000004.1 GCA_021779835.1 Pseudomonadota bacterium | reverse complement strand
TGAAATCCGCGCCATCTGGTCGTCGGACAACAGGAACATATCGGTCATGGCGGCCCCCCTTGGTGCCACCAGTGAATCAGTGGGCTCCGAGGCCCGCAAGCGATTTAATGGGTCCAGACCCTAGGTCATGAGCTGCAAACTGAATGCCAGTCTGTGCGACGCCTATCATCTCTGATAGCGCAAGCGGTAACACGGCTTTTGCCGCGGCCAACTCCTGTTTGCGAGAGAAGTTGATTTGAAACCGCACGCTTCCAATTGCAAGAAAAACACCGACGAGAGCTATTGGTGTATCAATGAATCTTGTTATGGTGTCCCACCAATTTTTGTCGAAATGATCCAGAAGGCCAATAGTGATAAATACTATTACTAAAGTGATAAGTGAGCCAAATACTACGCCGTCCCAAAACTCAAATCCTTTAAATCTATTATTCACATAAATCTCCACAAGCGGCATCGGCAATCCAAGCGTAGCTGTTCGCGTTGCTGTTTGAAAGCGGCTGCGCATTGATCAAGTCCCACCCGGCGGTCGGGCGTTGCCCTCTGGGTGGACTTGGGGCTGTTGGAGGGTGTGCTTGTCCGCCCGATGCGCGCCGAAGGCACCGGGCGGGCTGGCGCTTTGCCGGTCTACTGCGCTGAGGGTCGGGGGAGGGGCTTGGCTGGCATAAAGCGACGGAGGGCGGATCGGGTGGCGACATCCCATGGGCAGGCGCTCGCCCAGTTTGGGGGGCGCTTTGGGCCGGTTGGAGGGCCGGGCTTTTGCCCGCGTTCGCGCTGAACCGGGACGAGGGTTAGACCCTCCGCCCCCACAGGTCGTAATCGCCCGCCTCTTCGACCTCGACGGTGACGATATCGCCGGGGGTGAGCCCCTCGAAACCTTCATCAATAAAGAGGTTGCCGTCGATCTCTGGTGCGTCGGCTTTGGTGCGGCAGGTGGCGCCTTCTTCGTCGATCTCATCCACGATCACGTCAAGGCGGCGGCCGACTTTTGCCGCCAGTTTCGCCTCGGAGATCGCCTGCGCTTTTTCCATGAAGCGGTCCCAGCGGTCCTGTTTGACCTCGGCGGACACATGGTCGGGCAGGGCGTTGGAGCGCGCGCCTTTGACGTTTTCATACTGAAAACAGCCGACGCGGTCGAGTTGCGCCTCGTCCATCCAGTCGAGCAGGGTCTGGAATTCCTCTTCTGTCTCGCCCGGATAGCCGACGATGAAGGTAGAGCGCAGCGTGATATCCGGGGCGATGGCGCGCCATGCCGCGATTTCGTCCAGCGTTTTCGCGGCGGCGGCCGGGCGGGCCATGCGGTGCAGCGTGTCCGGGTGGGCGTGCTGGAACGGGATGTCGAGGTAGGGGAGAATGAGGCCATCGGCCATCAGCGGGATCAGGTCGCGCACATGCGGGTAGGGATAGACGTAGTGCAGGCGGACCCACGCCCCGAGGCTACCCAGATCGCGGGCGAGGTCGGTAATATGGGCGCGGTGACCTTTGGTGGTCTCGTGCCGCAGGTCGAGGCCATAGGCGGAGGTGTCTTGCGAGATCACCAGCAGTTCCTTGACCCCGGCTTTGACCAGCCCCTCCGCCTCGCGGAGGATGGCGTGGGCGGGGCGCGACGCCAAGCGGCCGCGCATGTCGGGGATGATGCAGAACTTGCACTTGTGGTTACAGCCCTCGGAAATCTTGAGGTAGCTGTAGTGGCGTGGTGTGAGGGTGACGTTTTGCGCGGGCAGAAGGTCGATGAACGGGTCAGGGCTGGGGGGGACGGCGGCGTGGACGGCGTCTAGCACCTGTTCGTATTGATGCGGACCGGTGACGGCGAGGATTTTTGGATGCGCCTCGCGGATATAGTCGGGTTCGGCGCCAAGACAGCCGGTGACGATGACGCGGCCGTTTTCGCGCAAAGCCTCGCCGATCGCGTCGAGGGATTCCGCCTTGGCGGAGTCGAGGAAACCGCAGGTGTTGACGATCACCGCCTCGGCGCCGCGATAGTCGGGCGAGATCGCGTAGCCTTCCGCACGGAGGCGGGTGAGGATGCGTTCGCTATCCACGAGGGCCTTGGGGCAGCCGAGGGAAACCATGCCGATGGTGGGCTGGCCGGGGCGGCGCGTCTCGGGGATGCTCGCATGGGCGAGGTCGGGGCGGAGATTGGGCGGGTTCTGGGTCATCGGGCAGATATAAAGCCGGGGACGGGGGTTGGGAAGGGGTGAGGCGCGCCCGGAACCGTGCCAATGGAGCGTTTCAGCGCCGAACGGGTGGGCTGTGGCGGGGCCGGGGTGTTGCCCTGTGCTACGCGCAGGCATGTGGTTGATTTTTCGGGATTTCGGTTATTTTTCTGGCTGAATTTTAACCGATTGAATGGGGGAGAGGGGATAGGTTCATCTTTCGGTTGCAACGCGCGCGGCGGGAGACATTGGATAAGGCGTAGGGCGGCGTGGCTTGCACGCAGGCTGAGGCGCGGGCGTGATGGCGGTGCTGGTCGGTAAGAAGGACTGAGCCAAGGGCCGCATCGGCAGGCGTGACGTGAAATCCACGCGGGGCCTATTCGCGATGGCACGCGAAAAGAATCGCTAGGTATTCACAAATGCGTATGTAAGCATAATGTTTCTGGGCCGTTTTTTGCGGGACGGAGGGCGTGTCTTTGGGTGCTGCGGGGAGCGGGGCTGAGAGAGGCGGGCGCACAAATGCACTTGGGAGGGTTGCATGACGACATCAGGGAAGATCCGGAATCTTGCCGGGGCGGCGGTTCTGGCGCTTGCGGCAACGCCGGCGTTGGCGACCGAAGGGTATTTCGCACTGGGCTATGGGCCGATCCAGTCGGGGCAGGCGGGCGCAGGGGTGGCGAATGGCGAGGACGCGATGTCCACCGCCATCAACCCGGCGGGTGTGGCGGGCGTGGGCAACGAGCTGAGCATGGGCTTGCAGGCGTTCCGGCCGGTGCGCGGCTATGACGCGACGGGCACCGGCTTTGTGAACCCCGGGCACAACAGCAGCGATCACGCATTTTTTCCGGTGCCGAACTTTGCCTATAACCATGTGCTGGGCAACGGAGGCGTGCTGAACTTTGCCGTTTATGGCAATGGCGGCGACAATACGAGCTATCCGTCTGGGCCGAACCCGAGCTTTGCGCCGGGCTGCGCGGGCGGGGTGTTCTGCGCGGGGCAGGCCGGGGTTGATCTGACGCAGCTGCTGGTCTCGCTGACCTATGCACAGAAGATCGGGGCGATTTCCTATGGTATCGCGCCGACGTTCGCATTGCAGCGGTTCTCGGCGGTGGGGTTGAATTACTTTGCCGGGGTGCCGGGGCTGTCAGCCCATCCATTGGCGGTGAGTAACCAAGGTTTTGACTGGTCGCATGGCTTTGGCCTGCGCGTCGGTATTCAGGCGGATGTCGCGCCCGGGCTGCGCTTTGGCCTCAGCGGGCAGACGAAATTTGCCATGAGCAAATTCAAGAAATACGAGGGGCTGTTCGCGGATGGTGGCGATTTCTCGATCCCGGCGTCGGTGACGGCGGGCTTTGCCTGGGATGCGCGCAAGGATCTGACGCTGATGATGGATTACCAGTATATCTGGTATTCGAGCATCCCGTCGCTGGGCAATCCGTTCCCGAATGGCATGACGCAGTTGGGCGGGCCGAACGGGCCCGGCTTTGGCTGGAGCGACGTGGGGGTGATCAAGCTGGGCGCTTCGTGGAAACAGAGCCCGAAGATGACTTGGCGCTTTGGCTATGCCTATTCGACCAATCCGGTGCCGAGCACGGGTGTGACGATCAACATTCTGGCGCCGGGCGTTGTGCGCAGCCACTTCACGGCGGGCGGCTCGTATAAGATGGACGACAAGAACCAGATAGATTTCGCGGTGCAATATGTGCCATGGTCGAGCGTGAGCGGGTTGGAAGTCACCCCGAGTGGCGTGAACCCGGCCAGCAACATCAAGCTGTCGATGGAGCAATTCGCGGCGAGTGTTGGCTGGACGCACCGGTTCTGAGCGGGTTTCGGCGAGGACCGCGCGGATTTGCGCGGAAATCTGCCGCAAGCGAGTGTTTTTGTGTGAACTGAGACCCCATGGTTGAGGTCAGGGACAGTCCGGGCGTAGGCTCGGGCTGTCTTTTGTTTTGGGGAGTGTGCGATGCGGTGGGTGATCCGGGCGATTGGTTTGGTGGTGGTGCTGGCGGTGGCGGGGGTGGCGGTGCTGTTCTTGATACCGTCAGACCGGATTGCCGCGTTGGCAGCGGCGCAGTTTCAGGCGGCGACCGGCCGCGCGATGGTGATTACCGGCGGCGTCAAGGCGACCGTCTGGCCGGTGCTGGGCGTCAAGATCGGCCATGTCGAGATTGCCAACGCAAGCTGGTCCAAGGCGGGGCCGATGCTGGTGGCCGAGGGGGTTGAGGTTGGCGTCGATCCCGGCGTGTTGTTGGGTGGCGCGGTCAAGGTCTCGAAGGTGGTGCTGACGCATCCGGTGATCGTGCTGGAGAAGGCGAAGGACGGGCAGGTAAACTGGGATTTGGGTGGGGCGGCGCCTGCGCCTGCGGGTGGTGCGGCTCCAGCGGCGGTAACGCCTGCGGCCTCGCACTCCGCGGGGTTTTCGCTGGCCGACGCCGAGGTGACGGATGGCTCTGTCACATGGATTGACGGGCAGGCGGGCACCAAGCAGGTGCTGTCGGGCATCAACGCAATGCTGAAGCTGCCGGATTTTGCCGGGCCGGGCGCGATGTCGATTGCGGCGGTGATGAATGGCCGCAAAGTCTCGGTGGCGGGGCATGTCGACCGCTTTGGTGACTTCGTGGCCGGTAAGGCCGGGCCCGCGACATTTGACGTGACGGCGGGTGCATCGAAGATCGGCTTTACCGGCACGGCGGGCATGGGGCCTTGGGTGGCCAA
Organism: Pseudomonadota bacterium; assembly: GCA_021779835.1. GTDB lineage: Bacteria > Pseudomonadota > Alphaproteobacteria > Rhodobacterales > Rhodobacteraceae > Solirhodobacter. Next base: position 166,391 of record JAJXZX010000004.1, on the reverse strand, counting down.
TGGCGCGCTGGACGCGAACCTTGGCGATCTTGCAGCGGTGTTCGGTGCGCTGGGCCAGCCAGTGCCCGCGCTGCCTGCGGGGCTGGGCGCCAAGGCCATCGCAGTAAAGGGGCAGTTCACCTATGGCGCGGATCAGGTGATCGGGCTGCATAAGGCGGTGGTGACGCTCGACAGCAATGTGGTGAGCGGCGATGTCACGGTAGCGCTGGCGGGGGCGCGGCCCAAGGTGACGGCGGATCTGGCGGCGGGCGCATTGACTCTGGCGTCTCTGGCGGGCGGGGCCGGTGGCGGCTCGTCGGGCAAGGCGGCACCTGCCTCGGCGGGCTGGTCCAAAGCGCCGATTGATGCGCGCGCGATGGGGGCGATGGATGCCAATGTCAGCCTGAGTGCTGCGAGCCTTGATCTGGGCGCGGTGAAGCTGGGCAAAAGTGCGGTGTCGGTGGCGCTGGCGGCCGGGCGCGCGGTTGTCACGCTGAAGCCAGTGACGGCCTATCAGGGCGCGGTCAGCGGGCAGGTGACGGTGGACGGCGCCCGGGGGCTGTCGGTGGCCAGCAACCTGAACATCGCAAATATGGCATTGCAGCCCTTGCTAAGCGATTACGCGGGCTACAAGCGGTTGATCGGGACGGCCAATGCGAAGGTGGTCTTGGCAGGCTCCGGTGGGTCGATGGATGCCATTATGCATTCGCTGTCGGGGTCTGGGTCAATCAGCATCGGCAAGGGCGAGATTCAGGGGCTGGATCTGGCGGGGATGCTGACCTCGATGAACATGAATTACATGGGCGCGGGGGCCAAGACGATTTTCGACGGCATTACCGCAAGTTACACGGTGAAGGGCGGGGTGCTGAGCAACTCTGACCTCAGCCTGAAGGCGCCGGTTCTGACGGCAAGCGGGGCGGGGACGGTCGATCTGGGCGCGCGCACGCTGGATTATACCGTGACGCCAACGGCATTGCAGGGTTTGGCGGGGGCGCAGGGGGTTTCCGTGCCGCTGAAGATCTCGGGGCCGTGGGCCGCGCCGTCGTTCGGGCTGGATATGAATTCGGCGGTGGGGGCGAAGCTCGACGCCGCGAAGAAAAAGCTGGAGGATCAGGCGAAGGCTGCGGCGGCGAAGGCGATTGCCGACAAGCTGGGCGGCGGCACCTCTGGCGGCACGGGCAATGCGGTGCAGGACAAGGCGGCGCAGGAGCTGATGAAGTTGCTGGGCGGCAACTGAGGGTTCTTGCGCGTTAGGGGCCGGGGTTTCGCCCGGCCCCTTTTGCACGGGTCAGGCGCCGAGGAAGTCAGCCTTGCCGATCTCTACCCCGTTGTGACGCAGGATGTCATAGGCGGTGGTAAGGTGGAAATAGATGTTCGGCACTGCATAGGACGACAGATAAACTGCGCCCGGGAAGGTGAGGTCGGCGGCGCGCGTCTTGATGATGATGGTGCGCGCGGCAGCGTCTTTGTATTGCTCGGGCTTGAAGGTGGCGAGCAGGTCGATGGTTTTCTGCAGGCGGGCGGTCAGTTCCGCGAAGGTGGTCTCGGTATCCTCGAACGGGGTCACATCGACGCCTGCGAGACGCGCGGCGGCGCCCTTGGCGTTGTCGGTGGCGATCATGATCTGACGCGTGAACGGCAGCATGTCGGGCGCAATGCGCGCCGAGGTCATCACGGCCGGGTCAATCTTTTTCGCGGCGCAATGGGCCTCTGCCTTGGCGAGGATCGCCTGCATGGCTTTCAGCGAGCGGGTGAAGGGGGGAATGATGTGGTCGTACATTGGCGGTCTCCCTTGATGGCCCGGGCGCATCATGCGCGGGGCCAGTGTCCGGCGCGCAAGATGGCCGATTGGCGCGCGGGCGCAAGGGGGATTCGTGGGGCGCGAGGCGGGCAAACGCGCTCTGCCTGACGCCGGCGATAGAGGCGGGTGGCAGCACGGGGGGCGGCCATGTCAGGCCCTGGTCCAGGCCCGAAAACCGCGCCCCCATTTCTTCTTGGTCCAAATACTCAAACGCGCGAAGCGCACGCAAAAAGCCGCGCGGGACGCGCGTTCACACGCCCAGACACCAGCGCAGCACGGCTTTTTGTGCGTGCAGGCGGTTTTCGGCCTCGTCCCAGATCACCGAATGCGGGCCGTCCATCACCGCGCTCGTCACCTCGTCGTCGCGGTGGGCGGGCAGGCAGTGCATGAAAAGCGCGTCGGGTTTGGCGCGCGCCATCAGTGCCTCGTTGACCTGATAGCCGCGCAGCTGGTTGTGGCGGCGCTCGCGGGCGGATTGCGGGTCGTGCATCGAGACCCAGGTGTCGGCGATCACCAGGTCGGCGCCCGCGACGGCCTCTTCCGGGTTGCGGGTGATCTTGACGTCAGAGCCATGCGCACGGGCGAAATCGATCCAGACGCGCTCGGGGTCGAGCGGTTCCGGGCCGGTGAAGGTGAAGTCAAAGCCGAACTGGCCGGCTGCGTGCAGCCACGAGGCGCAGACGTTGTTGCCGTCGCCGGACCACACCACCTTTTTCCCCGCAATCGGGCCGCGATGTTCTTCGAACGTCATCACGTCGGCCATGATCTGACAGGGGTGGGTGCGGTTGGTCAGCCCATTGATGACGGGAACCGAGGCATATTCCGCCATCTCTTGCAGCGTCGCCTCTTCAAAGGTGCGGATCATGATGAGATCGACATAGCGCGACAGTACGCGGGCGGTGTCGGCGATGGTTTCGCCGTGGCCAAGCTGCATGTCGGCGCCCGACAGCACCATGGTTTGCCCGCCCATCTGGCGCACGCCGACGTCGAAGGAAATCCGTGTGCGGGTCGAGGGTTTCTCGAAAATCAGCGCGACCATGCGGCCGGCCAGCGGCTGATCGTCATCGGGCGTGCCTTTGGGGCGGTTGTTGCGCGCGGTCTTCATGGCGCGGGCGCTGTCGATCATCGCGCGAAGGTCGGCGGCGTCGGTGGTGTGGATATCGAGAAAATGGGTCATGTCAGGCTTTCTGGTCGGCGCCGGGGGCTGTCTGCCCCCGGACCCCCGAGGATATTTTTGCCAAAGCAAATGGTTAAGCCGCGTTTTCCACGGCGGTGGCGGTGGCGTCGAGGCGGGTCAGCGCCTCGGCTATGTCGGTGTCGGGGATGTTGAGGGCGGGCAGCAGGCGGATCACGTTATCGGCGGCGGGCACCGTGATGAGGTGTCTTGCGTAGCCTGCCTTGACGATATCGGTGTTGAGCGCGGTGCATTTCAGGCCCAGCATCAAGCCGTGACCGCGCACCGCTTCGAACACCTTGGGGTGTGAGGCCACGAGGGCTTCGAGGCCTTGGCGGAACAGGGCGGCCTTGCGGTTGACCTCGGCCAAGAACGCGTCATCGGCGATGATTTCCATCACGCGGGTGCCGACGGCGCAGGCGAGCGGGTTGCCGCCGTAGGTCGAGCCATGCGTGCCCGCCGTCATGCCGGAGGCGGCGGTTTCGGTGGCAAGCACGGCGCCAAGCGGGAAGCCGCCGCCGATGCCCTTGGCGACCATCATGATGTCGGGGGTGATGCCGGCCCATTCGTGGGCGAAAAGTTTGCCGGTGCGACCCATGCCGCATTGCACTTCATCGAGGATCAGCAGGGTGCCGGTGGCGTCGCAAAGGTCGCGCATTCCCTTGAGGCAGGCGTCGGACAGGGCGCGGATGCCGCCTTCGCCCTGGATCGGCTCGACCAGAATCGCGGCGGTTTTGTCATCGACTGCGGCGCGCAGTGCGTCGTGATCGCCGAAGGGCAGGTGGATGAAGCCGGGCAGCAGGGGGCCCATGCCCTTGACCATCTTCTCGCCCCCCGAGGCCGAGATCGCGCCGGTGGAGCGGCCGTGGAAGGAGCCCGCGAAGGTGATGATGTTGATGCGCTCTGGCTGGCCTTTGTCATACCAGTATTTGCGCGCCATCTTGATCGCCAGCTCCGCCGCCTCGGTGCCCGAGTTGGTGAAGAACACCGTGTCGGCGAAGGTATGTTCGACGAGGAGATCGGCGAGGCGTTGCTGGTTGGGGATCTGGTAGAGGTTCGAGGTATGCCAGAGTTTGCCCGCCTGTTCGGTCAGCGCTGCGACGAGGTCGGGGTTGGCGTGGCCGAGCGCGTTGACCGCAATACCAGCGCCGAGGTCGAGATAGCGGGTGCCATCAGCCTCGGTCAACCAGGAGCCTTCGCCCTTGGTGAAGGAGAGGGGGGCGCGGGCGTAGGTGGGCAGGACGGAAGGGATCATGGATGCGGTCCTTTTACGGGCAAGCCCTAGGGGTGCCAAAGGGCGGGGGCCAAGTCAACGTGGGGATTTGCGAAAGTGGATGTGTGACGGGCACACGGGATCGGACGTCAGGCGCGCGAGCGGCGACGTCGGGGCAGAGCGCGGAGGGCGGTGCATACGATCATGGACGATGGCCTAGCGCGGCGGCGGCGTTTGTGCAACGGAAATTTATAGGGGGCGTGTCTGGGTGGTCAGGCGAGGCCCCACATGCGCGGCTCGCCGACTTCGATGGAGTTTCCGGCGGGATCGCGGACGTAGAGCGAGCGCGCGCCGGTGGGCCAAATGTGGTCGGCCTCGATCGGGATATTGAGGGCGCGGAAGTGGGCGTGCCAAAGGGGGATATCTGCCGTGGTGGCGGCGAAGCAAAGGTGGCCGGGGCCGATGCTGCCGTGGCGGGGGATCGGGTTGGCGGGGTCGGGGGTGATCGAGGCCTTGGGGTTGAAGAGCAGGAGCACGCCCGCGCCGCAGCGTAGGAATGTGCACTGGCCCGGCTGTTTGCGGATCAGGGGCAGCGCGAAGACCGCGGTGTAAAACGCCTCGGCGGCGTCGAGATCCTCGGCGTAGAGGGCGGACTCAAGGATGGCTTGGGCTTGCATGACGACAGTGTGCGCGCGGGGCGGGCGGATTTCAAGGTGAGGGCGCGCGTGACCGACGGGCGGTCACGCCGGGGGACTTATGCCTTCATCCGGTAGCCGATGCGGAACCAATACCAGCAAAGCGCCAGCACGGCAGCGGTGGTGGGCAGGCAGACGGCGAGGCCGATCACAGGGTTGGCGTCGGACACTCCGAGGATGCCGTAGCGCACACCGTCGATCAGGTAGAAGAACGGGTTGGCCCGCGAGAGGGTTTGCATCACGGGGGGCAGACGCTCGATCGAATAAAAGGTGCCGGAGAGGAACGAGAGCGGCGTGATGACGAAGTTGGTGATGACCGCCATCTGGTCGAACTTGTTGGCCCAGATCGCGGCGATGATGCCAAGGCCACCCATCAGCGAGGCGCCGAGCAGGAAGAAGATCGCCGTCCACAGCGGGTGGGCCATGCCGATCCCAAGGAAAAGCGCCATCACCAGCCAGATCGCCACCGCGACGACAAGGCCGCGCGCGACGCCACCGGTGATGTAGCCCGCCACCAACTCTCCCGCCGAGAGCGGAGGCATCAGCGTATCGACGATGTTGCCCTGCACCTTGGCCACCACGATGGAGGACGAGGTATTGGCGAAGGCGTTCTGGATCACCGTCATCATCAGGATGCCGGGGGCAAGGAAATCGAGGAAGGGCACGCCCTGCACCGTGCCCCGCGCGGGGCCGACGGCGAGCGAGAATACCGCGAGGTAGAGGGCGGCGGTGATCAGCGGCGCCATCAGGGTTTGGGACCAGACCGCGACGAAGCGCATCACCTCGCGCCGGGCCAGAGTGGCGCAACCGAGCCAGTTTACGCGGCCAAAACGGCGCACGCCCATTTCTGTGTGGGTCATTCCCAGCCTCTTGTCTTGAATTCCTGCGCGGTCGCTTGTATCTCAGCCCGTCCCGATTAGTATAGGGACGATACAGAATTCTCCCCGTTCTTTCCCTCTGCCGGTTCGCGGCGCGGGCGGGGCGGGATGCCCAGCCAGACCGGAGGTCATCATGTCCTGGACCGACGAGCGCGTCGAGACGCTCAAGAAAATGTGGGCCGATGGCCAGAGTGCAAGCCAGATCGCCAAAGAACTGGGCGGGGTCACGCGCAATGCGGTGATCGGCAAGGTGCATCGGTTGGGCCTGTCGAACCGCGTGGGCGGGGCTGACAAGGACGAGGCGGTGGCGGCCAAGCCCGAGGTGGTGGAAGCGGCGAAGCCCGCGGCACGCGTCGAGCCCGCGCGTGCGCCGGAGCCGGTGCGTGCGGCGCCAGAGCCGGTGCGCCCGGCCGTGGTGACGCAAGCGGCGCCCGTGACGCAACTGCCCGCCCGCAAGCAGATCATTCCGGCGGGGCAACCGTTGCCGCCACAACCTTCGGCGAATGAAATCTCGCCAGAGGCTTTGGCGTCGGTGCGCGAGGTCGAGAAGAAGGCGAAGAAGCTGACGTTGATGGAACTGACCGAGCGGACCTGCAAATGGCCGATCGGCGATCCGGCGACCGCTGATTTTTGGTTCTGCGGCCTGGGCACGCAGGCGGGCAAGCCTTATTGCGAGGCGCATGTTGGCGTGGCGTTCCAGCCGATGTCCTCGCGCCGGGATCGTCGGCGCTAAGATTTCCGGATAGGTTTGGGTGAGCGGCCGTCCTTCGGGGCGGCCGTTTGCGTTTGGGGCAGTCTGCCCCCTCGGCCTGCGGCCTCACGCCCTGAGAATATTTGGCGCAAAACAAGTGGGGGGCTTCAGGTGCCCCTTGGTTTGGCGCGGGTGGTGGGGTCGGCTTGCGTCGGGTCTTCGGGCCAGGGGTGGCGCGGGTAGCGGCCGCGCATGTCCTTGCGCACGTCGGCGTACGAAGTGGCCCAGAAGCCGGGCAGGTCCATCGTGGTTTGCACCGGTTTGCCACCGGGGGAGAGTAGCGTGATGCGGAGCGGCAGGCGTTTGGGGCCGATGCTGGGGTGCTGGGTCGTGCCGAAGAGCTCTTGCAGGCGGAGTTCGATCGAGGGGGCCTCTGTCGCGTAGTCGATGGGGACGCGGCGGCCCAAGGGGGTTTCGAAATGCGATGGCGCGAGGCGGTCGAGGGTCTGGCTTTCGTCCCATGTCAGGCTTTGGCGCAGGGGGTCCAGCAGGTCGAGGGCGGCGAGGTCGGCGGCGCTGCGGCGGCCCTTGAGGTGGGGCAGTAGCCAGTCATCGAGGCGGGCAAGCAGGCCCTCGTCTGACATGTCGGGCAGGGGCGTGCCTTCGTGCCGCAAGAGTTCGACGCGGGCGCGCAGGCGCTGGGCGGCGTCGGCGAAGGTCAGTGCATTGGGCCAGAGGTCGCGCACGCCGTCTAGGGCGGCGCGGGCGATGGCCTCGGCCGGGGCCTCGGGGAAGGTGCGGTCGTCGAGGACAAGGGCGTGGAAGCGTTCCTGACGGCGCGCGGTGACGCGGCGGTCGCGGCGGTTCCACTCGATGACGTCCTGCCAGTGGATTTGATCGGCGTAGAGGCGGCGCAGGCTGGCGTCAGGCAGCGGGATTGCTTGGCGGATGCGCGCCTCTCGGGTGTCTCCGTCAAGGTCGGTGGCGACCAGCAGGCGGGCGCGGGCGAGCGGGTCGGCGGGGTCGAGTGCTGCGCCTTTGCCGGCCGCCGTCAGAAATCGCGGCGCGTCGCCGGGACGGTGCAGGGCGATGCGGTCGGGGTAAGCGAGGGCGGCCATTTCGGCTGCGGTCAGGTCGGAGGTGGTGTCGGTGAGGGCGGCGAGGCGTTTGGCCTCGAGGCGGATACGTTCAATCGTTGCGCGGTCGGTGGGCCAGGGGTGGCGGTCGGCATAGGCGCGGGGATTGGTGAGCGCCTCCAGCCGGAGGGTGAGGTCGGAGGGCGCGCTGCGCGGCAGTGGATCGCGGTCGGCGAGCAGGGCCGCGAGCGGGGCGGCGGGTTTGCCAGCGCGCGTCAGCATGTGGCCAAGGCGGGGATGCAGGGGAAGGGCGGCGAGGGTGCGACCGTGGTCGGTGATGGCACCGGCCCCGTCCAGAGCGCCAAGGCCGGAGAGCAGCGCGCGTGCCTCGGCGAAGGCACCGTGGTTGGGGGCGGTGAGAAAGGCGAGCCCGCTGGTGTCGCGCGCGCCCCAGAGGGCGAGGTCGAGGGCGAGGCTGGTGAGGTCGGCGGCCTCGATTTCGGCGGGGGGGAACTGGGCCAGTGCGCCCTCTTCGCCGCGGGTCCAGAGACGGTAGCAGGTGCCCGGCGCGGTGCGGCCCGCGCGACCCCGGCGTTGCTCAGCCTCGGCCCGCGTCACGCGTTCGGTGACGAGGCGCGACATGCCGGAGTTGGGGTCGAAGCGGGCGCGGCGGGCGCGACCGGCGTCGATGACGACGCGAATGCCCTCGATGGTCAGCGAGGTTTCGGCGATCGAGGTGGCGAGCACGATCTTGCGGCCCTGCGGCGCGGGGGCGATGGCGGCGCGCTGGGCGGCGAAATCCATCGCGCCGAATAGTGGGTGCAGGGTGCAGTCGGGCGGCAGGTGGGGGCGCAAGAGCGCCTCCGTCCGGCGGATCTCGCCCTCGCCGGGGAGGAAGACGAGGACGGAGCCTTCGGCCTGGGCAAGCGCCTGGAGGGTGAGGTCGGCGGTGGCCTGCTCAAGGCGGGATTTTGGCGGCAGGGCGCGGTCGAGCCAGTGGGTTTCGACCGGGTAGGCGCGCCCGTCGGAGGTGATGATGGGGGCGTCCAGCATCGCGGCGACCGGGGCGGCGTCGAGGGTGGCGGACATCACCACGACGACGAGGTCGGGGCGCAAAGCCTCGCGCACCTCCCACGCCAGGGCGAGGCCGAGGTCGGCGTTCAGCGAGCGTTCGTGGAATTCGTCGAAGATCACCGCGCCGATGCCTGAGAGGTCGGGGTCGGACTGGATCATGCGGGTGAGGATGCCCTCGGTCACCACCTCGATACGGGTGGCTTTGGAGGTGACGGCGTCGCCACGGATGCGGTAGCCGACGGTTTGGCCGACGGGTTCGCCCAAGGTTTGCGCCATACGCTCGGCTGCGGCGCGGGCGGCGAGACGGCGCGGTTCCAGCATGAGGATGCGACCGGGTGTGAGGGCGGCGTCGAGCATGGCGAGCGGCACACGGGTGGTTTTGCCCGCGCCGGGGGGCGCTTGCAGCACGGCGCGGCCGCCCGTCTTCAGGGCAGCGATCAGCGCGGGAAGCGCGGCGTCTATCGGCAGAGGCTGTCTCACCCCGCGCTTATCGCCGTTTCAGGCTGGCATTTCCATAGATCGAGTCCATCACCACGGTATTGGCCTGCAACATGCCGTTCGGCAGGGCCTCATAGGTCAGGGTGAAGGGGAAGGCGGGGCGGGCCATATCCTCGGCCGAATAGCCCGCGACGCGGCGATATTCGCCACCGCATTGCAGCGCGCCGGTGCCGCCGTCGGTAGGCCACAGCGTAAGGCGCGCGCGGCGGGTGCCGTCGAAGATGTTGAGTGCAACCTTGCAGGCCTGATCTGCGGGGATCCGGCCAAGGGTCGCGTAAAGCGCGGTCAGCACGTCGATGGTGCCCGCCTGCGTCGAGGGTGCAACGCCTTCGGGATCGGGGGCGCGGGGCGGGCTGTTGACCGAGGGCTGCGGCACATTGCCGGTATAGGTCACCGACTGCACGCGCTGGTTCGGGCCGGGGTCAGCGATGACCTGATAGAAGGACGGCGCAAAGGTGGTGGCAGTGGCGGAATGGGTGACGGTGCCTTTGACGGTCGAGGCGTAGCTGGATTTCTTCATCATCGCCATCAGGCCCGCCGTCGAAAAGCGACCGTTGACGGCGTAATAGCTGCCGGATTCGACCCCGGCGAACACCAGTATTCCGGCGCGGAAGCCGCGCACATAAAAGTCGAACGTGCCGGTGGAGCGGGTTTGTTGCGATACGCCCGGTTTGGGTGCGCTTTGCGCCAGCGCGGCCGGGGCCAGCGCGGCGAGGCAGAGGGTTGCGGCGAGGGTGCGGCGAAGGGATGTCATGCGGCAGTCCCGAATTGTCATCGACAGACTGGACATACACTGGCGCGACGGGGCAAGAAACCCCTAGTGCCCCGGTCTAGCCTGACAATCGTGTCAGGCCGGGCCGGGTTGGCGCTTTCCTGCCGCCATTTCGCGGCGTTATCTGACGTGCGAGGCGCGGTAGTATGGATGTGAGCGAACTGGCAGAGCGGATTGCCAAGGGCGAACGGCGCGCGCTGGCGCGGGCGATCACGCTGGTGGAAAGCGCGCGCGACGATCACAGGGCCGAGGCGGTGGCGCTGTTGGACCGGCTTGCGCCGCTCGGGCGGCAGGCGCTGCGCATCGGGTTGTCGGGCACGCCGGGGGTGGGGAAATCGACGTTTATCGAGGCTTTCGGCCTGTTGCTGACGGGGGCGGGGATGCGGGTGGCTGTGCTGGCGGTTGATCCGTCCTCGGCGCGCACTGGCGGGTCCATTCTGGGCGACAAGACGCGGATGGAACGGCTGAGCCGCGAGCCGTTGGCGTTCATCCGCCCCTCGCCCAGCCAGACGCACCTGGGCGGCGTCGGACGGCGATCACGCGAGGCGGTGGCGCTGTGCGAGGCGGCGGGGTTCGATGTGGTGTTGGTGGAAACCGTGGGCGTCGGGCAGTCGGAAACGCTGGTGGCAGAGATGACCGATCTGTTTTTGCTGTTGCTGGCGCCAGCGGGCGGCGACGAGTTGCAGGGCGTCAAGCGCGGCATCATGGAGATTGCCGACATGATCGTGGTGAACAAGGCGGATGGCGATCTGAAAATGGCGGCAACGCGGACCTGCGCGGATTATGCCGGCGCGCTGCGGCTGTTGCGCAAGCGACCGCAAGACCCGGAGGGGTTTCCCAAGGCAATGATGGTGTCGGCGCTGCAAAGCGAGGGGCTGGCGACGGTCTGGGCCGAGGCGCAGGCGCTGGCGGCGTGGCGGCGCGACAACGGGCATTTCGCGCGGCGGCGCGCCGAGCAGGCCGAGAGTTGGTTCGAGGCGGAGGTGCGCGAAGGGGTTCTGGCCGTGCTGACGCGACCGGGGCGTGCGCGCGATGCCTTGGCGCGGCTGGGGGCGGAGGTGCGCGCGGGCCATGCCTCGCCCAGTGCGGCGGCCGCACGGATGCTGGATCTGTTGGGGCGATAAACGCGCGAGCGGCGGCTTTGGCCGCAATTTTGCGCAGATTCTTGCGGGTGAGGCGGTGGTGAATCGCTTGACGTTGCCGGAAAATCCCCATAGAGGACGCGGATGGATTTCGGGCACCACCACGGGCGGCGCTCTTTCACCGATACGAATATGCCGTAACTGGCTCGAATACGAAGGAATACGAGATGTCGCGCGTTTGCGAGCTGAGCGGAAAAGGCCCGATGTCTGGCAACAGTGTCAGCCATGCCAATAACAAGACCCGTCGGCGCTTTCTGCCGAACCTGAACGACGTCACCCTGATCTCGGATATTCTGGGCCAGTCGTTCAAGCTGCGCGTCTCGGCGCATGCGCTGCGCACGGTGGATCACCGTGGCGGCCTTGACGCCTTCCTAGCGAAAGCCAAGGACGACGAGCTGTCGGACAAAGCGGCGAAGATCAAGAAAGAGATCGCCAAGGCGCAAGCTGCGGCCTGATCTGGCGTGATGCCACGAATTATGCGGCCCTGCCTTTCGAGGCGGGGTCGTTTTCGTTTGTGCGGTTGGATTCGCGGACGCGCGCCGTCCGGTCAGCGAAATACGACGCCGGTGTCGCGGATCGGCGCGCGGCGGGGCAGGGGTTGCGACAAAGGTCGTGGCTTGCGGTCAGGAGTGCGCCCGTGCTGTCAGCCCACCAGGTTTCCGAGGCTTTCACCGCGCTGGAGTGTCAGCAGATCATCGCCATTGCCCATCAAGAAAGCCTGCGCGAGGCGGGGTTGGTTGGCAACCAAAGCAACCATAATGTGCGGCGCGCCGAAATCGCCTGGCTGGATGAGCGCGCCGGGGCGGAGTGGGTGATGGACCGTATTCTCAGCGTGGTGGCCAAGGCGAACCGCGACGCTTTCGGCTTTGATCTGAGCGAGTTCGCGGAAAGTCCGCAGGTGGCGCGCTATGGTGCAGAGCGGGCGGGGCATTTCGGCTGGCATTCCGATATCGGCGACGGGCCGGTGGCGCGCAAACGCAAGCTGACGATGGTGGTGCAACTGTCAGAGCCGGGCGCCTATGACGGCGGCGTGCTGGAGTTGCGGCCCGATATTGCGGTCAGCGAAGTGCCGCGTGCGGTGGGGTCGGCGGTGCTGTTCCCGGCTTTCGTGCTGCATCAGGTGACGCCCGTGACGCGGGGCGAGCGACACTCTCTGACGATCTGGGCACATGGACCGGCGTTTCGCTGAAAGAAAAGGGCCGCGACGCGGCTGCGTCCGGCCCCTGTTTCCACGCGGGTTACGCGGGTCAGTTCGTCTAGGTCAATTCTGGCAGGTTTGCGCGGCGGCGTCGCCGAAGCTGACATAGCGCTGCCAGAAGGCGTTGTCGTTGGAGGATTTCGACATGCGCACCTGTTGCGCCTTGTCGGGATTCGCGAAAAACGACGCGGCGCGGCGCTGATCCGCGGAGGGCAGGATCTTGTCCGCGACCTGCTGGATGCAGCCACACAGATGCGACGAGGCGCTGTTGCGGGCGGAATCCATGCAGGCAGCGCCGATCGGACCCGCGTCGGCGAAAGTTGCGCACAGAAAAGTCAGTGCGAGTGCGAAAAGAATCATCTTCATCAGTTTACCTCAAAACGTCTTGCCGCTGAGGTTGATCCCCGGCTGGCGTTACTGCTCACCCGGAGGAATAACATTCTTTGCCAATATTATCAATGAACTGGCGACAGTTGTTCATGTGCCGGACAATTGCCCACAAAATGTGCCGCAATCCGCATGGGATACAAGATGGCGGGGTTTTTGCGAAAAAGTGAGCGATTCCAGTGTGCTCTGACGCGAAACGCATGTGGTGCGTCATAACGCCCGGGGCGCCGGGATGATTCGGCGGGGTTGGTCAGAGAACGCGCGCCTCATACCCCTCGCCCGACAGCGCCTTCAGCACGGCCTCGGTGGGTGCCGAGGTCTCTACCGCGACGGTGTGGGTGGCAAGATCGACTTGCACCTTGGCGCTGGCGTCGGTGGTGGCGATGGCGCGTTCGACGGCCGCCTTGCAATGGCCGCAAGTCATGTCGGGAACCGAGAGTTTGAGGGCTTTGGACATCGGGAAATCCTTTGTGGTGTGATTTGATCCAAGGTTGCAGCTTCCAGCGGGGGGAAGGTCAAGCGGAAAGGGGCGTGTGGGCCCTTTGTCGCGGCTTGACCCGCCTTGAAAACCTGCGCATATCGCCATCCATGACCGAACTTAAACAGATCCGCAATTTCTCCATCGTGGCGCATATCGACCACGGTAAATCCACGCTTGCTGACCGGCTGATCCAGTCGACCGGCACTGTCGCCACGCGCGACATGAAAGAGCAATTGCTGGACAGTATGGATATCGAGCGGGAACGCGGGATTACCATCAAGGCGAACGCGGTGCGCATTGATTATGTGGCAAACGACGGGCTGGCCTATGTGCTGAACCTGATCGACACGCCCGGCCACGTTGACTTTGGTTACGAAGTCAGCCGCTCGATGCGCGCGGTGGAGGGGTCTTTGTTGGTGGTCGATGCCTCGCAGGGTGTCGAGGCACAGACGCTGGCCAACGTCTATCAGGCGATTGATGCAGGGCATGAGATCATTCCCGTGCTGAACAAGATCGACTTGCCCGCGGCGGAGCCGGAACAGGTGCGCGCGCAGATTGAGGATGTGATCGGGATCGACGCGTCGGACGCGGTGCTGATCTCGGCGAAGTCCGGCTTGGGTATTCCCGATGTGCTGGAGGCGATCGTAAAGCGCCTGCCGCCGCCGGTGGGCGACCGCGAGGCGCCGCTGAAGGCAATGCTGGTCGATAGCTGGTATGACAGCTATCTGGGTGTCGTGGTCATGGTGCGGGTGATCGACGGCGTGCTGCGCAAGGGCGACCGTATTCGCATGATGCAGACCAATGCGGTTTACGGCGTGGAAAAGCTCGCGGTGCTAAAGCCGCAGATGGTGGATATTGCAGAACTGGGGCCCGGCGAGATCGGGGTGCTGACAGCCTCCATCAAGCAGGTGCGTGATACGCGCGTCGGCGACACGATCACGCATGAGAAAAAGGGCTGCGCCGCGCCTCTGCCGGGCTTCAAGCCCGCGATGCAGGTGGTGTTTTGCGGGCTGTTCCCGGTGGATGCCTCGGAGTTTGAGGCGCTTAGGGATGCGATCGAGAAGCTGGCGCTGAACGATGCGTCGTTCAGCTATGAGATGGAAACCTCGGCGGCGCTGGGCTTTGGTTTCCGCTGCGGCTTCCTTGGGCTGCTGCATCTCGAGGTGATCCGCGACCGGCTGGAGCGTGAATATGACATCGACCTGATCACCACTGCGCCCTCGGTGGTCTATCACCTGCATATGCGCGACGGCACCACGCTGGAACTGCACAACCCCGCCGACATGCCCGACCTGACCTATGTCGATCACATCGAAGAGCCGCGTATCAAGGCGACGATTCTGGTGCCGGACGAGTATCTGGGCGACGTGTTGAAGCTGTGCCAGGATCGGCGCGGCATCCAGTTGGACCTGAGCTATGCCGGCTCGCGCGCCATGGTGGTTTACGACCTGCCGCTGAACGAAGTGGTGTTCGATTTCTACGACCGGCTGAAGTCGGTGACCAAGGGCTATGCCTCGTTCGACTACCAGATTTCCGGCTATCGCGAGGATTTCCTTGTGAAAATGTCGATCCTTGTCAATGACGAGCCGGTCGATGCGCTGTCGATGCTGGTCCACCGCGACCGGGCAGAGATGCGCGGGCGGGCGATGTGCGAAAAGCTGAAAGACCTGATCCCGCGCCACATGTTCAAGATCCCTATTCAGGCGGCGATTGGCGGCCGGGTCATTGCGCGCGAAACGATTGCGGCGATGCGCAAGGACGTGACGGCGAAGTGCTACGGCGGCGACGTGACGCGCAAGAAAAAGCTGCTGGAGAAGCAGAAGGCCGGCAAAAAGAAGATGCGCCAGTTCGGGAAAGTCGAAATCCCGCAAACGGCGTTTATCAATGCGCTGAAGATGGATAACTGAGGGCTTAACGGTCCGGTTATCGTTTCGCGCGTAAGTGTGATCCTCGCTGTGTCGGGGATCTCGCCCCTAAATCGCTGCCTGCGTCTGCTTGTTGGTTGTGCTGATGTTCTGTCAGGGGCCGCCGTGCGCGGCGGCGCGGCATGTCAACCGCTGGCGCGTGAGCGATTTAACCGGGCATTAACCGCTTGCGGGGCAAAGTGAGGCGAACGGTGAAAGGTTTGCCATGCGGATTTTGGTTTTTCTGTTGGTTTGGTGTCTTGCCGCCTGCGATTCTCCCGCGCCGCAGATGATGGGCGGGACGGAAACCAAGGTGACGCGCGACGGGTATAGCTATGCGGTCTGGCAAAAGGGCTATAGCGTCGAGGTGATCCGGATTGGGTATGCGCGGCGGGCCGACCTGCCGAAGATCCGCGAGACGATGCTGGTGCTGATCGCCGAGGTGACGGGTTGCATTCCCACCATGCGGTCCTTGCAAGGCGACGCGGGTGAGATGCGGGCGCGCTTACGATGCCCGCGCAAGGGGGCGCATCCGGTGATTGGCACGGCAGAGGACCCGTTCGGGTACATCACGGGAAGTTGACCTGCATCAAGGTGCGGGGGCGTGGGCGGCGCTAGCAGTAACCGCGCGCGACTTATTGTGGAGAGACCGATGACCCGCCTGACGATGCTGTTGTTTTCCATCATTGCGACTTCGTTGATGGGTATTCTGATCGTGGCCGCCTTGGTTGCAGGCTACACGACTGCGGTCCCGATTGAGATCGCTGCGGGCTTGGGCTTTGTTCTGGGTTTCCCGGTGAGTTGGATGGTGGCAAAGGCCATCGCCTGAACGACGCGCCTGAGGCTGATCGACTGATCGACGGTTGCGCGCCGGGTGGCGTCAGTTGGGGGCTGTCTGCGGGATGCGGTCGCCTGACTTCAATGTGGGACGCGAATATCAGGACCGGGCCTTCGGGTTGCGTGGAATGTCGGCTGCACGACGCGGAATTGCGCAAACATAGTGGCGGAAATTGGGGGGTGTCGCGTATAACGGGGACATAACATCGATTAGGAGTTTTTAATGTCTGTTCCCATGGGGTATTCGCGTCGGCAGATCGGTCTGCATTGGCTGGTGGCACTGATCTTGGTGCCGCAATTTTTCCTGCATGACGATATCAAGGCCGCGTGGCGCGCGATCCGCAAAGGGCTCGACTACAATCACACCACTTGGGTGACCTTCCACGTTTACGCAGGGATTGTGATTCTGGCGCTGATGCTGTGGCGCCTGTCGATCCGCGTGATGCGCGGTGTGCCGCGCCCGCCGGAAGAGGAATCGGCGATGATGAAGATGGTGGCGACGGGCACGCATTGGCTGCTGTATTTGCTTCTGATCCTGCTGCCCATCACCGGGCTGATGTCGTGGTTCGGCGGCATCGGGTCTGCGGCCGAGATCCATGAGGCGATGAAGCTGCCACTGTTCGCTTTGGTCGGCCTGCATATTCTGGGCGCGCTATATCAGCAGTTCGTGTTGCGCACCAATATCCTCGCGCGGATGAAGCGGGCGGGCTAATTGCAGAAATAGGCGATTGAAAACAAGACTCTGAAGCGGCCACCCGTGCCGCTTCAGCCGAGGTAGGCCGCCACCGCCGCCTCAAACTCTCGCGGGCGGTCGGCGTGCAGCCAGTGGCCCGCGCCGGGGATTTTTGCGAAGCGGGCGGCGGGGAAAAGCGCCTTGATCGCGTCGCGGTATTCCGGCTTGACGTAGGATGACAGCGCGCCGGTGAGGAAGAGGGTGGGGCCGGGAAACGTGCCTGCGGGCTCGGGCCAGCCGGTTATAAGGTTCATCTCAGCCTCCAGAACGTCGAGGTTGAGTCGCCAGCGCGGCGGTTCGGCCTTCAGATCCAGCGATTGCAGCAGAAAGGCGCGGGTGCCGGCATCCTCGACGGTCGCGGACAGGCGGCGATCCGCCTCGGAGCGCGCGTGCAGGCCTTCGAGGTCAAGCCCGCGCATTGCTTGGATCAGGTGCGACTGGCTGTGGGCGTAAGCCACCGGGGCGATATCAGCGACAACCAGGCGGCGGACCAGCGCGGGATGGGTGAGGGCAAGCATCATCGCCGCCTTGCCGCCCATCGAGTGGCCCAGCACATCGAACGGCGCGCCATGGGTGGTGATGACTTCGGCCAGATCGGCGGCGAGGTCGTCGTAGCCGTGGTGCGCGGTCCACGCGCTGTCGGCGTGGTTGCGCATGTCAACGGCAATGACCTGCCGCACATCGGACAGGCGGCGGGCGATCACGCCCCAGTTGCGCGCCGAGCCAAAGAGGCCGTGCACGATGAGGAGGGGCGGTTGCGCCGTGGGCGCGCCGTGGATGACGGTGTTCAGCATGGGTTTTTGATAGCGCGGCGGCGGCGTGCGCGCCAGAGGTGTTGAGGCGAAGCAGGCGCACGGTTAGGGTGGCACCGTAATCAGCGGGGATGCGGGAATGAGTGCGATCACGGTGCAGCAAATGGCCGACAGGGTCGCGCAGCTGATGGAGGTGCGGCTGCGCATCCGTGGCAACGGGCTGGCGGAGAAGCTGCGCCACGCGCGGGGCATGATGCCGCGCCGCGTGCAGGCAGAGGCGGCAATTTTGGCGAAATATGCGGCCTTGGCGCAGAACCCCAAGATGTTGCCGCAGGTCGATCAGCACCGGGTGGCAGAGGCCTATGACACCTGCGTGCAACATCTCACTGGGGTCGGGCAGATAGAGCGGGTGCGAAGCATGGCGCTGGGGATTGCCAGCTCGATCCTGTTTCGGATGCTGGTGGTGGGCGGGCTGTTGCTGTGGTTCTTGATCTGGAAGGGCTATGTGCAATGAAAAAGGGGGCCGGTTGGCCCCCTTTTGCGGCGTTATGCAGGTGATCAGAGGTTCGGGTAAAGTGGGAAGCGGGCGCAGAGCGCCTTGACCTTGGCTTTCACCGCCGCTTCGACCTCGGCGTTGCCGTCTTCGCCGTTGGCGGCAAGGCCATCGACGACCTCGACGATCCAGTCGGCAATCTGGCGGAACTCTGCCTCGGCAAAGCCACGCGTGGTGCCCGCCGGGGTGCCAAGGCGGATGCCAGAGGTGACGAACGGCTTTTCCGGGTCGAACGGGATGCCGTTCTTGTTGCAGGTGATGTGGGCGCGGCCCAAAGCGGCCTCGGCGGCCTTGCCGGTGACCTTTTTCGGGCGCAGATCGGCCAGCATCAGGTGGTTATCGGTGCCACCTGAGACGATGTTGATGCCGCCTTTCATCAGTTGGTCGGCCATCGCTTGGGCGTTTTTCACCACTTGCGCGGCATAGACCTTGAACTCGGGGCGCAGCGCCTCGCCAAAGGCGACCGCCTTTGCGGCGATGACGTGCATCAGCGGGCCGCCTTGCAGACCGGGGAACACCGCCGAGTTGATCTTTTTCGCGATGTCTTCCTTGTTGGTCAGGATCATGCCGCCGCGCGGGCCACGCAGGGATTTATGCGTGGTGGTGGTGACGACGTCGGCGAAAGGAAGCGGAGAGGGGTGCTGACCACCGGCGACGAGGCCCGCGATATGGGCCATGTCCACCATCAGGTAAGCGCCGATTTCATCCGCGATGGCGCGGAAGGCGGCCCAATCCCAGGTGCGGGAATAGGCGGTGCCGCCAGCGAGGATCAGCTTGGGCTTATGTTCGCGCGCTTTGGCGGCGAAGTCATCCATATCAAGGCGCTGATCCTGCGCGCGCACGCCGTAGGACAGCACCTTGAACCACTTGCCCGACATGTTGACCGGCGAGCCATGGGTGAGGTGGCCGCCCGAGTTGAGGTCAAGCCCCATGAACGTGTCGCCCGGTTGCAGCAGGGCGAGGAACACCGCCTGGTTCATCTGGCTGCCCGAGTTCGGCTGCACGTTGGCATAGGCGCAGTTGAACAGCTGCTTGGCACGCTCGATCGCCAGCGTTTCGGCGATATCGACGTATTGGCAGCCGCCATAGTAGCGCTTGCCCGGATAACCTTCGGCGTATTTGTTGGTCAGCACCGAACCCTGCGCCTCCATCACTGCGGCGGAGACGATGTTTTCCGAGGCGATCAGCTCGATCTCGTCGCGCTGGCGACCAAGCTCCGATCGGATGGCGCCGAAGATTTCGGGGTCGCGGGTTTCGAGTTTCTCGGTGAAAAAGCCTGCGTCGCGCTGCTGGGCGGTGGTCGGGGCGTTCATGGGCGTCTCCTGCCGGGAAGGGGAAAGGTTGCGGGTATTTATCGCATGACGCCCGTCTGCAAAAGAGCGGAAAACGACGCAAGGGCGTGCGCAGGCGAAACCTGTGGCGCGGATCGGAAATTAGCGGCCCGATTGGGCCATCCGGCGCGCGCTCACGTTTGGGGGTTGAGTTCGGGCGCGGAGGCGCGGAACAATGGCGCGTCTGGCAGGGAGAGTGCAGGATGGACGCAGCGGCAGCGGCACAGATTTGCTTTGTAGCAAGCGAGACAGCCGAAGCGCAGGCCGCGCTGGCGGCGCTGACGGCGCGCTATGGGCAGCGCGACCTGGATAAAGCCAGCGTGATCGTGGCGCTGGGGGGCGACGGGTTCATGTTGCACACGCTGCACGCGACGCGGGACACCAACCTGCCGGTTTATGGCATGAACTGCGGCACCATCGGGTTCCTGATGAACGAATACGATGCCGACGGGCTGACCCAGCGGCTGGAAAAGGCGCAGGAAGAGGTGATCAATCCGCTTTCGATGGAGGCGGTGGATGCGATGGGCAAGCATCACCACGCGCTGGCGATCAACGAGGTGTCACTGCTGCGCGCGGGGCCACAGGCGGCGAAACTGCGCATTTCGGTCGATGGCAAGGTGCGGATGGAGGAGCTGGTCTGCGATGGCGCGCTGCTAAGCACACCCGCCGGATCGACTGCCTATAACTATTCGGCGCATGGGCCGATCCTGCCGATCGGCTCTGACGTGCTGGCGCTGACGGCGATGGCGGCATTCAGGCCGCGGCGCTGGCGGGGGGCGTTGCTGCCAAAGACCGCGCTGGTGCGGTTTGATGTGCTGGAGGCGGCCAAGCGGCCGGTGATGGCGGATGCCGACGGGCGGTCGGTGAAAGACGTGCTGTGGGTAGAACTGCGCAGCGCGCCGGGGGTGCGCCACCGCATCCTTTTCAATCCGGGGCACGGGCTGGAAGAACGGATGTTCCGCGAGCAGTTTGTCTAAGCGCGGGGTGGCCGGCCTGAGCCTGCGGCGCGGATATTTTGACCAAAGCAATGGGGGGCAGGCGGCGGCCCGTCTGCCCCCCAATGGTCATGCCTTGGCGAAGCCAATGGTTTGCAGGGCCACGCGGATCTCGTCGAGGATGGCGGGATCGTCGATGGTGGCGGGCGTCTTGAACGGCTGGCTGTCGGCGATCTTGACCATGGTCGCGCGCAGGATCTTGCCCGACCGCGTTTTGGGCAGGCGGTTGACCACCACGGCTAGTTTGAAGGCGGCGACGGGGCCGATCTTGTCGCGCACCAGTTTCACCACCTCTTTGACGATTTCGGCATGGTCGCGGTTGCAGCCTTTGTTGAGGCACAGGAAGCCAAGCGGCAATTGCCCCTTCAACTCGTCCGCGACGCCGATCACCGCGCATTCCGCGACGTCGGGATGTGAGGCGAGGATTTCCTCCATCGCGCCGGTGGACAGGCGGTGGCCCGCGACGTTGATGACGTCATCGGTGCGCGCCATGATGTAGACGTAGCCGTCTTCGTCGATATAGCCCGCATCGCCTGTCTCGTAATAGCCAGGGAAGTGGTCGAGGTAGGATTTCTGAAAGCGCTCGGGCGCGTTCCACAGCGTGGGCAGGGTGCCCGGCGGCAGGGGCAGTTTCACCACGATGGCGCCAAGCTGGCCTGCGGGCTGCGGGTGGCCGCCCTCGTCCAGTGCCTGAATGTCATAGCCGGGCATTGCGACGGAGGGCGAGCCGATCTTGACCGGAAGTTTCTCGATCCCCAGCGGGTTGGCGGCCATCGGCCAGCCGGTTTCGGTCTGCCACCAATGGTCGATCACCGGCACGTTCAGCATGGCTTGCGCCCATTTGATGGTGTCGGGATCGGCCCGTTCCCCGGCGAGGTAAAGCGCCTTGAGCGAGCGCAGGTTATACTCGCCGATCAGCGCGCCGGTCGGATCTTCGCGCTTGATGGCGCGAAAGGCGGTGGGGGCGGTGAAGAACGAGGTGACCTTGTGGTTCTGGATCACGCGCCAGAAGGTGCCCGCATCAGGGGTGCCGACCGGCTTGCCCTCGAACACGATGGTGGTGTTGCCATGGATCAGCGGCGCGTAGCAGATATAGCTGTGACCAACGACCCAGCCAACGTCCGAGGCGGCCCAGAACACCTCGCCCGGCTCGACACCGTAGATGTTCTTCATCGTCCAGTGCAGCGCGACAAGGTGGCCCGCCGTGGGGCGCACCACGCCTTTGGGCTGGCCGGTGGTGCCGGAGGTGTAAAGGATATAGGCCGGGTGGTCGCCCTCGACCGGCACGCATTCGGCGGGCTCGACGCCGTATTGGAAGGTATGCCAGGCGAAGTCGCGCCCCTCGATCAGCTTCGCAACCTCTTGTTCACGCTGGAAAATGACGGTGAAGTCGGGCTTGTGCGTCGCCATCTCGATCGCGCCGTCCAGCAGCGGTTTGTAATGCACAACGCGGCCCGGCTCGATCCCGCAAGAGGCGGCGATGATCGCCTTGGGCTTTGCGTCGTCGATGCGCACGGCAAGCTCGGCCGCGGCGAACCCGCCGAATACCACCGAGTGGATCGCACCAAGGCGGGCGCAGGCCAGCATCGCCTCCAGCGCCTCGGGCACCATCGGCATGTAGATGATGACGCGGTCGCCCTTTTCGATGCCCTTGGCGCGCAGGGCGCCGGCAAGGCTGGCCACGCGCTTTTGCAACTCGGCATAGGTGATGCCACGGGTGGAATGGGTGACGGGGCTGTCGTGGATAATGGCAAGCTGATCGCCACGCCCGGCCAGAACGTGGCGGTCCACCGCGTTCCAGCAGGTGTTGACCATGCCGTCCTTGAACCATTCATACAGCGGTGCGTTGTCGGCAAACAGTGCGCGGGAGGGTTTTTTGACCCAGTCAATCGCCTCGGCCTGCGTCATCCAGAACCCTTCGGGGTCAGCTTTCCAGCCTGCGTAGACGTCTGAGTATGCCATTGTATACCTCCCAGGTGTGCTGGACGGTTTGTAACGCCATGATGCGCCTGTGCGCAAGATTGTTGCGGGCTGAATTGCGCGTCGATTTGTCACCGTTTGCGCTAAAGCTTCGCTTTCAAATTGCTTTGGTCAAAATATCCCCGCCGGAGGCACGGCGCATCGGCGAGCCACCTGCGACGGGGAGGATTTTTGTCAGGCCGAAAGGTCAGCCGTAGTTCGACACCGGCGTGCCTGCGATGGCGGCGACGTTCAGCAGGCCGCGCGCGGTGATCGAGGGGGTGACAATATGGGCGCGGTTGCCCATGCCCATCAGGATCGGCCCGACCTCCAGCCCGCCCGCGCGCATTTTCAGGATGTTGCGCACCCCGTTGGCGGCGTCGGTATTGGCGAAAACCAGCACGTTCGCCGGCCCTTCAAAGCGCGCATTGGGGAACACGCGGGCGCGCTGCTCGGGGTCAAGCGCCGAGTCGATCGGCATTTCGCCCTCATAGGTGAAGTCCGGCTCCATCGCGTCCAAGATCTCCATCGCCGCGCGCGTGCGCTGGCCTGACGATGTGTCGAGGTTGCCAAACTGCGAATGCGAGCAGATCGCGATTTTGGGCGTGACGCCAAAGCGGCGCACGTGGCGGGCTGCGCCGACCACCGAATCCGCGATTTGTGCGGGTGTGGGTTCGGGGTGAACCTGCGTGTCGGCGATGAAGAGCGGCCCATCCTCCATGATCATCAGCGACAGTGCACCCACCGGGCGCAAGCCGCCGCGCGCAAGAATCTGGCGCACATAGTTAAGGTGCCACAGATACTGCCCGAAGGTGCCGCAGATCATGCTGTCGGCCTCGTCGCGATGCACCATGGCGGCGGCGATGGCGGTGGTGTTGGTGCGCATCACGGCCTTGGCGATGTCGGGGCTGACGCCACGGCGCTGCATCAGCGCGTGGTAGGTTTCCCAGTAATCGCGATAGCGCGGGTCGTTTTCCGGGTTCACGATACCGAAATCGCGGCCCGGGCGGATTGGCAGGCCCGCGCGTTCGCACCGCCGCTCGACCACCTCGGGGCGGCCGATCAGGATTGGCACCTCGTCGGTCTCCTCCAGCATGGCGTTGGCGGCGCGCAGGACGCGCTCATCCTCGCCCTCGGCAAAGACGATACGACGCGAGGAGCCGCGCGCCGCCTCGAACACCGGGCGCATGATCATCGCCGAACGGAACACCGAGCCGTCAAGTTTCGCCTTGTAGGCACCAAGGTCGGCCAGCGGACGGGTCGCCACGCCAGTTTCCATCGCGGCCTTGGCCACGGCACCCGCAACCACGCCCATCAGACGCGGGTCGAAGGGTTTGGGGATCAGGTAATCGGCGCCAAAGGTCATTTGCTCGCCGCGGTAGGCGGCAGCCGCCTCGGCCGAAGTGGTGGCGCGGGCGAGGGCGGCGATGCCTTCGATACAGGCCAGCTGCATCTCGTCATTGATCGTGGTCGCGCCGACGTCCAGCGCGCCGCGGAAGATGAACGGGAAACACAGGACGTTGTTGACCTGATTGGGGTAGTCAGAGCGCCCGGTGGCGATGATCGCATCGGGGGCGACGGCGCGCACGGCGTCGGGCATGATTTCCGGCGTCGGGTTGGCCAGTGCGAAAATGATCGGGCGCGGCGCCATGCGTTGCACCAGTTCCGGCGTCAGCACGCCGGGGCCGGACAGGCCAAGGAACAGATCCGCACCATCGACGATATCGGCCAGCTTGCGCTTGTCGGTTTTCTGGGCGTAGGCGGCCTTTTGCGGGTTCATATCCTCGGGGCGGCCCTCGTAAACGAGGCCGTGAATGTCGCACAGCCAGACGTTTTCGCGCTTTACCCCGAGTTTAAGCAACATGTTGAGGCAGGCGATCCCCGCCGCGCCACCGCCGGTGGACACCACCTTGATGTCGCCAAAGGCCTTGCCCGCCACCATCAGCGCGTTGGTTGCCGCAGCACCAACCACGATGGCGGTGCCGTGCTGGTCGTCGTGAAAGACCGGGATGTTCATCCGCTCGCGGCAGATCTTTTCGACGATGAAACAGTCGGGGGCTTTGATGTCCTCAAGGTTGATCGCACCAAAGGTGGGTTCCAGTGCGATGACGATTTCGGCCAGCTTCACCGGATCGGATTCGTTCAGTTCGATGTCAAAGCAGTCGATATTGGCGAATTTCTTGAACAGAACCGCCTTGCCTTCCATCACCGGCTTGGCGGCCAGCGCGCCTATGTTGCCAAGGCCAAGCACGGCGGTGCCGTTGGTCACCACGCCAACCATGTTGCCGCGCGCGGTATAGCGGCTGGCGGTGGTGGGGTCGGCCTTGATTTCCAGGCAGGCTTCAGCGACGCCGGGGGAATAGGCGCGGGACAGGTCGCGGCCATTGGCAAGGGGCTTGGTCGCGCGGATCTCCAGCTTCCCCGGTTTGGGGAACTCATGATAGTCCAGCGCTGCCTGCCGCGCATTGTCCTGCCGTGCCTCTTCCATTCCTGCCTCCAGCCCTTTTGTTTAATGTTAAACTATCTCCGGGTGCCCCGGAATACCGCGCCTCTTGCGGGTGTTTCAAGCAAAACCAGCAAGTCCGCGGCAGCCCAACCACAGGATAATGCTTCAAGCTTGAAGTAGCGCCCTTGATTTGCCGCCGCAGCGATGCGACGATCCCGGCATCCTCGCCCGAGGCGGCGCGGGATGCAATCTGCATGTCAGCCCATGGGAGCCCGAAAATGTCTGCGATCCGAGCCGAGGTGCGGCTGTCCACGCGAGAGTTGCGCGACGATCTGCCGTTCTTTACCCGCGTTCTGAAAATGCGGCTTGATATGATCTATCCGGCCGACAACCCGGAGGTGGCGGTGTTTTCCGGGCATGGCTTGCGGGTGCGGGTGGAAAAAGACGCGCCCGAAGGGGTTGCAACGCTGCGCATCCTGACCAACGATCCCGATGGCTTTGCCAAGGGGCAGCGCGTGCTGATTGCGCCGAACGGCACGCGGGTCGAGATTGACGAGTTGAACCCGCCCTTGGTCCTGCCGCCAACCCAACACGCCTTTGTCGTGCGCCGCCTTGCCGATCAGGCGCCCTGGGTGATCGGGCGCGCGGGCATGTTGTATCGCGATCTGGTGCCCTCCCGTCTTGGCGGCGCGATGATCGCCAGCCATATCCGCGTGCCCGATGGCAAAGTGCCCGACATGGTGCATTTCCACAAAGTCGGCTTTCAGCTGATCTTTTGCGTCAAGGGCTGGGTCGATGTGCTCTATGAGGATCAGGGCGATATCCGCCGCATCCACGCTGGCGATTGCTTCATCCAGCCGCCGACGATCCGCCACCGCGTGCTGGAATCGGGCGGGGGCATCGAGGTAATCGAGATCGGGGTGCCGGCCGAGCACATCACCGAGATCGACCACGATATGACACTGCCCACGCCGACCTTCCGCCCCGATCGCGAATGGGACGGCCAGCGCTTTGTGCATAACATCGGCGCCACCGGCGCCTGGGCACCATTCCGCATCCCCGGTTTCATCGCGCGCGACACCACGATCAACGCCAATACCAAGGGCGTGGCAGGCGTGCAGGTGGTCCGCAAAGGGCAAGGCCCCGCCCCCTGGACGCGGCATGACAGCGACATCCTGTTCACCTTTGTGATGGGCGGCACCATGGTGCTGGAGGGCGAGGGCAAAGACCCCTACCAACTGGCGCGTGGTGATGCCTTCGTGATCCCGCCGGGGTTTGCCACGCACTACCGTGATCCCAGCGACGACATCGAACTGCTGGAGGTGACGCTGCCTGGGGCCTTCGCGACAGAGGTTCTCTGATCCCGCGTCCAATTCTCCTGGTGGAAATACTCCGGGGGTCCGGGGGCAGCGCCCCCGGCTTGTGGCCCCCCTTGCATCGTATCGCGCCGCGCCGCACAGTCGGGCAAAATGTCCCGAAGGAGGCTCCATGTCCCTGCTTGATGCCGCGACTGCCGTGCGTGAAAACGCCTATGTGCCCTATTCCCGCTTCAAGGTTGGGGCCGCGTTGCGCGCGACCTCGGGTGCCGTGCATGTCGGCTGCAACGTGGAAAATGTCGCCTACCCAGAGGGCACTTGCGCCGAGGCGGGGGCGATTGCCGCGATGATTGCAGCGGGCGATACGCGGATTGCCGAAATCTTTGTCATCGCCGACAGCCCGACGCCGGTGACGCCCTGCGGCGGCTGCCGCCAGAAGATCGCGGAATTCGCCGACCCCTCGGTGCGTGTCACAATGTGCACCACCGATGGCCTCAGCCAGACCGTCACCGTGGCCGACTTGCTGCCCGGTGCCTTTGCCAACTCGCATATGGACCGCACCTGACATGGACGCACGCGGCATCATTGCCGGTTTACGTCAGGGCCACGCCCCCAGCGCCGAGGATCTGGCGTGGTTCGCGCGCGGCCTTGCCTCGGGCGAGGTGTCGGATGCCCAAGCGGGGGCCTTTGCGATGGCGGTTTGCCTGCGCGGTTTGGGCGAGGGCGGGCGCGTCGCGCTGACCCGCGCCATGCGCGATTCCGGCGTGGTGATGGAGTGGGATTTGCCCGGCCCAGTGCTGGACAAACACTCCACCGGCGGCATTGGCGATTGCGTTTCGCTGCTGCTGGCCCCGGCGCTCGCGGCTTGCGGCGCCTATGTGCCGATGATTTCCGGGCGCGGCCTTGGCCATACCGGCGGCACGCTCGATAAGTTGGAGGCGATCCCCGGCTTGCGTGCCGAGGTCAGCACCGAGCGGCTGCGAAAGATCACCCGCGACGTCGGCTGTGCCATCGTGGCGGCCAACGTCGATATTGCCCCCGCCGACCGCCGTCTGTATGCGATCCGCGATGTGACCGGCACGGTGGAATCGATCGACCTCATCACCGCCTCGATCCTGTCCAAGAAGCTTGCGGCGGGGCTCGAAGGGCTGGTGCTTGACGTCAAGGTTGGCTCTGGCGCCTTCATGAAGACGCTGGCCGAGGCAGAGGCGCTGGCCCGCGCGCTGGTCTCGACCGCGCAAGGCGCGGGTTGCATGACGCGGGCGCTGATCACCGATATGTCGCAGCCTTTGGCAAGTGCTGCCGGCAACGCGCTGGAGATTATCGAGGTGATGGAGACACTTACCGGCACCTCGATCAACATCGCGCTGTGGGATTTGACCGCAGCACTGGGCGGCGAGTTGCTGGCGCTGGGCGGTCTGGCAGAGGATGCAGAGGGTGGCGAGGGGCGTATCATCGGCGCGCTGCGTTCTGGCCGTGCGGCAGAGGTGTTCGGCGAGATGGTCGCGGCACTGGGCGGGCCGTTGGACTTCGTCGAGCGCTGGCCCGACCGCCTGCCCGCCGCCCCCGTGGTGCGCGAGGTTGCGGCCGCGCACGACGGCTATGTCACGGCGATTGACGGGCAGGCGCTTGGCCTTGCCGTGGTCGATCTGGGCGGCGGACGGCACCGCGAGGGCGACCGCATCAACCCCTCGGTCGGGCTGGCCGAGATCGCGGGGATTGGCGAACATGTCTCGCCCGATCTGCCGCTGGCGATGATCCATGCCGCGACAGAGGCCGACGCCGACCGGGCCGAGGCCGCCGTGCGTGCGGCCTTCACGCTGGGCGCGGACGAGATCGAAGATCCGTCGCTTATACACAAAAGGATTGGCTAACATGGCGCGCGCGTTCCTGATCGTGATGGATTCCGTCGGCTGCGGCGGCGCGCCCGATGCCGCGTCCTTTTTCAATGGAAGCGTGCCGGATACCGGCGCCAACACCTTGGGCCATATCGCCGAGGCCTGTGCCGCGGGCCGGGCAGAAGAGGGGCGAAGCGGCCCGCTGCGGATGCCGGTGCTGGATGCGCTTGGCCTTGGTGCCGCGATCCGCCTTTCCTCCGGCGTGCAGGCGCCGGGCTTTGGCGCTGTGCCGCAGGGTCGCTGGGGCGCCGCGACCGAGGTGTCGAATGGCAAGGACACGCCCTCGGGCCATTGGGAACTGGCCGGGGTGCCGGTGCCGTGGGACTGGACCTATTTCCCCGACACGCAGCCCGCCTTCCCCGAGGCGCTGGTGGCCGAGGTCTGCCGCGCTGCGGGGACGGCGGGGATCCTGGGCAACTGCCATGCCTCTGGCGTGCCGATCATCGCGGCCCTGGGCGAGGAGCATCTGCGCACCGGCTGGCCGATCTGCTACACTTCCGCCGACAGCGTGTTCCAGATTGCAGCGCATGAAGAGGCGTTTGGGCTGGATCGGCTGATCGCGCTCTGTCAGGCCATCGCGCCGACCCTGCACGCGAGGAAGGTGGGGCGGGTGATCGCGCGGCCCTTTACCGGCACGCCGGGGCATTTCAGCCGCACGCCCAACCGCCGCGACTTTGCCATCGCGCCGCCTGCGCCGACGCTGCTGGACTGGGTGCAGGGCGCAGGGCGCGCGACACATGCAGTGGGCAAGATCGGCGACATTTTCTCGATGCAGGGGATCGGAACACTGCATAAGGGGAAATCCGATATGGCACTTTTCGAACATTTGTTGGCGCTCGCTGAAGGTTCTGAGGACGGGTCATTGACCTTTGCCAACTTTGTTGAGTTTGACAGCCTCTACGGCCACCGCCGTGATGTTTCGGGCTATGCCCGCGCGTTGGAGTGGTTTGATGCGCAGGCAGGGGCGTTTCTCGCCCGCCTTCGCCCCGGCGATCTGGCACTTTTTACCGCTGATCACGGCAACGACCCGACCTGGGGCGGCACCGATCACACGCGCGAACGGGTGCCGGTTCTGGTCCACGGCGCGGGTGCGGGGCCGCTGGGGTTGGTCGCTTTCACGGACGTTGCGGCCAGTGTCGCCGCGCATCTGGGCGTCCCTTCGCACGGGCCGGGAAGGAGTTTCCTATGAATACCAATGACATGCCCAAGGTCGAGCTGCACCTGCACTTTGAAGGCGCGGCCCCGCCTGCCTTCATTCGTGGCCTTGCGCGCGAAAAGAACATCGACATCTCGGGCATATTTACCGAGGACGGCGGCTATGCCTATCGCGACTTCTGGCACTTTCTTGAGGTTTACGAGGCCGCGACCTCGGTGCTGCAAACGCCGATGGATTTCCATCGCCTGACGCTCGCCGTACTTGAAGAAAGCGCCGCAAGTGGCGTTATTTACACGGAAACTTTTCTTTCGCCGGATTTCTGCGGCGGCCGCGATCTGGGCGCGTGGAAGGAATACCTGCACGCGATCCAAGAGGCGGCAGCAATTGCGGAAAAGCGCGATGGCATCATCCTGCGCGGCATCATCACGCCGATCCGCCATTTCGGCCCCAATAAGGCGCGCGAAACCGCCCTTTGTGCCGCCGAAACCGCAGGTGATTTCATTACCGGCTTTGGCCTCGCGGGTGACGAAAAGAAGGGCAAACCCAAGGACTTCGCCTATGCCTTTGACATGGCGCGCGAAGCCGGGTTGCGCCTGACTTGCCACGCTGGCGAATGGGGCGGGCCGGAAAGTGTGCGCGACGCCATCAACGATCTGGGGGTGGAACGCATCGGCCACGGCGTGCGCGCCATTGAAGACCTCGCATTGGTTGATGAGATCGCCGAAAAGGGCATCGTTTTGGAATGCTGCCCGGGCTCGAACATCTGGCTGGGCCTCTATCCAAGCTGGCGCAAACACCCGATTGCAGAGCTGCACCGGCGCGGCGTCAAGGTCACCATTTCCACCGATGACCCGCCGTTTTTCCACACCACCATGGTGCGCGAACACGATCGTCTTGCCGAGGCCTTTGACTGGGACGAGGCCGAATTCCGCAAAATCCACGTGACCGCCGCCAATGCCGCTTTCTGCGACGAGGCCACGCGCGCGCATATCCTCAAGCAACTGGAGGCCTGAGCCATGACCCAACACCTGACCATCGTCCATCATCCGCTGGTGCAGCACAAACTGTCGATCATGCGCGATAAATCCACCTCGACCGCCGGGTTCCGGCGGCTGCTGCGCGAGATCAGCCAACTGCTCGCCTACGAGATCACGCGAGAGATCCCGCTGACGACACGGCGCATCGAGACGCCGCTATGCGAGATGGACGCGCCCGAGATTGACGGCAAGAAGCTGGCGCTGGTGTCGATCCTGCGCGCGGGGAATGGGTTGTTGGACGGCATCCTTGAACTGATCCCGGCCGCGCGCGTCGGCTTTGTCGGCCTGTACCGTGACCCCGAGACGCTGAAGCCGGTGCAATACTACTACAAGGTGCCCTCGGAACTCGAAGATCGCATGGTGATCGTGGTCGATCCGATGCTCGCGACGGGAAACTCCTCGGTTGCGGCGATTGATTTATTGAAACAATCGGGGGCGCGAAATATCCGCTTTTTGTGCCTTCTTGCCGCCCCAGAGGGGGTAAAACGCATGGCAGAGGCGCATCCTGACGTGCCTATCGTCACAGCAGCGGTAGACGAGCGGCTGAATGACCATGGATATATTGTACCGGGACTAGGGGATGCGGGTGACCGCATGTTCGGCACAAAATAAGGACAATTGGCCTTTACCCGGAAACAATCATCCGGCATGCTAGCCCCAGGTTGCACTGGGGGTTGTCATGCTGTCCAAAATTCTATCGGTTGCGATGCTTGCAGCAACTCTCGGCCCGCTTCCAGCCTTTGCCGTGTCGATCGGCGAGGTGGGGCCGCCGAAAAATCCGCCTCCGGCGTCGTTTTCGGGCATCCAGTTTGTCGATAGCCGGGGCTGCGTCTACATGCGCGCAGGCTATGGCGGCGTGGTGAAATGGGTGCCGCGCGTTGACGCCATGCATAGTGTGCTGTGTGGCTATCAGCCCACCGATACAGGCGGGGCCGCGCAGGTCGCGCAAACGGCGCCCAATGCGATACCGATGGCGACTGTCGCCTCGACAAGGGCCGCTCCGACTTATTCTGCGCCTGCGGCAAGGCTTGCACCGCAGCCAGTTGCGACGGTCAGCGTTGCGGCAGCCGCCACCCCGGCGGTTCAATCGGTGGTCCAGACCGATATCGTGGCGCCAAAGGGCTATATCTTGGTGTGGGATGACGGGCGTCTGAACCCGATGCGCGGACCGCGCACGGCCGCGGGTGAAGAGGCGATGAACCAGATTTGGACCCGCACCGTCCCCGCTCGCTTGGTTCCGGTGACGGCGGCTGCCTCTGGGGCGACCACGCCCTCGAAGGTGACGTATCTGGCCTACGAGCCGCAAAGCACCGCGCGGGTTGCGACCGCCAATGCAGCAACCGGCCGGTTCGTGCAGGTTGGCAGTTTCGGCGTGCCCGCCAATGCCGCCAAGGTCGAAGCGCAATTGCGCGCACTTGGGCTGCCGGTCGAGGCGGGCCACGTTCATGCGTTGCACACGGTTATGGTCGGTCCTCTGGCGGCGGGGCAGGTCGCGTCGGCTCTGGCGGCGGTGCATGGCGCGGGCTTTACCGACGCCTACGCCCGCGACTGACCGGCGAGCCGTCGCCCGAGGTCTCGAGCCGTCGCCCGAGGTCTATTGGGTGCAGATGCCCTGCAAGGTGACCCACTCGTTATCGCTCAACAGCGGCTTGGACGTCGCACCAGAACCGAACGGATCGCCCGCGATAAGGTCTTTGGTGGTGGCGCCGCTTGGGTCGATGGCGTGGGCATAAGGCGTGGATGGCACCCCCGCCGCACGGAATTTCTCTAACAGCACCATGGCGGGCACCGGTTGGACGGCGCGCGCCAGAAACGCCTCGCCATAGCCCTTGATCGCGGGGGGAGGAAGCTGGCCGGTGGTCAGCAGGTGGAAGGTTGCGCGCACCCCAGCCCACCGCAGCAGGGGCACCAGTGCGTCTTCAGCCTGCGCCCGCGCGCGTTCAGCCAGCAGATAGCCCGCCGCAACATCGGGGCCGTCACGGTTCTCGATCTGATGGCGGTCCAGCAGCAGGATACCGCCGGGCAGATGGGCGACCGGCACCGGACTGTCGCGCATCACCTCGACCGTCACCGTGTTCGGGCCAAAGAGCTTTGCTGTCAGCCGCGCAAGGGGCCGTTTCGCGGCGGTATCGGCGCAGGTCGTCCCGGTGATGCGCGCCACGTCCGCCAGAACCGCGCGCCCGATTTCCTGCCGCTTTGGTTGTGGCACAACACGCGCGGTATGCGTGACCAAGGCGCCCGGCATCCAGAACACCCCCAAGGCCAGCACCAACGCCAACCCGCTGCCCAATAGCCCGTTGCGCATCCGCCCCGGATGCGGGCGCTGCGCCTCGACGGCCTGATACACGGTCTCCAGCGCTTCGATCATCACGCGGTCGTCGATTTCCAGCGTTTCGGCAGCCTCAAACCCGGGGGCATAGATCGCGGGCATCACGCCGGGGTTGCGCCGCTCTACCGCGGGCAGGGACCAATGCGTCAGCGCGGTCTCACTGCGGTCGTCCGCGATGATAAGCGTCGCGGTCCCGAACGAGACGATAACGTCGCGCCGTTGCGCCTCTGGCGTTTCGCGCCACAGACCCTGACATTCAAGCCGTTGATACTTCTTCAGTGCCGTCATGCGTTGGGCGGCCTTGTCTGCTCTGCGCTCATGGGGTGGAGTTTAACGCAGCCTGCGCCGCGTCACAATTGAATCCGGCGCTATAACGAGGGCTCGTCGCCACAGATGGCGCAAGATGTCGCGAACGGGCGCGAAACGGCGCGCGTTTACGGTGTTCGTGGAGGAAATCGTTCGGAGGCCGCCGATGACACCCCAGAACCCGCACATCCCAAACCATCCGCTCAGCGCGGCGGGTTTTATGCTGATGGCGGCGGTTATCATCGGGTTCACAGATAATTTCGTGCATCTGATGGCACCCGACTTTGGCCTTTGGCAGTTCCATTTCACCCGCACCGCCTTTGCCGCGCCGATGATGCTGATCGGCGCGCGGGTGCTGAACATGCCGCTGTGGCCGCGGCGGTGGGGCGGCGTGCTGGCGCGCAGCGCGATCCAATCCGCCGCGATGATGCTCTACTTCGGCTGCCTCGCGTTTCTGTCGGTGGCCGATGTCGCGGCTGGGCTTTTCACCGCGCCGATCTTTGTGCTGCTGATTTCTCGGTTGGTGTTCGGCCAGCGCTTTGGCATCTGGCGCGTGCTGGCTGTGGCCTTGGGCTTTGCCGGTATCGTGTTGATGCTGCAACCCGGCACGGCGAGCTTTCGCGCCGTGTCCTTGGTCCCGATCGCGGCGGCGGTGCTTTATGCCATCTCCAACATCGCGACGCGGCAATGGTGCAGCGGCGAAAGTGCGGCGACGCTGACCTTTGGCTTCTTTCTCGCGCTATTCGTCTGGGGTTGTGCCGGGCTGGTCGCGATGGCGCTGATCCCGCATGTCGTGCCGGTGGGCGCGGACGGCTTCATCCTGCGCGGCTGGGTTGCACCTAATGCGTTGTTTCTAAAGATAACGCTGATGCAGGCCGCGGGATCGTTGGTCGGTGTCGGCTTCATGGTGCGCGCCTACCAACTGGCCGAGGCGAGCCAGGTTGCGGTGTTCGAATACCTGTTGCTGATTGCCTCTGCGATCTGGGGTGCGGTGCTGTGGGGCCAACATTTCGGCCCGCCAGAACTGCTGGGCATGGCGGCGATCATCGGCGCAGGCTCAATCATCGCTTTGCGCTCGCGCTTTACGGCACGGGCGCAAGCGGTCACAGTGGCCGTATGATCCTGTCACGCGGCCGCCGCTATATCTTCGTGCATATCCCCAAGACCGGCGGCACCGCGCTGACGCTGGCGCTGGAGGCGCGGGCGATGAAGGATGACATCCTGATCGGCGACACCCCCAAGGCGCGCGCACGCAAGGCGCGGCTGAAGGGGGTTCACGCGGCGGGGCGGCTGTGGAAACACTCGACGCTCGCCGATATTGCAGGCCTTGCCTCCGACGCCGAGATTGCGGATTTTTTTACATTTACCCTTGTGCGCAACCCGTGGGACCGCGCTGTCAGCTATTACCACTGGCTGCGCGCGCAAAGCTTTGCGCATCCGGCGGTGGGGCTGGCAAAACTGTTGGATTTCAGCGCCTTCCTCAACCACGCGCAAACCCGTGCCGCCTTCTCCGGCTGGCCCGCCAGCGCCTATATGCGCACCCGCGCGGGCGAGGAACGCTGTAGCGCTTACCTGAGGCTGGAGCATCTGGAGGCGGACGCGGCGCCGCTGGAGGCGCATCTGGGCTTTCGTATCACGCCACTGCCCGCCGCCAATGCCTCTGACCGCGCGCGCGACTGGCGCGGCTATTACTCCGCCCCGGACGCCGACCTGATCGCGTCGCTTTGCGCCGAGGATATTGATCGCTTCGGCTATCGTTTCGATCCCGCCGCAGGCTAGGGGCCGCTGATTGTTCCCCTGCGGGCCATAATGCCACGCAGCCCCGACATTGATGCCGCGCCGGAAACGTAGGCCCGTAGCGCGACGAATTCTCGCCCTGCTCGCGCCAAATTGATCTATCGTTTCTTACCATTGGGAAGCCCCGCAACGGAAGTGCGGCGACCGAAGGATGGAATGACATTGATAAACAACGCTTTTTTTACCAACCTGCCGCGTGCCCATGCCGAATCTTGTGGCTGGGACGCCAGCTCTGTCGGTGGCATCCCGGCCGAGGGCATCGTGTCCGGCACGCTGATCGGCACTGCTATGGGCTGGCGGGCGGTTGAGGCGATTGCGGTGGGCGATCAGGTGCTGACCTTCGACAGCGGCCTGATGCCGGTCACCGGCGTGCGCCGCGAACGCTCGGATGCAGGCGCGCGCAACCTGCCGCACCATCTGTGGCCACTGCTGGTGCCCGCGGGCACTATCGGTAACCGGCAGGCGCTGACGCTTTTGCCCGAGCAACATGTGATGATCGAGGCTGATCTGCTCGAGGAACTTTACGGCGACCCCTTCGCCCTGATGCCGGCGCTAGCCCTTGAAGGCTGGCGCGGCGTCGCCGCACTTTGGCCATCGGAAGCGCTTGATCCGGTGACGTTGTCCTTTGCACAGGGGCAACTGGTCTATGCGGCGGGCGGCAGCTTGCTGCTTTGCCCGCCGACCGACCTTGGCGCGCTGACAGGGGCGGAGGCGACGGACGCCATCCGCCGCCTTACCCTGTCGCAAGCGCGCCGTTTCGTCGCCGCGCTTCGGCGCGACGACGTAGAGGACGCCGGGCTGATGACGCTCGGCTCTGGCGCTTATGCCGCTTTGGCCACGGCGCCGAACCGTCCGTAGAAGGTCTGCCCCTTCTCGGCCATCTCGCGCAGCAGGTGCGGGGTGGTGAAGCGCGGGCCATAAGCCGCCGTCAGGTGATCGCAGATCGCCACCGCACGCGGCGCGCCGATGATGTCGAGCCACGAGAACGGCCCGCCCGACCACGGCGCAAAGCCCCAGCCAAGGATTGCGCCCACGTCGCCTTCGCGGATGTCCATCAACACGCCATCCTCCAGCGCGCGCACTGCCTCCAGCACCTGCGCCATCAACAAGCGATGCTGCGCCTCGGTCAGGCCGGGCTGCACGTCCACCACCGGATATTGCGCCGTCAGACCCGACCACAACCCCTCGCGTTTGCCCGCCGCATCATAGGCATAAAAGCCGGAGTTTGATTTCCGCCCAAGCCGCCCTTGGTCATACATCCAGAACAGCACCGCATCGACCGCCTCGTCCGGATAATCTGCCCCCATCGCCGCCTTGGTCGCCTTGGCAATCTTGACGCCAAGGTCAATCGAGGTCTCGTCCACCAGTTGCAGCGGCCCCAAAGGCATCCCTACCAGCTTCGCCGCATTCTCGATCAGCGCGGGTGCCACGCCCTCTGCCAGCATCCGCATCCCCTCGTTGATGTAGGGAATGATGCAGCGGTTGGCGAAGAAGAAGCGTGCGTCGTTGACCACGATCGGCGTCTTGCGGATCTGCCGCACGAAGTCGAGCGCTTTGGCCACCGCGCGGTCGCCGGTGCCCTTGCCCTTGATGATCTCGACAAGGCTCATCTTGTCGACCGGGCTGAAGAAGTGGATGCCAATAAACTCATTGGGCCGTGCCGAGGCCTTTGCCAGTTGGGTGATCGGCAGGGTAGAGGTGTTGGTGGCGAAAATGCAGGTGGCATCCGTCACCGCATCCGTCTTGGTCGTCACATCGGCCTTGACGCCGACATCCTCGAACACCGCCTCGACGATCAGGTCGCAGCCTTTCAGCGCCGCGTATTCGGTGGTGGCAAGGATACGGCCCAAAACTTCGGCCTTTTTCTCTGCCGTCACCTTCTTGCGCGCGATGCCCTTGTCCAGAAGGTCCGCCGAATGCGCCTTGCCGCGATCCGCCGCCTCTTGTTTGGCGTCGATCAGCACCACCTCGATCCCGGCGAGCGCCGAGACATAAGCGATGCCCGCCCCCATCATGCCCGCCCCCAGCACACCCAGCTTTTTCACCGACTGGTCGGGAATACCCTTGGGCCGCACCGCGCCCTTTTCCAGCGCCTCTTTGTTGATGAAAAGCGACCGGATCATCGCGGCAGAGGACGGGTTCAGCATCACCTGCGTGAACCAGCGCGCCTCGATCTTCAGCGCGGTATCAAACGGCACCAGCGCGCCCTCATACACCGCTGAAAGCAAGGCCTTCGCCGCCGGATAAACCCCCATCGTCTTGCCATGCACCATAGCATTGGCCCCGACAAAGGTCATGAAACCCTGCGCCGAATAGGGCGCGCCACCGGGCATCTTATAGCCCTTGGCATCCCACGGCTTGACCAGATCGGCCTCTTTAGCCTGCAAGACCCAAGCCTTGGCCGCCGCCAAAGGATCGGCCACCACCTCGTCAATGATCCCAGCCGCCTTCGCCTGCGCCGGGCTCGACAGCTTGCCTTCCAACAGGAACGGCGCCGCCATCATCGCGCCCATCTTGCGCACCAGACGCGTGGTGCCACCGGCACCCGGGAAAATCCCCACCATGATTTCCGGCAGGCCGATCTTGGATTTGGGATTGTCAGCGGCAAAGATGCGGTGGGTGGCCAGAGGCAGCTCCAGCCCGATGCCAACGGCGGTGCCGGGCAGGGCGGCAGCAATCGGTTTGCCGCCTTTCAGCGTTCTGGGGTCCATCCCGGCGCGCTCGATCTTGCGCAGCACGCCGTGCATCATCATCACGCCCTCAAACAGGCCGCGCGCAGGCTCCGCGCCTGCGTCGTCACGCATTTTGGCGATGACGTTCAGATCCATCCCCCCGGCAAAGTCCTTTTTGCCCGAGGTGATGACGATGCCCTTCACGGCAGCATCGGCGAGCCCCTGATCGACGAGGTCGCTGAGCAGCCGGAACCCCTCCAGCGACATCACGTTCATCGACTTGCCGGGCACGTCCCAGGTAATAACGGCGACGCCCTTGGCATCTACGGCATAGGTGAAATCGGTCATGTTGGTATCCTTCCTATCGCCGCTCAGACGCGTTCAATGATCGTGGCCGCGCCCATACCGGACGCGATGCACAGGGTGGCAAGGCCAACGCCCTTGCCCGAGCGCTCCAACTCATCCAGCAAGGTGCCGATGATGATCGCGCCCGTGGCACCCAGCGGATGCCCCATCGCAATCGCCCCGCCATTCACATTGACCTTCGACGCATCCACGTCAAACGCCTGCATGAAGCGCAGAACCACCGCAGCAAACGCCTCGTTCACCTCGAAGAGGTCGATGTCACTGATGCTCATCCCCGCATCGCGCAGGATCTTTTGCGTCACCGGCACCGGCCCGGTCAGCATGATGGTCGGATCGGTGCCGATTTTGGCCGTGGCGCGAATGCGCGCGCGGGGCTTCAGGCCCCACTTCTCGCCAAACTCCTTGTTGCCGATCAGCACCGCCGCCGAACCGTCGACGATGCCCGACGAGTTGCCTGCGTGGTGGACGTGATTGATCGTCTCCAGATGCGGGTATTTCATCATTGCGATCTTGTCGAAGCCGGGCATCACCTCACCCATCTCCTTGAAGCTGGGCTTGAGCGCGCCAAGCGACTGCATATCGGTCTGCGGCCGCATGAATTCGTCGTGTGATAGCAGCGCCACGCCGTTCTGATCACGCACCGTCATGACTGACTTGGCGAACCGCCCGTCCTTCCATGCCGCCGCCGCGCGCCGCTGGCTTTCCACCGCCAGACTGTCAACGTCATTGCGGCTAAAGCCATATTCCGTCGCGATAATATCGGCCGAAATCCCCTGAGGCACGAAATAGGTCTTCATCGCCAGCGACGGATCCACCGCGATCGCCGCGCCATCCGAGCCCATCGCAACGCGGCCCATCATCTCGACCCCGCCAGCGATATAACCCATGCCAGCGCCAGCCTTCACCTGATTGGCGGCAAGGTTCACCGCCTCCATGCCGCTGGCGCAAAAGCGGTTGATCGCGAGCCCGGGGATTGCCTCATCCAGATCCGACAACAACACGGCAGAGCGCGCGAGGCACCCGCCCTGCTCGCCCACCGGCGTCACGTTGCCCCAGATCACATCCTCGACGGCATGCCCGTCCAGACCATTGCGCGCCTTCACCTCGTTCAGCACCCTCGCCGACAAAGCGACCGAGGTCACCTCGTGCAAGCTGCCATCAGCCCGGCCCTTACCGCGCGGCGTGCGAACGGCGTCGTAGATATATGCTTCAGACATCGTGTCCTCCTCAGGCCCGGTCAGACGGTTTGCCGGGCATCAAATCATAGGGATGTTTCCAACCCGGCTGCGCTGCGACGCGGTCCAGCCACTGGTCGATATTGTGCCAGTCGGCACGGTCAAACCCGAACGGCTCGGGGTAATACAGATAGCCGCAGCAGGCGAGATCGGCGATGGTCAGCTGGTCACCCACGATCCAGGTGCGGTCCTCCAGATGACGGTCAAGCGTCGCATAGGCCTGCTTCAGGCGCGCCTGCATGAAGGCAATCACCTCTTTCGGGCGCTTGTCCTCGGGCAGGAAGTTCATCAGGAACCGCGTGGTGCCCGCCTGCGCCGAAAGCTTGTGGTTGTCCCAGAACACCCAGCGCAAAATATCGCGCCGCTCCGCCGCGGAACGCCCACCGAGCTTGCCGGTCTTGGAACTGATGTAATCCTGAATGACGCCAGATTGGCTGAGCGTCACCTCGCCATCGATCAGAACCGGAACCTCGCCCATCTCGTTTATGGCGCGAAATGCCGGGGTGCGCGTCTCGTGATTGAAGAAATCGACATAGACGGGCTCCCACTCCATCCCCGCCATGTTGAGCGTCAAGGCCGCCTTGTAAGCATTGCCGCTTTCGCCGAAGCAATAGAGTTTCGCCGTCATCAGAGGTCGCTCCTGTGGTTGCCGGGCAAAGCGGGGGTTTCACACCCCCGCACCCCCGTGGAGTATTTTTGCCAAAAAGAAGCCGCGCCGTAACGGCTTGTTAAGGTTACCGCGCGACGATCCGAGGCGCGGTACAGGCTGGAGAGCCGATGGCCGCCCAAGGAGAAGTCGCCCCGGTCCCGAGTGATGTTTTCACGGTGACGCAGTTCCGTCCGCGACCGGGGCGCGCCTTTGGTTTCTTCTTGGCAAAAATACTCACTCGTCCCTGTCTGCCTTGCCTTACTCACCGTTTACGCTCCTCGAGTTCGGCTTTAAACAGGCGCAGCCGGTGGTTAAGGTTGTCGGCATCGGTCACGCTGTTGAAATGCTCGAACAGAAACACCAGCGCCTCGTCCTGACTAATCGCACTTTCCTCGGAAAACCGCCGTAATGTGCGATAGGCATCCTCGGTCATCATCACCGGGAAACGGCGGGTGAAGCGCAGGCGTTTCGGCATCGTATCCTCCTATGGCATCGCCCCGGCGCCGGGCCGGGGCTCCGCGCCAGCTTAGAAGGCACCTGCGTCGAGCGCCATCACCGTCTCGGCGCCGCTTTCGATGCGGGCAAGGTGCATACCGGTCGCGGGCAATTGCCGCGCCATGTAATAGCGCCCGGTGGCGATCTTGGTGCGGTGGAACTCGGCGTCCTGCGCGCCTGCCGCCAGCGCGTCATGCGAGGCTTTCGCCATGCGCGCCCACATCAGGCCAAGGCAAACATGGCCGAACATGTGCAGAAAGTCGGTCGATCCGGCCAGTGCATTGTTGGGGTTCTTCATGCCATTTTGCATGAAATACATCGCTGCCGCCTGCAGGTCTTTCGACGCTTTCTTCAGCGGCTCAAGGAAGCCGTCCGCCAGCCCTTCGTGCGCGGCATTGTCCTTGAGAAAGCCCTTCACCATCTCGAAAAACGCCATCACATGCTTGCCGCCATCCTGCGCCAGCTTGCGGCCGACGAGGTCCAGCGCCTGCACCCCGTTCGCGCCCTCGTAGATCATCGCGATCCGGGCGTCGCGGGCGAACTGCGACATGCCCGAGTCTTCGATATAGCCATGCCCGCCAAACACTTGCTGCGCCTGAATAGTGGCATCAAAGCCCTTGTCGGTCTGAAAGCCCTTGATGACCGGCGTCAGCAGGGAAATCATCCCCTCTGCCGCCGCATCGTTTGAACGGTGCGCCTTGTCGATCAGGTGCGCGCCCCAGAAGGTCAGCGCGCGTGCGCCTTCGATAAAGCTTTTCTGGTCCATCAGGTTGCGGCGGATATCGGGATGCACGATCAGCGGATCAGAGGGGCCAGAGGGGTTTTCTGCCCCCGTCACCGCGCGCCCCTGCAGGCGGTCTTTGGCATAGGCCACGGCATTCTGATAGGCCGCCTCGGCCTGGGCATAGCCTTGCAGGCCAACCCCGATGCGCGCCTCGTTCATCATGGTGAACATCGCGCGCATACCCTTGTGCAGTTCGCCCAGCAGATAGCCGGTCGCGCCGTCATAGTTCATCACACAGGTGGCATTGCCGTGGATGCCCATCTTTTCTTCAATCTTGCCGACCGTGGCGCCGTTGCGCGCCCCGAGCGCGCCATCGGCATTCACCAGAAACTTCGGCACGATGAACAGCGAGATGCCCTTGGTGCCTTCGCCGCCGCCCGGTGCCTTGGCCAGTACAAGGTGGATGATATTTTCCGCAAGGTCATGCTCGCCTGCCGAGATGAAGATCTTTTGCCCGGTGATCTTGTAGCTGCCATCGGCCTGCGGTTCAGCCTTGGTGCGCATCAGGCCCAGATCGGTGCCGCAATGCGGCTCTGTCAGGTTCATGGTGCCGGTCCAGTCGCAGGACACCATCTTGGGCAGGTAGGTCGTCTTTTGCGCCTGGGTGCCATGCGCGTGGATCGCCGAATAGGCGCCATGCGTCAGGCCCTGATACATGTTGAATGCCATGTTGGCGGACACGAACATCTCGCCCACCGCAGTGCCCAGCACATAGGGCATGCCTTGCCCGCCATATTCCGGATCGCAGTCTAGCCCGGTCCAGCCGCCCTCTTTCATCTGCTCAAACGCCGCCTTGAAGCCGGTGGGGGTGTAGACTACGCCATTCTCCATCCGGCAGCCCTCGCGGTCGCCGACCGCATTCAGCGGCGCCAACACGTCGCGCGCCAGTTTGCCGGCCTCTTCCAGCACCGCAGAGGTGAAATCGGGCTCCAACTCCTCATAGCCGGGAATACCTGCCTCACTGACCTTCAGCACATCGTGCAGCAGATAGTGCATGTCTTTGGCGGGGGCGTTGTAAACCGGCATCGTTCTCTCCCTGATCTCGTTCGGAGCCGCAGCAGCGGCGGTTATTGGGGCTATTGTGCAGCGTGGTCCTGGTGCCCGGCGGTCAGCATTGCTTGACCCGCCTCAAGCTCGGCGCGAAGGTCGCTGATCGCTTCGGTCAACTCGTCGCGCTGCCGTTCCATATGGTGCAGCCGCTCGCGCGCCAGTTCCAGCGTGCGCTGCAATTGCGTCCTGTGGCCGACATCGCGGTTATAAAGGTCCAGAAGCTGACGGATTTCCTCTAGGCTGAAGCCAAAGCGCTTGCCACGCAGGATCAGCGTCAGCCGCGCGCGGTCGCGTTTGGTATAAAGGCGGCGCAGGCCCTGCCGGATCGGAGTGATCAACTCTTTCGACTCGTAAAAGCGCAGCGCGCGCGGCGTCACGTCATACGCGGCGCACATCTCGCTGATGCTCAGAACTGGTTCGCTCATCTAGGTGTCTTTCATGGCAGGGACACCCAGAATACATGCTGGGGTCCGGGGAAGGTTTCAAGGATGCTTTACGTTCGCGTAAAGAGAACGTGGCGTCACGGGGAATGAATCGACTGATTGCGTCAAATCCGCGCGAAACCTGCCGCAAGGTCACATGGCCCGCGCGTTCAAACGCAAACGACGGCGGACTCACATCCGCCGTCGTTTGTCGCGCCACAAGAAAGGGCAGGGGCGGTCAGCCCGCCGCGACCTCGGCCAACAACTGCGCGTTGCCGCCAGAGGCGGTGGTATCGATGCAGACATGCCGCTCCAACAGCACGCGGCCCGCGTCGGGTGCCTCGGTGACCAACGGCAGGATCGGCCCGCGCCGCGCTGCCAGTGCCATGGCATAGCCGCACGCCGCCGCCTCATCGCCCCACCAAAGCGCCTGAGAGAAGCCGTCGAGGGTGCTGAGCACCTCTGGCGCCAGCAAGCCATCCACCGCAACCGCAACGCCACCCGCGGCCTGCACCGCCGCCACTTGCCGCGCGGCGACCGCAGCGCTTGGCCCCAGACACAGCACCGGCGCGCGCGCGAACAGCGACAGGCGGTTTGACTCACCCGTCGGCCCCGGCAGGTCATGCACCCGCACGGCGCCCTGCGGCAACCGCGCCGCTTTCAGCGCCGCCTGCACCCGCGCCGCATCTGCCGCCTTGTCCCAAACACCACCCTCGGGCGAGGCTCCCTTGGTGAAACGCACCAGATATTCCGGTCCGCCCGCCTTGGGCCCGGTGCCGGAAAGCCATTCACCGCCAAAGGGTTGGCTGCCCACCACCGCGCCAATCTGGTTGCGGTTCACATAAGTATTGCCGACGTGCAGCCGGTCCACCACCTGCTGCACCCGGTCATCAATCCGCGTATGCAGGCCAAAGGTCAGCCCGTAGCCCGTCGCATTCACCGCATCAATTACTGCGCCAATCTCCGACGCCTTGAACGTGGCGACATGCAGAACGGGCCCGAAAATCTCACGCTCCATCTGGTGAATCCCATCGACGCGGATCACCACCGGCGCGATGAAATGCCCGGCGTTGGGGCAGGGCAGTTCCTTCAGCACGCGCCCCTCGGCCCGCGCCTTTGCCACATACTCGGCAATCCCCGCCTGCGCCTCGGCGTCGATCACCGGCCCCACATCCGTGGTCAGATCCCACGGATCGCCCAGCGTCAGTTCGTCCATCGCGCCAAACAGCATCTCTTGCACCGTATGCGCCA
The DNA here is from genome assembly GCA_021779835.1 of Pseudomonadota bacterium. Lineage (GTDB taxonomy): Bacteria > Pseudomonadota > Alphaproteobacteria > Rhodobacterales > Rhodobacteraceae > Solirhodobacter. The sequence continues at coordinate 123,059 of JAJXZX010000004.1, read as the reverse complement.
CGTCCTCCTGCACATAGAGGCACCGCAGCGCCGAACAGCGCTGCCCCGCCGATTGGAAGCTGGAGGCGAGGATATCGCGCACCGCCTGCTCTGGCAGCGCAGTCGAATCGACCATCATCGCGTTCAGCCCGCCGGTTTCCGCAATAAGCGGGGCGGAGGGCGGCAAATGCGCCGCCATCGCGCGCCGGATCGCCATTGCAGTGTCGGTCGAGCCGGTAAACGCCACCCCCGCCACGCGCGGATCAGAGGTCAGCGCCGCCCCCACCGTTGCCCCTTCGCCGGGCAAAAGTTGCAACGCCGCCACCGGCACCCCAGCCTGATGCAACAGCCGCACCGCGAGCGCGGCGACCAAGGGCGTCTGCTCGGCGGGTTTTGCGATCACCGCATTGCCCGCGGCCAGTGCCGCAGCGATTTGCCCGGTAAAGATCGCGAGCGGAAAGTTCCACGGGCTGATGCAGACAAAGATACCGCGCGGCCCGGCGGCAAGCGCCTCGGCCCCCGCTGCGTAGTAGCGCAGGAAATCCACCGCCTCGCGCAATTCGCCCGTCGCATCCGCCTGCGACTTGCCCGCTTCACGCGCCAACAGAGCAAAGACCGGCCCGTATTCCGCCTCATACAGATCCGCCGCGCGCCGCAACGCCGCCGCCCGCTCTGCCGGGGGCGCATCCCAAACCGCGGCCCCCGCCAGCGCCGCCGCAACATCCTCAGGTGCTGCCTGCACCACCTTGCCGACCATATCGCCGGGCACCGCCGGGTTTATCACAGGAACCGCTAACAACCCTTTGACTTTGCCAGAAATTATTGGCGCCGCATGGAACAGCTCGTGTCGGTAGGGCGCCCGCGCCGCCTCGATGGCGGCAAGGTCGCCGGCCCCGGTCAGATCCCAGCCGCGCGAATTTCTCCGCGCCCCGAACAGGTCTGGCCCGCGCCGGATCGCCGGGTTCGCGGGGCTTGGCAACAGCGCCGCCACCGCCGCGAACGGGCAGGCCGCCACCACCTCGGGCGCCACATCCTCATCAACAATCTGGTTCACGAAACTAGAGTTCGCGCCATTCTCCAACAGCCGCCGCACGAGGTAAGCCAGCAAATCGCGATGCGCGCCCACCGGCGCATAGATGCGGCAGCGCGTGCCTTTGGCGTCATGCACGATATCATGCAGCCGCTCGCCCATCCCATGCAAGCGCTGGAATTCAAACGAGGATTTATCCATCGCCATCTCCAAAACTGCCGCCACCGTATGCGCGTTATGCGTGGCAAACTGCGGATAAATCCGGTCCACCATACCCAGCAGTTTCTTGGCATTGGCGATGTAGCTGACGTCTGTCGCCTGCTTGCGCGTGAAAACCGGAAAACTCTCCAGCCCCAAAACCTGCGCCCGCTTCACCTCCGCGTCCCAATAGGCGCCCTTCACCAGCCGCACCATGATGCACCGGTCCAGCCGCGCGGCCAGCGCGTAAAGCCAGTCGATCACCAGCCCCGCGCGGCGGCCATAGCCCTGCACCACGACGCCAAAGCCATCCCAGCCCCTCAACGCTGGATCGCTTAGCACTGCCTCGATCACATCCAAGGAAAGTGTAAGCCGATCAGCCTCTTCCGCGTCGATGTTAAAGCCAAGACCTGCCGCCTTGGCCAATCCCGCCAGTGCCCGCACGCGCGGCACCAACTCTTCCATCACGCGCGCCTGCTTGGCCACCTCATAGCGCGGATGCAGCGCCGACAGCTTGACTGATATTCCTGGATTTTCGCGTATATCCTTGGACTTGCACGCCGAAGCTATAGCAGAAATTGCCTTGGAGTACGCCAGGTGATAGCGCCGTGCATCGCCTTCGGTGCGCGCCGCTTCCCCCAGCATGTCATAGCTATAGGTAAAGCCCTTCGCCTCCATCACACGCGCGCGGTCCATCGCCGCCTCGATGGTCTCGCCCAGCACGAATTGCCGCCCCATTTCCTTCATCGCGCGCGCCACGGCGGTGCGGATCACCGGCTCGCCCAGCCGTTTCACCGCGTTGCGCAGATGCCCGACGATGCCCGGCTCGCGGTCCTCAAGCACCTTGCCGGTCAGCATCAAGGCCCAGGTCGAGGCGTTCACCAGGCTCGACGCCGACCGCCCCAGATGCCGCCCCCAATCGCTCGGTGCGATCTTGTCCTCGATCAGCGCGTCCATCGTCTCGGCGTCCGGCACCCGCAAAAGCGCCTCTGCCAGACACATCAACGCGATGCCTTCCTCGGTCGAAAGCCCGTATTCGGCAAGGAAAACCTCCATCAGGCCCGGCTTCACGCTGGCCCGGATTTTCCGCACCAGATCGGCCCCCGCCGCCACGATGCGCGCCCGCTGATCGTCCGACAGCCCCGCCTCGGCGATCAGCCGCGCCAACACAGCGCCCTCATCGGTCAGGCTTTCGCCGGCAATTTTTCCGCGCATTTCCGTCAGATCCAGCGTCATGGCGTGATTCTCCTCGTTTTGCCCATGATACAGGGATGGACGCAGCCCTATTTCCCGAAGATGATCCCACCTGCCGTCTTTTCGCCTGCAAATTCGGGGAATTCCGATGCAAACACCAACGCCAGACCTAGACCGCTTCGACAGCGCCATCCTGACAGAACTTGCCACCGATGGCCGCCTTCCCGTCACCGAGCTGGCGCGCCGCATTGGCCTGTCGAAATCCCCGACCCAAGCCCGCCTGAAACGGCTGGAGGAAGACGGCATCATCACCGGCTATCGCGCGCTGCTGGACCCGATCAAGATGGGCCTCTCGCACGTCGCCTTTGTCGAGGTGCGCCTGTCCGACACCCGTGAGGCCGCGCTGCAAGCCTTCAACCGCGCCGTCCTCAACGTGCCGGAAATCGAGCAGTGCCACATGATCGCGGGCGGCTTCGATTACCTGCTAAAGGTGCGCACCGCCGACATTTTGACCTATCGCCATGTGATGGCCGAGCGGCTGTCCACGCTGCCACATGTCGCCTCGACCTCGACCTATGTCGCGATGGAGGCGGTGAAGGAAGGCCCGCTTTAAACGCGGAGTAGGCGAAAAAACCGATCCAGCAGGGCGCGGCCCACCTTTCCCACGCCCGCGCGCCCCGCTATGGTCGCGCCGCTGGCCCGCGTGGTGGAATGGTAGACACAGGAGACTTAAAATCTCCAGGCGATAGCCGTGCGAGTTCGAGTCTCGCCGCGGGCACCAGCTTTCAGCGCTTTACGTCCGCACCCCGGCGAACTTCTGCTGCCACTCGGCGCGTTCCTCGTCGGTGATCTTGCGGAACAGCACCTCTGGCACGTCAAAGACGTGGCCCACCGGCAAAACCTCCAGCGCGGCAGCAACGTCTTTGGGCCAGGACCAGTCGTCCGACCGCATCCCTGCCATCATCGAGGCCGCCGCCTCCGGAATGAACGGCTGCGACAGCACCGCGTAAATCCGCGTCAGGTTCAGCGACAGCCGCACGATCGCCGCCGCCTGTTCGGGGTCGGTTTTCACCACGGTCCACGGCGCCGCCGATTGCAGGTATTCGTTGCCCGCCACCCAGATCGCGCGCAACTCGCCCGCGGCCTTGCGCACCTCCATCGCCTCCATGAAGCCTTCATAGGCCCGGATGCGGGTGGTCAGCTCCTCGATCAGCGCTGCCTCGCGCGGGCCTGCCGCGCCCCCCGCCGGGATCGCCTCGCCAAACTTCGCGCGGCAGAACTTGGTGATGCGGCTGATAAAGTTGCCCAGCACATCGGCCAGATCCTTGTTGGCCGACACCTGAAAATTCTCCCAGGTGAACTCGCTGTCGCTGCTTTCTGGCGCATGGCTCAGCAACCACCAACGCCAGTAATCCGCGGGCAGGATCGACAGCGCCTGATCCATGAACACACCGCGGCCCTGACTGGTGGAAAACTGCCCGCCGTCATAGTTCAAGTAGTTGAACGACTTGATATAATCGACCAGCTTCCACGGCTCTTTACCGTCGTAATTCGCCCCGATGATCGTGGCCGGGAAAGACAAAGTGTGGAACGGCACGTTGTCCTTGCCCATGAATTCGACATAGCGCACGTCTTCTGCGCCCATATCGTTGCGCCACCAACGCTGCCACGCGACATCTGGCAGGCCATTGGCATCCGCCCATTCCGCCGTGGCCGCGATATATTCGATCGGCGCGTCGAACCAGACATAGAAAACCTTGCCCTCCATGCCCGGCCAGTCGGCTTCGCCCCGCTTCACCGGCACGCCCCAATGCAGATCGCGCGTGATGCCGCGATCCTGCAAGCCCTCGCCATCGTCCAACCATTTCAACGCGATAGAGGTCGTCAGCACCGGCCACGCCGGGTTGCCCTTGGCATCCACGGCGGTTTTTGAGACGATCCAATCGCGCAACTGCCCCTTCAACGCCGACTGGCGCAGGTACAGATGCTTGGTCTCGCGCACTTCCAGATCGGTCGAGCCCGAAATCGCCGAGCGCGGGTTAATCAGGTCGGTCGGGTCCAACTGCTTGGTGCAATTTTCGCATTGATCGCCGCGCGCCTTGTCATAGCCGCAGTTGGGGCAGGTGCCCTCGATATAGCGGTCGGGTAAAAAGCGGTTGTCGGTGCGGGAAAACACCTGCTTTTCAGACACTTCCGCGATCAGGCCCGCATCTGCCAGCCGTCCCGCAAAATGCTGTGTCAGCGCCCGGTTGCGTGCGCTCGAGGACCGCCCGAAATGGTCGAACGACAGCCGGAAACCGGCGGCGATGTCCTTTTGCACCTCGTGCATCTCGGCGCAATAAATCTCGACAGGCTTGCCCGCCTTCGCCGCCGCCAACTCTGCCGGCGTGCCATGCTCGTCGGTGGCGCAGATGAACATCACCTCATGTCCGCGTGCCCGCATGTAGCGCGCATACAAATCGGCCGGAAGCTGGCTTCCCACCAAGTTGCCCAGATGCTTGATCCCGTTGATATAGGGGATCGCAGAGGTGATCAAAATCCGTGCCATCGCCGCGCCTTTCGTCCGTTCGGGCAGAGGTTTACCCCGCCCTATCGCCAAGGACCAGAGGCATCCGGCGCGCTATTGCCCCTCTTTCGGCACATCGCGCAGCCCTTTCTCCAGCCGCCCGATCAGGAAAGAGGTGCGCGGCTCTGTCACGAAACGCGTCCGCTCCGCCCGCGGCGGGCGCGCCTGCATCCGCGCAACGGCAAAGACCAACAGCGCCAGATTCGCCAGCGCGATGAAGGCGAACATCGAGGCCGGGCCCGACACGGTGATCAGCGTCGAGGCGATCATCGGGCTGGCAATCGCGCCCACTGCATATAAAAACATCTGCGCCGCCGAAAGCTCCACCCGCTGATCGGCGCTCGCAAAGTCATGGCCATGCGCCGAGGACACCGAGTAAATCGGAAACGTGGTAAACCCGAACATCGCCGCCGCCACCAGCACGCCCCATGTCCCCATGTGTGACAGCACCACCGTCGCCCCGCAGGCCAGAATTGCGCCCAGCGATAGCCCGATCAGCACCCGGCGGCGGTCGAAACGGTCGGCAAGCCAGCCCACCGGTAGTTGCGCGCTCCACCCGCCCGCGACATAGGTCGCCAAAAATACCGCGATCTGATGCACGTTCAGCCCGACCGCGACGCCGTAAATCGGCCCCACCATGCGAAAGGCCGATCCCGTAACGCCTGAAATGATCACCCCCATCGAGCCCAGCGGCGAGCAGTCCCATGCGAGCTTTGGGCGCAGCCGCGGCGCTTGCGGCGTCACCGGCTGTTCCGCGCGCGTCAGCGCCACCGGCAACAGCGCCAGACAGCACATGATCGCCAGCACGTTGTAGCTGACAAAACTCACCGGCGGCAGGAACCCGATCAGCGTCTGCGCGGCAAAACTGCCGCCGCTGTCGACCATCCGGTACACTCCCATCAGACTGCCGCGCGTCTCGTTCGTCACCTTGGCGTTCAGCCACGCCTCGATAATTGTGTAGCACCCCGCGATACACATGCCCGACAACAGCCGCATCGCCGCCCAGGCATAGGGATTGACGATCAGCATGTGGCTCAGAATGCCGATGGTGCCCATGGTGGCAAAGGCCGAAAATGCGCGCGAATGGCCAACTTCGCCCATCAGCCGCGGCGCCCACCAGCAGCCGATGAAAAAGCCAAAGAAGTGCGCTGATCCCAACATGCCGATCTGCGCGTTGGAAAAATGCACTGCTAGGCCGGATATCGCGTCCAGCGGCGCCACCCCGCCAGAGCCGAGCTGCAACAGCACGTCCGAAATGAACAAGGCGGCGAGCGTTAATAGAAGGCGCATTTTCAGGCAGTCCGGCACGGCGGTTGCCCGCCAGATTGGCGAAGCCTCGGACCCTTGCCCATCCCCAATCGACCGCGCAAGCCACTTTTATGACGCTTTCAGACCACTGCGGTAGGGGCCGCGCGCAAAAGCGTCTTGCCGAGGTCAGGAAGCGACATGCGCGCTCGGACACCGCGCGGCTTTGCGCCGGGCCGGAGGGTTTCGCCCCGCTGGCCGCGCCGCCGCGCCGCGCCGCACGACACCGCACCGTGCCGGGGCGATCACCGTTCACCCGGCCTTTGACAGCGCCGCAAGGATATGGAGGTGCACCGCATCGCCTACCAGCATTCCCCATCCGTCCGCCCCGAACTGGCTGCGCTTCACGGTGCCAGTCAGCAGAACCTCGATCTTGCTCAAGTCGCCGGGCTTCACCGCAGTTTGCCGATATAGCTGCGCCGACAGTGTGATCGGCCGCGTCACGCCGTGCAGCGTGATCATCCCGTCCACCTCGGCACCATCGCCGCTTGACCGCACCGCGGTCGAGGTGAAGCTGATCGTCTGATACCGCGCGGCATCCAGCACGTCAGAGCTTTTCATCACCAGGGTTGCAAACGGGAAATTTGCCGTCGCATTGGTCACATCCAGCACCACATTGATCGTGCAGTTGGCAAGCGAGGCGAAATCAAGCGTCACATTGGCGCTTTTGACCGGCATCGCCCCGGTCAGGCCGCCGCCGCCGAAGGACGCCTGAAAGCCCACGTTCGACTGCTGAGGCTCCAGCGCGTAACGGATCGCCGAGGCCTGCACCATGCCCGCCGTGACGGTCGTGACGGCTAGGACGAGGGCGGATAGGGTCAGGGGGCCGGAAAATTTCTTTGAACGCATAATATTTCCTCATAAGCGGGTTGCGGCGCGACCTTTGCGCCAGCGCCTGTCTTGCTGAGGCGGCCTGACGCGATCCTGACGCATTCGTGACCGGGTTGTGATCGGCCCGCTGACGGTGCGATCACCACCCGACCGCGTCGCGGTCCGGGCAGGCAGGAAATACATCGCCACTTGACCTTTCTGTTACGCCTTCCGTGCCCTTTGCCTGTTCACCGCCACATCACCCGATTCTGGTGAAGTTCCCCTTAAGGCGCGCCGCCGCCTGTGATCCGCCAGCTTCCGTCGCACCCATGTTCCACCAGCCAGCCCTTTGGCGGCAGCATGCGCGCGCGCCGCCGCTCTAATTGCCAGCGTTCCAGCCCGGGCGCATGGCGCGGTGCCATATGCCAGCGGCTTTCCACGCCCTGCGCGCCGCCGTCGCCTGGCGTCAATAGCAGCCCCACGGGCGCGCATTGCCCTTCCTGCGCGCCGGTTTGCGCCGCCAGATGCAGGCGGCGCACCGGCGTCAGCCCCGGCGTGCCGGGCAGGTCCGCCACCACCAGTGGCACCGCGCCCGACCGCAGCGCCTCTTCCATCGACCACAGCAGATCCTCGGCCCGCCGTGCTGTCACAAAAACCAACCGCCCGGGCTGCATGAACTGCCGCACACCCGGCATATACAGCCGCTCCGGCACCCAGCCGGGTTGAATCCACAGCACCGGCCCCTCCAACGCCGCCGCCACCATCATCGCCAAAGTCCGCCGCGCCGCACCGCAGCCCTCATGTACCCGTGCGCGTTCCAGAACCACCTCGCCCAGCACCGAAAGGGCAGGGCGCAACCGGTCGCCACGTCTGGTGATTACATGAGTCGTCATAACGAAACGCTAACTTGTTCGCATTATGTTCTCAATACCGCCCGTGTCAGATCCGCCCATCTGACCCTTGCATCCCGCTTTGCCACAGGTCAGGTTCACCCGGGCCCCGCAGGGTTTTGGCCCGCTTACACACCCGACGACAAGGATGACCAATCGATGAAAAAGATCCCGCTTGGCCGCACCGACCTGTCGGTATCGCACCTCTGCCTTGGCACCATGACCTACGGCAACCAGACGTCCGAGGCTGACGCGCAGTCCCAGATCGAGATGGCGCTCGACGCGGGCATCAACTTCATCGACACGGCGGAAATGTATCCGGTCAACCCGGTCAGCGCCGAAACCGTCGGTCGAAGCGAGGAAATTCTCGGCCGATGGTTCGCGCGCAGCAAACGGCGGGCAGAGGTTGTGCTGGCCAGCAAGATCACCGGCGCGGGCCAAATGGCGGTGCGCAACGGCGCGCCGATCACCGGCGCCAGCCTGACCCGCGTGGTGGACACGGCGCTCGCGCGGTTGCAGACCGATTACATTGATGTTTTCCAGCTGCATTGGCCCAATCGCGGATCGTATCACTTCCGCCAGAACTGGCGTTTTGACCCTTCCGCGCAAAACCGCGCTATCACGCAGGCGCATATGATAGAGGTGCAGGAAACCGCACAAGACCTTATCACGCAAGGGAAAATCCGTCACATCGCGCTGTCGAACGAAAGCACCTGGGGCACCGCCCTTTGGTTGCGCCTGGCAGAGGAGCTTGGCCTGCCGCGCGTCTGTTCGATCCAGAACGAATACTCGCTGCTGTGCCGCACCGCGGACACCGATCTGGCAGAGCTTCTGGTCAACGAAAACGTCACGCTGCTGGCCTTTTCGCCCGTCGCGGCGGGGCTCTTGACCGGCAAATACGCGGGCGACGTCACCCCCGAAGACTCGCGCCGCGCGCTGAACCCAGAGCTTGGTGGCCGCATCAGCCCGCGCGTTTTCGATGCCGTTGCGGCCTATCTTGGCATCGCGGCGCGCCACGGCCTTGATCCGGCGCAAATGGCCATCGCCTGGACCCTGACGCGGCCCTTTCCGACCCTGCCGATCATCGGCGCCACCACCACCGCGCAACTCGCCAACGCACTGAAAGCCGCCGATCTCACCCTCGCGCCAGAGGTTCTGGCCGACATCGCCATTGCGCATCGCGCACATCCGCAGCCCTACTAGCCCTTGCGTCCCGCCCCGATCTGACGTCCCTTGTATGCGACCCATCCAAAGGCCGCTGATGACCCGTATCCTTGCCCTGTTCTCCGTATTCCTCCTGTTGGGGGCCTGCCAACTTATCGCCCCGCGCGGCCCCGCACCGCTAGCCCCGGTCGGTGCCGCCAAGGTGGCCTTGGACCGCGCCCATTGCACCGCACATGGTGGCCGTTTCGACCCGATCGGCAAGGACGGCAGCTTCATGTGTTTCCGCACCCCGGAGGACGCCGGCAAGATGTGCAACAAATCCTCCGATTGCTCCACCGCCTGCCTCGCCAATAGCCATAGCTGCGCCCCGATCACCCCCCTCGTCGGCTGCCAGGACATCCTTGACGGGGCCGGACAAAGAGTGACCCAATGTATAAACTGACCCGTACCGCAGCCCTCGCGACCCTTCTCGGCCTCGCTGCCTGCAATGCGCCCGGCCCGCACACCAACAGCCCCTACCGCAAACCTCACGCGCAAATCTATTCCAACGCCAGCTTCCAGCCCTCCCGCATTTCGGGCGATTGGCATGAAGTTGCTGGCTTTTACGACCCCGCCCACGCCTCCTGCGCGCTGGGCCTGACCCATATCACCTCGCGCGCCGACGGCTCGCTCGACCTCACGCTGAAATCCTGCGGCGGGTGGGGCAGGCCCGAGACGGTTCACGCCACCCCCACCGCCTCGGGCCGCTACCGCCTCGCGATGAGTGGCCCGCGCGGCGAGGCGTGGTGGGTGCTTTGGGTCGATCAAGAGTATCAGACCATGGCAATCGGCACCCCCTCGGGCGCTTTCGGCGCTATCCTTGCGCGCAACGGCCGCGTGCCCGCCGACCGCATCACCGCCGCGAAAGAGGTGATGGATTTCAACGGCTACGACGTGAAGCGCCTTATCGCCGCACGTTAAGTTCGTCCGCTAACCTGCTGCTTTTCCACATGAACAGGCGGAGCAACCGCCCGACACCAAGGCGTGATGCCGCTCGCCCACGCGGGCGGTATCGCCGGTCAGGCACGGCCTGCGCGCCAAGGGTTGCACCGGCACCTTGGCCATCACCTTCTGCACCGCGTCCAGATCCAGCGCCGCCTCGGCACTGAACTGTCCGGCATAGGCGAGGTTCTCTTCCTTCAACTCATAGCAGGTCGCGCCCTCGATATCCAAAAGCACCGCGTCCATGCCGCTGTCGCGAAACGCGTGGTGGCGTTTGAGGAAAAACTCGCCGCAGCACATGCCGACATAGCTTGTCACCCCCGCGCCCTTCATCGCAGCCAAAGTATCCGCCAGATGCTCAAAGTTGGTGATCGTCACGACCTCCATATTGCGGTCGCGAGCCAGCATATAGGCGTCGCCCACCTCGCATTTGCCGCACTCCACGCAGTCAATCGTGTGGCGCCACTTGCACCAATTCGGCTTGGCGCAATAGGGCACCAGCATCACGCTTGCCTTTGCCAGCACTTGCGTCGGGTCACGCCCTTCGCCCGCCAGCATCAGGCCCGAGGTCTGCGCCGGCGTCAGCCCCAGATCGGCCTGCATCCGCCATTTCGACGCCGCCCGATCGATCATCCGCACCACATCTTGGGCCTCAAAGCCCGCGAGATCGGGCCGCGCCGCTGTGAACCACTCGCGGCACGCCCCGGCCAGATCGGCGACATCCACGCCCACCAGCGCCTGCGCCAGCCGCACCAGCCCATCGGCGGGCGCGATATGGCCATCGGTGGCAAAACGCAGATGCTCGACCCGGTTTTCCGCCGACAGGCCCATCAACACGCGCAAGGTGGCACCTGGCACCTTGTCCTTGGTCTCAAACCGACTGCCGCTCAGCGCCCAATCATCCGTTGCGGTGTCGGCCTCAAGCGCCACCGCCTGAACCACCCCCGGTTCCAGCCGCAGCCCCAGCCGCGCCACAGCGGCGGCCAAAGCCGCGCCAATCTCCGCGCCCGACGGCACGCGGCCCAGCCGCTCGGCCAGCGAGGTCATCCGCTCGCGCGCATGTTCCAGCCCGGTCACGGTCAGCTTTTCCGTCGGCACCAACAGCGCCTGCATCGCTGCCTTCAGGTCAAGCTCTGCCAGAATACAGCCAAAAATCTGCGTCGAGCCGCCCTGATCGGCCAGAAAGACCGAGGCGATCTTTTGCCGCCCCGCCACCTGCAAGTCATTGGGTGCCTTGAATTCTGTCGCCACACCCAGCCGCGCCAGCGCGTCGGCGACCAGCGCGGCCCCCGCTTCCAGCCGCGCGCTCAGGTTGGCCCCCAGCCGGTCCGACGCGACGGTCAGCGTGAAGCACTGCTGCCCTGCATCCAGATACAGCGCGCCGCCCGCGCTGCCGCGCTGGAACACCGGAATACCGGTGGTGGCACAATAATCCTCGCGCGCCTCGCGGGCGCGGGTCTGGTGGCAGCCGACGCTGACCGAGGCCGGAAAGCGGTGCAGCGTCAGGCTGTCCGGCCCCCCCGCCGCATGGGCCGCAAGGGCTGCCCGGTCGCGCGCAAGGTTCTGCGCGGGCGTTTGAAGCCCCACATCCGCGAAATGCGCCGCGCCGCCGCCGAATGTTCCATCCATGCCCGATCCCCTCCCAAGGCCTCGCGAAAACATGATGTTATTGGAATATATCGGAGTCAAGTTATTCCACTCGAGGGAGAGCGCGGCCCGGTTCCCCTTTCTTCTTGGCAAAAATACTCTACTCCCCGGCAGGCTAAACTGCGGTTCCTCTCCGCTCTGGCATGGTCGGCAAGTGGTTCAAAGGTGGTTAACGAAAAGCCGAAATCATTTGGCGTCAATAATTTAATCCAGTGTCGCGCGATGCCACACCCGCCTCAATCTTCGATCTGATCCAACAATTCACGCAAAATAACCGGCACATCCCGCGCCCCTACCTCTGCTTCGCGGACCAGCCAATCGAAGTGCTGGGAAAAGCTCGCAACCCGATCAGAATCGCGAAACGCAAGGTAATGGCGGCCCAGATAAAGCACGGCCAGCATCGGCCCGAAAATCGTGATCGGCGCCGAAAAAACCCGCCGCGCATCGAAAATGTAAAGCCGAAGTGAGGGGTAAAGCTGATCGAGCAGCCCCAACAGCCGGTTCAACTGCTCCCGCCGGACCCAGGCCGGCAGGCCTTGATAATACCCAGTCGCCTGCGCGAACGAGCGTAGCTCATGCAAGGGTAGCGCGATTTCATAATCCGACCGCGCCCCTCGCATCCACGCCAATCGATCCTCGGACGCGCCGATTGCCTGCTCGGCGGTGCGGCCCAGTTGCGGCTCGTATTCCCAGCGCAGCATCGCGCGGGTTTTCAGCATGTCGGGCAGGGTGGCCGGAACGTGGCGGATCTTGTAGCCCGCCGCCTCCTGATGCCAGGCAAAGATACGCTCATCAATCAGCGCGCGGGGCGCCTCGGTCATGGTCAGCGAGGTCGCCATCAGATCGGCGAGCTTTTCAGGCCGCTCTGACAGCCCCAAAAGCCAATCCGCCGACACCCCCAAAGCCGAGGCACATTCCGCCGCGAGATGCGCATTCGGCAGCCGCGTTTCATCCCCCGACAAAAGCTGCGACACGGTAGAGCGATCCACCCCCACCGCGCGCGCCAACCCGCTCTGGCTGACGCCCTTTTCCCCCATCGCCCTGGCAAGGCGGTCGCGGAACAGGGTTGCACGCAGCCGCTTGTCGATTCTTTGTCCCATAGTGTGAGTTATATCACCAATGTTTAGCTTTTGTTGCGCATCTTCAGAATTCCAACATATGCCGGCAAAGCATAGCATTTATTGAAGAAATTGGCTTGGAAAGGTCGAAAATGCGCAGTCGGGCGATGTGGGTGACAGAATGGCCAACTCTGGTTTTGCTTGCCACAACCTACATCGTTTGGGGCTTGGCGACGACATGGCTGGCCGGGCTGTGGTTACCGTTGGGCATCGTCGTCGCCGCCGTCGCCATCGCGCAGTTTTCGTCATTGCAGCACGAGGTTCTGCACGGCCATCCCTTCGCCAATCAGCATCTGAACGAGGCGCTGGTGTTTCCCGGCCTGACGGTCTGGGTGCCCTATGTCCGGTTTCGTGATACCCATCTCGCGCATCACCACGACCCGATCCTGACCGATCCCTATGACGACCCAGAGTCGAACTTCCTTGATCCGGCGGTCTGGGCCACGCTGTCGCGTCCGATGCGGACGCTCTGCCGTCTGAACAACATACTTCTGGGGCGCATGGTGCTGGGGCCCGTGTTGGGCACGATCTCTTTCGTGCGGCAAGATTGGCGGCTGTACCGGGCGGGCGACACCACGATCCGCGATGCGTGGCTGTTGCATGGCGTCGGGTTGGCGCTCGTGCTGGTGTGGTTGCTGGGCGTCGGGTCGATGCCAATCTGGGCCTACCTTCTGGCGGCTTACCTTGGCTACGCGCTGCTGAAAATCCGCACGTTTCTGGAGCATCAGGCGCATGAGAAGCCCCGCGCGCGCTCTGCCATTGTTGAGGATTGCGGCCCGCTCGCGCTGTTGTTCCTCAACATCAACCTGCATGCGGTGCATCACCAGCACCCGCAAATCCCGTGGTATCGCCTGCCTGCTGCCTATGCCGAGGGGCGCGAGCGGTATTTGAAAAGCAACGAAGGCTATGTCTATGCCTCCTATGCGCAGATCTTCCGGCGCTACTTTCTGCGGGCGAAAGATCCGGTGCCGCATCCGCTCTACCGGCCGCGCTGATCCTCCCTCGACCTTCGTCAAGGGGCGTGGCAGAAGCGCCCCATGCAGACTTGGGTTCTCATCACGCTTTTAGCCGCAGCGGTGCAGACCGTGCGCTTTTCCTTGCAAAAGGGGCTGAAGGGGATCGGCCTCTCGACTGGCGGCGCCACATTCTCGCGCTTTCTCTATGCGGCTCCACTGGCGGCGGCGGGGTCGGCCTTTCTGATCTGGCGCTCGGGCCAGGGGATGCCCGCGCTTGACGCAAGGTTTTGGGCCTTTGCGGTGGCCGGAGGGCTGGGGCAGATCATCGGCACCTTCTGCACCGTCGCCCTGTTTTCTGAACGGAGCTTTGCCGTCGGGATCGCCTTCACCAAGACCGAGACCGTGCAGGTCGCACTGTTCTCTGGTGTCGTGCTGGGCGACCATATCTCGGCCTGGGGGTTCGTGGCGATCCTGTTGGGCGTTGCAGGCGTAATTCTGCTGTCACGCCCGCCGAAACTTGCCGGCGTCGCGCGCGGGTCGGTGTTCAACAAGGCCACCGCGCTCGGCTTGCTTGCGGGTGGGTTTCTTGGCCTTTCGGCCATCAGCTATCGTGGTGCCACGTTGGCGATCGACACCCCAGACGATCTGCTGCGCGCGGCGCTGGCGCTGGCCTGCGTCACCACATTCCAGACCGTCGCGATGATGGTGTGGCTGGGCTGGCGCGAACCGGGGCAAGTTCTCCGTGTGCTGAAAGCTTGGCGCGCGACGGTGCTGGTGGGGGTGACCGGAGTGCTGGGCTCGCTGGGCTGGTTCGCCGCCTTCACACTGGAAAACGCGGCCTATGTGCGGAGCGTGGGGCAAGTCGATCTGGTGTTCGGCTTTCTGATCTCGGTTCTGGTGTTCCACGAGCGTGTGCGCCCGGTCGAGGTGTTGGGCATCGCGCTGCTGGTGCTGGGCATCGTGCTGATCGTGACCATTGCGTGATGGCTCTCGCCTTTCGATGCCGTTAACACTCCTTATTCGCTGCACATTCTGGCCTTAGTTTTCCAGCAGAACAGCCACAGACGATGTGTCGGGCCGCCTGATCGGGTGTTCCGGCTGGCTTGGGTGCGGGGGCGCATTGCTGGCAACGACGGGATGCACGTGAATGGTCTTCGTATATAAACAGTCCGCCCTCTTGGCTGGTGCCTTTGTCGCATTGCTGGGCGCTCAGCCCGCGATGGCCGCTACGATCGATTTCACACCCGACCCTGCGACATCCTCCGTCACCGTCACCCAAACGGCGACCGGATTTCTTTGCGGGACGACGTGCGGCGTTAAGGCAAGCCTTGCGCTGCCAAGCACGACTTACACCATCGGAAATGGCACTAGCGCCACGATCAATTTCGTGGCCCTGCTAAACCCGTCATTCTACGCGACCTCAACCTTCACGCTTGCGGCGACGTTGGGCTTTGCTGGGGTTGACCCGTTCACGGTCAGCGCAAACGCCTCTGGCACCGAGACCACGCTGTTCGGGGCGTTCACCGCAGGCAGCCTCACATGGTCGACCGCGCCGCAGGTTATCACATTGGCGGACGGCTCTACCGTCCGTGTCGCATTCAACCCAGTCGCGGCGTTCAGCGGCAATACGGTGACGGCAACGGCGACGCTGACGGGCGTCAATATTGTAACGCCCCCTCCGCCCGCACCTGTTCCGCTGCCTGCCAGCGGGCTGCTTTATGTGGCCGGCCTTTGTGGATTTGCCGCGATGAAGCGGCGCAAGCGCGCTTAGGCGATCCGCCGGAAGGTCGGCACGTCGCCGGAATTGTCAAAGAACGGCACTGATGGCGGCTCGCCCCCCGTGCGCAGCAGGGCGGCAATCTCTGCCAGCACGATCTCGGTGATGAACGGCAAATCGAAATGGCGCGCGCGGTCCAGCGCGATCCATTGCAGGTGGCTCAACTCGTCCGAGGCGCGCGACATGTCGCCCACGTCACCCGTAATCGCCCCGGCATCGGCGAGAAAGAACCGGGCGTCAAAGCGGCGGCTGCGGCCCGGCGGGGTGATGGCGCGAAAGACATAGCGCAGGCTGGCGGCGGTCGGCAAAAGCCCGGCGGCGGCGAAACTTTGCCAATCGGGCGGCACCGCACCCTGCCACGCACCAGGAGTGCCGAAGGGCAGGCCGGTTTCCTCCCACACCTCACGGATTGCCGCGACGCAAAGCGCGTGCGCCAGATCTGGCGCCACGCCAGAGGCCAGCCGAGCCGCGCTTTGCGCCGCGATCGGTGCCGCGAGCGGGATTTGCGCGTCGCCGGTATCGACGGCACCGCCGGGAAACACAAACTTTGACGGCATAAAGGCCGCGCCCGCGCCGCGTTGCCCCATCAGAACCTCTGGCCCATCGGCCCCCTCGCGCACCAGCACGACGGTCGCCGCGTTGCGGATTTCAGTCAGGCTCATGCTGCCTCGACATCGCCGGTGCCAAAGCCGTGCATGCGCTTGGCCCATTGAATGCCGATCAGCATACCCTTCAGCCGCGGCAACAGGAACAGCGACAGGCTGACCGTGCCGATGACAAAGCCGGTGGCCAACACCAGAGGGTCAGGCCGGTAGCGGTCGAACACGAATAGCAAAAGCGGCGCCATCAGGTGGCCCACGATCAGGATCGTCAGATAGGCCGGGCCGTCATCGGCGCGGTGGTGAAACAGCTCTTCCCCGCAGACGGGGCAGCTATCGCGCACCGTCAGATAGCCCTTCAACAGCGGGCCAGAGCCGCAGTTCGGGCAACGCCCACGCCAGCCGCGCAACATTGCGGGCTTCACGGGACGGTCTTCTTCTTCCGTGTCGATTGAATCGGTCATTGTCGCGCGCCTTTTGGTGATCCGACAGTATGTAGCAAATTCTGCGGCAAAACATAGGGTGCGCTTCGCTGTTGCGTCCCGATGTCGCTGGAGGGGCTTGTGTGAGCGGCAATTTACATTACCAATTCGGAATACTTCGACGGCCCGCGACGGAACCCGCGCCGCCGCCCGTTTCACCTTCATATCGCGGCTACACGACGCCGCACCTTTGCAGGAGAGACTTTATGACCTCGAAATCCACTCTGACGACGCTGACGCTTGCGGCTGCTCTTGCGGCTTCGATCGCGACAATGGTGCCCGCACAGGATCGTCCGCAGCCGCCGATGGGCCCGATGGGCGGCCCGATGATGGGGCTTCCCGCCTTTTCGGCGATTGACACCAACAACGACGGTATTGCCAGCCCGGCAGAGGTCAAGGCCTATGAGGCCGCACAAATCAAAGGCCTCGACGCGAACGGTGACGGCTTCCTGACCGCAGACGAAATCGCGGCACAGATGACCCGCGTGATGACCGAGCATATGACCGCCCGCGTCACCGCGAAATTCGCGCAAATCGACCCGAAGGGCGACGGCAAGATCACGATTGCCGAGGCCGAGGCGCAGCGCACGCCGGTCTCTATGATGCTGAACCGCATGGTGAAAATGGGCGGCGGCAAGATAACCAAGGAAGCCTTTGACGCCTTGCAGGCGCGCACGGCTGCCGGACAAGGCGGTATGCGCGGCGATCACGGCATGATGGGTGGCGAGCACGGCCCGATGGGTATGCGCGGCGACCACGGCCCGATAGCCCGGCATGGGGCGATGGGTATGGGGGCGGCGCTTGCCGGACTCAACTTTGCCGATCTTGACGCCAACAAAGATGGCGCCATCACCCCGGACGAGGTGAAAGCCTATCAAGACGCCGCCATCAAGGCGATGGACGCCAACAATGACGGCTTCATCTCGGTTGATGAGTTCGTTTCCGGTCGCGTCACGAAAATGACTCCGGTGATTGCGGCCCACACCGCGAAAATGGTCGCGGCAGTTGACCTGAACGGCGATGGCAAGATCAGCATCGAGGAATTGGCCGTGGCGCCGATGTCGATGAAGTTCGCGCATTTCCCGGCGAACGCGGACGGCTCGATCACCAAGGCCGAGTATGAGCGCGCGCAAGAGCGCATGCAGATGATGCATGACGGGCAACGCGGCGAGATGCGCGGCCACATGCAGGAGGGCGGCAAAGGCCACGGCGGCTGGTGGAAAAAGCATAACCCGATGCAGGGCGGCATGAACGGTCAGGGCGCCCCTGCGGATGGTTCGACCGGGAACTAAGCCAAAGATCGCGCCCGGGGCAAATGCCTTGGGCGCGGTCATTGTCGGCGGAGCGGTTTCGCGCTACGGCAAAGGTCTGATGAACATGCCCTATGATGCCCTGTCCGAAGTCTCTGACGATGCGCTGCTCGTGCTGTATGCGAACGGCGATGCCGAGGCGTCACGTCTGTTGACCCTGCGGCTCGCACCGCGAGTCCTTCGGCTTGCGGCTCGTCTGCTGGGCGACCGCACCGAGGCCGAGGACGTGACGCAGGAAGCGATGCTGCGGCTATGGCGCATCGCGCCCGAGTGGCGGCAGGGTGAGGCGCAGGTCTCGACCTGGCTTTACCGGGTGACGACCAACCTGTGCACTGACCGCCTGCGGCGCAAGCGGCCACTCGCGCTAGAGACCGCACCGGAGGTCGAGGATGGCCGCGCCGAGGTTGTCGATAGCATGATCGACGCCGACCGCGCGCAGGCTTTGGAAATGGCGCTTGCCACCTTGCCGGAACGGCAACGGCAAGCAGTGGTATTACGGCATCTGGAAGGTCTCTCGAACCCCGAGATCGCGCAGGTGATGGAAATCGGGGTCGAAGCGGTCGAAAGTCTGACCGCACGGGGAAAACGCACGCTGGCGAGTTTGCTGGCAGGGCGACGGGAAGAACTGGGGTATGGCAATGACTGACACTGCTAAGGATTTCATCGGACTCGAGGTGTTCTTTCAGGCGGCAACCGCCGAGGCACCCGAAGTTTCGGACGATCTGATGGCCCGCATCTTTGGCGATGCCGATGCGGTTCAGGCGGAACGACTGCGCCCGGCTACGCCCCTGCCGCCCGCCAAGGTGGGGCTTTGGCACAGCCTGGTCGATATGTTGGGCGGGCGCGCCGCACTGGCGGGGCTGGCGACGGCCACTGTGATGGGCGCCTTCCTTGGCTTTGCACAACCCGCGCCACTGGCGCCCTTCGCGCAAAGCGTGACGCAAAGCGTGCTGGGCGAGACGAGCAGCCTTGGCGCCATCGACCTGCTGCCGACCGCCGACACCGTTTTGACCGAGGGCTGAGAGATGACCAACACCGCACTTCCCCCGACGCCCGCCACCAAGCCCGTCAGCCGTCTGATGCGGATTGTTCTGGTGATCTCGCTGGGTCTGAACCTTGCCATCATCGGCACAATCGGCGGCTTTGCGGTATCGCACGCGCTGCACGATGGCCCGCATGGCGGCGCCAGAGAGCTTGGCTTCGGCCCGTTTTCGGCGGCACTGTCACCCGCTGACCGCAAGGCGATGTTCGACAGCTTCCGCAGCCAGAACATCAACTTCCTTGCGCAACGTCAGGCGATGCGCGCCGATTTTGATACGCTGCTGGCCGCGCTGAAGGCCAACCCCTACGACAGCGCCGCGGTCGAGGCCGTGATGGCACGGCAAAAGGCCCGTACGGACGAGCGGCTGGCCCTTGGCCAGAAATTGCTGATGGAGCGGATTGCCGCCATGTCGCCCGCCGACCGCGCCGCCTTTGCCGACCGGCTGCAAGCCGCGATCGCACAGCACGAGCACCGCGGCGACGCCAAACCGGACGCCTCTGCGCCGAAGAACTGACCCGGGTTCAGGCGGCGCTGGCGGTTGTCACCTGATTGCGCCCGTGCGATTTCGCCTCCAACAACGCATGGTCGGCCTGCCCGGTGATTTCGGTGGCACCCCACGCCTCGCCCGCGCGATAGGCGCCAATCGCCAGCCCGATTGAGGCGGTGACGCGAATTGGCTCGTGGCTTTCCGGCACCGGGATCGGTTCGGCGCCGATCACCTGGCACAACCGCTGCGCCGCCGCGCGCGCCTCGGCGTCAGTGGTGTCCGGCATCGCAACCAGAAATTCCTCGCCGCCGATGCGGGCCAGCAGATCGACGCTGCGCAGGTTTTCATGCAACCGCCGCGCCGCCTCTACCAGAACCGCATCGCCCGCCGCATGGCCAAAGCGGTCGTTCACCGATTTGAAGCGGTCCAGATCCACCACCATCACGGCAAACGGCTTGCCGGTCTGAAACGCACGTTCCGCGATACGGGCAAGGTGGGGCAGGGCGTAGCGCCGATTGTAAAGTCCGGTCAACGGGTCCGCCACCGCCAGCCGCAGCCCGTCGCGCACGGCGCTGCGCAACTGATCGCCCAGGCGTTTGCGCCGCACCAAAGTCGCCAGCCGCAACGCCATCTCTTGTGCGTCAAACGGGTCGGTCAGCAGATCGTTCGCCCCCAGATCCAGCGCCATTGCCGCCTGCTTTTCGGCGTCTTGCCGCAGCACGATACACACCGCCGAATGGCGCGTGGCCGAGCGGCTGCGCAGATCCGACATCAGGCGCAAGCCGTCGCCCGGATGGTCCAGATCGCAGGCGATGACGAAAACATCCGGCACTGTGGCCAGCGGCGCATCCGACAGCGCCTCTGCCCGTCCCATCACCACCAGATCGTTGCGCGAGTAGGGGGCAATCGCGCGGCGCCAATGCGCGGCGGTTTCCCGCGCGGCGGCGATCAGACCGATGGTGGCGCGCCCGTGAAACTGCGCCGAGGGTTCGGCAAAGCCCAATTCGCGGCAGGTGGATTCGCGTAAATGCAACTCCGCCTCCGCCTCACGCGCGCGAAGCAGGCTGCGCACGCGTGCCAGCAAGGTCTGATCGTCCAGCGGCTTTGACAGAAACTCATCCGCCCCCGCCTCCAACGCGCGGATCTTCGACGCCACATCGGTCAGCGCCGTCACCACGATGATCGGAATATCGCGCGTCGCCATGCTGGCCCGCAGCCGCTTGCACACCGTGATACCGTCGATATCAGGCAGGCCGAGGTCCAAGAGGATCAGATCCGGCATGACAGATGCGGCTAGTCGCAACGCCTCGGCCCCAGTCGCGGCCTGAACGGTTTCGTAACACGCCGCTGCGAGTTTGACCTTCAGAACGATGCGATTCGTTACAACATCGTCCACGATCAGGATCTTCCCTGTCATGGTCAAACTCCACTTGCTAAGACCCTGTTAAGCCCGTTCAGTTTTCGCCGTAATGGTTAACAAAACCTTACCGACGTCCATCAAAGGAGTAACTCCGCCGTGAGCGAGCAAGAGACCGCCGAAACCGTTGCCCTGCGGGCACTCGCCTGGCTCGCCGGAAACGATGAATTGCTGCCGGTTTTTCTGAACTCGACCGGGGCCGACCTGACCGACCTGCGCGCCCGCGCGACTGACCGCGCTTTCCTTGGCTCGGTGCTGGATTTCCTGCTGATGGACGATGCCTGGGTGGTGGGCTTCTGCGATGCGGCGGCCTTGCCCTATGACAGGCCGATGCACGCGCGCCAGATCCTTGCGGGTGCCGACCGCATGAACTGGACCTGACGCCGCCGCATTAAAGCTTGAGAAGATTGCGCTTTTCGCCTTCGCGCATCTGGGCCAGCAGTTCGCGCAGCGCCTCGCCACCGCCTTCGGGCAGCTTGGTGGTGAAATGGCGGCCATTCTCTTCGGCCATCGGTGCGGCCTTCGCCAACAGCGCGACACCCGCCGCCGTCAGCGCCACCGTCGTCGTGCGCCGGTCGCCTTCGCCGGACTTGCGCGCAACCCAGCCGCTCGCCTCCATCTGCCGCAACGCGCGTGAGGTTGCGGTGCGGTCGATGCCGATGAACTGCGCGATATCCGAGGGTTGCTGCAACCCTTCCACATGCACCGCCAGCAATACGCACCACGTGATGCGCGTCAGGCCAAGCCCGCGCAACGCCTCCTCCAACCGCCGCTCTTGCAGGCGGGAGGTCAGCGTAAGCTGATACATAAGCGACGCGTGAAGGCGGTATCCCTGGCTCATGGCGCGATGTGTCATTCATCAACCCCGCCGAGTCAATGCGCGCGCCACACCCGTTGCAAAGCGCCCGCACCTCGGCAATGGTGCGCGCAAATATAAAGGGGGCCGCCATGACCATCACCGGGATTCTGTTCGATAAGGACGGCACACTGTTCGATTTCAACGGAACCTGGTGCCGGTTTACCGAACTGCTGCTGACTGATCTGGCCGATGGCGACACGGACCGCGCCACCGCGCTGGGCCGCGCCGTGGGCTACGACCTGACCACCCGTCGCTTTGCCCCCGACAGCCCGATCATCGCCCATACGCCCGACGAAATCGCGCTGGATTTGCTGCCACATCTGCCCGGCAAAACCGTGGCGGCGCTGGTCGCGCAGATGAACGCGCTGTCGGCAGAGGTCGGGCCGGTGCCGGCCACCGCGCTTGCGCCGCTGCTGGACCACCTTCGCGCGCGGGGCCTCAAACTGGGCGTCGCCACCAATGACGCCGAGGCCGCGGCGCGTGCGCAGCTTGTCTCGCTTGGGTTGGCCGATCACTTTGACTACATCGCGGGTTTTGATACCGGCCACGGTGGCAAACCGCAGCCCGGCATGTTGCTGGCCTTCGCCGTCGCGCATGGTCTTACCCCGTCCGAGGTGCTGATGGTCGGCGACAGCCGTCACGATCTTATTGCCGGGCGCGCGGCGGGGATGCGCACCCTCGCCGTGCTGACCGGCATCGCCGAGACTGCCGACCTCGCGCCCTTGGCAGAGGCCGTGCTGCCCGACATTGGCCACCTTCCGGGCTGGCTTGACGCCCACGGCCATCGCAAATCCGGCGACTGAGCGCAAAAACGACGCAAACGCGTCGCTAATTGAAAGCCCTTCCGTCCTGTCCTGCTATGATCCACACCTAAGCAGCGGAGAGTTCCCATGTCGGATGATAAAGATCGCAGAAAGCGGGCAGGCGGCCGCGCCGGGAACAAGACCCGCGCAGGAACCGCGACCATCGACCAGATGCCGTGGCGCATCCCGGTCAACCCAGACCGCCCGACAGAACCGCTCGACATGGACGGCGTCATGGCGATCCACAAAGGCGCGATGCGCATCCTGCGCGACATCGGCATCGAGTTCCTGAACCCCGAAGCGCTGGAGATCATGCGCAAGGCGGGCTGCAAGATCGAGGGCACCAACGTCCGCATGGACGAGGACTTCGTGATGGAAATGGTGCGCCGTGCGCCCGCGCAATTCACCATCACGCCGCGCAACCCGGACCGGGAAATCATCGTCGGCGGCAACCACATGGTGTTCGTCAACGTCTCTTCTCCGCCCAACGCCTGGGATCTCGAACGCGGCAAACGCTCTGGCGATTTCGCGACGTTTCAGGAATTCATCAAACTGACGCAATACTTTAACTGCATCCACGTTGCGGGCGGCTATCCGGTGGAGCCGATCGATATCCACCCCGCCATTCGCCACCTCGATTGCCTCCAGGAAAAGCTCATCACCACCGACAAGGTCGTGCATGCCTATTCGCTGGGCAAAGAGCGCGTCGAGGACGTGATGGAGATGGTGCGGCTCGCGGGCGGCCTCACGCATGAGGAATTCAACGCGAAGCCGCGGATGTACACCAACATCAACTCGGTCTCGCCGCTGAAGCACGACTTCCCGATGCTGGACGGCGCCATGCGTCTGGCGCGGCGCGGTCAGCCGGTGATCGTGACGCCCTTCACCCTCGCGGGCGCGATGGCCCCCGTCACCATGTCCGGCGCCGTAGCGCTGAGCCTTGCCGAAGGGCTTTCGGCCATTGCCCTGCTGCAATACATCAACCCAGGTTGCCCGGTGGCGATCGGCACCTTTACGTCGAACGTCGATATGAAATCCGGCGCGCCCGCCTTTGGCACCCCCGAATACATGCGCGCCACGCAAATGACCGGCCAGCTTGCACGCATGTATAAGCTGCCGCTGCGCTCGTCCGGAGTCTGCGCCGCCAACGTGCCTGATGGGCAGGCGATGTGGGAAACCTCGAACTCGCTCTGGGCGGCGGTGCAATCGCAAACCAACTTTGTCTATCACGCGGCGGGTTGGCTTGAAGGCGGGCTGATCGCCAGCCCTGAGAAATTCGTGATGGACTGCGAAGTCCTCCAAATGATCCAGCGCTATTTTGAGACCGCCACCTTCGCCACTACCGAGGAAGACATCGCCTTTGACGCGATCAAGGAGGTCGGTCCCTCCGGCCACTACTTCGGCTGCCAGCATACGCAAGACCGCTATACCAAGGCGTTCTATGCCCCCATCGCGTCTGATTGGCGCAACTTCGAGGCATGGGAGCTGGACGGCGCGGTCTGGACGCCGGAACGCGCGCACCGCATCTACAAATCCATCCTTAACGAATTCGAAGCTCCACCGATGGATGTCGGCCACAAAGAGGCGCTGATGGATTTCGTTGCCCGCCGCAAAGCCGAAGGCGGCGCGCCGACCGATTTCTAACACCCCCGCAGCGCGCCTTGCCGCACTGGCGTTCCGCGTCCGGGCTTTGTAGGCTGGCGCGGAACCGAATGGGGGCAGGGACATGGCCGACAGCGATAGCCAGACGACGCAGCAGCGGCTCTTGATGGCGCTGATCGGTGCCTGCGCGGGGTATAGCTTTTACGTTCTGCTCGAATGGCTTGGCCGAGGCCAGTCCGATCCTGCCCTTTTCCTGTTTCTCAGCGCGCTGGCCGGGGTGTTCTTCGGCGATCTCCTCGCCATGATCGGCCCGCTCAGCATCCCGCGGGCAGCGGTCTCGGCGCTTGTCGTGGCGCTACCCACCGCAGGACTGATGCTCTGGGCCGGTGGCCGCGAGGTCATCGCCACCGATATCCTGACCGACCCGCAGGCGATGCTTGCCGCGCTGATCCTCGCCAGCGTGCCGCTTCCATTCCTGATCGCGGCCGGGCAACCGGGTGGGCGCTGGTCCGCCTATCCGGTGCTTTTCACGCAATCGTGGAACATTGTCGTGCGTTACGCCGCAGCGTGGCTGTTCGTCGGCATGGTGTGGATCGTCCTCTTCCTTACCGACTCGCTGTTCAGCCTGATCGGCCTCAACGTGATCCGCGACTACCTGCTGCTTGGCGCTGGCCCCTATCTGATCACCGGCCTCGGCCTTGGTCTGGCCATGGCAGTCGTCAACGAGATGTCAGAGTATATCGCACCCTTCTTCGTGCTGCGCCTGCTACGCCTTTTCCTGCCCGTTCTGCCTGTGGTCATCACGATCTTCCTGCTCGGCCTGCTGCTGCATGGGCTCACCAACTTCCTGCACCAACTGTCCTTGGCGGAAACCCTGCTTGGCATGGCGCTTCTTGCCGCGACGCTGATCTCCACCGCCGTCGATCAAAACGACGCCGAGGCCGTGCAATCCCCCCTGATGCAGCGCTCGGTCGAGGCGCTTGCGCTGATGCTACCGGTGCTCGCCGCACTCTGCCTCTGGGCCGACGGCCTGCGCGTGGCGCAATACGGCTGGACCCCGCCGCGCATTGCCGCGCTGGAGGTGGCGCTGATCGCACTCGCCTACGGCTTGCTCTACGCGGGCGCCGTGATTGCGCGTCGCAACTGGCGCGCCCGTATCCGGGGCGCCAATACCGTGATGGCGCTGGTCTGCGTTGCCGCCTCCGCGCTCTGGCTCTCGCCGCTTATCGACGTCAACGGCATTTCGGCCCGCGACCAACTCGCCCGCTACCTGTCCGACACGACCCCGCAAAATCAACGCGATCTGTCGAGCCTGAAATTCAACATGGGCCGCGCCGGGGCCGCACTTTATGACCAACTGAAGGCCCGCGCCGCCCAGCCGGGGCAAGAGACCCTACGCGCCCGTATCGCCACGGACGAGGGCTGGGACACCGCCACGGTCACCGAAGCCGAGGCTGCCGCCAACCGCGCCAAACTTCGCGCATTGCTGCCCGTCCAACCTGCGACGATGAGCGATCTGGTGGACCGCATCCTGCTCAGTGCGCCTGCGCCCAGCATCAAGGTTTGGCTGGACGCCTGCGCTCGTGCGCTGCCGGATGGCAAGCCGGGCTGCGCGTTGGTCCACGGCGCCTTCCTGCCGGACCTCGCGGGCGAACAGGCGGTGCTGGCCACGCTGAACGCCGATGGCTACCTCGATTTCGACGGCTTCGCGATCCCTGACAGCGGCACGGTGAATATGCTTTCCGTCAGCACATTGCGCGTTACCGACCAAGCCGCGCGGCCCGCAGGCGACGTGCTGGCCGCGATGCAGTCCGGCGCCCTGATCCCCACGACGCCCCGCCTGAAGGCGCTCGATCTGCAAGACCGCGAAATCTTTCTTCTGCCATAGCGGCTTTGCATATTTGTTAACGACTGTGTCCTAGGCTCCCTTCATGAGAGAGGGGTTCTTCGATGCACGGGCTGATAAATCGGTCTATCCAAAGCTTCCTGCGCGACACCTATGGGGCCGCGCTTTGGCAAAACGTCGCGCTCGACGCCCGCCTTGGCTTTGATAATTTCGAGGCGATGCTGTCCTATGACGACGCGCTGACAGAGGCTGTGCTGACCTCCGCCGCCAACCGCCTCGCGCGGCCGCGGGATACGCTGTTGGAGGATATGGGAACCTACCTCGTCTCGCATCCCCACCTTGAACCGCTGCGCCGTCTGCTGCGCTTTGGTGGCGTCACCTTCGTGGATTTTCTGCATTCGCTCGACGATCTTCCCTCGCGCGGGCGCCTCGCAGTGCCAGAATTGGAACTCCCACAACTGGAACTCGTCGCGCGCTCCGATCACCATTTCACCCTCTATTGCCGCGGCGCGGGCAAGGGGTATGGCCATGTCATGGTCGGCGTGCTGCGCGCGATGGCCGATGACTACGGCGCGCTGGTGCTGCTTGATTACGACGGCTCGGATGTCGCGGTGGAAACCATAACCATCAATCTTCTCGAACATCGTTTTGCCGCGGGGCGACGCTTCAGCCTCGCAAGCCACACTGGGGCGCTCTGATGGCCGCTCAACACCTGCTGCGCGACGCCATCCCGGATGACAATTTTATCCGTCTCGCGCCAGAGGCGCTGGAGTGCCTGATGCCGATGTTTCTTTGGCTCTCGCCCAGCGGCCATATCCGCGCCGTCGGCGCCACCTTGCGCAAACTGCTCGGCGGTGCCGACCCCACCGGCCTGCGCTTTCTCGAGGTGTTTCACATCCGCCGCCCGCGCCACGCCAGCACGATGGACGATGTGATGCGCCTCGCGGGCACCCGCCTGCACCTGCAACTGCGCATCCGCCCGCAAACCGGCTTTCGCGGCATCGCCGTGCCGCTGGCGGACGGGCAGGGGGCGTTGGTCAACCTGTCCTTCGGTATCGAGGTGGCAGAGGCGGTGCGCGCCCATGACCTGACCGACGCCGATTTCGCGCCCACCGACCTCACCGTCGAAATGCTCTATCTGGCCGAGGCGAAATCTGCGGTGATGACAGAATTGCACGACCTCAACCGCCGCCTGCAACTTGCCAAGTCCGAGGCAGAGGAACAGGCGCTCACCGATACGCTGACCGGCCTCGGCAACCGCCGCAAGATGGATACGGTGATCGACCGCTTGATCCTGTCGGGCGTGGCTTTTGGGCTGATGCACGTCGATCTCGACTTTTTCAAACAGGTCAACGACACGCTTGGTCACGCGGCGGGTGATCACGTCCTGCAATGCGTTTCGCGCGTATTGCGCGCGGAAACCCGCACCGGCGACACCGTTGCCCGCGTCGGAGGCGACGAATTCGTGCTGATCTTCCCGGGCCTCGCGCAGACAGAGCGCCTGGCCACTATCGCCGAGCGCATCATCCAAACCCTCGCGCAGCCGTTTTACTTCGAGGGCAAGGCCTGCCGCGTCTCTGCCAGTATCGGCATGAACGTTTCAACCCAGTACGACCCGCCGCAGCCCGACCGTATGCTCAGCGACGCGGACCGGGCACTTTACGCGTCCAAATACGGCGGCCGCAGCCGTGCCACCGCCTACAGCCCCGACCTTGATCTGCCGGACATTGTGCCCGCCGGGTAAAGCGCCGACCCGCCGGCCTAGCTTTGCCGTGTCACACCCGGCACCACCCCGCCTGAGGAGGAAAAATATCCATACCCACTCGGCCCCAAGACCAGCGCCCCGCCGTTTAGCGTCATCGCCGCCGACGGCCCGACTGCCCGCACTGCCGCACCCGTCAGCGTCAGGGCCACCGGCTTGGCCGACAGGTTGAACACGCAAGTCAACGCCGCATCGCCCAGCACCCGGTGAAACGCCAGCACCGGCTCGCCCGCATCAACGAACAGCATCCGCCCCGCGCGTAGCACTTCGGACCCCGCGCGGAACGCCAGCGCCGCGCGGTAGGCATGCAGCACCGACCCCGGCTGCGCCTCTTGCAGATCCACCGCGCGCGCCGCTTGCGGCGCTTTCACCGGCAACCACGGCTTCGCGGTCGAGAACCCTGCATTGGGCGCGCGCCCCTCCCACACCATCGGTGTGCGGCAGCCATCGCGCCCCTTGTTCTCCGGCCAGAACTTCAGCCCCGGCGGGTCGGTCAGCTCGTAATAGCTCAACTCGGTCTCGGTCTGGCCCAGTTCCTCGCCTTGATAGAGCCCGATGGTGCCCTCAAACCCGACCAGCATTGCAATTGCCAGCTTAGC
Organism: Pseudomonadota bacterium; assembly: GCA_021779835.1. GTDB lineage: Bacteria > Pseudomonadota > Alphaproteobacteria > Rhodobacterales > Rhodobacteraceae > Solirhodobacter. The sequence goes on along the minus strand of JAJXZX010000004.1, from coordinate 94,636 downwards.
TACCGCGTCCGTCGTCTCGCCATGGGCCGCCCAGCGCGTGACATGGCGGATCACGTCGTGGTTCGAAAAACTCCACCACGGCCAGCCGTCCGGCGCGCCGGTGAAAAACCCCTCCAGACACTTGCGAAAATGCGCCGCCGTGAACTCTGGCCCCAGCATGTCAAACGAATAGGCCATGTGCAGCCGGTCGGTGCCCTTGGTGTATTCCGCCATCACCGCGACGGCGCGCTGACTTTCGCCAACTTCGCCGACCATCGCGCGCCCCTCGTATCGCTCTAGAAGCGCACGCATCCGCTTGAGAAAGGCGATATTTTCCGGCTGTGTCTTGGAATACAGGTGGTTCTGCATCTCGTAGGGGTTGATCGCGGGCCGCCCGTCCTTTTGCGGCCACGCCGGGTTCGACCGCAGCTTGGCGTCGTGAAAATAGAAATTCACCGTGTCGAGGCGGAAGCCATCCACGCCACGCTCCAGCCAGAACCGCATCGTCTCCAGCAGCGCGTCCTGCACCTCTGTGCAATGGAAATTCAGATCGGGCTGCGAGGTCAGAAAGTTGTGCAGGTAATACTGCCGCCGCCGCGTGTCCCACTCCCACGCCGTGCCACCAAAAACCGAGGGCCAGTTGTTCGGCGGTGTGCCATCGGCTTGCGGGTCGGCCCAGACATACCAATCCGCGCGGGCATTGGTCCTGTCGGCGCGGCTTGCGCTGAACCAGGGATGCTTGTCAGAGGTGTGCGAGAGCACCTGATCGAGGATGACGCGCAGCCCCAGCTCATGCGCCCGCGCCACCAGCGCGTCAAACGCGGCAAGCGTGCCAAACAGCGGGTCAATGTCGGTGTAATCCGATACGTCATAGCCCATATCGGCCATCGGCGAGGTGAAGATCGGCGACAGCCAGATCGCATCAACCCCCAGCCCAGCCACATGATCCAGCCGCCGCGTGATGCCTGCCAGATCGCCGATCCCATCGCCCGAGTCATCCTGAAACGACCGCGGATAGATCTGGTAAACCACCGCGCCACGCCACCAATCCCGCATACTCTGCCCCTGAACCGCCGCTTTTCCCAGACATTGCACGCGCAGCATTGCGTGTCAAAGCGTGGCGTCAGCCGCCCCTTGCCGCAAAAGATGACAGCGCGCCCGTCCTGTGTCACCTTCCACGAAAGTCAGCCAAAGGGGGACACCTTGGAGTCGAACGCCAACCCGGTTTCCAACGACGTAAATGACCGGCAAGCCGACCGGTTCCACCTCGCCCACGCGCACCTCGACCGCCCGTTCGGCGGCGACTGGTTTGCGCTGAAGGCCGAAGCCTTCGCGCGGTTTTTCGGCACGCCGGTGTTCCTGATCGGGCAAACCGTGGTGGTCAGTATCTGGATTCTGATCAACTCGGTCGGCTACACGCATTTCGACATTTACCCCTTCATCCTGCTCAACCTCGCGTTCAGCCTTCAGGCCGCCTATGCCGCGCCGCTGATCCTGTTGGCCCAGACCCGTCAGGCCGACCGCGACAAGGCCACCGCCCTTGCCGACGCCCAACACCGCGAGTCCTTGCAGCTGATCAACGAAGACCGTCAGGCCGTCGCCGCCAAACAAACCGCGCTTTTGGTAGAGATGTTGCAGCAAAACACTGCGCTGACCGAAGAGATCAAAGGCCTGACCGAGCGGGTCGAGGTGCTGACTATCCAGTTGCACCAGCACGTTGTCGCAACCCAACCCAATGCTGGCACACTCTGACAGGCGCGATCAGTAACGCACTGGTTTCGCATCATATTCGGTTTTCTGGAAAAACCGATGGCAGCCCGTAGGGGAGTCGAACCCCTCTTACCAGGTTGAAAACCTGGTGTCCTAACCGATAGACGAACGGGCCACTGTCGGCGTGGGCGGTGTTTAGGCAATGCCTGCGTGACTCGCAAGAGGCATTTCGCATTTCTGTCGCGCAAAATTTCTATGCGCGTGCCGCATCCTCCAGACGCAGCTGCACTTTGGTGCGTCCGCCCCATGAATTAAGCTCCAAACGCCCCGCCAGATGAAAGCGCCCGGCGCCCGGCTGTTCCAGCAACGGCCCCAACGGCCCGTCAAACGCGCCAAAAGCCACCGCTTCGATCTTCGGCCCGGTGCCGTCGCCAAAGCTGATGCGCAGATGTGATTCTCCCATCCGGCGCGAGGACGTCACTTGCTGGCTGGCGAATACGAAACGCGGGGCAGGGGCCCCGGCGCCAAACGGCCCCGCCGCCTCGATCTGCTCGATCAGCGCATGGGTCGCCGCGGCTGTCATCAGCATCCCATCCAGCCGCAGATCGGCAGGCCCCCCGGCCCCCGCACCTTGCCGCGCCAAAAGCTCGCCCAGCCGCGCCATCGCCGCTTCCAGCTTGTCGCGCGTCACCGACAGCCCGGCGGCCATCTTGTGCCCGCCCCCCTTCACCAGCAGCCCCTCGGTCGCCAGCCGGTGGATCGCAGCCCCCAGATCGACGCCAGAGACCGACCGGCCCGAGCCCTTACCCTCGTCGCCATCAAACCCGATCACCACTGCCGGGCGGTTGGTCGCCTCTTTCAGCCGCGCCGCCACGATCCCCACCACGCCGGGGTGCCAGCCTTCGCCCGCCGCCCAGACCAGCGGCCCGTCAAGCCCGCGCGCCTCGGCCTGCGCCAGTGCCGCCTCGCGCACTCGCGCCTCAATCTCGCGCCGCTCGGTGTTCAACCCGTCCAGCCGGTCGGCCAGCGCCTTCGCCTCGTGTATATCGGCGGTCGAAAGCAACCGCGCGCCCAGATCGGCCTGCCCGATGCGGCCCCCGGCATTGACCCGCGGCCCCAGCAGGAACCCCAGCGCATAGGCGGTCGGCGCCTCGGTCATCCGCGCGACGTCTCCCAACGCCACCAACCCCGGCCGCTCGCGCCGTGCCATCACCTTCAAGCCCTGCCGCACCAGCGCCCGGTTGACGCCCACCAGCGGCGCGACATCGGCCACCGTGGCCAGCGCCACCAGATCCAGCATCGCCATCAGGTCAGGCCCTGCTGCCCCCTCACCACGCATCTGCCGGTTCGCCTCGACCAGCATCAGGAACACCACGCCCGCCGCACAGAGATGGCCCAGATCGCCAGACTCGTCCTGCCGGTTCGGGTTCACCACCGCCAAAGCCGGCGGCAAAGTCTCGCCGCCAAGGTGATGGTCCAGCACCACCACATCCGCCCCCTTGGCCGCCGCAATCGCCTCATGGCTCAGCGTGCCGCAATCGACGCAGACGATCAGGTCATGCGCCGCCGCCAGCGCCTGCATCGCGGGCACGTTGGGTCCATAGCCCTCGTCAATCCGGTCGGGAATATAAAGCGTCGCCTCGCGCCCTACAGCGCGCAACCACACGATCAGCAACGCGGCAGACGATCCGCCATCCACATCGTAATCGGCAAAGATCGCGATGCGTTGCCGCCGTTTCACCACCTCCAGAAACCGCGCCGCCGCAGCGCCCATATCGCGCAGGCTCAGCGGATCGGGCAGCAAATCGCGCAAGGCGGGCGCCAGAAACGCGTCCGCCTCCGCCGCTGCCACCCCACGCGCCGCCAGAACCCGGCAGAGGGCCAAGGGCAGGCGCGTCGCCTGCGCCATCGCCTCGGCCTGCCGGTCATCCTCGGCGGACGGCCCGACCCAGCGACGCCCGGTGATGGACGCTTCGACGCCTAGAAACGCGCGCGTCACTTTACCGGCGTGCGGTAAATCATCCGGCGGACAGAGCCGGTCTTGGACCGCATCAGCATCGTTTCTGTGGTCAGGAACCCGACCTCGCGCTTGATGCCCCGCACGATGGAGCCGTCAGTCACCCCGGTCGCGGCAAAGATCACATCTGCCGTCACCAACTCATCTCGCGTATAGATGCGGTCGAAATCCTTGATGCCAGCGCGCACGGCGCGGCTGCGCTCGTCATCGTTGCGGAACAACAGCTTGCCGTACATCTGCCCGCCCATGCACTTCAACGCCGCCGCCGCCAGCACGCCCTCGGGTGCGCCGCCAGAGCCCATATACATGTCGATGCCCGTAATCGCCGCCTCGGCGCAATGGATTACGCCTGCCACATCGCCATCGGTAATCAGCCGGATCGCCGCGCCCGTCGCGCGGACTTCGGCGATCAACGCCTCATGGCGCGGCCGCTCCAGAATACATACGGTGATGTCAGACGCGGCACAGCCCTTGGCCTTCGCCAGCGCCGCCACCCGCTCTGACGGGCTCATGCTCAGCGTCACGGTGTCGACCGCATAGCCCGGCCCAATCGCCAGCTTCTCCATATACACGTCCGGCGCGTGCAACAGCGTGCCGCGTGGCGCCATCGCGATCACGGTCAGCGCATTCGGCATATCCTTGGCAGTCAGCGTGGTGCCTTCGAGCGGGTCGAGCGCGATATCCACCGCCGGGCCCTTGCCGGTGCCGACCTTCTCACCGATAAACAACATCGGCGCCTCATCGCGCTCTCCCTCGCCGATCACCACGACGCCGTTGATATCCAACAGGTTCAGCTGCTCGCGCATCGCGTTGACAGCGGCCTGATCGGCGGCCTTCTCATCGCCGCGCCCGATCATGCGCGCCGAGGCCAGCGCCGCCGCCTCCGACACACGCGCGAGACCCAGCGACAACATGCGATCGTAAAACTCGACGGTATCGGCCATGACAACATCCTTGCTAAACAGGCTTTTCCAGCCCCTCCTAGCCCGCAACCCCCCGCCCGACAAGCGGCGCGAGCGCTAACACTGCGCGCCTCGGCACAATTCCTGCGGAGCCATGGGCGGCAGAACGCCGAACGCCTGCGGCGGGCGAGTATTTTAGCCAAAAAGAAGCGGGAGGAAGGTCAGAACAACGCCCCCATTGCTTTGGTCCAAATATCCCCGCCGGAGGCGGCGCAGCGGCGCCTGAAGGCACGGCGTCAAATTGTTAAATTTCGACTAACTTTAACATAAAAACATTATATTACAATCGAGTAGCCAAGTATGCACAGTGCAACGCCCGTCCCGTTTCAGACCTGCTCGATCCGGATCGCCACCGTCTCGCCCGCCATCACCCCGGTCGCGGTAAACCCGGCCAAGGCGAGATCCACCGCATCCCGCGTGGTTTTATGCGTCACGATCAGCACAGGCGCAGAGGTATCCTCATGCCCATACTGCCGCATCCGGTCGATGGAAATCCCGCATTCGCCCAGAACCGTCGCGATTTTCGCCAGCGCGCCGGGTTTGTCCTGCAAGGTCATCCTCAGGTAATGCGGGGCAGGGGCGTTCGCCTTCGCTGCCACCGGCGCGGCAAGCGAGGCCGCAGGTCGCCCGAAGGTCGACAACCGCGTGCCGCGCGCAAGGTCGATCACATCGCCCATCACCGCGCTCGCTGTTGGCCCAGAGCCCGCACCAGCGCCACGCAGCACCACTTGGCCAACCGAATCCCCCTCCAGCACCACCATGTTGGTGCCGCCGGGCAGTTGCCCCAGCGGGCTATCGGACGGCACGAGGCACGGCGACATCCGCTGCTCCAACCCGCGGCCGGTCATCTGCGCCACGCCCAGCAGTTTGATGCGGAACCCCATGTCGGCAGCATGGCGGATATCGTCGATCGAGATCTTCTGGATCCCCTCCAACTCCACCGCGTCAAAGCTCACCTTGGTGCCGAACGCGATGGCGGCCAGCAGGGACAGCTTGTGCCCGGCGTCAATGCCGCCCACGTCCAGCGTCGGATCGGCCTCCAGATAGCCAAGCTGGCGTGCCTCTTCGAACACTTGCTCATAGGGTAGCCCCGCGCTTTCCATCCGTGTCAGGATGTAATTGCAGGTGCCGTTCATCACCCCCATCACGCGCTTGATCTGGTTGCCGGCCAGGCCCTCGGTCAGCGCCTTGATCACCGGGATGCCGCCCGCCACCGCGGCCTCGAACCGGATCACCGCGCCCTTGGCTTCGGCCGCTTCGGCGAGCGCTTGGCCATGCAGCGCCAATAGCGCCTTGTTCGCCGTCACCACATCCTTGCCCGCGGCAATTGCGGCCTCGGTCGCGGCGCGCGCTGGCCCTTCGGACCCGCCAATCACCTCGACGAAAATATCCACATCGGCCCGCTTGGCCAGCGCAACCGGGTCGCTTTCCCAAGCGTAACCGGACAGATCGACGTCCCGGTTCTTGGTGTGGTCACGGGCGGATACTGCGGTGATCACCACCGGACGCCCACCGCGCGCCGTAATCAGATCGGCGTGGCGCTGAATGATCTTCACAACGCCAGTGCCAACAGTGCCAAGCCCGGCAATACCAAGACGCAAGGGGTCAGACATGAAACGGATCTCCGTCATTCCGGGGGGCCGACGTCTGTGGCCCGGGCTGCTTTGAGCGGTCTGTTAGCCTGTTGCACGCGCCCATGCAACGCGCGCGACACTTCAATTCGACGCAGGCGGCACCGTTAGCCGCGCCGCATCGGCTGGTAAGATCACATCACCCTCCAGCGCCGCCGCCCGCGCCTTCAGCGCCGCAAGCCGCGCCGTCACGGCTGTTGCGCCGCCAGTGATCGCCGTGCCGTCCCCCATCGCCGCCGTGCGCGCGTCGAAAACCGCCATCGGCAGCAGCGTAGGATAGGCGGCGGGCGCAGCCGCAGACGCCGCACCGCCCAGATCGGGCGGCGTCGAGCAGCCGCCAAGCAGCGCTACCAACAGGGCAGGGATCGTCAATCGCGGCATACAAGGGGTCCGGTCATTCATTCCGCACGACCATAGCCCCGCAACCGCGCGAGCCGCAAGGCATCGCCATGGCAATGCCCCTTGAACTGAACGTCCGTTCAGATCACTCTCTCCCGCATGGCACGCAAGACCGGCTCTCACTCTGAAATCACCGGCCCCCGCGTCCGCGCGGCGGCGCTGGCGCTGTTCGCGCGCCACGGCTTTGCCGCCGTCTCGATGCGCCAGATCGCGGCAGAGGTCGGGGTGCAGGCCGGCGCGCTGTACCTTTACACGCCGGACAAGCAGACGCTGCTGTTCGATCTGATGCGCACACATATGGATGACGTTCTCACCGCATGGGCCGCTACGCCGAAAGCGCCAACGCCGCGCGCGCGGCTTGATTGCTTCGCGCGCTTCCACATCCGCTTTCACCTCGATCGACCCGAGGCTGTATTTGTCTCTTACATGGAACTGCGCAACCTCGACGCCGCCAACTTCGCCACGATTGAGGGCCTGCGCCGCACCTATGAGACCGAGCTTGAGGCCATCCTGCAAGAGGGCAAGGCCAGCGGCGCCTTCAGCCTTTCCGATACAAAGCTCGCCACCCTGGCCTTCATCGCCATGCTGACCGGCCCCACCAACTGGTTCCGTGAAGGTGGCCGTCTGTCGCGCGCCGAGATCGAGGATATCTACGCCCAAATGGTCCTGAACGCAGCCGGCGCCTGAGCTCGGCTGCGTCCCTAACCCTTCTTACGGGGTCACTCTATTGTTGCGCGGGCTATCCTCGCTCTAGTGTGCGGGCTTGATAAACGTCCCGTTGCGCAGCTCTTTGACCGCCTGCATCAACTCCGCCTCAGTGTTCATCACGATCGGTCCATGCCAGGCCACCGGCTCCTGGATCGGCGCGCCGGAGACGAGCAGGAACCGCACGCCCTTCGGCCCCGCCTGCACCGTGACCTCGTCGCCGGTGCCGAACTGGATCAGGGTGCGATCCCCCGACAGGTCGCGCATGTTCACCTCGCGCCCCATCACTTCTTTCTCCAGCAACACCCCGCGCGGATTCGACGCATCGCGGAACTTGCCCGCCCCCTCGAACACATAGGCAAAGGCGCGCCGGTAGGTGTCGACTTTGAAACTCTTCTTCACCCCGGCGGGCACGAAGATATCCAGATACTGCGGGTCCGCCGCGATGCCATCGACTGGCCCGGTCTTGCCCCAGAACGAGCCCACGATAACCCGCACCCGCGTGCCATCGTCATCGGTGATCTCGGGGATCTCGCCCGATTTCACATCCTGATAGCGCGGCGCCGTCATCTTCAGCTTTGACGGCAGGTTCGCCCACAGCTGGAACCCGTGCATCTGCCCGCGCTCGTTTCCCTTGGGCATTTCCTGATGCATGATGCCGGAGCCCGCCGTCATCCACTGCACGTCGCCGCCGCCCAACGTGCCGCGATTGCCGAGCGAGTCGCCATGCTCGACCGTGCCGCTTAGCACATAGGTGATCGTCTCGATGCCGCGATGGGGATGCCACGGAAACCCCTTGAGGTAATCCTGCGGCCGCTCGTTGCGGAAATCGTCGAACAGCAGGAACGGGTCCATCTGCTCGGGGTTGTGAAAGCCAAAGGCGCGGTGCAGATGCACCCCCGCCCCCTCCATCGTCGGTTGGGCGCGGGTCTCATAGGTAACGGGTCTGATGGACATGGTCAGTCCTCCTTTGTCCCCCAACTTAGGCGGCAAAGGCGCGCACTCAAGCACCAATTATGCAGGGCCTCTGTGCGGGGCGGCACAGCCCGTCCGCGATGGGCGGTAGATGCGATAGAGTTACGTTCCGTTGAACGCGACCTGAGCGCTTAGACGCGGCTGCGTGACCACGGTCTGCGCAAAGGTTTGCGTCGGTAGGCCCGCGATCGTGAATGTCGGCACATAGGTCATGCGCGTCTCCACCATGATCAGCGTATCGGCAGATGTGATGGTTGGAAGCTTCGACGTATATCCCTGAATCGAAATATCGTCGAGCTTCGTGTCGGCGGTGTCGGTCGCTTGGGACCACATCACGAAATACTGCCCGTTTGATCCTGCGTTCGGGTCCCACGACACTGCCGTCACCCGCACCCATGCGTTCGGCGGGTTGTGGTTCAAAAAGGCGTAAAGCGTCTCCATCCCTTGCACGTAGGTAGGCGTCACCGTGCCGGTCTGCCGAGAGATCATGTCGGCGAGGGTATAGGTCGCCCGCATGTTGCGCGTGATGGTGCCAAAGGCGTCGAAATACTCATAGGTCGCCAGATGCGTCCAGATCAGCAAGGGCAACACCAGAACCGTCTCGACGGTTGCCGTGCCGTGCTGTTCACGAAAGAAACGGCGGAACCTGCGCAATAGGTGTTTCATGGTCGCCTCAGGTTGGTTCGTTGACGAAGGCAGTGGTCGCAATCATGTGGAACGCGCCCGACGCATCCTTGGGCAGATCCAGACCGAGCCCGGTCAGCGGGAACATCAGATCGACCACGGCGCAGACGCGGATCATCATCATCTCATCGCCCGACCCTTGCTGAACTGTTGTCACCGGCTGGATTTTCTGCGTGCGGTCGACGCAGGGCGCGGCCAGAGTCGGCATCGCCCAAGTTGTTGTGTTCACCGGCGTCAACTCGATCATCAACGACGAGGTGCAGTTCGCGATGACGCTCGTATAGCTGCAAATCGCGGTGCGCAGCGAGTCATTGGTCGGGTTGGTGTACTTGCCCAACCGCAGGTTTCGCACCGTCAGATCCAGGGCCCGCTCCAGCATGGTCTGGCGGATCATGATCCAGCCGGCCTCGAAACTCATGAAGAAGATCATCATGATAACGGGGAAGGCTATCACGAACTCGACCGTCGCGGTTCCCGCCTCTTTCAACCACGCCTGTTGCAGCGCTCGGCGCAGGCTTTGCACGGCGCGTTTCATTGCGTCAGCCTCAGGTGGATAATGCTGTTGGCGATCTTGGCGAACACAGAGCTGATGCTGGAGCCTTCAGCGTCGAAGTAATAGGAACTGTCGGTCGCACAGCTCGTCAGCGTCGCGGCACCGTGGCTACTCGTCTGGAACCCGATGGAAAACACCAGGATGCCCTGATTTTTCGCCGCCGAGCAGATGCTGCTCATCGCGGAGTCCATGGCGGGCTGTTGAACCTGCGTTGTAATGGTGTTCCAAAGGTTGTCCCCCGCGGTAGAACCAAAGGCGGCGCCATACAGGTACCAGGTGTAGTAGTATGTCGACATGTCGGCCCAAACCTGCGGATAGGTCCAGTTCACCGGGGTTGTGGGATAGCCCGTGTCACCCGAGTTTTGGCCAAAGGGCTTAGCCTGCCAGATTTGCCGGTAAATCGAGTAATACTGGTTCTTTGCCGGGCTGTAGATTGAGAACGCGTTGTTTCCCGACGCTTTCGGGTTATGCCAAACCGGCGACGGCCCGCTGGCATAGGCCGGGTTAAGGCCATACCGGGTGGTGTTTTCCCCGTCCGACATCACGATCAGGACCTTCATAACCGAATGATCCGAAAACTGGGCCGGCCGCCCGGAATAGACCGACGTCAGTTCGCCTTTGCTGATCATGGCATTAACAACGGGCTGGAATGACGGGTCCAGCGTCGCCGCGGCCCATTTCACCCCGGTGTCGATCGAGGTGTTACCCCCTGCGGTCAGCGAACCAATCAACGTTTTCAACGCCGTCGGATCGGCCGAATAGACCAGCGAGTCGCGGTAGGACGCATCGGTGCAATCTTTTGTAATCGAGCCGAGGCTCATGGAATAGCCGGGGTCGTAAACCGGCACCCGCAGCAGCGGCGTCGTCGTGCTGATCGCCGTTGTGGTGAAATCCAACGAGGAGTTGTCGATACATTTCGACGGCGAACCGCCGGTCGGGTAGGTGGTGTTCAGATCGGCCAGCAACTCGTTGCCAATGTCCAGATGCGAGTCATACGGCAGGATCGACATGGTCAGCGTGCCGGGTTGGGTCTGCGCAAACAGGGTATCGACAAACTCGCTCGCGGCAGTTCTCAACAGCGCGATCTTGGTGGAATAGGTCGGCGACGTCCTGCAGCTTTGCTGCTTGTTCCGTTTCGTGGTGCAGGTGGTGGTGGTGCCGGTCTGTGCCTGCTCGTTCATCGAGCCGGAGTTGTCGAGCGCCAGCGCGACCTCGACGTTGCCGATGCTTTCCGCCGCCGTGCTCCGCGCCGTCGCATCCAAAGAGTTGATGCCCGCCAGACGCATGAAGAACGTCGGAATCGCTTCATCCGACGTCGCCGACACCGATTTCGCGCCCAGCGTCGAACTGACCGTCACCGATTTCAGATAGGTGCTCATCCCGGCTTTGGCGAAGTAGTCATTCACCACCGACGTCGGGTCGAGCGTTTCGTTCAGGTTGGCCGCAGCCAGCACCGCAGTGTCCTCGACGTTCTGCACGCCGGTCCGCACCGCCTCAAAGCGCATGACGTCCACCGCGATACCGCAGAACATCATGATGATTACGGCCATGTAGATGGCAAATAAGGTCATGGTGCCATGTTCGTGTCGTGCAAACTTCCGCATCGCGTGGCGAAGCGACGAACGGCGCCGGATCCCCCCGAACCGTTGCTCTGCCTGCGACGCGGTAGCGATCTTGCTAAGCAGTTCTTGCATGACTTAACCTCTTCTTACGAGCTTGGCTGCTGACACTCAGCTTTGCCTTCACCGAATAACCGTTGAGTCGGAACTTGGCCGAACTCTCCAATGTCTATTTACCGGAATGCCTTGGGCGGAATTGTGGCGGTGGTTCACCCAATTTGGCCTTGATTTAGGCAGGGGCTGAACACTCGTCGCCACAGCGCGGCATTGTCGCCCGTTGGGCAACAACGCTCTGCGGGGACCGCACGACTGCAACCGTATCTGCACCCCCAACCCTTGCCAAAATCTTAACGCGGCCCGCCCCCTCTCTCTGATTCGTGTTTATTTTCTGCCTAAACTTTGGGCGCTAACGGTCGAATTGGGGTTCACGGCCTGCCAATCCCCTCTATGGTGCGCGGCAGAGGCTGTCCAAAACGGCCCGAAAGCCAGCAAGGGAGAAAACGCATGGCTGTCACCGGGGAACCAACCTTCCGCGAATCCGTCGATATGATGTTCAACCGCGCCGTGGCGCTGATGGACCTGTCGCCGGGGTTGGAACAAAAGATCCGCGTCTGCAACTCGACTTATACCGTTCGTTTCGGCGTCCGCCTGCGCGGCAAGATCGAAACCTTCGTCGGCTACCGCTCGGTTCACTCCGAACATATGGAGCCGGTCAAGGGTGGCATCCGCTTCGCGATGAACGTGAACCAAGACGAGGTCGAGGCGCTCGCCGCCCTGATGACCTACAAATGCGCGCTGGTCGAGGCGCCGTTCGGCGGCTCCAAGGGCGGGCTCTGCATCGACCCGCGCCAGTATGAAGAGCACGAGCTGGAGCAGATCACCCGCCGCTTCGCGTATGAGCTTATCAAGCGCGACCTCATCAACCCGTCGCAAAACGTGCCCGCCCCCGACATGGGCACCGGCGAGCGCGAGATGGCGTGGATCGTTGACCAGTATTCGCGCATGAACACCACCGACATCAACGCCAAGGCCTGCGTCACCGGCAAACCGATCAGCGGCGGCGGTATTCAGGGCCGGGTTGAGGCGACGGGCAGGGGCGTGCAATACGCGCTGCGCGAATTCTTCCGCTACCCCGAGGAAAAGGTCGCCTGCGGCCTGTCCGGCGATCTTGATGGCAAGACGGTCGTTGTGCAGGGCCTTGGCAACGTGGGCTACCACGCCGCCTTGTTCCTTAGCACCGAGGATGGCTGCAAGGTCACCGGCGTCATCGAACATGATGGCGGGTTGTGGGATGAAAACGGCATCGACATCGCCAAGCTGCGCGACTGGATGATCGTCCACGGCGGCGTCAAGGACTACCCCGAGGCCACCTATGTCGCCAATGGCGCGGTCTTGCTGGAATCCGATTGTGACATCCTGATCCCGGCGGCAATGGAGGGGGTGATCAACCTCTCGAACGCCGACCGCATCAAAGCGCCCCTGATTATCGAGGCCGCCAATGGCCCGATCACCTATGGCGCGGATGAGATCCTGCGCAAAAAGGGCGCGGTGATCATTCCCGACATGTATGCCAACGCGGGCGGCGTGACGGTGTCCTACTTCGAATGGGTCAAGAACCTTGGCCACATCCGTTTCGGCCGCATCCAGCGCCGTCAGGAAGAATCGCGTCACCAGCTTCTGATTAACGAGCTGGAGCGTCTTTCGGCGGACAAGGGCCTCGGCTGGACCCTCTCGCCCGATTTCAAGCAGAACTACCTGCGCGGCGCGGGAGAGTTGGAGCTGGTGCGCTCGGGTCTCGACGACACCATGCGCGCCGCCTACCAATCGATGCGCGAGATCTGGCACGGGCGCAGTGACGTCACCGACCTGCGCGTCGCGGCCTACATCGTCTCGATCGGCCGCGTTGCCGCCTCGTATCGCTCCAAGGGGCTGTAACCCCGCGCGGCGTCCTGCATGGCGGGGCGCCGACAAACACCTGCGCCGCCCGGAACAGCCGCGAAGCTGCCCGGGCCGCGCCCAACCGAGGCTGGCCGCGGCCCTCTGTCACGCAACACGCCGCGTCGGGCGCACATTTCGCCCCCAAACAAGCGCTCCCCGAGGGCTTGCCGCGCCCTCCCGCGTGCTTGATAAGCGCCCCTCTGTTACCGCCCTGAAAGCCCTCCGCGTGACCCAAAAACCAGCGCTGACTACCGTGGCCGAGATGGTTGCCGCCGGCCTAGCCGCCCCTGAGACCGCAGCAACCCTTGATCGCGTTGCCGACAGCTTCCGTCTGCGCCTCTCGCCTGCGATGCACGCCGCCATTGACCCAAGCGATCCCGCCGACCCAATCGCGCGACAATTCGTCCCCGACGCGCGCGAACTGGAGGTTGCGGAAACCGACCTCCGCGACCCGATCGGCGATGCGGTGCATAGCCCGACCCCCGGCCTCACCCACCGCTACCCCGACCGCGTCATCCTCGCCGCCACCCATACCTGCGAAGTTTACTGCCGCTTTTGCTTCCGCCGCGAAGTGGTGGGTGACGATGGTGCCCTGCCAGAGGCAGAGCTTGACGCCGCCATCGCCTACCTGGCAGCCACGCCGCAGATATGGGAGGTGATCCTTACCGGCGGCGATCCCTTCACCCTGTCGCCGCGCCGCCTTGCCGCGCTCATCACCCGCCTCGCCGCGATCCCGCATATCGAGGTGATCCGCTTTCACACCCGCGTGCCGGTGGTCGCACCCGACCGCATCACCTCCGCGCTGATCCGCGCGCTGAAAACCCGGCCTGTGGCATATGTCGTTGTCCACACAAACCACGCCAACGAACTCACCCAAGCCGCCCGCGAGGCACTCGCGCGGCTGGCGGACGCAGGTATCCCGCTTCTGTCGCAATCCGTGCTGCTGAAGGGCATCAACGACAGCGTTGCCGCGCTCACTGACCTCTTCCGCACCCTGATCCGCGCGCGGGTCAAGCCTTACTACCTACACCATTGCGACCTTGCGCGCGGAGCCAGCCATTTCCGCACGACGATAGCCGAGGGGCAGGCCCTGATGGCGGCCCTGCGCGGCGCGCTGTCGGGCACCTGCCTGCCGACCTATGTGCTCGACATCCCCGGCGGATTTGGCAAAGTGCCGATCGGTCCCGACTATCTGGCGCCGACGCCAACACCCGGCCTTTACCGCGTCACCGATCCTGGCGGCACACGCCACGACTACGCCGATCCCGCCTGCTAGAGCCCTAGCAGGTCACGGTTCCGCGAAAACGACGAAATTTGTCGCACTTAGGCGAGGAAAATGCGCCGCGCTCCTTGAAGACTGCGCTGAATACCGGTTCACTCAAGCCGGAACGTAAACGGGGGCGGCGTCATGCGCTATTCGGGCTTGAAGGTCATCACAGAGGGGCTTTTCGGCAACAAGGGCTGGAAGCCCGCGTGGCGCAACCCCGCGCCCAAGGCCGAATACGACGCGATCATCATCGGTGGCGGCGGGCATGGCCTGTCGACCGCCTATTACCTCGCGAAAAACCACGGGCTGACCAATATCGCGGTGCTGGAAAAGGGCTATCTCGGGTCGGGCAACATCGGGCGCAACACCACCATCGTGCGCGCCAACTACTTCCTGCCCGGCAACTCGCAGTTCTACAGCCATTCGCTGAAACTGTGGGAGGGGTTGGAGGCCGACCTGAACTACAACGTGATGCACAGCCAGCGTGGCCTGATCAACCTGTTTCACTCCGACGGTCAGCGCGACGCCTTCGCGCGGCGCGGCAATGCGATGATCAACCAAGGCGACGACGCCGAGCTGCTTGACCGCGAAGGCGTGCGCAAGCATCTGCCCTATCTCGATTTTGAACAGACCCGCTTTCCGATCTACGGCGGCCTGTTGCACCGCCGTGGCGGCACCGCGCGGCATGATGCGGTGGCGTGGGGCTATGCCCGCGGCGCCGACCAGCGCGGCGTCGATCTGATCCAGAACTGCGAGGTCACCGGCATCGACATCGAAAACGGCGTGGTCAAAGGCGTGCAAACCACGCGCGGCCCGATCCGCGCCAAAAAGGTCGGCATGATCGCCGCCGGTCGCTCTGGTCAAGTCGCCGCGATGGCGGGCATGCGCCTGCCGGTCGAAAGCCACATCCTGCAAGCCTTCGTGACAGAGGGCCTAAAGCCCGTGATCGACCACGTCATCAGCTTCGGCATGGGCCACTTTTACATCAGCCAGTCCGACAAAGGCGGCCTCGTGTTCGGTGGCGACCTTGATTTCTACGCCTCCTACGCCAGCCGTGGCAACCTGCCGATGGTCGAGCATGTGATGGAGGCGGGGATGACCCTGATGCCGATGATCGGCCGCGCCAAAGTGCTGCGAAGCTGGGGCGGCATCATGGACATGACCCCCGACGGCTCGCCCATCATTGACAAGACCCACATCGAAGGCCTGTTCATCGACTGCGGCTGGAACTACGGCGGCTTCAAGGCCGTGCCCGCCTCTGGCTGGTGCATGGCCCACCTGATGGCCACCGGCGATAGCCACCCCGTCGCCCGCCGCTTCCGCCTTAACCGTTTCGCCACCGGACACCTTCTCGACGAAGAAGGCACCGGCAGCCAGCACAACCTGCACTGAGGGACTGACATGAGAATTACCTGCCCCCTCTGTGGCCCACGCGACCGGCGCGAGTTCTACTACTACGGCGCCGAAGACTACCTGAACCGTCCCACCGAGGGTGCGGCGCCCGAGGCGTGGGACGACTACCTGCACCTGCGCGACAACCCCGCCGGGATGACCCGCGACCTGTGGTATCACGAACAGGGCTGCGCCGCGTGGCTCCGCGTCACCCGCAACACCGTCACGCATGAGATCTCGGAGACCGAACTGGTCAGCGCGCTTAAACCGGGCGACCTCAAGAAGGGGGCGCGGACATGAGGGTTAAGGGCAAGGGTCTGATCGACCGCGCAACGCATATCGGCTTCAGCTTTGACGGGCGCGATTATGTCGGCCATCCGGGCGACACGCTCGCCTCTGCCTTGATGGCGAATGGCGTGCACCTGCTGGGGCGCAGCTTCAAATACCACCGCCCGCGCGGCGTGCTGACCGCCGGATCGGAAGAACCGAATGCGCTGGTCGAAGTGCTGGAGGGTGCGCAAAAGACCCCCAACACCCGCGCTACGGTGCAGGAGCTTTTTCAGGGGCTGAAGGCGCAAAGCCAGAACCGCTGGCCCTCGCTGAAATACGACGCGCTGGCGATCAACGACGTGCTGTCGCCGTTCCTCAGCGCCGGGTTCTACTACAAAACCTTCATGTGGCCGCGCGCGTTTTGGGAACGGCTGTATGAACCCATCATCCGCCGCGCCGCAGGCCTTGGCGCGTTGTCGGGCAAGCATGACGAAAGCCAATACGAAAAGGCCTTTGCCTTCTGCGACATCCTCGTGATTGGCTCTGGCCCCGCTGGGCTGATCGCCGCGCTAACCGCCGCCCGCGCCGGGGCCGACGTGATCCTGGCCGAGGAAGACAGCCGCATGGGCGGCCGCCTCTTGGCCGATACCGTGGAAATCGACGGCAAACCCGGCCTTGTGTGGGCCGAGGAGATCCTCGCCGAACTCCACGCCATGCCGAACGTCCGCCTGATGACGCGCACTGCGGTCACCGGCGCCTATGACGGCGGCACCTTTGGCGCGCTGGAGCGGGTCAGCCTGCACGTCGCCAAACCCGGCGACACGCCGCGCGAGTGCTTTTGGCGCATCGTCGCGGGGCAGGCGATCCTTGCCACCGGCGCGCTGGAACGCCCGATCGGCTTCCCCGACAACGACCGCCCCGGCATCCTCACCGCCTCTGCCGCGCGCGCCTACCTCAACCGCTGGGGCGCGACGCCGGGCAAATCCATCGCCATCTTCGCCAACAACGACGACGCGCGCCGCACCGCCGATGACATGGCCGCTTCGGGCATCAAGGTCGCCGCCGTGATTGACGCGCGGCCTGACTCCTCGGCGCTGGGCGACTACCCGATTTACCGGGGGGCAGAGGTCATAGCCACCCACGGCCGCCATGCCCTCAAGGGTATCACGGTGCAAACCCGCGACGGCAGCCACGACCTCGCCGTCGATTGCCTCGCCATGTCGGGCGGCTGGAACCCGACGCTGCACCTGACCTGTCACATGAACGGGCGGCCCCTGTGGAACCCCACGCTGCAAGCCTTCGTTCCCGCCCCCAACGCGGTGCCCGGCCTGACGCCTTGCGGTGCCGCGAACGGCACCTTCTCTACCGCGGGTTGCCTGACCGAGGGCCACGCCGCCGCCGCAGCCGCCCTTGCAGCCCTTGGCCGCACCGCGCCCGACATCATGCCGCCAAGGACCGAGGATAGCGTCTACGACGTCTCCCCGCTGTGGGTTGTGCCCGGCAAGGGCCGCGCATGGCTCGACTTCGCCAACGACGTCACGGCCAAGGATGTCCGCCTTGCCGCGCAGGAAAATTTCGCCAGCGTCGAGCATATGAAGCGTTACACCACCCAAGGCATGGCGCCCGACCAAGGAAAAAACTCCAACGTTGGCGCGCTGGCCGTGCTGGCCGACGCCACCGGGCGCGGCATCCCGGAAACCGGCACCACCACGTTCCGCCCGCCGTACGTCCCGGTTTCCATCGCCGCGATGGGGGCAGGGGGGCGCGCGACGGGCTTTGCCCCGCAACGCTTCACCACCTCGCACGCGGCCTCGGTTGAGCGCGGCGCGCCGATGATCGAGGCGGGCCTTTGGTATCGACCCAGCTATTTCCCCCGGCCCGGCGAAAAGACATGGCGGCAGTCCTGCGACCGCGAGGTCGGCTATGTCCGCAACGCGGTCGGCGTCTGCGACGTCTCCACACTTGGCAAGATCGACCTGCAAGGCGCAGACGCGGGCGCCTTCCTTGACCTTGTTTACACCAACACGTTTTCCACCCTCAAACCGGGCCGCGTCCGTTACGGCCTCATGCTGCGTGAAGACGGGCTGGTGATGGATGACGGCACGTCGGCCCGCCTGTCCGCCACGCATTTCCTGATGACCACCACCACCGCCGCGGCGGGCCTCGTGATGCGCCACCTTGATTTCGTGCATCAGGCGCTCGCCCCCAAGATGGACGTCCGCTTCATCTCGGTGACCGAGCAATGGGCGCAATTTGCGGTAGCCGGGCCGAAATCGCGCGAGCTGCTGAACTCGGTTCTCGACGCGCCGGTGACGGATGAGGCCTTCCCCTTCATGGCCTGTGGCGAGGTCATGGTGAAGGGCGTCAACGCGCGCCTGTTCCGCATCTCGTTCTCGGGCGAGCACGCCTATGAAATCGCCGTGCCCGCCCGCTACGGCAACGCGCTGTTCCGCGACCTCGTCGCCCGTGCCGAAACCTTGGGCGGCGGCGCTTATGGGATGGAGGCGCTGAACGTTCTGCGCATCGAAAAGGGCCTTATCACCCACACCGAAATCCACGGTCGCACCACCGCCTTCGACATCGGCGCGGCCAAGATGATCTCTGCCAAGAAAGACTGCATCGGCAAGGCTGCCGCCCAGCGTCCCGGCATGATCGGACCCGAGCGCGAACAACTCGTGGGCCTCCGCCCGATCGACCACACCAAACCGATCGGCGCGGGCGCGCATCTGTTCAACCCCGACGACGCCGCCACCCGCGCCAACGATCAGGGCTATATCACCTCGGTATGCTGGTCCCCGACGATGGACACCTACCTTGGCCTCGCCTTCCTCAAGAACGGCCGCGCCCGCCTGCATGACGAGGTCCGCGTCGTCGATCACCTGCGCAAGGCCGACGTGATCTGCGTGGTTGTCGATCCCGTATTCTTCGACCCGAAGGGAGACCGCGCCCGTGGCTAGCCTCATCACCACCTCCGCCTTTGACACGGGCCTTCCAGTGACCCACGGCGCGCTGACACTGGCCGCCGCACCCGTCACGCGCATCACCTCCGTCGCGCCCTTCAACGGCAAGGAAAAGGCGGTCTCTGCTGCGCTCAAATCCGCACATGGCCTTGCCTTTCCGGCCCCCAACCGCGTGCTGGAAAAGGGCGCGGCCCGCATCGCCTTTGCCGGGCGCGGCACCGCCTTCCTGATCGACGCCGATCCCGCCGCCCTTGACGGCATCGCGGCGCTGACCGACCAAAGCGACGGCTGGGCCATCCTGCGCCTGACCGGGGCAGGGGCCGAGGACGCGCTCGCCCGCCTCGTCCCGATCGACCTGCGCCCCGTCGCTTTCCCCGCAGGCACGGCCGCCCGAACCGCGCTCGGTCATATGATGACCCTGATCCTGCGCGTCGAAAACGGCTTTGACATTCTTGTGATGCGCTCGATGGCCCATACCGCCACGCACGAGATTGTCACCGCGATGGCAGCCCTTTCCGCCCGCGCCGCCCATGTCTGACAGGCTGAGCAACACCGACATCGCGGACCTTACCGCCTTCCGCCGCGACCTGCACCGCTTCCCCGAGGTCTCGCGCGATGAGGCCACCACCGCAAAGCGCATTATCGCCGCCCTCGCACAACTGCGCCCCGACCAGACCCTGACTGCGGTCGGCGGCCACGGCGTCGCCGCGATCTTCGCAGGCCGTGAGCCCGGCCCCACCGTCCTTTTCCGCTGCGAACTTGACGCCCTGCCCATCGAGGAACTGTCCGACGCCCCCCACCGCTCCACCATCCCGGGCAAGGGCCACCTCTGCGGCCACGATGGCCACATGGCCATCGTGATTGCCCTCGCGCGCCTCCTCTCGCGCCAACGCCCCGCCCGTGGCCGCGTCGTCCTGATGTTCCAACCGGCCGAGGAAGACGGATCAGGCGCCGCCGCCGTCCTCAAAGACCCGGCCTACGCCGCCATCCGCCCCGACTGGGCCTTCTCGCTGCACAACATACCGGGCCTCGCGCTTGGCCAATGCTGGCTCACCGATGGGCCGGTCAACTGC
This sequence comes from Pseudomonadota bacterium, assembly GCA_021779835.1. Lineage (GTDB taxonomy): Bacteria > Pseudomonadota > Alphaproteobacteria > Rhodobacterales > Rhodobacteraceae > Solirhodobacter. Next base: position 74,502 of record JAJXZX010000004.1, on the reverse strand, counting down.
GCCTCGGTCGGCATGAAGATCACGCTCAACGGCAAGACCAGCCACGCCGCGCAACCCGAGCGCGGGCTGTCCCCCGGCCTTGCCATGTCCCGCCTCATACCCGCGCTTTCCGCGCTCGGCCAAGGCGGCCCGCTTGGCCCCGACTACCGCCTCGTCACCATCACCCATGCCAAGCTGGGCGAGCCGGCCTTCGGCATCTCGCCCGCACATGGCGAGGTGTGGGCGACCCTCCGCACCATGCTGGACGCACCGATGGCCGCGCTCAAATCCGCCGCCACAGCGCTTGCGGAGGCCGAGGCGCAGGCCACCGGCCTTACCCTCGACATCTCGTGGCACGACGACTTCGCCGCTTCGGTCAACGACCCCGACGCAACCCGCCACCTTGCCCGCGCGCTGGACGCGCTCCCCATCCCCCACGCAACCGGCGACCTTCCCATGCGCGCGTCCGAGGATTTCGGCCGCTTTGGCACCCATCCCGGCACCAAGGGCGCCATGCTTTACCTTGGCGCAGGCGCCGACCATCCTGCGCTTCACAACCCTGATTATGACTTCCCCGACGACCTGATCCCGCTCGGTGCCCGCATATTTGCCCGCGTCGCGCGCGACCTGCTCGGCTGAGGCGATTGCCCCTATGGGGCAACGCTGAGGCCTTGCGCGACGCTCCACATGGGGGGATATTCCCCCCATGAGTCTGCCCCCCGGTTTCCTTGACGAATTGCGCACCCGCACCTCGCTCTCCCAAGTGGTGGGCCGCAAGGTCATGTGGGATCAGCGCAAGTCGAACCAAGGCAAAGGCGACATGTGGGCACCTTGCCCGTTCCATCAGGAAAAATCGGCCAGCTTCCACGTCGATGACCGCAAGGGGTTCTACTACTGCTTCGGCTGCCACGCCAAAGGCGACGCGGTGTCGTTCATTCGCGAGACCGAAAACGTCGGCTTCATGGAGGCAATCGAAATCCTCGCGCGCGAGGCCGGAATGCCGATGCCCGCCCCCGACCCGCAGGCGCAGGCGAAAACCGACCGCCGTGCCCAACTGGCTGCGGTGGTGGAACAGGCGGTGCAATTCTACCGTCTGCAACTGCAAACCGGGGCAGGGGCCGAGGCCCGCGCCTACCTTGACCGCCGCAAACTGCCGCAAGCCTCACGCGATCGGTTCGAGCTTGGCTTCGCCCCCGACAACCGCCACGCGCTGTGGAACCACCTGAAATCCAAGGGGATCGCCCCCGATCTGATCCTCGCTTCCGGCCTCGCCGCCACGCCCGACGGAGGCGGCGAGCCCTATGACCGCTTCCGCGGCCGCATCATCTTCCCGATCCGCGACGCCAGGGGCCGCGCCATCAGCCTTGGCGGTCGCGCAATGGACCCCAACGCGCGGGCCAAATACCTCAACGGCCCGGAAACCGAACTGTTCGACAAGGGCCGCAGCCTTTACAACCACGGCCCCGCGCGCGAGGCGGCGGGCAAGGGCAAACCCCTGATCGTCGCTGAAGGCTACATGGACACCATCGCGCTGGTCGAGGCAGGCTTCACCGCCGCCGTCGCCCCCTTGGGCACCGCGATAACCGAGGACCAACTGCGCCTGATGTGGCGCATCGCCCCCGAACCGATCATCGCGCTGGATGGCGACAATGCGGGCCTCAAGGCCGCGATGCGTGTCATCGACGTGGCGCTGCCACTGCTGGAGGCGGGGCAGAGCTTGCGTTTTTGCCTGCTGCCGCAGGGCCAGGACCCCGACGATCTGATCCGCGCCCAAGGCGCCCCCGCCATGCAGCGCCTGCTGGACGAGGCGGTGCCGATGGTCACACTCCTCTGGCGCCGCGAGACCGAGGGGCGAGATTTCGACAGCCCTGAACGCAAGGCCGCGCTGGACAAGACGCTGCGCGCCACGCTGACCCTCATCAAAGACCCCTCGATTCGCGGCCATTATGGCGAGGCGATCAAACAACTGCGCTGGGATCTGTTCGGCACCCGCCGCCCCGGCCCGAATCAGTCGCCCAACGCGCCCCGCCCCCAAGGCGCGCGCAAAAAGGGCGAGTGGAAACCGCCGATCCTTCCGGCGCTGCAAAGCACCAAGAACTCGCTGCTCGCCGGTGCGCCCGACGACCGCGTCACCGAACATCTGCGCGAGGCGATCATCCTCGCGACCCTCGCCGTTCACCCCCGCCTGATCCACCGTTTTGAATCCGCGCTGGAACGCATCGACTTCACCAGCCGCGACCATGACCGTCTGCGCTCGGCCTTGCTGCGCCACGCCGACGCCGCCAACTTCCGCGAAAAAATCTATGAGGATGCAGGCCAAGCCCTTGAAACGCTGTTCTCTTTGCCCCACGTCCTGATCGCACCGCCTGTGCGCAACACCGAAGATGCCGAACTTGCCACTATGTGTCTGGCAGAGGATCTTGCGAAACTGGAGGCAGGGCGGGGCGTTCTGAAAGAGATCCGCGATGCGGCAGAAGACCTTGATGGCCTTGCCGACGAAGGCGTTACCTGGCGTCTTTCCCAAGCCACCGACGCGCGAAACCGCGCCGGGCGCACCAGCAACGAGGACGCCGCAGACCTTGGTGAAGACCGCGCCGCGCTGTCCCGCGCGTTGCAAAATCTTATCGACACCCAGACGTGGGTAAAGAAAAAGGGCTAAACGCTTTCCGTCCCTGTGATTCGCGCTATTGATTCGATACATACGACCGAAGCGATTCGGACATCCCAAGGAGCATCCATGGCTGCCAAAGACACCGACGACGCCAAACCGGAAGAGCAGGACACCGATTCCTCGCTCGACATGAGCCAGGCTGCGGTCAAACGCATGATCGCCGACGCCCGCGAGCGCGGCTATATCACCTATGACCAGCTCAATCAGGTTCTGCCGCCGGAACAGGTGTCCTCTGAACAAATCGAGGACGTCATGTCGATGCTGTCCGAGATGGGCATCAACGTGATCGAAAACGACGACGCCGAAGAAGCGGGTGCCGAAGGCGGCGAGTTGGTCGAGGTTTCAACCTCCCGCGAAGTCGCCGTCTCGACCACCACCACCGAAACGCTCGACCGCACCGACGACCCGGTCCGCATGTATCTGCGCGAAATGGGCTCGGTCGAACTGCTGTCCCGCGAGGGCGAGATCGCCATCGCCAAACGGATCGAGGCGGGCCGCAACACGATGATCCTCGGGCTTTGCGAAAGCCCGCTGACCTTTCAGGCCATCACGATCTGGCGCGACGAACTTCTGTCCGAAGATATCCTTCTGCGCGACGTAATCGACCTCGAGGCCACCTTTGGCCGCTCGATGGACGAAGACGGAGAGATTGAGGGTGCCGAGATCGAAGGCGTCGACGTCTCCGGCGCGCCGCGCAAGGCGACCACCAACGACGAGCCCGAACTTGACGCCGACGGCAACCCGCTGGGCCGCGTCGAGGAAGAGGACGAAGACGACGAACAGTCGAACATGTCCCTTGCCGCGATGGAGGCTGCCCTCAAGCCGCGCGTTCTTGAAACGCTGGAACTGATCGCGAACCACTATGTCGGTCTGGCCGAGATGCAAGACCTGCGCATGTCGGCCACGCTGAACGAAGACAGCAGCTTCACCACCGACGCCGAGGCCGCCTATCAAAAGCTGCGCTCGGAAATTGTTGAGCTGGTGAACTCGATGCACCTGCACAACAACCGTATCGAGGCGCTGATCGATCAGCTTTACGGCATCAACCGCAAGATCATGCAGATCGACTCCAGCATGGTCAAACTCGCCGATCAGGCCCGCATCAACCGCCGCGAATTCATCGACGAATACCGTGGCTACGAACTTGACCCGACCTGGCTCGACCGCATGGCCGACAAATCCGGGCGCGGCTGGCAGGCACTGATCGAACGCTCCAAGGACAAGGTCGAGGATCTGCGCAACGACATGGCAGAGGTCGGCCAGTATGTTGGCGTCGACATCTCGGAATTCCGCCGCATCGTCAATCAGGTGCAAAAGGGCGAGAAAGAAGCGCGTCAGGCGAAAAAGGAAATGGTCGAGGCTAACCTGCGCCTCGTGATCTCCATCGCCAAAAAGTACACGAACCGCGGCCTGCAATTCCTTGATCTTATTCAGGAAGGCAACATCGGCCTGATGAAGGCCGTGGATAAATTCGAATACCGTCGCGGCTACAAATTCTCGACCTATGCGACATGGTGGATCCGTCAGGCGATCACCCGCTCCATCGCCGATCAGGCGCGCACGATCCGTATTCCGGTCCATATGATCGAGACGATCAACAAACTGGTGCGCACCGGTCGTCAGATGCTGCATGAAATCGGCCGCGAACCGACGCCGGAAGAGTTGGCCGAAAAGCTGCAAATGCCGCTGGAAAAGGTCCGTAAGGTGATGAAGATCGCCAAGGAACCGATCAGCCTTGAAACCCCGATCGGGGACGAGGAAGACAGCCAGCTTGGCGACTTCATCGAAGACAAGAACGCGATCCTGCCGCTGGAATCCGCGATTCAGGAGAACCTGAAGGAAACCACGACGCGGGTTCTGGCCAGCCTCACCCCGCGCGAAGAACGCGTCCTGCGGATGCGCTTTGGTATCGGCATGAACACCGACCACACGCTGGAAGAAGTCGGCCAGCAGTTCAGCGTCACCCGCGAACGCATCCGCCAGATCGAGGCGAAGGCGCTGCGGAAGCTGAAGCATCCGAGCCGGTCACGGAAGCTGCGGAGCTTCTTGGATCAGTGAGGCGAAGGCGATGTTGAGTGGATCCGCGACCGCAACTTAGCAAGTTGGGATGAGGTCGCGGCTTGGCTTGTGGCCGCTAACGTCCTGATGTGGTTGATAAGCGGACGGGCCTGCAAGACCCGAACCCGCCCGCGTGCAACAGGGCCCTCACGCGCCGTGGATCGCTGGCGATCCGTTGGCCGGAGGGAGATCAGTCCGCAATCGCCGTAACGATGGTTCGATCCTGATATCGCGCGGGCGACGATCACCGAACCACGGGTTCAGCGCGATGCGTATCGCGAAGCTGCGCTTGGGTTGACGGGCAGGGTCGGATGACGTCATCTGTGAGGATGCCAGCCGACACGAAGCCACCCACCAATCTGCCGCCCAGCAGCACCCGAGCCTTGCCTGCCGGGGTGTGGGCGCTTGGCTTTGTATCGCTGCTGATGGACCTGTCGTCCGAAATGATCCACTCGCTTTTGCCGGTGTATCTGGTTGTCGGGATGGGGGCGAGCACGCTGGAAGTGGGCGTCATCGAGGGGATCGCCGAGGCGACCGCCGCAATTACCAAGGTATTTTCCGGCGCGCTCAGCGATTGGTTGGGCCGACGCAAGCTGTTGGCGGCGCTCGGATATGGCGTGGCGGCCGTGGTCAAACCGGTGTTTCCGCTGGCCACCTCGCTTGGCTGGGTGGTGGCCGCGCGCTTTGCCGACCGGGTGGGCAAGGGCATCCGCGGGGCGCCGCGCGATGCGCTGGTGGCCGATATCGCACCGGCTGACCAACGGGGTGCGGCCTTCGGCCTACGCCAGTCGCTCGACTCGGTCGGCGCGTTTCTGGGCCCACTGGGGGCGATGGTATTGATGTGGGCGACGGCGGGGGCGTTCCGCGTCGTGTTCTGGGCGGCGGTGATCCCGGCGGTGCTGTCTGTGCTACTGATCCTGTTCGCGGTGCGCGAGCCGCCTCACAAGGCCGCCAAGCCTGCGCGCGTGCCCCTGCGCCGGGCCGAGCTTGACCGCCTGTCGCACCGTTATTGGGCGGTCGTGGGGGTCGCGTCGCTTTTCACCCTTGCGCGGTTCAGCGAGGCGTTCCTGATCCTGCGCGCTCAGTCAGTCGCGCTGCCAGATGCCCTGATCCCCGGCGTGCTGGTCGTGATGAACGCGGCCTATGCGCTGTCGGCCTATCCGGTGGGACGCCTGTCAGACGCGATGGACCGGCTGCATTTTCTGCTGCTTGGGCTTGGTCTGCTGGTGGCGGCGGATTTGGTGCTGGCGCAGGCCAACGGGGTGCTGGCACTGCTGATCGGGGCGGCACTTTGGGGGCTGCACATGGGATTCACACAGGGAGTTCTCACCACCCTTGTTGCCGATGAGGCCCCAGAGACGCTGCGCGGCACAGCCTTTGGTGTGTTCAATCTGATCTCCGGCGTGGCGCTGTTGGTGGCGAGTGCGCTTGCCGGCGCGCTGTGGGCTGCGGCTGGGCCGCAGGCGACGTTTCTGGCCGGCGCTACCTTTGCCGCGTTATCAGGTGTCGGGTTGGTGGCGCTGCGACGTAAGCCATCGGGGCATTGACCGAAACATCAACGGGCGAAAAACGCAACTCTGGCCATGGCGCCGTCCCACCTTCGCGGCGCCGTATTTGGCAGATCTCATTGCGCCTCCGTTCCCTGTCCTGCACCCTTTTGGCGCGCTGGCGTGAAGCGCACCGTGGCAACCGACAAGGCGGGGATATGGTGGAAAAGTTCCGTTTCCAGCTCGTGGGCGATGGCGTTCGCTTTCGCCAGCAGGACGGATTGATCTACTGAAATCGCGACGTCGACATGAAGTTTGTGGCCAAGCCAGCGCGCTTTGGCCTCGAGAACCCCGTCAATACCGGCGACGTGCTCTGCCGCATGTTCGACCTCGTCCAGAATCTCAGGCTCAACCCCGTCGAGCATCCGCGTCAGCACGGAGCGGGCAGATTGCCAAACAATGCCGAAGATGGCGATGGTAATAAGTAGTCCCACAATAGGGTCGGCAAGCGGAAAGCCGAGCCGGACACCAACGGCACCCGCAACGACGGCAAGGCTGGTCAGCCCGTCGGTGCGGGCATGGTAGCCATCCGCGATCAGTGCGGCGCTGTTCATCTGGCGTCCGACACGAATGCGCAGCACAGCCACCATCTCATTCCCGATGAAGCCGATGATGCCGGCTGCCGTCAGCCAGCCCAGGTTTGTGACGGTATGCGGTTGGATCAGGCGCGTGACCGCCTCATAGCCCGCGACCAGCGCGCTAAACAGAATGATCAGCACGATCATGATCCCTGCGAGATCTTCGGCGCGCCCAAGCCCGTAGGGGAACTTCCGGCTGGGTTTGCGCCGCGCAAGGACAAACGCGATCCACAGCGGGATCGCCGTCGTCGCGTCGGCGAAATTGTGGATCGTATCGGCAAGCAACGCGACGCTGCCGGAAAGGACGACAACCGCGACTTGTAGCAGCCCAGTCACGATAAGAATGACAAAGGACCACTTGATCGCCCAGATGCCGCGGTCGGTGCCGACAATGGTGGCGTCGATCACGCCGTGTGTGTGGCCGTGATCGTCATGGTCATGGTCGTGCGTTGCAAATCCGAACCAGTCGAGCGCCTTGTTCCACATGGAAGATCTCACAGGTATTTGGTGATGAGCTTGAGCTCTTTGATAGCGTCGGTCGCGGCGCTTTCGCTGCCACTGTCCTCGATGCAATGCTCGATATGATCGTGGATGAGTTCGCGTTTCGCGTTGCCGATGGCATTTTCCACGGCATGAAGCTGCTGTGCGAGGTCGCTGCAGGGGCGTCCATCTTCAAACATTGCAAGCACGCTGGCCAAATGGCCCTGCGCGCGTTTCAGGCGTGCGATAATGGCAGGATGCGAGGTGTGTTTCATGAGGCCCCATTATCCCCCCTGGGGGGATAATGCAAGATCCATAAATGCGGATAGGTCGTAGCGGGTGATGACCTGCGGCGGCGAGGCGGCGTCGTCCGACATGATTTTGTCGGTCCTCGCCGGTGATCGCGGCCCGCATCTCGCCGCCGGGGCGTTTGCTCGTCCCTTGCCCCTTGCGGTGAGACTACAGAAACGCCTCGCGGCAATTCCACACCGAGAGGCCGAACCTAAACCTGGCGGCCAGATTTCCCCGCGACTACTTGCCCACCGGCACGCCTTCGATCGCGACGATGGCCGTATGCGTGTCAGCAACCAACGCGTCAGGGGTTCCCGCCCTGCGATGCCTAAGCCTTTCTGACATTGCCCAGAGTCGGGCCATCCAGCGCCGCACGTCGTTCATGTGTCTCATCAATGTGTGGGCAACGCTCGACAAACCATGGCCGCGTCGATACATGCAATTCATATGGGTTCCCATATTGATTCGTCAAACTAACGAGGCCGCAATGCCGTCTGACCCTCAAACCATCATGGATGCCCTGCGGCGGATCGTACAAGCCTTGCGTCAGTCCTCGGCGCATTCAGAACAAAGCTCCAACGTGACGGGGGCGCAGGCGCTCGTCCTCAAGCACGTCGCCGCGCGCGAGGGCCTTTCCGTCAACGAATTGGCCGGGCTTACGTTCACGCATCAAAGCACCGTTTCCGAAGTGGTCAGCCGTTTGGAAAACCGCGGGCTGGTGGTGCGGGTTCGCGCGCAAGACGACGGCCGACGGTGCGAGTTGCGGCTGACCGACGATGGCAAAGCTGCCGTCCGCAACACGACGGTTACCGCGCAGGAAAAGCTGATGCTGGCCTTGCAAGAGTTGCCGCCGCGCACCGTGTCGGACCTGGCAAATGGGCTTGAGGCGCTGATTGGCGCGGCGGGTATGGCCGAGGAGCCACCCATCATGTTTTTCGAAATTCAATCCACCAGGAAGGCCGACCAAGAATGAGCCGCCATCCCGTCGAAGACGCCTCCACCACGCCCGGCCTGCCCATCACCGTGGGCTTGGGGCCGACTCTCGAGCAGGCGGGTGTCGAGCGCCATGCCAAGTCCCTTGACCGCAGGTCGATGACGATCCTCGCGTTGAGCGTCGGGCTCGCCGCAGGGGTCGCCATCGTCGCGCGGGGCTTGGTCTATCTGATCGGGTTGATCACCAACCTTGCCTTCTATGGCCGGATTTCCGCAGAGTTTTCGTCCCCAGCGGGCAACCATCTTGGCCTCTGGGTCATCGCGGTGCCGGTTGCAGGCTCTTTGATCGTCGGCGTGATGGCGCGTTATGGATCAAAGGCGATCCGCGGTCATGGCATCCCGGAAGCGATGGAGCAAATCCTAACCAACGAGAGCCGAATTCCCCGGCGAATGACCTTTCTGAAGCCCCTGTCTGCGGCCATCGCCATTGGCACCGGCGGGCCGTTCGGGGCCGAAGGCCCTATCATTGCCACCGGCGGCGCCATCGGTTCATGGCTTGGGCAGGTGGTCCATGTCACGGGCCAAGAGCGAAAGACCTTGCTGGCGGCAGGGGCCGCTGCCGGGATGACCGCGATTTTCGGCACGCCGTTCGCGGCGATCCTACTGGCGATCGAATTGTTGGTGTTCGAGTTTCGCCCGAGGTCGTTCATTCCGGTAACCGCCGCGGCGCTGACGGCAATCGGCTTGCGCCCGCTTGTGTTCGGCACGGCGCCGCTCTTCCATGTGGCAACCCTTCCACCGGCCACGGACGCAGCGCTGCTGCTCTATGCCGCCGAGGGCGCGGTCATGGGCCTGTTCGCGGTCGCGATGTCCCGATCGATCTATTTTATCGAGGATATGTTCGAAAAACTGCCGCTGCACTGGATGTGGTGGCCCGCCCTCGGCGGCCTCGTCGTGGGGGTGGTCGGTGTTGTCTCGCCCCATACGATGGGCGTAGGCTATGAGAATATTGACCGCGTGCTCAGCGGGCAGTTCGTCGGGTTCACCCTCGCCACCTTCTGCGGGTTGAAGTTCCTCTCGTGGTCAATCGCGCTTGGCAGCGGCACATCAGGAGGAACTCTGGCGCCGATCTTTACCATTGGCGGTGGCGTCGGCGTGCTTGTTGGTCAGGCCCTGCAGGTGCTGTTTCCAACCGCCGGGGTCGATCTCCGCATGGCGGGCCTGATCGGTATGGCCGCCAGCTTCGCAGGCGCCTCGCGGGCCTTGTTCACCTCGGTTGTATTCGCGCTGGAAATCACCCGACAATTCGACACCCTGCTGCCGCTCCTTGCCGGCTGCACGGCGGCGTTCATTGTCTCGGCGCTGACGATGCGCACCACGATCATGACCGAGAGGCTGGTGCGGCGCGGGCATCATGTGCCGTCGGAATATGTGGCCGCGCCCTCACACGGGTGACCCCGCCGCCCCCCATAACGCCTGCCCGCAAACAGAGCGGTGTGTTGCTGCCGGTCAGGACGTCCGAAATCGGCCCCGGAATCAATCTGAACTACGCGCCGTAACGGCCCGGTTTGCGCCAACTGCCTGAGTTCGGGCTGATCGATTACGGCACATGCAAAACGACGTCGTTCATGACGTGTCGCATGTGGGGCTGGCGATGCGATATTCCGGATTTATCGCCGCCGTTGACAGCCTGACCAATCCCGCGCCCTTCATGCCCGCCATGTAGACAAGGATGCCACCCGCTGGGGTGGGACCACCATGGCAGACCGGGATGTGGACGCTGAAGCCCTACCTGCGCGACACATGGCGACGGGAGCGCGGAGCGGAACCGCACCGTGTCAGACTATCTTGGATACAACGGGATCAGCGCGTTTGTCGGTTCCTCGAAAACCTGGGCCGGGGGCTTGCAGACGGGCCTCAACCTACAGGTAGGCGCGCGAGACTTCGACGCCAACTTCCCACTGATGACCGCGCCCCGCGCCGATCAATTTGACGCCGTAGGGTTCACACTCTCGCACACTGGGCTCAGTTTCCGGGGTTTTTCGCCCTCGCTTTCGTGCACTGTCACCTACAACGGTTCAAATGTCGCGCTCTACCTGTTCAGGACATTGGCCTGCCAGATTGCCTTCAACCGGACGTTCTGACAGTAGTCCGTCGGTGCTGATCAATCCGAAATCCGGCCATGATGCATGAAACACGGCTGCATTGATACCCGGCGGGTTTGGTGGCTTCTGCGCTCGACGCCACCGACTCTCTGCGTGAATCCCGGGGTGTGAATTGGGCGAGTATAGTCGATCGGGCATCGGGCATTGAATTCATGTCGGCTTCTTCTCCCCGGTGTCGATATTCTTGATGGCCAGTGCCAGCCCAGGGTTCATGCTGTCGACCATTGCCGTCGGGATCAGGATCGTGGCGCCCCGTTCTTTGGTTGTCTCGTAAATGATGTTCATGGCGCGCAGTTGCAACGCAGCCGGGTAGTCGGCGTAGGTCTTGGCGGCCTCGACGAACTGCCCAGCGATCGCAGCCTCTGCCGAACCGAGAATGACGCGCGCCTGCTTTTCGCGCTCTGCTTGCGCCTGTCGCGACATCGCGTCTTGCAGGGCCACGGGAATTGCCACATCGCGGATGTCGACGGACTTCACGGAGATCCCCCAGTCTGCCGTCTTCCGGGCGATCTCCTCGCGCAACATGGTGTCGGCCGCCTCCCGCTCGGACAGCAGCGCCGACAGCATCGAGGCGCCGATCATTTGGCGCAGCGATGTCTGCGCCACGCGGTCGATCGCCATGCGGTAGTCGGTGATGTTCAGCGCCGCCTTCTGTGCATCGTGGACGTTCCAGAAGATGATCGCATCGACGTTGACGGGAACGGTATCCTTGGTCAGCGCCTGTTCCGCGCTGAACGCCGTGGTCTGAATGCGCTCGTCGATGACCGCAACCACGCTGTCAATCACGGGGATGATGAGGAACAGGCCCGGCCCTTTCACCCCGAGCAATTTGCCCGCGCGCAGGATGACGAACTTCTGCCAAGTGTTGGCCATCTTCAGCGAGGCGGCAACGATGACCGCCAAGACAATGAAGTCCGCGCCGATCACATAGTGCCCGGAGGCGTTCAGCAACACGCCAATCGCGATCAAGACGAGGGTAAGGAATACCGTAATTGGGTTCATTTTTTGGACCATGATAAGCCGGGTCCAAGACGGCAGGGTTTCATCGACCTGTCATTCGGCCCGCGCGAAGGACGTTTTCCGAAACTGCAAGCACGATTGGACTGGCGGCCTCGTCCCTCAGGCTGTGCCGCCGCTTCACACGAAGGATGCGCCCAGTGGGGTAACGCCGTCAAGTCCTGTGCCTGCGCGCATATCCTTCAGGGACAGACGCCTTCGCTGCATTTAGGTTGCGCCGCTCTGGCGTCAAACCGGACGGAAGGCTGGCGGTCGTCTTTGTTGGCGTGCTTGAGGCGGGCCGCGTTCACCAGCCCGAAACCGTCTCGCCTCTGGGAAGATCGGCACCGGACATACGGACCGAGAGAGGTGGTTCGGCTGATCTGAACAGGTTCCGGGCGTTTTGTAAGTGGTTTTCCGCGTTGGTTCCGCCGCCACCGCCTCGGGTATCGGCTGGTTGAAGGAGGCCTGATCGGGGGTTTTCCCGTCAAGTGGTGACTGGTGGCGGCGGCTGTTGTAGAAGGTCAGATATCTGCCGATCCTGGCGCGGGCTTGCGAGACACTCGTGTAAGCCCGCAGGTAGACCTCCTCGTATTTGATAGTCCGCCAGATACGCTCGACAAAGACGTTGTCGCGCCAGGCCCCCTCACCATCCATGCTGATCCTGATCTCGCGGTCGGCCAGCACGTTGATGAAGTCGGTCGAGGTGAACTGACTGCCCTGATCCGTATTGAAGATTTCGGGTGTGCCGTGTCGCGCCAGCGCTTCCTCGACAGCTTCTATGCAGAAGTCGGCCTCCAACGTGATCGATACGCGCCATGCCAGAAAACGCCGTGTGCACCAATCCGGCACGGCGGCCAACGACCCGGCATTGCCGACCACCGCGCACTGCCTTGCGTTAGTGCGCGCGATTACGGTTATGCCAGGATGGGCCATCGAAAGTTCATCATAACGGAGGTCGAACCACATGCGACTGTTTAAAATCATTGCCGGACTGACGCTGGTCGTCGCGCTTGCCGGCTGCCTTGAAAACAACACGCAGCGAGGTGTGGCTGGCGCTGCGGGCGGGGCACTGGTTGCCGGGGCGCTTGGCGGCGACCTGGTGGCCGGAGCCGTGATCGGCGGCGTAGCCGGGGCTGTGTGCCATGACCTAAGTGTGCCGGGATGCCGGAACGACGGGCACGGCCACTACCGTATGTACCACTGATCCAAATGGTGCCGTGACCCGTCTGGGTTCGGAACGGCACGACAATCTCGCCATCGGGATGCAAGGCTCCGGTGGCGTTTCTTTCTGCGGGCGCCGTGCGGCGAAAACAATCGACCAACTTTGCACAGAATGGCACGGGGCGAGAATTTAGCCGCATCAGCCCCTGATCCATGTTAGCGCGGCGCGCTGTGCAGCGTCCTACATTAGAGCTGAGCGCGTCTCCGGCCAGATGTCGGTGACGCGGACTCTGGAGAATTTACCATGACACTCTCACCACCCCGCCCGAAGCGAACCTCGATGGTCATTGCGCTGTTGCCGTTGCTTCTCGCCGCTTGCGACACAGCCGCTGGCGCGGGGCGCGACATTTCGGCGGCAGGTCATGCAATCACGCAGGACGCCAACCAAAACAAGGGATATTGACCATGGACAAAGATCGTATCGAAGGCAGCGCGAAGCAGGTTTCCGGCAAGGTGAAAGAGACCGTCGGTAAGGCGCTTGGCGACGCCAAGTTGCAAGCAGACGGCAAGGCCGACGTCATCAAGGGCAAAGTCCAGAATGCGATCGGTAGCCTCAAGGACAATCTGCGCGAGGTGAAATAGACCTCTGGCCGCGCAACTCCGGCGCGCGGTCGATCCCGCGATACGCTGAGGCCGCTAGCTTCCCCGCGTCCGCAGCGCATCGCGGCCCTCTCATGAAAAGGCGAACGCCATGCTCGGCACCATTCTTGTCGTAATTCTTGTTCTGATGCTAATCGGCTCATTGCCGACCTGGGGCCACAGCGCTAACTGGGGCTACGGACCCAGCGGCGGGCTTGGGCTTGTCGTCGTGATTTTGTTGATTCTTGTCCTTACCGGCAGGCTTTAGGCCGCGCCTTCGGGTTCGGGTTCAGTGTCTGCGCACCGAATTCCCGCCCAAAATAATTCGATTGATCAGGGCCGCCACCAAGGCGTGGTGGCCGGGTCTTTCGGTCGTCTCCGGCATATTTTCGTTGGCCGCAGCAGCATCCCTGAGAATGCCCATGATCTCGTCCTCCGGCAGGACTTTCCGGTCGTTCAACGCCAGCAGCAGCGATTCTACGATTGCCAGCGCGGCACTTCCCGATACATCTGGGACGAGGGTCATGACGGAAGCCTTTCCAATGTGCGCCTCGGGAAGGAAATCCGGCCCAACGGCGTCATTCGTGTTGCTATTCTCACAGAAAAACCGTGGGCTGGACTGATCTAAATCAGGACGCAGGCGGTTTGCCTCGATAAAATGCGACGCGAGCGCTATAGGTGCCACCTTGACGACCGACAGGAAAGGACAAAATTTGCCCATCCCGGTTCAAGAGAGCCCGTTTGCACGCAAGCTCGGCGCCTATGTGGCATTGACCGACACAGAATTTGCAATTCTCGCCGCGCTACACAAACGGCGCAGGATCTTTCCGGCCGGGCAGGACATGATCTACCAAGGACAGTCTGTGCGCGCTGCCTACATACTGGCAAGCGGCTGGGTCTGTTCCTATAAGATCCTGCCCGGTGGCGCGCGCCAGATCGTTGACTTTCAGATCCCCGGTGATTTTCTTGGCCTGCGCAGTATCTTGTTCCGGGCCGCCGACCATAACGTCGAGCCGCTGACGCGGGTCACCGCGTCCGAGGTGCTTGCCTCGGACCTGATCGATGCCTTCACCCGAACGCCGCGGCTTGCCACTGCCGTCCTCTGGGCTGTCTCGCGCGACGAGGCGATGGTCGTGGAACATCTGATAAACATCGGGCGGCGCGATGCGATGCAGCGGACGGTTCACTTTCTGCTGGAGCTTGGCGCGCGGTTGATGTTGGTCGGTCTTGGCACCAAGGAGGGCTATGCCTGCCCGTTGTCGCAATACGTGCTCGCCGATGCGCTTGGCCTTAGCGCCGTGCATGTCAACCGCATCCTGCGGCAGCTCCGCGAGCGGCACTTGCTGACCTTTCGTAATGGCAAGGTGATCTTTGACGATTTCGACGGCCTTGTCGAACTGGCGGAGTTCGACCTCGCTTATCTTGATCAAAGCGGCCCGCTGCTGCGCTAGCGCGCTTTAGCCACCGGGGGATGCGGCCGTCTTAGCGGCATAGTCCGCTGCCGTCAGGCTAGGTGCCGCGCCAAGAAACGCCACAAGGGACCAGATATTGTCGTCACTGAGGGACGGCCCGAACCCTGGCATTGCGGTCATCTTGACGCCGTGTTTGATGAACTGGAAATTTTCGGCGGGATCTGGTTTGCGGGTGGCTTTGAACAGGTCAGGGGGCACTGGGTTCAGGCCCTTCGCAATGGCAGTTGGCGTCAGTCCCGGTGCGCCGTGACAGACCGCGCAATTCTCGGCGTAAAGTCGCCCGCCCACCTGGATCAGCGCGGGTTTGTCGAACCCGGCTGACGGAACGTTCGCCCCCATGCGCGCATGCACCGAAGTGTTCGATGTTTTGTGGACTGCCCATGTGACAAGTGCACTGTCGGGGGTTGTTGCGGACACGTCGTAGAGGCCTGAATAGATGAACGCGAGCCCGCCAGCGGCGGCGACAACGATACAACCCAAAATGGTCAAGAGAATTTTCACTGTGTTCGTCCCTGTGTGATCGAAAGGATCTGCCACTTGGGGGTGGCAGATCCCGCTACGCCATCGTCACAATGACCTTGAGCGCTTTCGTTTTCGCCGCATTCCCGAAGGTCTCGTAAGCCTCGAGGATCGCATCCAGCGTGAAGTGGTGGGTGATCAGCAGCGTCGGGTTGATCTTTTTCGCTTGGACGGTCTTGAACAGCATCGGGATTGTCGCCGTATCCACCAGCCGCGTGGTGATCGAGATATTGCGGTCCCACAGGGTTTCCAGATGCAGGTCGACCTTCTTGCCATGCACGCCGATGTTGGCGATATGGCCTCCTGCCGCAACGATCTTTTCACACATCTCGAAGGTGGCGGGGATGCCGACCGCCTCGATCGCGGTGTCGACTCCACGATTTTCCGTCAACTTCATCACTGCCTCGACCGCTTTGCCGTCGGTGCTGTTCACCACCTGGGTCGCGCCGAACGTCTTGGCGATAGCCAGACGGTTGTCATCGAGATCGACCATGATGATTTCGGCAGGTGAGAAGAATTGCGCCGTCAGAAGGGCGGCCAGCCCGATGGGCCCAGATCCGACAATCGCAACCGTCGCGCCGGGCTGGATCTGGCCGTTCAGCACGCCACATTCGAAACCGGTCGGCAGGATGTCGCTTAGCATCACCAGCGCCTCTTCATCGGCGCCGTTCGGAATTGGATAAAGGCTGTTGTCGGCGTAGGGCGTTCGCACGAACTCGGCCTGCGTTCCATCAATGGTGTTGCCCAATATCCAGCCACCGGTAGTGCAATGTGAATACATCTGCTTGCGGCAATAGGCACATTTCCCGCAGGAACTAACGCAAGAGATCAGGACGTGATCCCCCTTTTTGAACGCCGTGACGGCTGGGCCAACCGCCTCGACCACACCGACGCCCTCATGGCCAAGGATGCGGCCTGGCGTGCAACTGGGAACGTCGCCCTTCACAATATGCAGATCGGTGCCGCATAGCGTTGTCTTCAGAACGCGCACGATGGCGTCGGTCGGCGCGCTGATCTCCGGTTTTGGGCGGTCCTGAAGGGTGATCTTGCCGGGGCCTTGGTAAACGAGGGCTTTCATCGAGACATCCTTCGATTTTGGTGGGGCGAGGGCCTGATGTTCCGCGCGATCTGCGCACCCGTCGTCCCACATGTAGGCCGTGGAACGGACGTGGATTAGCGCGGAAGATCACGACAGGAAGAGGCCGGGGATCCAGTTGGATTTAGCCGACAGGCGACGGGTCGCCTGTCGCAGGGATAGGAACGATCCGCCTAGAGGTGCTTGGCCACATAGTCCGCGAAGGCCGCGATCAACGCGTCGTGGTATTCCTTCTTGTCGGGCGATATCACCATGATGTCCTCGCCGGCGGGCACGAAGGTCTCGGCCTCTTTGGCGGAGATGGTTAGCGTGTAGTTTGAGTTAGGCAGCGCCATAGGCTTTGCCGTGTTGCTTTGCCCAGACGTGGCCGGATCGGCAACGACATTGACCACCCCAACCAGATGCGGAGCGACAACACCGGCGGCGTCCATGTAGCCTGTCGACAGGCCCACCGACGATACCTTGATCAGCAGATGCGCGCCGTCAGGCGAGATCCGATCCGCGATGCGTGCGGCAATGGCGGCCGTCAGGTCGTCGCTGAGATTGGCCCAGTATTTCGCTGCGGCCTGGTTGGTGATCGCGGCGAGATCGACGGTGACGGCGACGTCTTTCACCATAACCTGCGCGGCAGTCGCCGGTGACGTCGTGGCCATCAGAACCGCGACAAGCGCGGGCGCAAAAATGTTTCGGAACATCGGGAGTTCTCCATTCTGGTTGCAGTGGCCTGCGGTGGCCATCGCTTACCATGGCGGAAGCAATGAGCTGGTGAACTGATACAGGTTTGTCTCGGGGTGGTTTTTTGGCGGATACCGGGAAAGCGAAGCCGACGACGTGATCCAGCTCGTGTTGGCGGTGAGCCAAGAGTGCTGCGCCTGAATGCGCAGACCGCCGCTGACCATTTCCTTGAAAGGGGATCAGGAGGAGGTCAAACGGGTTTGACCGCTCTAGGTCCACGACAACTCCCGCCGCGCCGATCACGCCTCAGTTGTCAATCCACTCAATTACATGCGCGTCTTCTACCCACGCCATAACTTTAAGCCCACCGCGCGGCCAAACAGATTGCGTTGGTTGGAAAACAGAGACGAGTTCGCAATGGTTTGACGCCACCCCTCGGCGTTACTCATCAACGCCATCGCCTCTGCGGGGCGTTATCGCCCGACCCCTTGCAGGTTGCGGATGATGGTGCGCGCAGCGGCCTCCATCGGGGGGATGGTCTGTTTTAGCAGCGTCAGGCGATCGAACTGATCGGGATCGCGCGCCATCGCTTCACGCAGGGACGCGCCAAATACCATGCGCAATTCGGTGCCGATGTTGAACTTGCAGATGGTCGAGTGCGCCGCCAGCCGCGCCCGCTGCGCCACCGGCACGCCAGAGCCGCCGTGGATCACCAGCGGCACCGGGCAGAGCGCCGCGATCTCGGCCAAACGGGCCTCGTCCAGTGCTGCGTCGGAGTGGCGTTGCAGATGAACGTTGCCCACCGACACTGCCATCGCATCAACGCAGGTTTCGCGTGCGAAACGTGCCGCCTCGCTCGGGTCGGTCCCGGTCGAGGGCTTACGCTCGGCATAGCCCACCACGCCGATCTCGCCCTCGCAAGACACGCCCGCCGCGTGGGCCAGTTCCACCACACTCCGCGTCGCGGCGATGTTTTGCGCCAGCGGTTGCGACGAGCCGTCGAACATCACCGAGGTAAAGCCACAATCTATCGCCGCGCGGCAGTCCTCGACCGCGTAGCCGTGGTCAAGGTGCAGCACCACCGGCACGCTTGCCCGTTCCGCCAGATGCCGCATCATCGCGCCCAGCACGGGCAGCGGCGTATGCGCCCGCGCGCCCGGCCCGGCCTGCAAGATCACCGGGGCCTGCTCCGCCTCGGCGGCGGCGACGAAGGCGACCATATCCTCCCACCCCAGCGTGACGAACCCCGCCACGGCATAGCCATCGCGCAGGGCCGGTTGCAGCACCTCGGCCAGCGTCGCGACGGTCATTTGAACTTGGCGATCATGTTTTTGATGCCCGGAATCGTCTCTATCTGATCGGCGTGGCTCGGTTGGAAATACTGCACCAAGGGGCGCTGGCTAAGCCCGCCAAGGATGGTGAAATAATACATCTCATACCCCGGCAGAACGCAGCAGGGGTGATAGCCCTTGTCGAGGCAAATCGTCGAGCCGTCCACGATGTGATAGGCGTCGCCCGGCTTGCCATCTTCGCGTTGCAGCATTTGCAGGCCGGACCCATGCGGCGGGCGAAAGCGAAAATTGTAGGTCTCGTCATGCCGGGTTTCCAACGGCAGGCGGTCGGTGTCATGCTTGTGGCTGGGAAAGCCGGACCATCCGCCCGCGCCCACGGTGTAAAGCTCTGACACCAGCAGTCGGCCAACCTTGCCCGCATGGCGCTGGCCAAGGATGTGCTTGATCTTGCGGTGCGTCTTGGTGTCATCCGACCCGTATTGGACAAAGTCGATATCCCCGCCGCGCACGTCGAACGGCTCCAGCACCTGATCGAAGGCGGCACCTGCGACGAAGACCTCTGCCGTGGCCGATGTGCAGGTCATCACGGCTTTCGCGCCAACCGGGACATAGACGCCCTCAGGCTCGCCGTCCCAAACGTCGGTGCCACGGTTGCCAAGGTGGGCAAAGGCCACGCCCTCTATATCGACATCCACAGTGCCGGTGGCGGGAACGATGCAGGTCTCATAGCCCGGAATGCGATACTCAAACACCTGGCCCCGCGTCAGCTTGACGATGTTGAAGTAGTTGAGCGGCACCACCGCGTCATTCACGTCAACGATCGGGTGGTTCTGGTTGTCAAACGGGGCGATATGCATGGCGGTGTCCTTCAGCTTTCAATAGGGGCGGGGTGGCGGCTTAGGAACGCGTCCAACTCCGCCTTGGTTGGCATTGCGGGCGCACAGCCGACGCGGGTGACCACGATGGCGGCGCAGGCTGACCCGCGCAACACGGCATCGCGCAGGTCCATGCCAGCGGTCAGGGCGGCGATGAAACCACCAAGGAACGCGTCACCCGCCCCGGTCGGTTTCAGCGCGGCAACCGGAAACACGCCGGTGTGTATCTCTGCCCCGGCGGCAAAGGTCACGGCCCCCAGTTCGCCGCGTTTGTAAACCACGATGCGCTGGCCCTCGGCCGACAGCGCGCGTGCTTTGGCCAAACCGGCGTTGTAGTCGACCGCCATAAAGCCGAACTCGACATCATTGCCCACGATGATGTCGCACAGGCTGGCGGCGCGGGAATAGACATCGGCGGCCTCGGCGGCAGAGGTCCAGCTATAGGGCCGGTAATCCACGTCAAAGATCAGCGGAATGCCCAGATCCTTGGCACGCTGAAACGCCACAAACGCCGCAGAACGCGAGGGTTCCGCCGCCAAAACCGTGCCGGTGGTAATCAGCCCCGCGAAGGGGCGCATGTCCACCGCGTCGATATCCTCCACCGTCATCTGAAAATCGGCAACGCCGTTGCGGAAGATGACGGATTGGCAATCGTGCAGCCGGGTTTCGACCACCGCGAGGGAATTGCGCGCCTCGCCGCCGACCGCGCGCACACGGTCGCGGGCCACGCCGTAGCGGTCCAGCTCTGCCAGACAAAACCGCCCCACCGCATCGTCAGAGACACAGCCCAGCAATGACGCCGCCACCCCCTGCCGCACCAGCGAGACCGCGATATTCGCCGACGATCCGCCAAGGCAAGAGGTGAAGCGCGTCGCGTCCTCGATCCGCGTGCCGGGCGGGTCGGCGTAAAGGTCCATCCCGGCGCGGCCGATCACCAGAAACCGCCCGGCGCGAAGGGTCACATGCCCCGTCATCATAGCCCCCGCCGCTGTTGCAGGCGCGCGTCATCCAGCGCGGCACGCGCCGCGCGGATTTTGGGGCTGTCGGACACCTCTGGCAGTCCGACCTCCCACCATGTGTGGCCGCCTTCGGTCCAGCCAATATGGGCATCGACCGGCATCACGATCACCGTGGTGCGATCCGCCGCCTTGGCCCGCGTGAACGCCTCGGCAAGCTCCGCCGGATTTGCCACGCGTTCCGCAAGCGCCCCCATCGCCCTAGCGTGGGCGGCAAAGTCCATCGTCACGACCTCTGGGATCGTCGGGCAATCGGCAAGCAGGTTGTTGAAACTCTCGCCACCAGAGTTGTTTTGCAGCTTGTTGATCACCGCAAAGCCGCCATTGTCCAGCACCAGCACGATCAGCTTCTTCTGGCTGAGAACCGAGGAATAGATGTCTGAATTCATCAGCATGTAAGACCCGTCACCGACAAATACGATGGTATCCTGATCCGGCTCGCGTTCCATCTGCGCGATCCGCGCGCCCCAGCCGCCCGCAATCTCATACCCCATGCACGAGAAGCCGAATTCCACATCGACCGTGCCGATGCCAAGCGTGCGCCAGTTTGCGGTAACCTCGGCCGGAAGCCCGCCCGCCGCCGCGACAATCCGGTCGCGCGGGCTGCACAGAGCATTCACCGCGCCGATGGCTTGGGCATAAGAATTCGGTCGGTTGCCAGCCGCCACATTCGCCGCCACCTTGGCATCCCAGTCCACCCGCGCCGCCTGCGCCTTCGCCCGCCATAATGATGGCGCGCTGTAACCGGCCAACGCCCAAGTCAGCGCGCCAAGCGCCAGCTTTGCGTCGCCAACCACCGCCAGCGCCAGATGTTTTGCCGCATCGTGCCGCGCCACGTTCACCGCAACCAGCCGCGCGTCGGCGGCAAAGGCCGACCATGACCCGGTGGTGAAATCCTGCAACCGGGTGCCGACCGCAAGGATCACATCCGCCTCGGCCGCAACCAGATTGGCGCTGTCAGAGCCTGTCACCCCAATCGGCCCGATATTAAGCGGATGCGAGGCCAACAGGTTGGCGCGCCCGGCAATGGATTCGACCACGGGAATGCCGTGCGCCTCGGCAAACTCCGTCAACTCCGCAACCGCGCGGGAATACTGCACCCCGCCGCCCGCGATAATCACTGGCCGTTTCGCTGCGCGCAGCAGGGCGGCGGCCTCGGCAATCTCTGCCGGGTCGGGGGTCTGCCTGCGGATGCGGTGCGTCTTGGGCGCAAAGAACTGCGCCGGATAGTCGTAGGCCCAGCCCTGCACGTCCTGCGGCAGACCCAGAAAAGCCGAGCCGCAATCGGCGGGGTCCAGCATGGTGGCAAGGGCGGCGGGCAAAGACTGCAAAACCTGCGCCGGATGCGTGATACGGTCCCAATAGCGGCTGACCGCCTTGAAGGCGTCATTCACGCCCATGGTCGGATTGCCGAAATGTTCCAACTGCTGCAACACCGGGTCGGGCAGGCGGGTCTGGAACGTATCGCCGCACAACATCAGCATCGGCAGGCGGTTGGCATGGGCCAGTGCGGCAGCAGTTAACAGGTTCGCCGTTCCCGGACCCGCCGACGCTGTGCAAAACATGAACCGCTGGCGCAGCCACTGTTTGGCATAGGCCGCCGCCGCAAAGCCCATGCTTTGCTCGTTTTGCCCGCGATACAGCGGCAACTGATCGCGGTGCGCGTAAAGAGCGGGGCCAAGGCAGGTCACGTTGCCATGCCCGAAAATCCCGAACCCCCCGCCGCAAAGCCGCCGCGTCTCGCCGTCGATCTCAATGAATTGGGCGGCCAGATACCGGACAATCGCCTCTGCGGTGGTCAGCCGAACTGTTGCCGTCGTCATCATGTCGTCTCCCGTTGGGTTGCCCTGAATTGGCGGGCAAACTCTTGTCTTGCGTCTTGTCACGCCTCACGATACGGTTTTTGCAACCGGTTGCAAATACAATCGTCGCAACGGGAGGCCGGGGGGAGGGCAGCAGCATGACCGAGATCGGCATCGGAATTGTCGGCGGGGGCTACATGGGCAAGGCACATGCCGTGGCGATGTCCTCGGTCGGCGCCATATTCAACACCCGGCTGCGCCCGCGGCTGGAGATGGTGTGCGCAACCTCCGCCGCCTCGGCCGAACAGTATCGCACCGCCTTCGGCTTTGCCCGCGCCACCGACGACTGGCGCCAGTTGGTCGCCGACCCCAAGGTTGAGGCCGTCGTCATCGCCGCGCCGCAAGCCTTTCACCGCCCGATTGCAGAAGCCGCATTTGCGCTGAACAAACCGGTTTTCTGCGAAAAACCGCTGGGCGAGACACTGGAGGACAGCCGCGCAATGGTGGCCGCCGCCCAGGCCGCGGGCGCGGTCAACATGGTTGGGTTCAACTATATCCGCACCCCCGCCAGCCAGTTCGCCCGCCGCCTGATCGCGGACGGCGTGATCGGGGACATCACATGGTTTCGCGGCGAACATACCGAGGATTTCTATGCCGACCCGGCGCTGCCCGCCAACTGGCGCACGCGCAGCCTTGCGGCGGGGGCGATGGGCGACCTTGCGCCGCATATGATCAACGCGGCGCTTGCCCTGATCGGCCCGATTGACCGGCTGATGGCTGAAATAGAGACGGTTCACGCGACCCGGATCGGCCCCAGCGGACCCGAGCCAGTGCTGAACGACGATCAGGGTCAATTCATGTGCCGCTTTGCCAATGGCGCGATGGGGCATCTGTTTTTCAGCCGCACCGCCACCGGTCGCAAGATGGGCTATGCCTACGAGGTGACGGGCACCAAGGGCGCGATCCGCTTTGATCAGGAGGATCAGAACGCGCTGTGGCTTTATCGTGCCGAGGGGCCGGAGGCGACGCGCGGCTTCACCAAGATCCTGACCGGCCCGACGCATCCGGATTACGAGCCGTTCTGCCAAGGCCCCGGCCACGGCACCGGCTATCAGGACCAGATCATCATCGAGGCGCGCGATTTCCTGCGCGCCATCGATACGGGCACATCTATCTGGCCGACTTTCCGTGACGGGATGGAGGTCAACCGCATCATCGCTGCCGCTCGGGCCTCGTCCGACGCGCAGTCTTGGATCTCTGTGGACGCACTGTAGAAGGACGCGACATGGCAATTTCTATCGGCAACGCCCCCTGTTCCTGGGGGGTCGAATTTGCGAACGACCCGCGCAATCCAACCTGGCGCAAGGTGCTTAAGGATTGCGCCGATGCGGGCTATCGCGGCATCGAACTTGGCCCGATTGGCTTCATGCCCGAAGACCCGGCGATCCTCACCGAGGCGCTGGCTGAACATGCGCTGACGCTGATCGGGGGCGTGGTGTTCCGCCCGTTCCATGACCCCGCCGCGTGGGACGAAGTTCAGGACGCCGCGACGCGCACCTGTCGCGCGTTGACGGCGCATGGCGCGCGTGAACTGGTGCTGATCGACTCGATCTCGCCCCGCCGCGCCCCGACTGCGGGCCGCGCCTCAGAGGCAGAGCAGATGGACGCTGCCGAATGGGCTGCCTTCCGTAACCGCATCGCCACCGTCGCCAAGATGGGAACCGAGGAATACGGCCTGCGCGTCAGCATCCACGCCCATGCCGCCGGTTTCATCGACTTTGAGCCCGAGCTGGAACGCCTGCTGAATGAGGTCGATGAGGCCACGCTGAAGATCTGCTTTGACACCGGCCACCATTCCTACGCCGGTTTCGATCCGGTCGCCTTCATGCGCCGCCATGTCGGCCGCATCGCCTACATGCACTTCAAGGACATCGACCCGCAGGTCAAAGCCCGCGCCATCGCCAATCGCACCGGTTTCTATGACGCCTGCGGTCAGGGCATCTTCTGCAATCTGGGCAAGGGCGACGTAGATTTTCCCGCCGTGCGGCAGGTCTTGCTGGATGCGGGTTATCAGGGGTGGTGCACGGTCGAGCAGGACTGTGACCCGACGCTCGACGTGTCGCCGATCGACGACGCACGGGCGAACCGTGACTATCTGCGCGCAATCGGGTTCAACTAAGGGGGCCAACATGGCGAAACTGAATTGGGGAATGATCGGCGGTGGCGAGGGCAGCCAGATCGGACCCGCGCACCGTCTTGGGGCCGGGCTTGACGGGTTGTTCACCTTTGCAGCGGGCGCGCTGGATCACCGACCCGACGCCGGGCGTGATTATGGCCGCCGCCTTGGCCTTGCACCCGACCGCGCTTATGGCGACTGGCGCGAGATGCTGGAGGGCGAGAAGGGCCGCCCCGACCGTGTCGATCTTGTCACCGTCGCCACGCCGAACTCGACCCATTTTGAGATCACCAAGGCGTTCCTTAAGGCCGGGTTCCACGTCCTTTGCGAAAAGCCGATGACGATGACGGTGGAAGAGGGCGAAGAGATCGTGCGGATCGCGCGCGAAACCGGGCAGATCTGCGCCGTCAACTATGGCTACACCGGCTATTCCCTCGTGCGTCACATGAAGGCGATGGTGGCGCGCGGCGATCTTGGACGCATCCGCCTTGTCGTCGCGGAATTTGCCCACGGCCACCACGCCGACGCCGCCAACGCCGATAACCCGCGCGTGCGCTGGCGCTATGATCCGGCGCAGGCGGGCGTTTCGGCGCAATTCGCCGATTGTGGCATCCACGCGATGCACATGGCCAGCTTCGTGACGGGGCAGGAGGTGGAGAAGCTGTCGGCTGACATCGCCAGCTGCATTCCCAGCCGCGTGCTGGAAGACGACGCGATGGTGAATTTCCGCATGTCGGGCGGCACTGTCGGGCGGCTTTGGACTTCGTCCGTCGCCATCGGGCGCCAGCACGGGCTGGGCATTCAGGTGTTCGGCGAGAAGGGCGGCCTGCGCTGGTCGCAGGAACAGCCGAACCAGCTATACTGGATGCCGCTTGGCCAACGCCTGCAAGTGATCGAGCGGGGCGAGGCGAACCTGTCGCCTGAGGCTGACCGCGCCACCCGTGTCACCATCGGCCACGCCGAAGGTATGCCGCTGGCATTTGCCAATATCTACAAGGATTTGTCAGAGGCGATCCACGCCCGCAAGGAAGGCCGCGACATCGACCCCGCCGCCAACCTTTACCCCAAGGCAGTGGACGGACTGCGTTCAATGGCAGCGGTGGCGGCGGTCGCCGCGTCAGGCAAAGCCGACGGCGAATGGACCGACGCGCGCCCGCCGATGATGCGCTAATCTACGGTCGGGCGCGGGCGTAACGTCCCGCGCTCGACCAACACGCAGTCGAACACCCGCGATTGTGGACGGTGGTCCGGATCGTTCAGAATCGCGTCGATCACCTCCAGCGAGGCCGCGATGATCTCGGCAATCGGCTGGCGGATCGTCGTCAGGTCGATCCCGGCCCAACCCGCGATCTCCATGTCGTTGACGCCCACAACACCGATGTCGTTTGGCACCGACAGCCCGGCATCACGAATGGCGCTCAGCGCGCCGACAGACAGCACGTCATCGCCCACGAAATACGCCTCGGCAGGGGGATGCGCCAACAGCGACTTCATCGCCCGTCGCCCGGCGTCAAACGAATACGCCTCGGCAAAGGAGTGGGTCAGTGTAATGCCGGGATGCAACGCCAACTCCTCGCGGAAGCCCTGCCAGCGGTCGATGGTAGAGGTCGCGCGCGCAGGCCCGCCCAGAAACGCCACCCGCGCATAGCCGCGCGCGATCAGTTCCCGCGCCGCCAGCCGTCCGCAGGCGACGTTGTCGATGGTAACGATGTCAATTGCCGGATGCGGCGCGAACCGACCGAAACTGTTGACCACCGGAATTCCCGCATCCCGAAACGCCAGCGAAAACGCCGGCGGCAGGGTAGAGGACGCCACCACGACCCCATCGACCGAGTATTGCCGCAGCATCCGCATCGCGGCCTCTGGATCAAAGCCGCCCGACAGGTTGACCAACAAAGGCCGCAGCCCGCGATCCTGCATGCCGCGCGTGAACAGGTCGAACACTTCCAGAAATACCGGGTTGTGAAAGTTGTCCGACACCAGCCCAACCATGCCCGTGCGCCGTGTGGTCAGGCTACGGGCCAGCGCATTCGGGCTATAGCCCAGCTCTGACGCCGCCTTCTCGACCTTGGCGCGCATCTTGCCGGAAACCGAGGCCCCGTCGGTAAATGTCCGCGAGACGGCAGAGCGCGATACGCCCGCCCGTGCTGCCACGTCTTTGAGGGTTGCATTCATGCGGACCGTCCACCCTTGGCGCCAGGGCCCCTGCGCCGCTGACGCTTGCTTCTTTGCTAACGAATGGTCGTAACCAATCTGCCCCCCTCTGTCTATCGGCCCGACCGCCCACGACACGGCCCATGGCTGAGGTGCCCCCTACATTCCGCCTTAGTGCGGCTGTGTTGCACAAATCCTGTCAGGGATGCATCTTGTGAATCCAGCGTCATAGCTAAAGGGCATGAGCAGACCGAACACCCCGAGCTACACGACCCTGACCGGGCCCGCGTATAACAAGGCGCTCAAGCGCCATCGCGCGCAACAATGCCCAGCGGGCGTCAAAATACCTTGGTCGTGCGCTCTGGCGACGATGGAGCGGCTACCCTACTTGCAACCGCGCCGGCGGCCGCATCGGCGGCGCTGGCGTCTATAGTGGGGATTTAACCATGTGGACGGTCACGATATTGGCGACGGCGGTAAGCCGCTGACCTTTCTGCGCGACCCGCTGCCCGAGGTAATGCGCGGCGCGAAGACATCGCAGATTCTGCGATGAAAACTTATCGCGCGGCCAAATCGGGCGCAAACCAAGGCGAACCTTCCCAAAGGGTTCGCCGAAAACGGCGATAAAATCATGAAAACATAGTATAAAAATGAATTTTGGTAGGCCCGGAGGGACTCGAACCCCCAACCAAGGCGTTATGAGCGCCCTGCTCTAACCATTGAGCTACAGGCCCAACCTCCGCGCATCCCTAGACAGATCGTCTCTGCCGGTCAAGCGCAGGATCGTGGGCCTTGGCGTCGGCGTACGCCCTGGGTTGGGGCTGTGATGGTCGCGCGCCATGCCGCGGCGTGGCGCTGCGTTCCAATTGGGGGCGGGGAGCGGGCGCGGCAATGGGTCGTCTATTCTGACAACGCCTGCGGTGCTGGCGTCTTTTGGGCAAATATATTCAGGCCGGGTCGGTTAGGGGGAGGTGACAGGGAAGATTGGCAGCACCGGTGTCGCCCAGTTGGTCATTGAGCGACCGGCTTCACCCCTGACGACTCCGCAACCCCGATGAGCGGGATCAAAATCGATGTAACGGTGCTGCGACAACGAAGGAGACTACTTCGTTAGCTGAATGCTTTGCAGGATGTCGGTCAGCGCCTTGCTTTTGGCCTTGTCCGCATCGTCCGAACCCCAGAACGCCAACATCACGAACCTGCCCGGCGTTTTTGTCTCGACCAAGCGCCCCTTGGCTTGGGGGGATCACCATTGCCGGCATTCAATTGCTGCTTGACGGTATTGCGCGACCGCCCAGTTCGTCGTGTGATCTCTCGGATTGGCCGCTTCTGTCGCAGCGACATGCGCCGTATCAGGTTCAAAAGTTCCATGATAATCACTCCATTGTCCCCCGCGGCCAGCCGCCTTGGGGGCGGGACACATGGGTCAATTCTCAATGGAAATTACGCGTCCAACTGGGTCCATCCGGCGTGAAAATCAATACGGACGCCTACACTTCGACCGCGGGCCAATAGCTGGCGGAACCACGTTCGCGGACCCTGTGGAGATCATTCAGGCGGGTGGGCCCGACGATCTTCCCGCCGCCTTTGACGCGTTGGAACGCGCGCGTGGCGCGGGGCGCTGGCTCGCAGGCTTTGCCAATTACGAACTCGGCTATCAGATGGATGCGCGGCTCAGTCGCCTTTTGCCGCCGGACCGTGCAACGCCGCTGTTGCAATTTGGCGTGTTTGATGCGCCGTCGGCGTCTGCGCGCTACGTTACAGCGGCGCAAGATCTTGCCCGCCATGCCAGCCTGTCCCCCTTCACCCCCGCCTGGGATCTGGCGCGCTACCGGGCGGCGTTCGATCAGGTCCACGCCTACATCGAGGCAGGCGACGTCTATCAGGTCAACCTGACCTTTCCGCTTATTGCCCATGTCACCGGCGCGCCGCTTGGCCTTTATCTTGCACTGGCCGCGCGTCAGCCGGTGGCGCATGGCGCTTTTGTTGACCTTGGTGGCCCCATATTGCTGTCCCGTTCGCCAGAATTGTTCTTCCGCGTTGACGAGACCGGGCGGATTGAGACCCGTCCGATGAAGGGCACGTCACCACGCGGTCGGGATGCGGCGGAGGATGCCGCGCGGCGGGACTGGCTGGCCGCAGACCCGAAAAACCGGGCTGAGAACCTGATGATCGTCGATCTGTTGCGCAACGATCTGGCGCGGATTGCCGAAGTGGGCTCGGTCCGGGTGCCCGAGCTTTTTCAGGTCGAAACCTTCGCCACGGTGCATCAGATGACCTCTCGCGTCGAGGCGCAGTTGCGACCGGGTCTGTCGTTGCTGGACCTGTTCATGGCCTTGTTCCCCTGCGGCTCGATTACCGGCGCGCCAAAGATCCGGGCGATGGAAATCATCCGGGCGCTGGAACCGGCCCCGCGCGAGGCCTATTGTGGGGCGATCGGTTGGATCTCCCCAACCGGCGCGATGGAATTCAACGTGGCGATCCGCACCTTGCTGTTGCCGGGCGACGGCACGGCGCGGTTGAATGTGGGCGGCGGCGTGGTGCATGACAGCACCGCCGAGGCCGAGTATGAGGAGGCCCTGTGGAAGACCCGTTTCGCAATTGTTCCGCCGACGACCTGAGCCGCCTCGAGATCATCGAAACGCTGCGGTTTGATTCCGGCGAGGGCCTTGTGCGGCGCGATTTGCATCTCGCCCGCATGGCGCGAAGTGCGGCGGCATTCGAATTTCCCTTCGCCCGCGATGCTGCGCTGGCACAGCTTGGTCTAGCCACTGGCCCGATCCCGCTGCGGGTCCGGCTGACGCTTGATCACTCCGGGCGCTTTGGCGTGACAACGGCGCCGTTGGCGCCCGCGCCTGCGCTCTGGGCCTTCAGCCTTGCCAGCCACCGGCTTGAGGCCACCGACCCGTGGCTCAGGCACAAGACTACCCGCCGTGCGCTTTACGACCAAACCCGCGCCGCGCTGCCGACCGGGGTCGATGAGGTTATCTTTGGCAACACCGACGGGGCGCTGTGCGAGGGCACCATCACTACGATCTTTGTGCAAAAGCGCGATCGGTTGCTGACGCCCGCGCTGTCTGCTGGCCTGCTGCCGGGGGTGCTTCGCCAAAGTCTGCTTGAGGACGGGCGCGCGGAAGAGGCCGCCCTGACCATTGCGGATCTCGCCACGGCCGAGGCAGTGTTTCTGGGCAATTCATTGCGCGGGCTGATCCTGGCAAGGCAGGTTTGAGTGCAGAGATCCCGCAGCCAGCCAGAGTGTCATGGTCAAGCGACGCGATGGCGTGCGTATGGGCCAAGCGGCCGACCTCGGCGACGATCAGGGAGAACAATGCGAGAACGGAATACCTCTGCAAGACCAACAAAGGACGCTCACGATGCACATCAGACAGCCGCACCCTGCACCCGAACTGGCTTCCTTGGCGGAAAAGGCGACGCAGGGGAGGGACCTCGCGGAGGTTGGTGTGACCGAAGCGCTGGCGGCGCTTGGCGTGGAGCCCGACGCCGGGCTGAGCGGGGCTGAGGTGACGGCGCGGCGCAAGGCTGACGGTTTCAATGAGGTGGCCGTCACCAAGACCCATCCGCTGCTGCAATTTCTGGCGAAGTTCTGGGGCATTTCGGCCTGGATGCTGGAACTGATCATGGTGCTGTCGCTCGCGCTCGGGAAATATTCTGATCTGGTGGTGGTGGGCGCGCTGTTGATCGTCAACGCGGTGCTTGGCTTCCTGCAAGAACAGCGGGCGGCGGGTGTGGTCGAGACGCTGCGCAAGCGGTTGCAGGTGTCAGCGCGGGTGCTGCGCGACTCCGCGTGGAAGGTGGTGCCCGCACGCGAGCTGGTGCCGGGCGACATCCTGCGGCTGCGCTCGGGGGACATCATCCCGGCGGATGTGAAGCTGATCGCGGGCGAGATGAGCGTGGACCAGTCGGCGCTGACCGGCGAGTCGAAGGATGTGGACCGCGCGCCGGGCGAGGTGCTGCCCTCGGGCGCGATCGCGCGGCGGGGCGAGGGGACGGGGGTTGTGCTGCTGACCGGGGCGAAGACGCTGTTCGGCCGCACGACCGAACTGGTGCAGGCGGCGCGGCCAAAGCTGCATATCGAGGCGGTGGTGGCAAGCGTCGTGCGCTGGCTGTTCGTGATCGTTGGTGCGCTGTTGGCGGTGGTGATCGTGCTGTCGGTGATCCGCGGCGTTCCGCTGCTTCAGGTGGTGCCGCTGACACTGGTGCTGTTGATGAGCGCGGTGCCTGTGGCGCTGCCGGTGATGTTCACCGTCAGCATGGCGCTGGGGGCAAAGGAATTGGCGAAACGCGGCGTGCTGGTCACCCGCCTTTCCGCCGCCGAGGATGCGGCGACGATGGATGTGCTGTGCGTTGACAAGACCGGCACGCTGACCCTGAACCAGTTGGCTGTGACCGGGGTAATCCCGCTGGGCAAGGCAACCGAGGCCGATGTGCTGCGCGCGGGCGCGATGGCCTCGCAGGAGGCCAATCAGGATCCGATCGACCTCGCGTTTCTGGCGGCTGCCAAGGCCGGGAAGGTGTTCGACGGTGCGGCGGCGGTCACTCCGGTATCCTTCGCGCCGTTCGATGCCAAGACCCGGCGGACCGAGGCGGTGGTGGAACAGGGCGGCAAACACTTGCGGGTGATGAAGGGTGCGGTGCGAACCCTCGCCGAGGCTTGCGGGCTGACACCCGAGGACGTGAAGGCGCTGGAGGCGCGCACCGCGGAGGCGGCGGCCAAGGGCTACCGCACGCTCGCGGTGGCGCGCGGGCCAGCGACGGGCAAACCGGTGCTGCTGGGCCTCGTGTCGCTTTACGATCCGCCGCGCCCGGATGCGGGCAAGCTGATTGCGACGCTGCGCGATCTGGGGGTTTCGGTGAAGATGCTGACCGGCGACGCGCTGGCGGTGGCGCGCGAGATCGGCGCCGGGGTTGGGTTGCCCAACATCCGCCGCGTGGCCGACCTGAAGGCGGCGGCCAAGGGCGACGCGGCGGGCGATCTGCTGGCCGGGGCGGACGGCTTTGCCGAGGTTTACCCCGAGGACAAATACACCGTCGTGCAGCACCTGCAGGCGGCGGGGCACATCACCGGGATGACGGGCGACGGCGTCAACGACGCGCCCGCCCTGCGGCAGGCCGAGGTCGGCATCGCCGTCAGTTCCGCCACCGACGTGGCCAAGGGTGCGGCGAGCGTGGTGCTGACCGATGCCGGGTTGACCAACATCGTGGCGCTGGTCGAGCAGGGGCGGGCGATCTATCAGCGCATCCTGACCTGGATCATCAACAAGATCAGCCGCACGATCCTGAAGGCCGCCTTCGTCGCGGCGGCCTATGTCTTCACCGGGCAGTTCGTGATCTCGGCCTTCGCCATGCTGCTTTTGACCTTCCTGACCGACTTCGCCAAGATCTCGCTGGCAACCGATACGGTGCGGCCGTCCCGGTCACCCGAAACCTGGCACATCGGCGGCTTCATCACCGTATCTGTGGTGCTGGGGCTGGCGATGGTGGTGGAAACGCTGGCGCTCTTGTGGTTCGGCTGGACCCGGTTCGGTCTGGCGACCGACGTGAATGCGTTGGATACGTTCAGCTTTCTGCTGTTGCTCTACTTTGCCGTCTTCTCGGTGGTGTCGGCCCGCGAGCGGCGCTGGTTCTGGTCGTCACGGCCCAGCACGACCTTCCTTCTGGCGCTCACGGCGGATGCCGTGGTGGGAAGCGGGCTGACCCTCGTCGGATTGCCGGGCCTCCACGCCCTGCCGCCAACCGAGATGCTGGCGATTTTCGGCTATGCCATGATGGCCTGTCTCGGCCTGAACGATACCCTGAAGGTGGCGATGATCCGGTGGCGCGTGCCAGCGGCGACATAGGCAGCCAATTCCGGTTTGCACTTCGGCCATCCGTGCGCCGCGCGACTTCGCCGTCGCGCGCATCTGCTTTGTGCTTCTTGCGATCTGGAGGGGCCGCAGCACCGTTGGCGTCAACCATCCTTTGGTAGGTTCGGTGCGGACGAGCGAGCAACCAGCGCCGGTGCCTTCACCCCTCTGCGTTCTCCATATCCCAGGCGGCGAGGAGCTTCGGCAAAGCGATGTTCCAATCGAGCACGCCGGTCTTTTGCGCCCAATCTTCATAGCGTCGTAGCAAATCAGACTCCAGCTTGCCGACCTTGCCCGCAAGGTCGTGCAGTTCCGTGCGGTCGCGCTCCATGTCGAACAATTCCCACGCGCGGCCATGCTGGCGCACCAGTTTGAACTGCCCCATGCGGATCGCCGAATTGCCCTCGTGTTCCCAGAAGATCGGCTGTTCGCGCATCCATGGCTGGCCGTTGAACAGCGTCAGCAGCGATTCACCTTGACAGGGCTGGATTGCCTCGCCGCCCAGTTCAGAAAGATAGGGCGCGCCCGCGGCCTCAAGGATTGTGGGCAGGATATCGACGACATGTGCCGCCTGATGGGCGACTTGCCCCCCGGCGATGCCCCTGGGCCAATGCGCGATCAGCGGGGTGGAAATGCCGCCCTCGTGGACATAGTGCTTGAACAGACGGAACGGCACGTTTGACACATTCGCCCAAGGCTTGTCATAGCTTTGGTAGGTCAGCGCGTCGCCGGGGCGCACGTCGGGGCGGTTGCCCATCACGATCTTGCGGCCGTCCTGCGTGTGGTCGGGAAAGAACTTCGCCCAGCCATCCTCGGCCATGAACTCGGCGCAACCGCCGTTGTCGGACAGGAACAGGATCAGCGTGTTATCGAACTGCTCCAGCCGCTTGAGTGCGGCGATGAAGCGGCCAATTGATTGGTCCATGCGATCGACCATCGCGGCATAGGTGGCCATCTTGCTGGCCTCCCAGTCCCGGTTCTTTTCCTCACCCCAGGCGTGGACATCCCCGTCGCGGGGCGAGATGTCCCAGATGGTCTGGAACAACCCGCGCGCATTCATCGTCTCGTGTCGAGCCGTTCGGGTGGCGTCCCAACCCTTGTCATAGGTCCCGTCATAGCGGGCAATATCCTCTGACGGGGCGTGCAGCGGCCAATGCGGTGCTGCATGGGCAAGGTATAGGAAGAACGGCACCTCGTCCCGCGTCGCATCCTCGACCATGGTGATTGCTTTGTCGGTGATGGCGTCTGTGAAGTAGAAATCGTCTGGAAAGACCTCGACCCGGCTGTCATCCTCCAGCATGAAATGCGGCGAGAAGAAATGGGTGACGCCATCGACGATGCCATAGAAACGGTCAAACCCACGTTGGCGCGGCGTCGGGTGGTCCACGTCGCCCACGCGCCAGCTATCGACCTCACGCGCCATGAAGTCGCCCGCGACGTGCCACTTGCCGCTCATCAACGTGCGGTAGCCGGCGGCGCGCAGGTGTTCGGCGATGGTGGCACTGTCGTTGCGCAGAAAGCCACGATAGGCGGGCGTTCCCAGATCGGCCCCCATGTGACCCACGCCGGCATTGTGCGGATAAAGCCCGGTCAGCAGCGAGGCCCGTGTCGGGCAACACCGGGCGCAGTTGTACATCGCGGTCATCAGCACGCCGTTCCGTGCCAGAGCGTCGATGTTGGGAGTGCGGATTTCTGACCCCGTCACGCCGAGGTCGGCGAAGCCCATATCATCGACCAGAACAAGGACAACATTGGGTCTTTGTGCCATTCCGCTCCCCCAAACAGCGATACCTGTCTCAAGCCTAATTCGCTTCGGAAGGTGCGGCCCATCCGAATGCGACTTCGCCACTTTCGCTGCGACATCGTCGCGCGGTTCCGGGGGCGGCGAACCTATCGCTTACTGATCGCCGGGGGATCCGCCACTAAGTCTTTGCGGTCTATCCGGCGCAGCGACGTTGCCATCCGCATCTCGTCGCGGCGGATATCCTCGATCGTGGAATAGGTGAAATTGATATGGTTGGAGGCAAATTTCTCCGCCGCCTTCACATCGCCGCTGATCACGGCCTCGCCTATGGCGGTGTGCTGTTCAAGCAGCGCGTCGCGCACGCCGGGGCGCCGGTAAAGCTGCTCTCGGTTGTAAAACACGCCCTTGCGCATCAAGTCGCCGAGCACCCGCATGACATGCAGCAGCAGCACATTATGCGCAGCTTCATAGATCAGGCCATGCAATTCGACGTCGCAACTCGCCTCCAGCGCGGGGTCGTCAAGGCCATGTGCCGCCGCCATGCGGGCCAGGCAATCGCGGATTGCCGCCCGGTCCGGCTCTGTCGCGCGTATCGCGGCCAAGCCCGAGGCGTGTGCTTCGATCGAGCGGCGGAATTCGAAGTAATCCGCAGCGGCGCGCTCATCGTCGGTGAGCAGTTCGGCCAGCGGATCGACCAGCGGACTGAGAAAGCGAGACACCACGGTGCCGGATTTGTTGGTGACGAGCAGTCCCTTTTCTTCCAGCAGCGTCAGCGCCTGGCGCAGGGACGGGCGCGACACACCGAGCGTTTCCGCCAGATCGCGCTCTGGCAGTAGCTTTTCTCCCGGCCGCAACACGCCCTCCAGGATCATGGTCTGGATACGATCTGCGATCGCGTTGGCTAGGGGAATCGACCGGATATGTGAGGGCATGACACCTACCTGAATGGCTTGTGGCTTTAACGTACATCCAATCTAAACACGCCACCCCATTTTGCCAAATATTGTTTGGTAAAAAAATATTGCCAAAAGTATGGTGGTCGAATATTAAACCAAAAGTCCCCCTGTGAATTCATATGCCCCAGAAAAATGCTGCAAGGGAAAAACATGAACGAGCGAGCAAAGCTGGAGACAAAAGCGTCACCTCATGTCGCGTTATTCGCGACCTGCCTTGTGAACGCGATGCGCCCATCGATCGGTTTTGCGGCGGTCCAATTGCTGGAGCAGGCGGGATGCCGGGTTGACGTCCCGATGGGCCAGACGTGCTGCGGCCAACCGGCACTGAATTCTGGCGACCAGGAGGGCACGCGCCAGATCGCGCGGCGCAATATCAAGATGCTGGAGCCATTCGACCATGTGGTGGTCCCCTCGGGTTCCTGCGCCGCCACCATCAAAGTGCACTATCCTGAGCTGTTCGCCCACGACCCTGCATGGCTCAAGCGCGCGCAAAATCTTGCCGCGCGGACCCACGAGTTGCTGAGCTATCTCACCGACATACGGGGCTGGGCGCCGGAGGGCGTCCATCTGGAAAAAACCGCAACCTATCATGACAGTTGCAGCGGCCTGCGCGAGCTTGGTGTGAAAAAGCAACCGCGCAAGCTGCTCGCCGGGGTTGAGAACCTGACTATGCGACCCCTGGCAGGCGAGGAAACCTGCTGCGGCTTTGGCGGCACTTTCTGCGTGAAATATCCGGCGATTTCCAATGCCATCGTCGATGAGAAGGCGGCAGCCGTTGAGGCCACCGGCGCGGATCTGCTGCTGGGCGGCGACCTTGGCTGTCTGCTGAACATGGCGGGTAAGCTGCACCGTCGTGGCGCGAAAGTTCAGGTCTACCATGCCGCCGAGGTTTTGGCCGGAATGGGCGATGAGCCCGCCATCGGCGGTGACGCATGACCGCCGCTTTCTCCGCGCGCGTCGATGCGGCTTTGGCCAGTCCGACGCTGAAACTCGCCATCGATCGCACCACGGGCACCGCGCGCAGCAAGCGTGCCGCCGCCATGGCTGCGTGGCCGGAATTCAACATTGCACGCGACCTCGGGCGCGACATCAAAGACCATGTGATTGAAAATCTCGAACACTACCTGGTTACGTTCGAAAAGAACGCCATCGCTTCCGGGGCCAAGGTGCATTGGGCGGAAACCGGCGCGCAGGCTTGCGCTATCGTCGTCGATATCTGCCGCAAGGCTAACGCAAAATCCGTGACCCGCGCCAAATCCATGTTGGGCGAGGAGATTGGTCTTCCGCACGCGCTTGAGGAGGCCGGGATCGAGCGGGTGGAAACCGATCTGGCTGAACACATCATCCAACTCGCGGGCGACCCGCCGTCGCATATCGTCTGGCCCGCGCTGCACAAAACCCGCGAGCAGGTGGCGGAACTGTTCCGCACCCACCACCGCGACCCCGGCGCGCTGGCGAGTGTCGAGGCTATGGTGGGCAGCGCCCGGCGGCAGCTGCGCGAGAAATTCATGGCGGCGGATGTCGGCATTTCGGGCGCCAACTTCCTTGTCGCCGACACTGGCGCCGTGTGCACCGTTACCAACGAGGGCAACGCCGAACTGACCACGACGCCGCCGCGCGTGCATATCGTCACTGCCGGGATTGAAAAACTGGTTCCCAGCACGGCGCACGCCATGGCGATGCTGCGCCTGCTGGTGCGCTCTGCCACCGGCGCCGAACTGACGCAATACACCACCTTTCATTGCGGCCCAAAGCAAGCCGGGGATCTTGACGGCCCCGAGGAGTTTCACATCGTGCTGGTCGATGCCGGGCGCACGCGTATGCTGGCTGAGGGGCTGGCCGACATGTTGCGCTGCATCCGCTGCGGCGCCTGCCTGAACCATTGCGTGGTGTATCGGCAGATCGGCGGCCACGCCTATGGCGCCACCTATCCCGGCCCGATGGGCGCGGTCCTTACCCCTAGCCTTTCCGGGTTGGAGGCGGCGCAGGACCTCCCGCGAGCCTGTACGCTCAACGGTCAGTGCCAGGAGGTGTGCCCGGTGGCGATCCCGCTGCCGACGCTGCTACGCGGCTGGCGCGAGAAAGCGTGGCAGCAGGGCTTTGAGCCCGCGACGGTGCGCTGGGCTGTGGCGCTGTGGCGGTTCTTGATTTTGCGGCCTGCGCTGTATGCGGCCGCCAGCGCTATCGGCCTGCGTCTGATGCCGCTTTTTTCCCGCAACGGTTGGATCTCCCGGCTGCCGCTGGCTGGCGGCTGGACCGCGCATCGCGACATGCCAAGCCCCACCGGAGGCACGTTCCTCGCCCAATATAAGCGGAGGATGAAGAAGTGAGCAGCGCCCGGGCCAAGATTTTGCAAGCCATCCGCGCGGCCTCGCCCGCCACCTCGTCAGGCAAGGGGCCGATCGGGGCTCAGGCCGCTGCGTTGAGCGCGCGTGCCGCCGCCACAAGGCCGGAACGCGTTTCAGGCCCGGTGGACGCCGCCTTTCTGACCCGGCTGCAAGACCCCGGCATCGGTGCGACGACCGAGCGCGTCGCCACGTTGCAGGATTTCCCTGACGCCGTGCGCCGCTATCTGGCCGCGCAGGGACTCGCCGCCGCGGTTGCCGTGCAGCCCCATCCGGAGTTGCTGGCGTTGGACTGGTCCGGCGTTGAGACGCATCACCATATCGCCACCGACGAGGGTGCAGCGGTGGGTCTGGCCCTGGGCGGCATCGCCGAGACTGGCTCGCTCGTCTTTCATTCCAGCGCGGCCTCGCCGACCTTGTTCGCGTTTCTGCCGCTGCACCACGTTGTCGCCGTGCGGGCCGAGACGCTTTGGCCCTGGCTGGAGGATTATGCCACCGCACTGGCCACTTTGCCGCAGCCGCGCAACGTCAATCTTGTCACCGGTGCCAGCGGCACCACCGACATTGAGGGCACGCTGGTGCGGGGCGCACACGGGCCCGGCTGGCTGCATATCGTGCTGATCGGCAGCACCAACGCTACCTAAAAACGTCCAACATACTTTAACGTTTCAAAAAGAGGGGGATACGGAATGTTCGCGCAATTATTGACACCCATAGGGGGGAGCCTCGGGCTTTCGTTTTTGGTGGCGGTCCTGCCGGTGGTGACCGTGCTGGTTCTGCTCGGCGTTTTGCGCCGCGCGGCGTGGCAGGCGTCTTTGGCGGGGCTGCTCGTGGCGCTGGTCATCGCCGTCACCGCTTGGCAAATGCCGATTGGTCTGGCGTTAAGCGCAGTCGCCGACGGTGCCGCTTTTGCGCTTTTGCCGGTGATGTGGATCGTGATCAATGCGCTGTTGCTTTACAACATCGCGGTCAAATCCGGGCGCTTTGAGGCCTTCCGGGCCTGGGTGATCGAGCATCTGCCGAATGACCGCCGGGTTGTGCTGGTGGTTATCGGCTTTTGCTTCGGCGCGCTGCTTGAAGGCATCGCGGGCTTCGGCACGCCGATCGCTATCACCAGCTCGCTGCTGATCCTGGTCGGATTCCCACCACTTGAAGCGCTTGTCTTCGTGCTCATCTTCAATACAGCCCCGGTCGCCTTCGGCGCGTTAGGCGTTCCCGTCACCGTGCTGGGCGCGGTCACCGGTTTGCCTGCCCATGCGCTGGGTCAGATGATCGGCCGGCAGCTGCCGTTGGTGGCGCTTATCCTGCCGTTCTACGTCATGGCGGTTTATGGTGGATGGCGTTCGCTCAAGGCACTGTGGCCGTTGCTGCTGGTGGCTGGCGGAAGTTTCGCCATCGCGCAATTTGTCACCTCCAACTACATTGGCTACGCGCTTACCGACGTGTTCTCCTCGATGGGCTCGCTTGTCATCACGCTTCTGTTCCTTCGAGTGTGGCATCCCGCGCCGGACGCCGCATTTGCGACCTCGGCGGCGGCGATGGAAAAGGCAGAAATGACCGAGGCGCATGTGGCGCCCTGGCAGGGCTGGATTCCGTGGGTTGTTGTGTCCGCCATCGTCATCACCTGGACGACCTACAATGTCGCCCTGATCGGCCAGCAAGCCATCGCGTGGCCTGGCCTCAACAATGCGATCTCGATCACCCTTTACCACGGCAAGCCCTACGCTGCGGTTTGGACCTTTCAACCGCTGGGCACCGGCACGGCAATCCTTCTGTCGGCGGTGGTCTGCGCGCTGCTCTTCCGGCTTTCGCCCGCTGCGTTCTTCGGCTGCGTCGGCACGACCATCAAGCAGGCTTGGGTCGCGGTCGTTACGGTAATGCTCATCATCGGCCTTGCCTATCTGATGAACTATTCCGGCTTGGCCTACACACTCGGCGCGGGTGTTGCGGCAACGGGTAGCTTCTTCGTTGTGCTGTCGCCGTTTCTGGGCTGGGTCGCCGTCATGCTTTCGGGCTCTGACACTTCCGGCAACGCCTTGTTCGGAAATCTTCAGGTGGTCGCAGCGCAGCAACTCCACCTCAACCCGGTGCTATTTGCCGCCGCCAACTCGTCTGGTGGCGTCATGGGCAAGATGGTCTCGCCGCAGAACATCGCGACCGGCGTCTCCGTCACAGGCATGGTGGGGCAGGAGGGCAAGGTCTTCGCCCGCACCTTTGGTCACTCGATTGTCCTGACGCTGCTGCTTGTGGTCATCGTCATTGTCGAGCAATTCCTGATCCCATGGGTTATTCCGGCCGTTACTATCCTGAACTGACCCCTGCACCTAAAGCCTCCCGGTCAAACCGGGGGGCTTTCCACTGAGGCGCTTTGCGGCCATGCGGCGGCGCGATCTCAGGAAATTCAACCGTGTGGGCACTGTGTCCACGTGGTCGGCCCAGCCCGTGGCGCAACCGCCCGCTGCGGAATGCCTCCTCAGGCAACGCAAGGCAGCCGTGGGGGCAAGCCCCATGCTTACAGGATGTTCTCCCCAAGTCCCCTTTGGAAGGTGCCGTAAAACAGGTGTATGGGCGCCCGTAGGAATATGCCGGGTTGTTTGGGCGGGTTCATTTATTGCTGTGTTAAAAGAGGCTTAGCTTCGCCTCTTTGATAGTCTTGATGGGGTATTTCGGCGATTCCTTCGGTTCCAGATTCACGTCGGGCAAGCCGATTCCTGTCGTCACGCCGTTAGAATCCGGCCCGTCCATCTGGGGTGAGAGTATTGCAATTTTCGCCAGCGCTGACGGGTCGGTGATGGTGATCCGCTGGCCGTCAACGTTGACCCCAAAATCCTGAAGAGATTTCATCAGCCTCGAAAGGCTCTCTGGTGTCACCCCGAGAAACGAGGCAAGCAAACGTTTTTCCACAGGGAGAGTGAAGCTTGCGCCGCGTCGTCCGGACGTCGCGTGCGTGAGCAAATAGGCCGCCAGTCGCTCGCGCGCGGTGCGGAGCTTCAAATTCTTCGTGTGGCGCACGACGCTGCGGTAGCTGGCCGCAAGCTCCGAGATGGTAGCCATGGCAAAATTTGGGTCGGTCTGGAACATTGTGCGCAGATTGACGCTGGGCAGCAGGATGATGCGTGTCCGCCCCAGTGTGCGTGCCGACATGAGGTAGGGCGCGTCCATGATGCTGGCGGCGAGGATGAACGTCGAGACCGGGGGAACGACAGCCATTGTCGTTTCGCGTCCCTGCCAGTCGGCGAAAAGCTCGACTGAGCCTTCTACGACGACATGCAGGAAGTCGGCCACAGCGCCTTCCTCGATCAGTTGCACCTGCGCAGGAAAGGTCTGGTCATAAGCCGCGTGGGTCAGCACATGGAAGTTCTCTTCTGCCATTGAGCAGAACAGCGGCAACTTCCGGATTTCAGCAAGCTCACTATCACGCACGAATCGCCCCCAAGTTCTTTCGTTACGATTGATAAATGGTAAGCCATGTGGTGACTGAGGTCCAGACGCGACCTACCAAGCTCTCCACGCAAAATTAACGGGCGTTAGGTGGTCCGTCGCAGGGAATCAAATCCGGTATGAATTCTGGCGGCGACGCGCACAAATTGATCTGTGTCAAATCGGATATATCACCCCCGCGGTCTTGCATTTTCACTGTCGACGAAACGGTGGAGTGAACAATGCTGGACAAGGTAAATGTATCGGAAGGCGATCGCGGACGCGCACTGGCCCTTAGCACAGTCGCGTTTACTGCATGCTTCGCGGTGTGGACGATCTTTTCGATCATCGGCGTGGCGATCAAGGCAGAGATCGGGCTCAACGAATTCCAGTTCGGCTTGCTGGTCGCCACACCGGTTCTGACCGGATCGATCACGCGGCTCTTTCTGGGCGTTCTGACCGAGAAATACGGTGGCCGGATCGTCTTCACGTCGCAGATGGTGCTGACGGCGGCGGCGACCTGGATGCTGACCTGGGCGTCGAGCTACACAATGTATCTGATCGCGGCGCTCGGGATCGGCCTTGCTGGTGGCTCTTTCATCATCGGGGTGGCCTATGTGTCGCGCTGGTATGGCGCGGGCAAGCAGGGCACCGCGCTTGGCATCTTTGGCGCGGGCAACGTCGGCGCCGCCGTCACCACCTTCGTCGCGCCGTTCGTGATGGTTGCCTTTGGCTGGCACGGGGTTGCGCATGTCTGGTCGGTCGGCCTTCTGGTGATGGGCGTGGTGTTCTACCTCTTCGCCAAGGATGATCCCGCACTGGTCGCCCGCCGCGCCTCAGGCGCACGCGCGCCGACGCTGGCCGAGCAATTCGCGCCGCTGAAGAACCTTCAGGTCTGGCGCTTCTCGCTGTACTACTTCTTCGTCTTCGGCGGTTTCGTCGCGCTGGACCTCTGGCTGCCGCACTACCTTGTCGAGGTGTATGGCGTTGGCATCCGCGCGGCGGGCATGGCGGCGGCGGCGTTCGGGCTGTCGGCCTCGCTGTTCCGCGCCTATGGCGGCCACCTGTCCGACCGGTTCGGCGCGCGGGCGGTGATGTACTGGAGCCTCGGCTTCGCCACCATCCTGTTGTTCATGCTGTCCTATCCGGCGACGGACTATGTTATTCAGGGCAAGACTGGCCCGATCGCGTTTTCGACGCAGATGGACTTCGTGCCCTTCGTCATCACGCTGTTCGTGCTGGGGTTCTTCATGAGCCTCGGCAAGGCGGCGGTGTTCAAGCACATCCCGGTTTACTACCCTGAACATGTGGGTGCGGTCGGCGGGCTGGTCGGCATGATCGGCGGGCTGGGCGGCTTCGTGCTGCCGATCCTGTTCGGCGCCGCGCTGGACCTTACCGGAATCTATACCTCGGCCTTCGCGCTGATGTTCCTTCTGGTCGGCGCCTCGCTGGCCTGGATGCACATGGCGATCCGGCACATGGAGCGCAGGGCGCAGGGCGCATCGCTCGACGCATTGCCTGAGCTGCCCGAGATGCAGGGGATGCTGCGGACCGGTGGCGTTTCCGCCGCCCATACGCTGGAGGAGTGGACGCCCGAAGACCCCGCCTTCTGGCAGGCGAAAGGGCGCCGCATCGCGCGCCGCAACCTGTGGATCTCGATTCCCGCGCTGCTGCTGGCATTCAGCGTCTGGATGGTATGGTCGGTCGTGGTGGCGCGGCTACCCGCCATCGGCTTCGCCTTCACGCCGGGGCAGTTGTTCTGGCTGGCGGCATTGCCGGGGCTTTCCGGCG
Organism: Pseudomonadota bacterium; assembly: GCA_021779835.1. GTDB lineage: Bacteria > Pseudomonadota > Alphaproteobacteria > Rhodobacterales > Rhodobacteraceae > Solirhodobacter. Next base: position 31,804 of record JAJXZX010000004.1, on the reverse strand, counting down.
CGACCTTTCGCATCTTCTACAGCTTCATGGTGCCGATTTTCGGTGGCAGGTTGTGGACCACGCTGTCCACCGCCTCGCTGCTGATCCCGGCGATGGGCATCGGGTATGCGGTGCAGAACCCGCAGACGCCCTACCTGATCTTCCTCGCCCTCGCGCTGTTGTGCGGCTTTGGTGGCGGCAACTTCGCCTCGTCGATGGCCAACATCGCCTTCTTCTACCCAAAGGCGGAAAAGGGCAACGCGCTGGCGCTGAACGCGGGGCTTGGCAACCTTGGCGTCTCGGTGATGCAGTTTCTGGTGCCGATCGTCATCACCTCCAGCGTGTTCGGGATCATGGGTGGCGGCGCGCAAGTCATGAGCAAGGGCGGCCATCTATGGATGCAGAACGCAGGCTTTGTCTGGGTGCCGTTCATCATCGCCTCGACCATCGCGGCCTGGCTGGGCATGAATGACATCGCCGATGCCAAGGCGAGCTTTGCCGAGCAGGCGATCATCTTCTCGCGCAAGCACAACTGGATCATGTGCATCCTCTATACGGGCACCTTCGGCAGCTTCATCGGCTATTCGGCGGGCTTCCCGTTGCTGGCAAAGATGATGTTCCCCGACGTGAACTCGCTGCAACTGGTGTTCCTTGGCCCGCTGGTCGGCGCGCTTTCCCGCGCGGGAACCGGCTGGGTCTCTGATCGCTTCGGTGGCGGTCGGGTGACGTTCTGGACCTTCGTCGGCATGATCGCCGCCGTCTTTGGGGTGATCTTCTTCCTCGGCATCAAGGACCAGCCCGGCGCCTTCATGGGGTTCTTCATCTCCTTCATGGCGCTGTTCTTCCTGACCGGCATCGGCAACGCCTCGACCTTCCAGATGATCCCCGTGATCATGGGGCGTGAAGTGCCGCGCCTGATGCCGGGCCTGAAGGGCGACGATCTGCGCAAGCAGGCCGACCGCGAAAGCGCCGCGATCATCGCCTTTACGTCAGCCATCGCGGCCTATGGCGCGTTCTTTATCCCCAAAGCCTACGGCAGCTCTATCGCCATGACCGGCGGGCCGGCGGCGGCGCTGTGGGGCTTCATGGCGTTCTACATCCTCTGCGCGGTGCTGACCTGGGCCTATTACACCCGGCGCGGTGGCCTCCTTTATACCGCCGAACGCGGCACCCCTGCATCAACCGTCAAAGCCTGACCTGAAAGGAGAGCAAGATGAGCCATCTTCTCGACCGCCTCAATTTCTTCAAATCCAACCGCGTTGATACATTTGCAGGGGGCCATGGTCAGACTACGATCGAAAGCCGCGACTGGGAGGAAACCTATCGCAACCGTTGGCGGCACGACAAAATCGTGCGCTCCACCCATGGGGTGAACTGCACCGGGTCTTGTTCGTGGAAGATCTACGTCAAGTCCGGCATCGTGACGTGGGAGACGCAGCAGACCGACTACCCGCGCACCCGCCCGGATATGCCCAACCACGAACCGCGCGGTTGCGCGCGGGGGGCGAGCTATAGCTGGTATCTTTACTCGGCCAACCGGGTAAAGACCCCGCTGATCCGCGGCAAGCTTTACCGCATGTGGCGCGACCTGCGCCGCACGATGTCACCGATCGAGGCATGGACGGCGATCCAGAGCGCGCCCGAAAAACGGGCGGGTTACACCCGCACGCGCGGCAAGGGCGGCTTTGTGCGCGCCTCCTGGGACGAGGTGACCGAGATTATCGCCGCAGCGAACGCCTATACCACCAAGACCTACGGCCCTGATCGCGTCTTCGGCTTCTCGCCGATCCCGGCGATGTCGATGGTCTCTTACGCGGCCGGTGCGCGCTATCTCAGTTTGCTGGGTGGCACTTGCCTGTCATTCTATGATTGGTATTGCGACCTGCCTCCCGCCAGCCCGCAGACCTGGGGCGAGCAGACCGACGTGCCGGAAAGCGCGGATTGGTACAACTCCAGCTTCATGATCCTCTGGGGCTCCAACGTGCCACAGACGCGCACGCCCGACGCGCATTTCTATACCGAGGCGCGCTATCGCGGTGCGAAATCCGCGGTAATCAGCCCCGACTATTCCGAAGCCGCCAAGTTCGGTGACATCTGGCTGAATCCGCAGGCGGGCACCGATGCAGCGCTTGCGATGGCGTTTGGCCATGTCATCCTGCGCGAGTATCACCTTGACCGGCAGGTGCCCTATTTCGAGGATTATACCCGCAAATATTCCGACTTCCCCTTGCTGGTAAAGCTGGAGGAAAAGGACGGAAACTATATCCCGGGCCGGATGCTGCGCGCCGCCGATTTCACCGATGCCTTGGGCGAGGCGAACAACCCGGACTGGAAGACGGTGGGTCTTGACGCCAAAACCGGCAAGGTGGTGGTGCCCAACGGCTCTATCGGCTTCCGTTGGGGGCAAGACGGGCACTGGAACCTTGAGGAGAAGGCCGCCGGGGCCGAGGTTGACCTCAAATCCACGCTGCTGCTCGAAGAGGACCGCGACGATGTGGTCGGCGTTGATTTCCCGTATTTTGGCGGCGAGGCCCATTCGCATTTCGTAGCCGACAATCGCGGCGCGGTGCTGACGCGCAATGTGCCGGTCAAGCGGATGATGCTGAAGGACGGCGAGGTGCTGGTCACTACGGTGTTCGATCTTTTTTGCGCCAACTACTCGCTCGACCGCGGCTTGGGTGGCGACAACGTGGCAACCTCGTTCGACGCCGATGTGCCCTTTACCCCGGCTTGGGCCGAGAAAATCACCGGCGTCAAACGCGACCGCATCATCGCGGTGGCGCGTGAATTTGCCACCAACGCGGAAAAGACCAACGGCAAATCGATGGTCATACTCGGCGCCGGTTTGAACCACTGGTATCACATGGATATGGCCTATCGCGGCATCATCAACATGCTGGTGATGTGCGGCTGCGTCGGACAGTCTGGCGGCGGGTGGTCACACTATGTCGGGCAGGAAAAGCTGCGCCCGCAGACCGGCTGGACGGCGCTGGCCTTCGCGCTGGACTGGGCGCGCCCGCCACGTCAGATGGCGGGCACCAGCGCGTTTTATGCCCACACCGACCAATGGCGCTATGAAACGGTGAGCGCGGGGGAGATCCTGTCGCCGACCGCGCCTGCGGGCAACTGGGCCGAACGCAGCCTGATCGACTACAACATTCAGGCCGAGCGCATGGGCTGGCTGCCGTCTGCGCCACAGTTGAAAACCAACCCACTGGAGGTTGGCCGTGCGGCGAAAGCGGCGGGCAAGACGGGGGCAGAGTATGTCGCGGCGGCGCTGAAATCCGGCGCGCTGGAAATGTCGTGCCAAGACCCGGATGCCCCGGAAAACTGGCCGCGCAACCTCTTTATCTGGCGCTCCAACCTGCTGGGCTCGTCGGGCAAGGGGCACGAGTATTTCCTGCGCCACTTGCTTGGCACCGACCACGGCATCCAGGGCAAGGATTTAGGCGACGAGGGCCGCCAGAAACCGCTTGAGGCGAAATGGCATGATAAAGCGCCTGAAGGTAAGCTGGACCTGCTGGTTACACTCGACTTCCGCATGTCCACCACCTGCGTTTACTCTGACATCGTGCTGCCGACGGCGAGTTGGTATGAAAAGGACGATCTCAACACATCGGACATGCACCCGTTCATCCACCCGCTGCAAGCTGCGGTGGACCCGGCGTATGAGTCCAAGACGGATTGGGAAATCTTCAAGCTGATCGCGGCGCGGTTCTCTGACATTGCGCCCGAGGTGTTGGGCGTCGAAAACGACATCGTCGCCTGGCCCTTGCAACACGACACGCCCAACGAGTTGGCGCAATCGGTCGTCGCCGATTGGAAAAAGGGCGAATGCGATTTGATCCCCGGCAAAACGGCGCCGAATTACATCGAGGTCGAGCGGGATTATCCCAACCTGGGCAAGAAGTTCGTCTCGATGGGCCCGCTGATGGACAAGATCGGCAACGGCGGCAAAGGCATCGCCTGGGACACCAAGGACGAGGTGCATCACCTGCAAGACCTGAACGGGCGTGTGACGGAAGAGGGCGTGACCAAGGGCCTCGCCCGGCTGGATACCGCCATCGACGCGGCAGAGATGATCCTGATGCTGGCGCCCGAAACCAATGGTCAGGTGGCGGTAAAGGCTTGGCACGCGCTGGAAAAGATCACCGGACGCGAACACGCGCATCTGGCGGCCGCGAAGCAGGACGAGAAGATCCGCTTCCGCGATATTGCGGCACAACCCCGCAAGATCATTTCCTCGCCCACATGGTCGGGGATTGAGAGCGAAGAGGTCAGCTATAACGCAGGCTACACCAACGTGCATGAGCTGATCCCGTGGCGGACCCTGTCGGGGCGCCAGCAATTGTATCAAGACCACGAATGGATGCGCGCCTTTGGCGAAGGCTTCGTGACATGGCGCCCGCCGGTGGACCTCAAGACCATCGCGCCGGTGGTAGGTCTGGCGGGCAATTCAAAAACCGTGGTGCTGAACTTCATCACGCCGCACCAGAAGTGGGGCATTCACTCGACCTATACCGACAACCTGCACATGCAGACGCTTAGCCGGGGTGGGCCGATCGTGTGGATTTCCGAGGTCGATGCGAAAAAGGCGGGGCTGGTCGATAACGACTGGGTCGAGGTTTTCAACGCCAACGGCGCGCTGACTGCGCGCTGTGTGGTCAGCCAGCGCATCAAGGAAGGCAATCTCTTCATGTATCACGCGCAGGAAAAGATCCTGAACACGCCCGGCAGCCAGATCACCGGAAAACGCGGCGGTATCCACAACTCGGTCACGCGGACGGTGCTGAAGCCGACGCATATGATCGGCGGCTACGCGCAGCTTAGCTACGGATTCAACTATTACGGTCCGGTTGGGTCAAACCGCGATGAATTCGTGATCGTGCGCAAGATGGACAAGGTGGACTGGCTTGACCAGCCCGCGAAAGTGGAGGCAGCAGAATGAAGGTCCGCGCGCAAATCGGCATGGTGCTGAACCTCGACAAATGTATCGGCTGCCACACCTGCTCCGTCACCTGCAAGAATGTCTGGACCAGCCGCGACGGCGTCGAATACGCGTGGTTCAACAACGTCGAAACCAAGCCCGGCATCGGTTATCCGAAGGATTGGGAAAATCAGAAACGCTGGAACGGCGGCTGGGAACGCACCAAGGCGGGCAAGATCCGCCCCAAGCAAGGCGCGAAATGGCGCATCCTTGCCAACATCTTCGGCAACCCCGACCTGCCCGAGATCGACGACTATTACGAGCCGTTCACCTTTGACTACGACCACCTGAAGTCTGCCCCCGAGATGGAGGCGTTCCCGACGGCGCGCCCCCGCTCGCTGATCTCTGGCGAGCGGATGGAAAAGATCGAATGGGGCCCGAACTGGGAAGAAATTCTTGGTGGCGAGTTTTCCAAGCGCTCCAAGGATTACAACTTCGAGGGCATCCAGAAAGAGATGTATGGTCTGTATGAGCAGACGTTCATGATGTATCTGCCGCGTCTTTGCGAACACTGCCTCAACCCGGCCTGCGTATCGGCCTGTCCCTCCGGCGCGATCTACAAGCGCGAGGAAGACGGCGTCGTTCTGATTGATCAGGAAAAATGTCGCGGCTGGCGCATGTGCGTCTCTGCCTGCCCGTATAAAAAGATCTACTACAACTGGTCCTCGGGCAAATCCGAGAAATGCACCCTCTGCTATCCGCGTTTGGAATCCGGCCTGCCCACGGTCTGCTCGGAAACCTGCGTGGGGCGCATCCGCTACATCGGCGTGATGCTCTATGATGCCGACAAAATCGCCGAGGCGGCGTCGGTCGAGAACGAAAAAGACCTCTATGATGCACAGCTTGGCGTGTTCCTTGACCCCAACGACCCGGCGGTAATCGCCGCGGCGCGGGCCGAGGGCGTGCCCGAGGACTGGATCGAAGGCGCGCGCAACTCGCCGATCTGGAAGATGGCGATAGAGTGGAAGATCGCCTTCCCGCTGCACCCCGAATACCGCACGCTGCCGATGGTCTGGTATGTTCCGCCGCTGTCGCCGATCCAGAACGCCGCCGAGGCGGGGATGATCGCCGCCGAAGACGGTATGCCAGACGTGAAATCCCTGCGTATTCCGGTGCAATACCTCGCCAACCTGCTGACTGCGGGTGATGAGGCGCCGGTGGTGTCCGCACTGGAACGGATGCTGGCGATGCGCGCCTATATGCGGTCGAAAACCGTCGATGGCGTCATCAACCTTGGCGTTGCCAAGCGGGTCGGCATGACGCCGCAACAGATCGACGAGATGTATCAGCTGATGGCAATCGCCAATTACGAGGATCGTTTCGTCATTCCGACGACGCACCGCGAGGTGGTCGAGGATGCCTATGATCTGCGCGGCGGCTGTGGGTTCACCGATGGCAACGGCTGCTCGTCGGGGGAAAGCTCCGGCAAGCTGTTCGGCAGCCGAAAATTCGTCACACCAAAGGATGGATGGCAATGATGCGCACGTTCAAGGCGCTGTCGGCGCTGCTCAGCTATCCCTCGGATGATCTGCAACTGGCGATCCCCGACATCGGGGACATCCTGCGGGACGAGGCGCTGCTGTCGGCGGCGCAGATCACTTCATTGCAGCCCTTGCTGCACCGGCTGGCAACAGAGGACGTTCTTGATCTGCAAGAGGGCTATGTGCTGTTGTTCGACCGCTCGCGCACCCTGTCGCTGAACCTGTTTGAGCATATCCACGGCGAAAGCCGGGATCGGGGCGGCGCGATGGTGGATCTGCTGGAAACCTACCGTGCAGGAGGCTTTGATCTGGTCGGGCCGGAACTGCCTGACCACCTGCCGGTGTTGCTGGAATATCTTTCCACCCAGCCCGTCGCCAAAGCGCGCGAGATTCTGGCGGATGCAGGCGCGATCCTCGCGGTGCTGGCTGAACGCCTGATGCGCCGCGAGACGCCCTATGCCGCGGTGTTGGCCGCACTTGCCGATCTGGGCAAAGGCGAGGTTGCCTCTGATGTGGCGGTGGCCTTGCTGGCAGAGCCAGACGATAACCCCGAGGATCTGGCGGCGTTGGATGCAATTTGGGAAGAGGCGCAGGTGACCTTCGCGCCCGACCCCAACGCCGGCTGCCCAATCTCGCGCGACATCCTGACCAAGATGGATGTTCCTCTGTCCCCGGCGCGCGCCGGGGCCGCTCAATAGCAGGAGGCCCCAAATGCACTACTTTATCTTCGGCATCTATCCCTACATCGCGCTGAGCGTTCTGTTGATCGGGTCCATTGCGCGCTATGAACGCGACCCCTTCACGTGGAAATCCTCGTCCAGCCAGCTTCTGCGCCGCAAACAGTTGATCGTGGGCTCGGTGCTGTTCCACATTGGCGTTCTGACCATCTTTGTCGGACACTTCTTTGGCCTGCTAACCCCCCTGCCGCTGATCGAGGCGCTTGGCATCACCCATGAGGCCAAGCAGATCCTTGCCATCGCAGTTGGTGGGGCAGGGGCCGTCGCCGCGCTGTTGGGCGGGTTCATTCTGCTCTATCGTCGCCTCGCCGATCCGCGCATCCGCGCCACGTCTTCGACGATGGACATCCTGATCCTGTCGCTGCTGATGTTTCAGCTTTGCCTTGGCGCGCTGTCGATCACTGTCTCGCTACACCATATCGACGGCAGCGAGATGGTGAAATTCATGATGTGGGCACAGGGCATTTTCACCCTTGATCCCAACGCTGCCAGCTATACCCAAGGCGCCTCATGGATATTCCAGCTGCATATCCTGACCGGCCTGACGATCTTCCTGATCTTCCCATTCACGCGTCTGGTGCATATCGCGTCCGGCATCTTCGTGCCGCTGCGCTATCTCTTCCTGCGGTCGGGCTACCAGATCGTGCGCTCTAAAAAGCGCGGCCAGAAACATCCTGCGGAGTAGTCCAGATGACCCCTTTCCTTGCCAAAGTAACGGTAAACGGCGAAATCATCTCGGCCGAGGCGATTGCCGATGAGGCGCAAAACCACCCCGCGCCAAAGGCCAAACCCGGCCTGGCGTGGACTGCGGCGGCGCGCGCCTTGGCGATCCGCGTGCTGTTGCTCCAAGAAGCGCGACGGCGTGGCCTTATACCCGACCCGCAAGAGGTGGCCGTGGGGAAAGTGGAAACCCCTGACGAGGCTTTGGTGCGCCAGATTGTGGACTTGGCGGTTGAGCCCAAAGCCCCAACAGAGGCCGAAGTGCTTGCCTCATATGAGGCGACGCCCGACCGTTGGCGCGCGCCCACGCTCTATGAGGCGGCCCATATCCTTTTGCCGGTTCGCCCCGATGACCCGGTGGGCTTAACCGCCGCGCAGGCTCAAGCTGAGGCGTTTCTGACCGCGATCCGCCGTGATCCGCGCGCGTTTGACGCCCTTGCCCGCGAAAACAGCGCCTGTTCCTCGCGTGAGGCGGGCGGGCGGCTGGGTCAGTTGATTTCGGGCGACACCGTGCCAGAGTTCGAGGCCGCGATGGATGCGCTGACCGAAGGCGAGATTGCCGCACTGCCCATCCTGACGCGCTATGGCCTGCATATCATCCGGCTTGATGCACGGGCGATCGGTGCCGTCCTGCCGTTCGACACCGTGGCGCCCCGCATCCGCGAGTTGCTGGAAAAAGCCGCCTGGGCCAAGGCCGCCCGCGATTTCGTGGCAGAGCTCGCGGCAAGCGCCGAGGTGACGGGGGTCACATTAAAAGCGGCCTGACAGGGCGACTAGCCCGGTTGGAATGGTCCCCATCGCCAACGCGGCCCCGACCGGAAAGCCGGTCGGGGCCGTGTTTACACAAGCTGCGGATCAGGCGGCGGCCTCGAACCGTGGAAACAGCACGTCGTTTTCAAGGTGCATATGCGCCACCAGATCGGCGGCAAATTTTTCCGTGCCGACATACAGCGCACGCCACGAGCCACAGGCAGCTTCGGGTAAGGCGAAGCCATGGGTGATATGTTCCAACGTGCGCAGTTGGCTTGCGTGGTCCTCATGCTCGGCGCGCATCACGGAAATCGGAGCCGCGATCATGGGATGCCCGCCCTTCAGCATCAGCGGAAACAACACCTGTTCCTCTTTGGTCATGTGGCTTTCCATCTCTGCCAGCACATTGGTCAGCAGGTTGGCCAGCCCATGCGGCGCATCCGGGTGGTCACCATGAACCGCTTCAACCTTACGCGCCAGCGGGATCAGATCGGCCAGTTCTTGGCGATGGGTATCGTGATAACGCAAGCGGATATGCGCGATCAATGCAGGCGTCTCTTGCGGAGCAATCCGTTCGGCATCCGTGGATAGCGCCCGCAATTCGGTGACAATCGTGGCTGCGTCAAGCCCGCGTTTGGCGCTGGCGTCGGCAACGCTCATATTGCCGCCACAGCAAAAGCTGATGCCCGCGTTGCGAAACAGCGCCGCAGCGCCCGGCAGGTTTGCGGCAATTTCGCCGACGTTTGAGTCAGTGCTCAGCTCATAAGGGGTCGTCATGTCAGGCTTCCTTCATGGATGGGGTGAGGGGGGCAAAAGGCATGTGAAATGCGCGGACGCGACCAAGGTTGCGGCTTTGATGCGCCTCGATCCCGGCCTCCAGGCTCATCGCAATACGCTCTGCGCGCTCGATGAAATGGTCTGCCGCGGCGGGGGGCGTCAGGTCTTGCGCGGTGGCACGAAACACCTCCAGCCAGCGGTCAAAATCGCTGGCCTGCACGTCAAGCGGCTGGTGAGCCTGCATGGGGCGGCCTTGGTATTCGCCGCTGGCCAACGCGACCGAGGACCAAAACGCGCACATACGCTCCAGATGGGTGGGCCAGCGGGCATTCGGGATATGGGCCGCGAAGATCGGTGACAGGATCGGATCGGCGCGCACCTTGGCATAAAACCCATGCACCAAACGACGGATCATTGCGGCGTCAATTCCCGTTCGGGCGGTGATTTCAGCCTGTAGCGCGGCACGATCATATTGCATCTGAAACTCCAACTGGTATTTGAAATACCAAATACGCTTCGATATAGTAGTATTGCAAATACCAATTAATGGATGGGACAATGCGCCTCACCTCTTTCACCGATTTCGCGCTGCGCACCTTGATGCGACTGGCAGCCGATCCCGACCGCGCCTTCACGACGGATGAGATCGCGCAGACCTACGCCATTTCGCGCAACCATCTGACCAAGGTCGTGCGCGAGCTGGCTGAGGGTGGCTTCATCACCACCCAACGGGGCGCAGGGGGCGGCATCCGCCTTGCCCGCCCGGCGACAGAGATCATGCTGGGCACCGTCGTGCGCAGGATGGAGGCGCCCCAGCCCCTCGTGGAATGTTTCCGGCAGGATGGTGGTGACTGCATCATGACGGCGCAATGCCGCCTGAAGGCGCGGCTCGCGCAAGCCCGCGAGGTGTTTCTGGCCGATCTTGACCGAACCTCGCTGCAAGACTGCGCCTGGTCGCCGGTGTCCGCATGATGGGCGGATGGGGCGAGTTTGGGGGCGCGCTGGCGCTGTTTCTCGGATCTCACGCGATACCGGCACGGCCCGCGCTCAAGGCCCGGATCATCGCAGGCGTCGGGCGGCGGGCCTATCTGGCGGCGTTCAACGCGGTCTCTATCCTGGTGCTGATATGGCTGATCGTCGCCGCGGGGCGCGCGCCCTATGTGGCGTTGTGGAACCAGCAGGAGTGGCACCGCTGCGCAGCCAATCTTGTGATGCCATTCGCCATTCTGCTGGGCGTGTTCGGTATTGGTACGCCCAATCCGTTGTCGTTCGGGGGCAGCAAGCGGGGCTTTGATCCCGATCATCCTGGCGTGGCAGGGGTCGCCCGTCACCCGCTGCTTTGGGCGTTTTTATTATGGGCGTCGGTTCACTTGCTGGCGAACGGCGATTTAGCCCACGCGATCCTGTTCGGCGGTTTTGCGGCGATGGCGGTGCTTGGCATGTTGGCCATTGATGCGCGCAATCGCCGGGTCATCGGCCTTTCCGAATGGGCGCGCCTTGCCCGCCGCACATCCGCCTTTCCCTGTGCGGCGCTGTTGTCGGGACGGTGGCGGCCCCACCGCGCCCCCACGCTGTGGCGGGTTATGCTTGCGCTGGCGATTTGGCCCGCGCTGCTTTGGCTGCATCCAATGGTGATCGGGGTTTCGCCCCTGCCGTGACCCGAGCCGCTCGACTTGACATATGTCAAGGCGTCGTCACCGTCATCTACTCTACCGCTTGTTCAAAGAGGGCTTCCACCATGCGCATTGCTTCCGTCACATCGTCCGAACGCGGTCAGGTCGACAAGGTTCTGGCAACCGTCGCCGCAGCGCTTATGGCCGAGGGGCTGCGGGTTGCCGGGGTTGTGCAAACCAACATCGACAGGCCGGGAAGCAACCACTGCGATATGGACGTGATGGTGCTTCCCGAAGGGCCAGTGATCCGCATCAATCAGGAACTGGGCGAAAGCGCGCGGGGCTGCCGCCTTGACCCGGGCGCATTGGAAACGGCGGTGGCGAACGTCGAGGCGGGATTTTCTGGTGAAACGGACATTCTCATCATCAACAAGTTTGGCAAACACGAAGGCGAGGGGCGCGGTTTTCGCGCCCTGATCGCCGAGGCTCTGTCCCGCGGTATTCCGGTATTGACCGGTGTGAACATGCTGAACCGCGATGCGTTTGCGACCTTCGCGGACGGTTTGGCGCAACCCCTTAGCGCAGAGCCAGCGGCGATCCTCGCATGGTGCCGCGCCAATATTCTGACCCCAACTTTCTGATCCACGATACTTCTGATTGACCCCGCAATCGGTAGGGCTTACCGCCCGGCAGGCGAACAATTTGACAATTCCGCCAAGTAGGGGACAACCATGCAGCCGATGACCCTGCGCGTGCGTCTACACGCCCGTGTGCGCGGCTTCGGCCCCGCGATGGCGGCGCCCCACAGTTGGGAGCCGCTACGCGCCGCGGTTGGCGGTGCTGTAGGGCTGGGTCTTTGTGGCGCATTTCTGTTTTCCCCGGTGGTGGACAAGGCGACGGGGCTTTTCCTGATCGCGCCGCTTGGCGCCTCGGCGGTGCTGTTGTTCGCCGTGCCAAACAGCCCGCTTGCGCAGCCATGGTCGGCGGTGGTCGGCAACACAGTGTCGGGGATCGTCGCCTGGGCCGTGCTGATGCTGGTGCCCGACCCGGTTTTGGCCCCGGCTCTCGCGGTTGGTGGTGCAATCCTTGCCATGTCGCTTCTCCGCGCCCTTCATCCGCCGGGGGGTGCGGTGGCCTTGCTGTCAGCGCTCAACGCACCCTTGGTTCACGCCATGGGCCTGCGTTTTGCCATTGTCGCTGCGGGCGGGGGCACGCTGTCGTTGGTTATACTGGCGATGGCGTGGAACCGGCTGACGGGGCGGGTTTATCCGTTCCGCCAGCCCATTGTTGCGGGCGCACACGGCACGTCTGACCTGCCACCAGAACGGCGGCTGTCGCTGACCTCTGCCGAATTGTCCCACATACTTTCGGACTTTCGCCAGGATACCAACCTTGGCCCAGAGGATCTCGCGCGCCTGATCGAGGCCGCCGAAACCGCCGCCGCCGCGCATCACTTCGGTGCGTTGACCTGCGCAGAGATCATGTCGCGCGATCTGGTGACGGTCGCCCCCGATACCCGGCTGTCAGAGGTCGCGGAATTGTTCCGCAAGCACGGCTTTACCTCGATCCCGGTGATCGGCCCCGAAGGCCGGTTCGTGGGCATCATTTTTCAGATCGACATCATCCGCCGGGCACGCGAGGACGCGTTGCGCCAGCGCAGCACCCTCACGTCGGCGATGACGCGCCTTGCCGATCAAGCGCGCAAGACGGCCACGACGGCCGCCGACATCATGTCAGTTGCGGTTCCAAGGGTGGGTCCGGCCTTTGCAGTCGGTGATCTGTTGCCGTTGCTGGCCGATGGCGGCACCGAGGCGGTGCCCGTAATGGAAGGCGCGCGACTGGTCGGGATCGTCACGCGATCGGATCTGGTGTCGGCGCTGGCGCACGGAACCTTCGCGCGCTGAGCCCACGCACCACGAAACCGGGAAGATGACGGCCTGCTGTCGGGCATCGGCGCGTTTGGACGAAGCGCCTAACCCCTGGAACTGGCTCTGCGGCCTCATCGTTGCGCCGCCGCGTAATCCGGGCTCCTCAACTTCAGGATCTCTGTGGCAAGCCCGATCAAAAGCCTGACCTCAGTTCCCCATCGCCACGTCCCAGATCAGCTTCGCGTTCAGCACGATGATGATGATCCCGATCACCCAGCAAGCCAGCGTCAGCCAGCGTGGTGCGGGCAGGCCGTTCATGCGCTTTGCATCCGCCGTCATCCGCACCAGCGGCACGATGGCAAACGGCAGTTGCAGGCTAAGCACCACCTGGCTTAGCACCAGCAATTCCGCGGTGCCCTTTTCGCCGTATAGCAACGTCACCACAAGCGCGGGCACGATGGCGATGGACCGCGTGACAAGGCGGCGCACCCATGGCGCCACCCGCATCTGCACGAAACCTTCCATCACGATCTGGCCCGCCAGCGTCGCGGTGACGGTTGAGTTGATGCCCGAACACAGCAGCGCGACCCCGAACAGGATCGGCGCCAGCGCAGAGCCGACCGCGCCGCCCAGCAGCTTGTAGGCGTCCTGAATCTCGGCCACCTGCGTTTGGCCAGCGGTGTGAAATACCGCCGCCGCCAAGATCAGGATCGCCGCGTTGACGAATAACGCAATCGTCAGCGCCACGGTTGAATCCACCGTGCCCATACGGATCGCGTCGCGCTTATCCGCCGTTGTCGGCCCGATCGCCCGCGTCTGGATGATCGAGGAATGGAGATACAGGTTATGCGGCATCACCGTGGCCCCGATGATCCCCAACGCCAGATACAGCATGTCGGGCGAGGCAAGCACCGCGCGTTGCGGTATGAACCCGCGCAAGACATCGCCCCACACCGGATTGGCATAGACCATTTCGATGATGAAACAGGCGGCAATGATGGTTGTCAGCGCGATAACCACCGCCTCGACCCAGCGAAATCCACGCCCCTGCAACCACAGGATCAGCGCGACGTCCAGCGCGGTCAGCGCCACGCCCATCTCGACCGGGATGCCAAACACAAGGTTGAGGCCGATCGCCGTGCCGATCACCTCGGCCAGGTCGGTCGCGATAATTGCACCTTCCGCCAGCAGCCACATGGGGATCACCAACCGGCGCGGTAAGACCTCGCGCGTTGCCTGCGCCAGATCCTTGCCGGTGGCGATGCCCAACCGCAGGCTCAGCGCCTGCAACAAGATCGCCATCAGGCTGGAAATCAGCACCGCCGACAGCAGGGTATAGCCGTAGGCCGAGCCGCCCGCCAAGGATGTCGCCCAGTTGCCCGGGTCCATATAGCCCACCGCCACCAGATAGCCGGGCCCGATGAACGAGGCGAGCCGCCGCATCCAGCGCCCCTTGTGGACTGGTATGCTGGAATGCACCTCGGGCAAGGATAGGGCAGGGGTCTCTGCCGCCCAAGTTTCCATATCACCTTTCGGGGTCATCAACGGTCCGTTTTGAAAATGCGAATTATTATCAATCTTTCTACTAGCCCTCCGCGAAAGCGTCAAGCGCGCCGCACCTCATATCTCTGCGAGCAGCGCTTGCCCCATTGGCACATCATGCGGTTGCGGGAAAATCGTCGCGATCCGCTGAAACGCATAGCCCACCCCAATCACCACTGGCGTGGCCCCTGACGCCATGATCCGCGCCAAAGTCCGGTCATAAAACCCGCCGCCATAGCCCAGCCGATAAGTCTCGTCCCCCAGCCCCACGAGGGGCGAGATCACCACATCCGGCACCACCTCCTCGGCCTCCGGCCCCGGGATCGGGATGTTCCACACGCCGCGCTCCAGCACCGCGTCGGCCTGCCAGACGCGAAACACCAAGGGCGCGCCCTTCGCCACCACCACCGGCAGCGCGATGCGCGCACCCGCCGCGCGACAGCGCGCCGCCCACGCCCGCAGATCCGGCTCGCCCTTGATCGGCCAGTAGAGACCAATCACCCGGCCCGAAACCGCACCCAGTCGCGCGTCCAACGCATCGCCCAGCCACACATCCGCCGCCGCCCGCGCCGCCACCGGCAGAGCCTGCCGCGCCGCGATCAGCCGCACGCGCTCTGCCTTGCGCCACCGCCCGACTTCCAACGCGACCTGCTCCATTTCGCCTAACAGACAGGGTGCCGCGCCGCCGGTTTCCTCAATATCGCTCATGCCAAGGCCCTCCCACTTGCCCCATTCAACCCTGCGCCACCGCGCAGCGCTTGTCACGCACGGCCCCCTGCGACCCGTATGCGACACGTTCGCCGCACTGATCTTGTGGTGTGACTAACCCCCTACCCAAACAGTAGAGGCTGCCCTATAGTGCCTGTGGATAAATCGTGACTTACCCCGAGGGAGAGGCAATGCGCTGCCCGTTTTGCGGAAACATCGATACTCAGGTGAAAGATTCGCGCCCGGCAGAGGATCACGTCGCGATCCGTCGCCGCCGTTTTTGCCCCGCCTGCGGCGGACGCTTCACCACCTATGAACGCGTGCAATTGCGCGATCTCGTCGTGGTCAAAACCTCTGGCAAACGGGAGGATTTCGACCGCGACAAGCTTGAACGCTCGATCCGCATCGCGATGCAGAAACGCCCGATCGACCCCGAGCGTATCGATCAGATGATCTCTGGTATCGTGCGCCGCCTTGAATCGCTTGGCGAAACCGACATCCCCTCCAAGGTGATCGGCGAGATCGTGATGGAGACCCTGGCCCGCATCGACACCGTGGCTTATGTCCGTTTTGCGAGCGTTTACCGCAACTTCCAGGCGGCGGGCGACTTTGACAAGTTCATGTCCGAACTGCGCCCGGACGGCGCCGCCGACGAGTGAGCCCGCAGGCCGAGGCGGACCGCGCCCACATGCGCCACGCGCTCGCGCTCGGTGCGCGGGGCCTGGGGCAGACATGGCCCAACCCTGCGGTCGGCTGTGTCATCGTCAAGGATAACCGCATCGTCGGGCGCGGCTGGACCCAGCCGGGGGGCCGCCCCCATGCCGAGGTCCGCGCCCTTGCACAGGCTGGCGCGGCTGCGCGTGGTGCCACCGCCTATGTCACGCTGGAGCCCTGCGCCCATCACGGCAAAACCCCGCCCTGCGCCGAGGCGCTGATCGCCGCAGGCGTTGCGCGTGTCGTCACCGCGTTGCAAGACCCCGACCCCCGCGTCGCGGGGCGGGGCCACGACATACTGCGCGCCGCTGGCATTCATGTGACCGAACATGTCGAAGCGCGCGCCGCGACCGAGGCCCACGCGGGCTTCCTGCTGCGCGTTTCGCAAGGCCGCCCGCTCCTCACCCTCAAACTCGCCAGCAGCTTCGATGGCCGCATCGCCACCGCCACCGGCGAAAGCCGCTGGATCACCGGACCAGCGGCGCGCCATCACGTCCATGCCCTGCGCCACAGCCACGACGCAGTTCTGGTCGGCGCGGGCACTGCGCGCGCCGATGATCCGATGCTGACGGTGCGCGGTTTTGGTCCCGTGCGCCAACCCGTGCGCGTTGTCGCCGCCCGCCGCCTTGATCTTGCGTCCGATGGCCAACTTGCCCGCTCGGCCCGCGAGGTGCCGCTCTGGCTCCTGCACGACCCCGCCCAATCCAGCGCCGCGACGCAGGCGCGCTGGCAAGACCTTGGCGCGACGCTGCTATCCGTGCCGACGCTCATCGGTCGCCACCTCGACCCCGCCGCGATGCTGGCCGCCCTCGGCGCCGCAGGCCTTACCCGCGTCTTTTGCGAAGGTGGCGGTAGCCTCGCCGCCTCGCTCCTCTCCGCCGGTCTGGTGGACGAACTGATCGGCTTCACCGCGGGCGTGGCACTCGGCGCTGAGGGTCAACCCGCCCTAGGCGCCCTCGGCCTCGATACGCTCGCCAGCGCCCCGCGTTTCCAGCTGGTCGAAGCCCGCGCCATCGGCGGCGACATCCTCCACCACTGGCGTCGGGCAACGTAAGACAAGGTGTGACCTGCCCATTGCTTTGGTCGAAATATCCTCCGCGAAGCGGCACGCCAGCCCCAATAGATCCCGTGAAATCAGGTGAAATTCTGGTAATCACTTAATATCAATAGTGTACCTGAGTGCATCACAGCGCACCATTAGCGCCAAAGACAGGCGTAGCTCGCCAGAAGCCCCTGAAGCTTGGACAGCCCCCGATTGACTGGCCCCAGCCGCGGAACCTCGCCCTTCGCCAGCCGTTCCGCCACCACCTCGACCGGACAGGCAAGGCCACTCACCGGGTCGAAATAGCGCGGATAGGCAATCAACGCGGCGTGGATCAGCGCCTCCATTTCCACCCGAACCCGCCGCCGCGCCGGAACCTGCCCCAGATCCCGCGTCAGCGCCCAGCCCGCATAAAACGGAGCGCCAAGGCAAGTCACCGCCACCCCGCGGATCAGCGCCTCGAACCCCAAGGCCGAGGTCATGGTCCACACCTCATTCACCACTTCGATCAGCGCGACCGGATCGGCATGGAGGGCAACAACATCCGCCAACCGCGCCAGGTCTGCCTCTGGCACCGCCCCCGTCCGAAGGCCAGCCTCGACATCAGGATGCGGCTTGTAGATCACAACCGCCCCCGGATTTTCCGCGCGCACGCGTTCCAGCAGAGCAAGGTTGGTGGCAACCGCGTCCGTCCCCAACCGGATCGAGGCGTCGTCTTCGACCTGACCCGGCACCAAGATCCGGTGCCCCACTGGCATGTCCGGCAGACCGCCACCCAGATTGTATTTCGACAGACCGTCGCGGATCAGCCGCGCCCGCAACCTCTCCGCCCGCGCGACCCCGCCCGGCGGTGGCCCGCTCAGGATCAGCCGCTCCAACCGGCTTTCCTTGGTCGGGTCGTAGTAGATCCCCAGATCGTCGGTTACCAGCGAAAGCGCTGGCACCAAAGCCGCGCCCAGCCCGCGTGAGCGCAGGAAGCCGTCTTCGACCCGCCGCTTGACGACATCCCCTGTCAGTGCGTCCGAATCCTTACCCGCCCAAACCAACAACTCACGCCCCTCGGTCCGCGCCCGATCCAGCGCGCGCGCCGGGTTTTCCTCGAACCGCAGCCGCTTTTCGCCGCCAAACACCTTTTGCAGCGGCCCGCGTTTCCACAGCCGCATCCCGACCGCAACATGGCCATGACGATCCTCGCGATAGGCGCGCACCGCGGCCTCCATATGGTCGAGCGCGTCCTCGAACCGGCAAAGCTGGTCGCGGCAGGGGTCGTACCACACCGGATATTTGAGCATTACCGCCGCGAACAACTGCGGCCGGGTCAGGATGCGGTGCCGCCGTGGCACCGGGTTCTCATCCGCCGTCAGGCCCCAGCCTGCATAGAACGGCTTGCCGAACACACGCGGCCGGTGACCGGCAAGGATCGCCTCGAACCCCAGTTGCGAGGACACGGTATAGACGCCCACCGCCCCCTCCAGCAGCGCCCATGGCGAGATCGGATCGGCAAGCAGGCTGACCCGCGCCGAGACGTGTTCTGGCCCATAATAGCCAACCCGCAGGCCTGCGATAGATTCGGGATGGGACTTGATGATTACCCGTTTGCCCGGGTGTTCCTCTTGCGCGAAAACCAGCATCTCGCGGAAGGTGGCCTCTGTCGCGCCGCCAAAACGGACAGAGGCATCACCGCGCACCTGATCGACCACCAGCACATATCCGGGCGCTGGCGGGGGCAGGGCTTGGTCATGGCTGTTGTATTTCGACAGGTCCGACGCCATCAGCCGCCCGATGCCATCGCGCGCGCGGGTCAAAAGTGCGCCATCGTCCAGCGGATCGCGCAGCAGCATCTGTTCAAGATCGCTGGGGGTGGAGGCGTCGAAATGCACGCCGCTTTGGTCCAGAAGCAGGCCGATTGGCGGGGCGCCCATCCGACCGGGGTGGATGGAGCGCAGAAAGGCATCCTCGATGCGCAACAGCTTGGCGCCGCGCTTTGCCGCAATAGTCTCGCCGCGATGGGCAAGCGGACTGCGGCCCCAGACCCCGACGAGATCGTCGGAGGAGGGCAGGCCGATCCGGGGTTTCAGCCCTGCAAGCGTCAGGATGCGAATGACGCGACCGGGCCGCAGCAGGCCACCCGCGTAACAAAAAAGCCGCCGGGGAGTGGGCTCCCCGGCGGCATTGGTATTGGCATTCTCGCCCAAGCTGCCTCAGTGGCCGCTGATGGTGGTGCCCAGGCTTTTGCCAGTTGCAGCGGTGCTGACGGTCTGAAGGCCGCTGACAGCGCCAGTAACAACCGACAGAGATTTCTGCCACTGGACGAACGGTGCCTCGGTTACGAAGACGGTGTCGCCGTCGCGGATCATGAAGTCCCGCGCGTTGAACATTCCGTTGGGTGCCGTCAGATCAAGCACATAGATCATGCGCTGCGATCCGACCAGGTCGGTGCGGCCCAGAACGGCATTGGCGATTTCTGCCGGTTCGTTGCGGAACACAAAGACACCTTTGGGATCGGCAACCATGGTGTTCAGACCACCAACCTGCGCGATGGCCTCGATCGCGGACAGGGTCTGTGTGGTGAAGGGCACCCGGTTTTGAGCGCCAGTCGCACCAAGAGCCGTAAAGGCGCGCAGGTCACGTTCAACATAGATTTTGTCACTGCTGCGCAGCGCGATGTCTAGGCTCGGGTTGGTGTACAGGTCGTTAAGCCAGACCTTTTCGGTCTTGCGACCACGCGTCACCTGAATAAGAGCCGAGTCCACAGCAATCGCAACACCGCCCGCTTTCGCGATCATAGCGGATAGTGTGCGCGTCGATTGGGTGATCGGATAGACGCCCTGCAACCCGACAGCGCCCTCAACCGTCACGGTTGATCCGTCACCGGGGACGCGGCCGATCTGGACCTGCGGGTCGGGCGTTTGGGTGGATAGCTTGCGGGTTATCGCCTGTCGCAGCGCCTCGGTCGTGTTACCAGCCGCCTTGATGCGCCCCGCATAGGGCACATAGATAAAGCCGGCGGCATCCACCTGCACGTTGTTCAGAATCGACGCTTTTTGCCCCGGCACACCCAGCAACGGGTTGGCAACGTTTTCATAGACGGTGATGGCCAGATTGTCGCCCGCCGAGATCGTGTCGGACCCGATAAGGCCCGCATTCTTGAAGTCGGAGGAGAAGCCCAGAGCGGGCACAACCGATGTCGCGCGTGTCACCCGGTCATTGACCTGAACCACGAATGCGTCGCCGGATTTTAGTTCGGACCCCGCGTAAATTTCACTTTTGTTAGGACCGCTGCGCGGAACGCCGCACGAGCCCAACAGCGCAACAAGCGCGACGAGGGTCAACGTTTTGACCCCTTTGGATGCAATAGATTTCACTGCTCTGGTTCCTTTTCGGCGACTGCCTCAAGTTTTTTTTGTTAAGCTACAGAAAAGCGGAATAAAAAACCAGTCTGCTTTCCTCAGGTCAATTCACGACGCGCAACTGTTGCCGGGGTGCCGCGTTGCCAGAGCTGAGCGCATCATAAGGATCCTCCGGCGCAAGGATCATATCGACGACCTGCCGCAGCAATTCACGCCGCCCAAGGGCCGAATAGAACCCGCCGGGAACCTGCGATGTTTCAAGCAGATAGTGGCGGTAATCGCGGTAGGCGCGGCTATCGGGGCGCGTCGGGTGGGTGAAAAACTCTGCCAGCGGTTGGGTCGAGACGAATTCAGGTTTTGCATAGACGGCATCGCCGAATACCTTCAGTGGCAAGCCGCGCCACAGCGCCTGCTGTGCGGCGGTAGAGTTGACGGTGACCGCGCTGCGGGCGTGGTTCAAAAGCCCGGCGAGCTTGCCGCCGCGCACAAAGTGAACGCGATGCTCCACACCATGTTGCGCCGCGATGCGGGTGATGTCCTGCTTGACCGGCACGCGGCCGTCTTCCAGCGGATGCGCCTTGAAGACAAGGTGATGATGCTGGGGCGCCCCTTTGGCAAACCCCTCGATGCACAGCGCAATGAATTCGGACATCGTGCCGAACGGGCTATGCATCTGAAAGCTTGCGTCATGTTCCAGTTGCATCAGCACAAGGTGATAGGGAAAGCCGCCAAGTTTGATGCGTTGGCTGGCCAAGAACCGTTCTGCCTTATGCAGCGGCATCAACAGCAGGCGTTTGAGGTAAAGCTGGAATTCCTTGCGCACAGTGATCGCGCGGTGGGGGCGGAAATTGCGGTAGGCAGAACCGCGGGTCAGCACGAAGTAATGATAAAGCGCGCCGTAAAACACATGCTGGCGCATGTCGCCCCAACGGGCGGGCGCGTCGGGCAGATCCATGTCTAGCTGCGCCAACGCGGCCTGCATCTGCGGCACGCTGAGGCTCATCAGGCGGGAATTCCCGTTGGCACCGTCGCGTTCATAGGTGACCCAATAGGGGCGCAGATAGCCTTCCTCGAACACATGCACCGTCAGCCCGGCGCGTTTGGCATGTTGGACGGCTTGTGCATGGATTGGTCGCGTGTCGCCATAAAGCACGATATCGGTGATCTGGTGGCGGGTTATCAGGTCGGCAAACGCCTCTGGCCATTCCTCCGGCGTGCCTTGGTAGGCGATGTAGCTGGGCGCGTTGAACCAAAACGCCCGGTCGCCCTGATTGAAGCCGACGCGCCACACCTGTGCCCCCGCAGAGCGCAGCATTGCGCCAAGCCGGTGGAAGAAGGGGCCGTGCGGGCCTTGCAGGAACAGGAAGCGGCGGCCCGCCCCCGAGGTGTTGGTCATTCGTTTGCTACCCTTGCCGCATCGCGTGTGCGGCCTTTACCGTTTGCAGCGGTGCCACCTATTTGTCACTAAGAATCAAGACCTTTGCACGACTGGTGGGCAAGATTGTGTCGATTGCCGCGCAGAATACGCAAAAAAGTGAGGTTGCGGTTAAAGCCCGCGCAGGGTTGGCAGGTCTTGCAAGCGGGCCTTTGGAAAGCTAGGCCTTGGGCAGCTAAAGGAGCGGCCCATGTTCACAGGCATCATCACCGATATCGGACGCATCGTCGAGTTGGAGCAGCGCGGCGATTTGCGCGCGCGCATCGCGACGCATTATGACGTGGCGGGCATAGATCTTGGTGCCTCGATCGCCTGCGATGGCGTCTGCCTGACGGTGATCGCGACCGGTGCGGGGCCTGAGCCTTGGTTCGACGTTGAAATCTCGGCCGAAACGGTGTCGAAAACCAACATCGGGCGAAACGGCTGGGGGCAGGGCAAGCGCATCAACCTCGAACGCGCGCTGAAGGTGGGCGACGAGTTGGGCGGGCACATCGTGTCGGGCCATGTCGATGGCGTGGCCGAGGTCGTGGCGCTGCGCCGGGAAGGCGACAGCACGCGCGTGACGTTCCGCGCGCCGGAGGCTTTGGCCGGGTTCATCGCGCCCAAGGGATCGGTGGCGCTTAACGGCACCTCGTTGACCGTGAATGAGGTCGAGGGCTGCGATTTCGGCGTCAACTTCATCCCGCACACCCAGAAAATGACAACGTGGGGCGATGTGGCGGTGGGGCAGCTCGTCAACCTAGAGATTGACACGCTGGCGCGGTATGTGGCGCGGCTGCGCGACTGGGGCGTTTAAGCGTGGCGGGCCCCGGTCATAACGGCGGCCCGACGATGGAGCCGGGCCACGCCTGGCGCACACATTGCTGGACCAAGGCGCGGGCCGATCTGTTGCCGCATCTGCCGATAGAGGTGTTGCGCGGTCGCGTGCGTCGCGCGGCGGAGCTAGGGTTGGATTATCGCACCTATGCGTCGGTTCGTGCGGCCAGCGGGCATGATGTGGTCGCTTTCCTGTTTTCATCCAACGCGCTGCGGGTGTTTCCCGTGCGCGCAGCCCTGCCGCAAGATCGCGCCGCGCGGTTGGCGGCGCTGGTGGCGGTGCAGCGCATCGGGCTGGCACAGCGGCCGCTGCTTCCCGACGAATTGCGCGCTGCGGCGGTAATGCTTGACGATGCCGCCGACGCGCCGCTGGCGCTGGCACCTTGGGCCGAACAGCGTCGCCATTTGCGCGCGGCCCTTGCCCGCGTGCCCGGCGACCGGGTGATCCTGGTGGGCGACAGCGCGCTGGAACGCGAATGGTGCGCCGCTGGTGGGCTGGCCGGATACCTGACCGCCGACCGATATTTCGCCGCTGGCTGATCCAACTTTCCCCAGTGCGCACCGATCCCCTGCGTCAGCGCGCAATCTTCGGCGTTACGGGACGGTTGGACGCTCTGGTCAAGGCGCGCCCTTTCCAGTATCCGGGAGTGGACAAAAGAGGCCCACCATGACCGATCCAAAACGCACCGACTATTCCGACGCAATATCTTCGATCGAGGACATCATCGAGGACGCCCGCAACGGGCGGATGTTCATCCTCGTGGACCATGAAGACCGCGAGAACGAGGGCGATCTGGTGATCCCCGCGCAGATGGCAACGCCGCAGGCGATCAACTTCATGGCGACCTACGGGCGCGGGCTGATCTGCCTGTCGCTGCCGGGCGAGCGCATCGACGCGCTTGGGCTGTCGTTGATGAGCCCCAAGAACTCCTCGCGCCACGAAACCGCGTTCACCATGTCGATCGAGGCGCGCGAAGGTGTCACCACCGGCATCTCGGCGCATGACCGGGCACGCACGGTGTCGGTGGCCATCGACCCGACCAAGGGCGCGGCGGACATCGCCACGCCGGGCCACGTCTTCCCATTGCGCGCGCGCGAAGGTGGCGTGCTGGTGCGCGCCGGCCATACCGAGGCCGCGGTGGACGTCAGCCGGCTGGCTGGCCTGAACCCCTCGGGCGTGATCTGCGAGATCATGAACGAGGACGGCACCATGGCGCGCCTTCCCGATCTGGTCAGCTTTGCGCAACTGCACGGCCTGAAGATCGGCACGATTTCCGACCTGATCGCCTATCGGCGGCGGCACGACAATCTGGTGCGGGTGACCTCGGAAAAAATCGTGCATTCCGAATTCGGCGGCGAATGGGCGATGCGGATTTACACCGACGCGACGCAGGGCGCCGAACATATCGCGTTGATCAAGGGCGATCTGTCGGGTGCCGATCCCGTGTTGGTGCGGATGCACACGTTGGACCCGATGCTGGACGTGGTCGGCCTTGGCGGTGCAGGGCGCGCGGCAGAGTTCGGCCATGCCATGCGGCTGATCGCGAAAGAGGGGCGCGGCGCGCTGGTCCTGTTGCGCGACACGCATATGAAGCTGGTGGGCGACGATTCCGCCTCGCCGCAGACGTTGCGGCAATACGGCATCGGAGCGCAGATCCTGTCGCAGCTTGGCATCACCCAACTGACGCTGTTGACCAATTCGCGCACGCCCAAGGTTGTCGGACTTGAGGCCTATGGCCTGTCGATCACCGGCACTCGCCCGATCCCGATGGAGTGAATGATGGCTGCTTCTGAAACGCACTACACCCTGGCGCTGCCCAGCTTTGATAAGCCGGTCGCGCTGCTGATCGTTGTGGCGCCCTATTACAAGGACATCGCCGATCAACTGGTCGCAGGCGCCATCGCCACCATCGCGGCTGCGGGCGGCACGCATGAGCTGATCGAGGTGCCGGGCGCGCTGGAGGTGCCGACCGCCATCGCGCTGGCAGAACGGCAGGCGAATTACGATGGCTATGTGGCGCTTGGCTGCGTGATCCGGGGTGAGACGACGCATTATGATACGGTGTGCAACGACAGCTCTCGCGCGCTGTCGCTGCTGGGGTTGCAGGGCGCCTGCATCGGCAACGGCATCCTGACGGTCGAGAACCGCGAGCAAGCGGTGGTGCGCGCCGAGGCTGCCGGGCAGAACAAAGGTGGCGGCGCTGCTGCTGCGGCCTTGCACCTGATCGCGCTTTCGCGCAAATGGTCGCGCCAGACCAAAGGCATCGGCTTCCGCCCCGCAGGCGAGCCGGTGCAGATCGCCGATGAAGGATCCAAGACCGCATGACCGCCAAGCCCGACAAGCGCCAGATGAAGTCCGCTGCACGTCTTTACGCCGTGCAGGCGCTGTTTCAGATGGAGGCCTCGGGCCAAACCGTCGAAGCGATCACCCGCGAATTTGAAACCCACCGCTTCGGCGCCGTCTATGACGACGACGAAATGGCCGAGGGCGACGTTGACCTGTTTCGCAAGCTGATGAGCGATGCAGTGAACTGGCAGGCTAAAATCGACCAGATGACCGACCGCGCGCTGGTGGCGAAATGGCCGATCGCGCGCATCGACCCGACCCTGCGCGCACTGTTCCGTGCGGGCGGGGCGGAGTTGGTCGAATCCAAAACACCGCCGAAAGTGGTCATCACCGAATACGTTGACATCGCCAAGGCGTTCTTCCCCGATGGCAAAGAGGCGAAATTCGTCAACGCCGTGCTCGACCACATGGCGCATGAGGCGCATCCCGCCGGGCTTTGACGGCTCCCCTCCCCCCGCAATGATCTGCTTGATTGCGCGGGGTGAGGCGCAACTTTCTTCGCCTGCGACCAGAAGGCCCGTTTGCCTTTCGCGATTTCGCGCTATTCTATGTCAAATAGTTAACAGGAATCGCATCATGCCCGAGCTCGTCCGCCTTTACATCCGCCACGTTCTGATCGGCTTTGCGGTTGCGGCCCTGTTCTGCGTGATGATCGTGTGGATGAACGTCGCCGGGCTGAACCATCTGGTGCTGCACACCTCGATGGGCTGGGTCGCCGGACTGATGCTGTTCGTCTCGAACGGGGTCGTGTTCGCGGGCGTGCAATTTGCCATCGCGGTGATGCAACTGGCTGAGGACGACGAAGGCCCCAAGGGTGGCCGCCGTATGCCGGTGCGTCGCGCCGAGATGACGCCACTGCGCGTCGAGGCGGCTGCCAACGCTCCGCGCCGCCCGCAGCGCTAAGCGCTGCTAACTAAGCCCGCAGCGCTAAGCGCTGCTAACTAAGCCCGCAGCGCTAAGCGCTATTTTTACAATTGCCGGGGGGAAGTAAGGCGGCGGGAACCGCGGCAACCGTGCGAGCGTGAATTTCCCGAGAGCCTGGTTGTACCAGGTGGGCGCCAGGTATCTGGACCAGGATCCAGACAGAGCCAGCTCCCTCGGAGATGCTTATCGGCCACTGGAAAAGGGCCCGTCACGTGTAGGGCAGAACCCGCCGAACCAACAGATAGGCGCGTCCTCGGTCGCTGGCAAGGGGCGCGTGAATTTGCATTGAAAGCCGCCGGAATCATCTTCGATCTGGACAGATGTTCACGTCTTGTTCATATTTGCCCCATGCCCAACGATCTCGCCCCCGGTCAACTGCTTGCGCGTGGTGTCTGTCGCCACCTGATCAGCCATGACTTTGTAAGCCTGGTGGAACTGGTGCCGACGCCGGGATTGCGGGTCGATGTGATGGCCTTGGGCCCCAAGGGCGAGGTCTGGGTGATCGAGTGTAAATCCAGCCGCACAGATTTCATCACCGACCGCAAATGGCAGGGCTATCTGGAATGGTGCGATCGGTTCTTCTGGGCGGTGGACGCCGATTTCCCGACAGAGCTGCTGCCGGAGGGCACTGGCCTGCTGCTGGCCGACGCCTATGACGCCGAAATCGTGCGGATGGGGCCGGAAACGCGGCTGGCACCGGCGCGGCGTAAAGTGATCGTGCATAAATTCGCACGCCACGCTGCGTTACGCTTGCAGGCCCTGCGTGATCCGCGGCGGCCACCCCTTGTGGGCATCGGTGCCGAGTCGGACGACTGACTACTTCTTCTTGCCACTCGGCGCGGGCGTGCCTGCCTCGCGCGCCATCCGCGCTGCTGCCAGCAATTCCTCGGCGATTTCCTCGGCCTCTTCCGGCTCGAAATCCAAGGGCAGTTCCACGCCTTCAGCCTCGATATAAATCCGCACCATGCCCAGTGTCGTCGGGCCGATCTGGATATTCGCGGCAATGTCGCTTTGTTTGTCGATGCTCATGACGACCCCCTATTTCCCCCTTCGCTAGCGTCGAATGCGGCGGCTGACAAGGGCAAGGATGCTTGACGGGTCGCCGCAAATCTTCTTTCCTGACGCGATGGAGGGCCCGATGGCAGATGTTTTGTTGCGCGACATCCAGATCGGCGACGCCGGCTGGATCATTGAACGCCACGCCCGCCTTTACGCCGAGGAGGAGGGCTATGACGCCACCTTTGAGGCGCTGGTCGCCGAAATCCTTGCGGATTTCATACGCACGCATAACCCTGCCGTTGAGCGTGGCTGGATCGCCGAACGCGACGGTTTGCGCCTAGGCTCGATCTTCTGTGTGCGGGTGGATGCTGAGGTGGCGAAACTGCGCCTGTTTCTGGTCGAGCCCGCCGCGCGCGGCACCGGGCTGGGCCGCAAACTGCTGGAGGCTTGCCTCACCTACGCGCGCGAAAAGGGCTATCGCCGCATGGTTCTGTGGACCCATGCCAGCCACCAAGCCGCCTGTGCGCTATACGCCGCCTATGGTTTTCGCGTGACCGAGGAAACGCCCACTTTCGCCTTTGGCCAGGACGTTATCGACCAGATCTGGCAGATCGACTTGTAACCGGCACAAATCCCGCGTCTCCAGCGCCAAACAAGCCTTGCAATCGCTCAGGGGGGGCGGTAAACGCCCCCCAAGTGCCGACATAGCTCAGTTGGTTAGAGCACCAGATTGTGGATCTGGGGGTCCCCCGTTCGAGCCGGGGTGTCGGTACCATTCAGCACTTTACCCGCCTCATACGTCGCTCGGCGCTTTGCCGCGCCTATGCGGCGATCGCGGGTTGCATTGCCCTCGCATCACTGTATGCGTAGGGGCCAAGCAATATCCTCAGCGGCGGTTTGACATCCATGACCATGCTCGGAACATTTATCAAACCGATGCACCCCGAGGGGATCAAGTTCGTCGCGATCTTTGCGGTCATCACGGCGGTGCTGTTCTGGCTTTTTGCCCCGCTGGGCTGGATCGGCGTCGGGCTGACGGTGTGGTGCTATTACTTCTTCCGCGACCCCAAACGGACCACCCCCACCCGCGAAGGGCTGATCATCAGCCCGGCCGATGGCGTGGTCTCGCTGATCGAACGCGCCGTGCCGCCGCGCGAGCTGGGAATGGCGCCCGACGCCCTGACGCGGGTCAGCGTTTTCATGAACGTGTTCAACTGCCATGTGAACCGCGCGCCGATTGCCGGCAAGGTTCTGTCGGTTGCTTACCGTCCGGGCAAATTCTTCAACGCCTCGCTGGACAAGGCGAGCGAGGATAACGAGCGTAACGGTTTGTGTCTGGAGCTTGCTGACGGGCGCCAGATTGCCGTGGTGCAGATCGCCGGACTGGTGGCGCGCCGCATCGTGTGTTGGACCAAGACCGGGCAGCCGCTGCTAACCGGCGAACGCTTTGGCCTGATCCGCTTTGGCAGCCGGGTGGACGTCTATCTGCCCGAGGGGGTGGAGCCGTTGGTCACGGTGGGGCAGGGCACCATCGCGGGCGAAACGGTGCTGGCCGATCTGACCTCGCACGAGGCGGCACGGACAGGGCGAACGGGCTGAACCATGGACGACGAGGCGGAAAAACCCAAGGTGCAACTGCCAATCATCCTTCTGTTGCCGAACCTGATAACGGTGGCCGCAATCTGCGCCGGCCTCTCGTCGCTGCGCTTCGCGTTTCAGGGTAATTTTGAAATTGCGGTGCAACTGATCCTTGTCGCCAGCGTGCTGGACGGGCTTGACGGGCGTCTGGCGCGGATGCTGAAAAGCGAAAGCGCGCTTGGCGCCGAACTCGACTCGCTGGCCGATTTTCTTGATTTCGGCGTGGCGCCGGGCCTGATGATCTACATCTGGGCGTTTCAGGACATGCGCGATGTCGGCTGGATCGCTGCTGTGGTCTATGTGCTGTGCTGCGTCATGCGGCTTGCCCGCTTCAACGTGGGCAACAAGTCAGAGATGAGCGCGGACGCCAAACGCTTTTTCGTCGGCGTGCCTGCCCCCGCGGGCGCATTCCTCGCCATGCTGCCGCTGTTCGTGACCTTCATGCTGAAACAGGGGCCAGTGATTCCGGGCGGCGTGATCGCCGTCTATGTCATCTGCGTCGGTCTATTGATGATCAGCCGCATCCCGACATGGTCGCTGAAATCGGTCACCATCTCGCGCGAGCATACCAAGTTCTTTCTCATCGGTTTCGTGGCGGTGATCGCTGCGTTGCTTAGCTACCCTTGGGCAACGCTTGTGACCTTGGATCTGGCCTATTTCGCCGGGATCTTCTGGTCATGGCGCGCGGCGCGGCGGGCCAAACGCAAACACGGAGTCTGACGTTGGATATTCAAGCAGTTCAGAAATCCTACGCACGTTGGGCGCCGGTCTATGACAAGACCTTTGGCGCCGTGACCAATGTCGGGCGACGCCGGGCGGTGGACTATATCAACACGCGCCACGGCACCGTGCTTGAGGTCGGCGTGGGCACCGGCATGTCGCTGCCCCATTACAACAGCGCCGCCGCCGTCACCGGCATCGACTTCAGCGCCGAGATGCTGGGCAAAGCCCGCACAAAGGTGCGCGAACGCGGCCTTTCGCAGGTCAAGGACCTGATCGAGATGGACGCCCGCGCGCTG
This sequence comes from Pseudomonadota bacterium, assembly GCA_021779835.1. GTDB lineage: Bacteria > Pseudomonadota > Alphaproteobacteria > Rhodobacterales > Rhodobacteraceae > Solirhodobacter. The sequence goes on along the minus strand of JAJXZX010000004.1, from coordinate 2,358 downwards.
ACATTTGCCGACAACAGCTTTGACACGGTGACGGCGATGCACATCATGTCGGTGGTGCCGGAGCCTGAGCGTGTGGTCGCCGAAATGGCCCGCGTTTGCCGCCCCGGCGGGCGTGTGCTGATCACCAACCACTTCGCCCGCGACGAGGGGTTTCTTTCCCGGATCGAGCGGTTTTCCGCGCCGTTTGCCGACCTGCTCGGCTGGCATTCCGACTTTTCCATCGACCGGGTGATGGGGGAAAGCGGCCTCCGCCTGATTGAAAACAAGGCGTGGCCGCCGTTCCGGATGATGACGTTCCTACTGTTCGAAAAGCTCTGACGCGGCCCTAGTGACCGCCGCCACCGCCGCCCATTGCCGCCGGGCGCCGCATCGCCATTGCGAGCAAGGACAGCGCGACGAACAACACGGTCAGCAGATCGAACACGTCAATGAAGGTCAGCATGGTCGCCTGCTTTGTCACAATGCCCGACAACATTGACAGCGCGCCGGTCTGCGGATCTGCGACACCCTGCGCCGTCAGGTTCTGTGCCATGGCCGAGAGCTGGGTCGTGGCTTGCGCATTGGCCCATGTCAGACCTTCCTGCAAACGCTGGTAATGCATCGTCGTGCGCTGGGTCAGCAGCGTGTTGATAATCGCCAGCCCGACCGCCCCACCCAGATTTCGCATCAGGTTATACAGCCCCGCCGCGTTCTTTAGCCGCGCCGGTGGCAAGGTAGCCAGCGACAGGTTGTTGATCGGAACCATGCAGGTCATCAGCGAAATGCCTCGCAGGATCTGCGGCACCAAAAGCTCGCTGAAATCCCACTGATCGGTCATATAGGTCAGCATCCATGTGCTGACGCCAAAGCCAAAGAAGCCTGCCATCAGGATCAGCCGCAGGTCGATCTTGCTTGCCAGAGCACCCACAACCGGGGCGGTCAGGAACATGGCCAAGCCCGACACGAACATCGTCTCGCCGATCATCAGGCTGTTATAGCCGCGGATTCCGGCAAGATAGACCGGGTAAAGATAGGTCAGGCCATACAGCCCGATGCCAAGCACGAAGGAAAATACGCAGCCGACGGTAAAGTTCACGTTGGTAAAGGCGGTCAGATCCACCACGGGCTGGCGCGCCCGAAACGCTTGCCAAAAGAAGACTACACAACCCACCGCACTGATGATCGCCATCATGCGCACCGTGCCGTCCTGCAGCCAATCGTTCTTGGCGCCTTCCTCCAGCACATATTCCAGCGCGCCCAGAAATGCCGCCATGCCGAGCATGCCGTACCAGTCAAAGTCGGCCAACAGCTTCGGCTCTGGCTTGTCAAAGTCGATCAGGTTCCACGCCGCAATCGCCACCAGAATGCCCGGCGGCACGTTGACCAGAAACAGCCAGTGCCAGGAATAGGTGTCGCTCAGATACCCGCCTACGGTTGGCCCGATGGTCGGCGCAAGGGTCGCGATCAAACCGATCATGGGCGAGACGATGTTGCGTTTCGACGGCGGGAAGATGGTAAACGCCGCAGCAAACACGCTTGGGATCATGCCGCCGCCGATAAAGCCCTGAATGGCGCGGTAAAGCATCATTTGGTCGATGTTGGTCGCGGTCGAACACAGGAAACTGGCCGCGGTGAAGCCGACCGCCGAGGCGGTGAACAGGACACGGGTTGACAGGATGCGCCCGAGGATGCCCGACAGCGGGATCATTATGACCTCCGCGATCAGATAGGCGGTCTGCACCCACGCCACCTCGTCAAGGCTGGCGCCAAGGCCCGCCTGAATTTCCGACAGCGAGGCAGAGACGATCTGGATATCCAGAATCGCCATGAACATGCCAAAAACCATCGCGAGAAACGCGAAGACCCGGCGCGGTGTTAGAGAGCCTTCGGGTGCCATCTTAATTGCCCGAGGCTGCGGGCAGGGTGCGGCTGTCGACGTTGACGTTAACGCTCAGACCTGCGCGCAGCTTGCCGCTGTCCAGCACCTCTTTCGGCAGAGTGATGCGCACCGGCACACGCTGCACAACCTTGGTGAAGTTGCCCGTCGCGTTCTGCGGCGGCAGCAGCGAGAACATCGCCCCCGTGGCCGGCGCGACCGAGGCGACGGTGCCGGTAAAGGTCTTACCGTCAATCGCATCAATCGTCACATTGGCCTTTGCCCCGGGCGCAACCCGCGCCAGTTGGGTCTCCTTGAAGTTGGCGGAAATATAGATCGCATCGACCGGCACGATTGCCGCGATCTTTTGCCCCGGTGACACCAGATCACCCTCGCGCACGCCGATGTTGGCCACCACGCCATCAACCGGCGCACGCAACACGGTGCGGCCAAGATTGCGCTGGGCCTGATCGACGGCCAGCTTCAGGCTTTCCATTTGGCTT
>JAJXZX010000026.1 GCA_021779835.1 Pseudomonadota bacterium | reverse complement strand
TCCAACGGCCTCTGGTGATGGGCTGATCTGCCCGAAGGACGTCTTCGCCTCGACCGCTTCGGCGCAACAGCGTCGTCACAACTTTCTTCCCCTGTCGGTGGCAAGCACCGCCATTCCTCGCGCGGCAAGAAAGTTCCTCCTGTGCTGTCTAGCCCCCAGCCCCACCCCAGCACGCAGGCGTGCCGGGGACCCCGGAGGATGGGGGTGCGCCAGCGGTCGCCTCCGGGCTGTCGATCGCCATCGAGGCCGCAAGGACGCGGGCCCGAAACAGAGCAAAACGGAGAAAAAACATGGCGACCATCGGCACTTTCAAGAAGACCGGCACCGAATACACCGGCGAAATCTTTACCCTCAGCCTGCAGGCCAAGGGCGTGCGCCTCGTCCCCGACCTGCGGGCTTCGGGCGAGAACGCGCCCTCCCACCGGGTCCTGGTCGGCCGCGCCGAGATCGGCGCCGCCTGGACGAAGAAATCGAACGAGGGCCGCGAATACCTGGGCCTGAAGCTGGACGATCCGAGCTTCGCCGCCCCGATCTACGCCAACCTCTTCGATGACGAGGACGGCGAGGGCTACAGCCTCATCTGGTCCCGCCCCAACACCCGCCGCGGCGACTGATCACCAAGGCAAAAGCCCCGGTCGAAAGACCGGGGCCGAAGCGTTGTGTTTGCAGCATATGAATTGCTGAGATTCTAGCAGCACATTGCCATAGAGTCCGTGCCCACTTGCTTGGCATAAGTTCGGAAGTTACTGCGGAATATTTTCCGCAGTAACCGTGCTTGAGAAGTGGAATTCAAGCAGCAGTCAGCCAGCCTTTGGCTCCAAGAGTCTTATAGGCGATGTCGATTTGCCGGGCGGAGAACCGCTTTTTGCGTTCATTCCAAGCATAAACCTTTGCAACCGCTTCGTCTGGCGACCGAGCGTTCTCGCGCGTTGCCACCCAATGCACCGTCGCAAGAAGCTCTAGGCCAAATGGAGTCTCAAAGCCTTCAACCAGGCTGCCCACGCGATCGAAACGGCTTAGTTCGTCCCCGTGTTCGGCCAAGAACTCCTCGGCGTCCTTTACCGCCCCTGGGACAAGTTCCAATTGCTTGTCGGGAGCGTCACCGCCGTCGTGATACCCCGACACAAGATGACCTTCGATCTTCGTCAGCACATGGCGCAGGTTGTCGGCATATGGCCCGTAGTGATGCTTGATGTAGTTCAAGCGCAACGGAGCCCCCGCCTCCTGCATGAAGTACATCAGTTTCTGCACCTCGATCAGCGTCACAAAGGGGTCCATCAGACCGGCCAGATACCGGTGCATCAGCACAACCAGCGCCGCGCGCCCTGCGGTCATGCTCGGCACCTCGCGCGACTGAGTCTTCACAGGGGCGCTGTTCGGTTCGTAGATGATCACGTCCAGATCGTTGATACCCCGCAGCGCTGCTTCGATCCTTGGGCGCACATCAGCCCAGTCCAGGCCGCCTAGCCCGCTGCCCAGCGGAGGGATCGCGATCGATCGGATGCCGCGCTCGCGGATTTCGGCCACCAGCGCCTTGAGGCCAGAGTCGATGTCTTCCATCCGGCTTTTGCCGCGCCAGTGGCGCTTGGTCGGGAAGTTGATTATGAACTTCGGATTGGTCAGGGTTCGGGTTTCGAAAACGAACATCTTGCCAGGCTGCACTTCTTCGCGGCCGCAGGCAGCCTCGTAGGCTTTGAAGTTGTCGGGGAAGGCGTTCTTGAATTGCAGCGCGATCCCGCGCCCCATGATGCCGACGCAATTGACCGTGTTGACGATCGCCTCTGCGTCCGCCCTCAAGATATCGCCGGTCGTGTAATTGATCATCGCCATCCCCCCTAGTAGTACCAATCGTTTCTGATTTCGAGCGTCGGCCGATGCACGGCCCCATGCATTGCTGCGGCGACCCTAGGCACGATCAGTTGCGAATGAACGCCGATCCTTTCGACCAGATGCCACGGAAACGAATGCTCGATCAGAAACTCGGCCTGCTTTCCTTCTTTCGCCGCACCCGCCCACTGCCTTGCACGTACGGAATCCCAGTTGATGTCACCAAGGTGGGCAACGTCCGACCGGTCTTCGAAATAATAAGCGCCCGCGTTCGACAGGGTGAAGGCCCAACGCCTGTTGTTGGCTTCCGCCCATTCGATCGTTGCACGCATGTCTACCTCGAGGTGCACAATCGGCTCTTGGCCACCCGTGTAGGCCAGTTCTTCGTTCCGTTTGTGGATCATGAACAGCATAACAGATCGAGAACAAAAATAGAACGGCACACATTGCCCCACGCGAAGGGTGGGGTGGCATGACAGGTTCAGCTCGTTTAGGCGCCGCGCCTTGATCCTGCTCATCCCGATCACCGTCCCCCCGGGGCGCCCTGCCATCACAGCGTCCGAGAACAAACCGCCCGCCGCGATGATCGAGGCGAGGTTGTCGACATGGACGATGTGATAGATTTTGGGGTTGGCGGGAACAGGCATGGTCAGGCGGTGAACTCTCCGGATAAGTCGTTAGTTTTGGTCTGTAAGTCCTCGTTGTCGTATATTGCAACGCTTCTGTGGAAGCATACAGTTTTGTCTATTTAAGGCTGTCACCATTTCCGAGGCCTGCGATCGACAAGAGCGTTGCGCGCATCCAAGCAGGCGCCTGAGGGGCGCTCTTGCTGAGGATCTTCTTGTCGCCGTCCGAAAGGGTCCGTGACGCCGCTTGGGCCACATCCGCCGCGCGGGACACGCCCACATGGCGCAGCGCCTGAACTACGGTTCCTGCCGGGCTGCCAGGCGCGATCAGATGCTTGGGCGAGGCATGGCGGAGATCGACCACGCGCTTACCCAGAACCACGCGCCGGGATGGCCCATCCGTCAGCCAGGAGCTTCGTGCAGCGACCTGCGTCGAGAGGCCAAGTGCATTCGCTGCGCGTGCGCCATCGATCTGCAAGTGCGATCCGGTTTCCCGGGCGAGAGCCTGTGCCACATCATCAGGTGCGGGGGTAAGGGCCCCGAGCTTAGGGTGCAACTTGGGGAAGTCGTAGAGCCCGCGCGCAAGCCGCCGGAGATGGCCTGCCTTTGCCAGACGTGACAGAGCCTGATCAACTGCAGCACGGGCGGATAAGTCGAGGAAGTCGCGCGGCGTGAACACGCTGCCGCGTCCGCTTGCGCGAACACGCTTCATGACCCGATCAGGAACGGAGGCGGACGTCGTCATCATATGTCAGAAAGTCGCTCATGTTTTTCTGACAATCAAGTGCGGAGATTTCAAGGTGGGTTTCGCATCGATCGACTGCAGAACTGCGGCAGGGAAGACTATGGCACATCCCGGCAGAGCCGGGACCGGGCTCTGGTCGTCCGACTGGAGCCTGCTGGGTAGTCTCCCCCCATGCGGGCAACGATCCCTTGTGCGACGGCTGATCCAGCCGGAAGGAGACTGATAGCGCGAGGTTCGGCGCGTTGCGGCCTGGTGCCAGAGGTCGGGTCGGGCGCGTGGCCCGCCTCGTATTCATGGGCAGCATTGAAATTCGTGAGACCCCAGTCTGGAACATGACGATCCTTTGAGACCAATGTTGCGGCACGGCTGGCGAGCGGTGGGCATCCCGTGACGGGGCAGGGCGCCTGTCTGGGGTCAAAGCCCCATCCCCCGCTTCCATTCGCTGTCCTTGGTCTGATCCGTCTCTTTGACACTCAACCCCAGAGGGGTCGGCTACGCGAGCGTGCCGCCCTCGCGGATTTGGACGAGCCAAACGCACGAGGGTGATTGCAGATCCGGTCAGACACTTCGGGCGCCTGTCGCGCGGGGGATGGTCCTCCGCCCCCAAGAAGACAGGAGCCAACCCCATGTCCTACAAAGATGCCACCGCATACGCTGCCTCCCTCGCCGCCACGCTGATGGTCTCGATCGTCGTGTTTCAGGCCGGGGATGGCACCCACGCAGCGATGCCGTCCGATGAATACGATGGCGACGAGACCCTCGTCGCCCTTGAAATCGACCCCTGGCAGTGAGGCGCGCAAGCGCCTCACCCCCCATCCGGGGCGCTTCATCAGCGCCCTCGTCCGGGGAAAAGGCACCGAACCGAAGGGTTCGGCAAGGGAGAGGTCGAGGGGGGAGCGGGCAGGGCGAGCCCGCTGAGACAGAGAGAGCGGCGGCGGACTCGTCTGTAACTCGCTCTCCCCGGAGATCCCGAAATGACCATCCATCTTCCCGGCCGTGCTGCGCCGGCCCCTGAAATCTCGTCCGAACTGGCCCGCATTCTGGCCGACCAAGCCGCGCGTGACGCTGCCGAGGTGGCGCTGCACGCCCGGAACAAGGAGGTGCTGTTCGACGGGCTGCGCCTTGTCGGCATCGCGCATGTTTTGGTCAGCTTCGATGGCTCGGGCGACAGCGGGCAGATCGAAAGCATCGATGCCCGGAGTGATACTGACCAGAGCATCACGCTGCCCGCCGCTGAAATCATCTTTGCTGGCATCGACTGGCAGAGCGGGGCACCCACCGAGCGCCGTCTGACCGTTGAGGCCGCCGTCGAAGAGCTGGTCTATGACCTCCTCTCCGATACGCATTCCGGCTGGCAGGACAATGATGGCGCCTATGGCGAATTCTGCATCGATGCCCGCGCCCGGACCATCCATCTTGAGTTCAACGAACGGTTCACGTCGTCCGAACTCTACACCCATGATTTCTGAGGGGGGGGCAATGGCACATCCTTATCACCACGCCCTGTCTTCGGTGAAAAAATGGGGCGGGACGGTCGACGACTACCTCGGCTGTCATGAATTCTTCGATGCCTCGAAGCTCATTCTGGCGGACTTTCGGCATCGCGCCCTCCGCCACCATGCGGAGGGAATTTTTCTGCTGGAGCAGATCCACGGTAAAACCCTGACCCTGTCGTCAGGCCGGGTCATCCCGACTCGCTGGGTCGGCGAGCAGCATATCCGCGAGGATCTGGGTTTCATCCCGAGCTTTGCTGACTGGGCGCGGTCGATCCGGGCCGAGCCCTGGATGGGCCGGACCCAGAAGATCGAGACCGAGGTCGATCCGCATCTCGCGATGCCCGTCAGGGAGGTCACCTGACATGAGCCGCATATATCAGAACCTCGGTCTTCCGCCTGAAGCCTCTCCCCTCACGGTCGTCCGCACGGCGATCCGCCGGTTGCATCCCGACACGCTCGCGGTCCGCAGCTGGCGCGAGGCGCGCAAGCGCTACTACCGCGACCTCTTGCAGGCCCATGCCGCGGCGCAGGCCGCCGCCAAAATCCCCCAGCCCGCAGAATCGAGCTGATTTCTCCCGCCAATCACAACCCAACCTGACCCGGCCGACGGGGCCTCGGGTTTTTCATTCTGAAAGGAGCCCATCGTGGCTGACTATTTCACACACTTCTCCTGCGTCCTGGATGTGGGCATGGCCAACAAGGCCATCGCGGCACTCGACCTCTTCCTGCGCTTGCGCGAGGAAGACGAGGCCTCGGACGATCCGGAATTCTCGGGCTTTGCGCTGTCGCTGCAGGATGGCCCTGGCAGTACAGTGCTCTGGTTCCATGACGATGGGCAGGGCGATGTCGAAGGCGTCATCCGCTTCGTGCTGCGCCTCGCGGAAGATCTCGACCTCAGCGGCCTCTGGGGTTTCGACTATGCCCACACCTGTTCCCGGCCCCGATTGGAAGCGTTCGGCGGTGGCGCGCATTTCATCGACCTCGGAGCGCGCAAAAGTATCGGCTGGATCAGCACCCATGAATGGCTGACGGCTGCGCTGAACGGCGAAGACATCGACGCGGTGGAGGCGCTCGTCGCATGAACACAGTTGTTCCGTCTTGCGCGCCCGCCTTTTTCCCCATCCCGGAATTCGGCCGCAGTGCCGATGGCCTGACCGTCGCCCGAATCGGCGATGCCGCCTATGCCATGATCCCCATAGCTGACGGGCGACATTACCTCGGCAGCGGTTGGCGTGTCACCAAGCCCCTGTCGGACTGGAAGCGGTCCGACTTTTATGGCCATGGTGGCGACGTTGCCGATGAGGCTGCTTTCCACGCCGTCGTTCAGGAACAGGTCGAGCATCAGGGCGAGAAGATTGCCCTCAGACGGGAGGAGTTCCGCGCCCATGCCAGCACGCCGTGGGGACCATCGCAGGGCGCGGTCCGCTACGGCGAAGGCGTGATCTTCCACTCGACCTCCGGTCATGGTGGGTTCCACCTGTCGGCGGACCGCAGTGCCCAAGTCCATCCCCTGCTGCGCGAGGCTGATGGCTGGTACGAGGAAGATGCCGCATGGGCCGCTGTCGCAACCGCTTGGCCGGATCTCTTTACTGGGCTTGAGCGGCGCCAAGCCGAAGAGACCCTGCGCCACAACTGGCCAGATGCCTGGGAGGCGATCCATGGCCGGGCGCTGCGCCGTGGTGAATCCCGCACGCGTGATGGCGAAGCCTTTGCCCGCGATCACGCGAAAGACTGGGTCGTGATCTCGGCGATCTATTCCGACCAGCATCGCGGTTTCACCGAGGTGATCGCCACGCGCGGCGGGCGGCGCGATCCACAATCCGAGGAGCGTCGCTTCCTTGTCCCCTCCGGGGAGTACAAGGTCGGCGCGTTCGGTTTTGTCATCGATGAGACGCGCCATGCCGTCTATGACGGCCCATCGGGCTTCATCGGCTGGCGGGGCAGGGCAGGGGGGTGATCCCCAGATGGCGGGTGCACGGCTTCTCGGTCGGGCACCCGCCAGAGGGAGAGATGGGCGGGTAGTTCCGTGACGGGTTTCAGGGTGGGAGAGAGTCTCCTGCCGCCTGTCGCGGAGTGATCCAGATGACCGCACCCATCCCCCAAACCGCCTTCCGTGGTCCCGGCGACAACTTGATCGGCGGAGTTCTTGCCCATCTGCGCCTCGCGGACCGCTTGCCCCTGCGGATCAGTTGCCACTGCCGTGCGCATTGGGACGATCCGGCGCTCGATCAGCTGTGGATCAACCGCGAGGTCGATCTCGGCACCTTCGGTGACCTCGCGGCTGCCATGATCGTCGCTCGCACCGCAGTAACTTCCGGTCTGATCGCCGCAGGCCGCGATCCGGCCCTGCGTCTGGTACCGCAGTTCATCACCATTCTCGATGCAGAGCACTGCCTGGTGCTGGCAGGTGAGGTGCAGGCAGGCCTGATCCGCTGGTGCGCGCCAGTCGATAGCGATGCCGAGGCGCGGCGCGTGGTGACCGACGCCTGCGGGCTTCGAGCCGAGGCCCGCGCGGCGACCCACGTCGGCGATCCCGCGTCCGCCGCTGCGCTGCTCACCCGCGCCCGCTCGCTGGAAGGCCGACTGGTCGAGCCGTTCTGGCGCGACCTTGCAGCCGCTGCAGTCGATCACGCCCTGGTGGCCTGATCTTCGCCCCTTCCGGAAACTCGCCCCGGCCGTTCTGCGGGGCCATACAAGACAGGGAGACGCTCATGCCCCAAGTGATCGCAACGACCGTCTATCGGATCGATGAACTTCCCGAGGGCGCCAAGGACAGTGCCCGCGCCTGGTATCGCGAGGGCGGTTTCGACCATGACTGGTATGACGCCGTCTACGAGGATTTTCAGCGCATCGCGGAAATCCTCGGCATCCGCCTGAAGACCCGGACCACTCGCCTTATCGGCGGTCGCACCCGCGAGGACCCCTGCATCTGGTTCAGCGACTTCTGGTCGCAAGGCGATGGCGCGGCTTGGGAGGGCGTCTATTCCTACCGGAAATACGGCGCTGCCGAACTTCGCGCCTATGCGCCGAAGGACAAGACCCTGCACCGGATCGCGGAGACCTTGCAGGCGGTGCAGCGACAGAATTTCTACCAGCTGCGCGCCGACGTCACACATTGCGGAAATTACTACCATGCCTTCACAATGGTGGTCTCTGTGTCCCGGGACAGTGTGGCTTCAGTCGAGATCATCGGCGATGCCGAGTCCATTGTCACCGATGCGCTGCGCGACCTCGCCAATTGGCTCTACCGCCAGCTTGAGCAGGAATACGACTACCTGACCTCGGATGAGGCCGTGGACGAGACGCTGGTCGTGGGCGGCTACACCTTCACAGAGGAAGGGCGGCGGTTCGGATAAACGCCCCGAAAACCGTTCATCCCGATCCCGGGGCTTGGTTGTTCCTCAGCGGTTGCTATCGATCCAGCGCGACAGCAACTGCCGGTCCCGAAAGCATTCGTCTGGCACGGCGCGGCGCTTGATCCGCGCAAGCCGTTCGGCAAAGGCGACCTGCTTGGAGGTCGGATGGCTGGTGTCCGCAGGTTTCAGCTTTGCCTGCGCCTCAATCCAGGCGCTGAGCGTGCGGCGGTCTTGTTGGACTTCCCAGGGCAGCAGGCTCTGGTTGCGGAGCGCCAGCGACCGCGCATAGGCGACCTGGCGTTCAGTGGCGGGCAGAGCAAAGGTGGCAGCGTCCATGATGGATCTCCCATGTGGATCGTCTCTCCAATATAGAACATATAGAGAACAAAAACAACTCCGCGACCGCATGAGAGGGAGAGTTGGGCCGGAAATCGGCGTGTTCGGGTGGGTCGAGAGAGCCGCCGGGGCGCGCAATTCACCCCTAATCCGGAGGATTTCCAAATGACCCACGCTGCAACCACCCTGCAACCCGTGACCCTCGTGCCCGAGGCGCGCCGGATGACCTTCTTGCCCGCGCTATTCAGCCCCGCCCTGATGCTGATCGGCGAGCGCGCCGTCTATCAGTTCATGACCTGGCTGGCCCCCGACGATTACACCGGTGGTCTCTGGCATTTCCACGAGCGGGACGGCCAGCCTCTGTTCATGTCGCCCGACTCTGACAAGAGGTTCCGCATCTTCTGCGAGACCAACGGCTACATGGGCGAGGTTTCGGCCGAGGCCGCCGGGATCATTGCCACGCTTTTCGCCCTGTCGCATCTCTCGTTCCGGCATGAGGCCGACCAACTGTCCGAAGCCTACATGCGGCTATACGAGTTCGCAGGCAACCACCCCGAAGCGGGCGAGATATTCAAGACGATCGACTGACGCGCGCGCCCTGCAGGCTGACTGGCAATTCCTGACCCTTTGGCACCCTCCGGCGGTTTCGTCGGGGGGTGTTTGCATTTTGCCGGGCGCAGGTTGGCACGTGCAGCATTGGCCATCGGTCCGCCTGTTGCGGCATACGGATTTCCACGGCTGGACGGCCCCGGGTTTCGACGGGCCTTTGCCAAACGATCATCGAAGCGGCAGCTATTGGGGCGGGGAACGAGGGCAGGGGCCCCGCCGTCAAATCATCATCGAGTTCTGCGGTTTGTGGTGGAGTCTCAGCCATGATCGACCTGCATCTTGGCCCGGTCGCAGCACTCGTTCGGATGTCGTCCTTTACCTTCCATCCTTCTGGCTGACCTGAACCAAGTGGAGTGGCGGGCGCCGCGAGGCAGCAGGGGCGGGGGGAGGCGCAAGCTGGCCAGACTTCTGGCAGAGGTGGTTTCATCGCCGGTGGTGCCTGACCTGTCTTTCCTGACGGGCCTTCAGGGTCGCCTTGATCTCCGTGGATTGTCTGTCCCAGCCCGCGTCCAGCGGCCTCTGGTGATGGGCTGATCTGCCCGAAGGACGTCTTCGCCTCGACCGCTTCGGCGCAACAGCGTCGTCGCAACTTTCTTCCCCTGCCGGTGCGGACACCGTCATTCCTCGCGGGACAAGAAAGTTCCTCCTGTGCTGTCCAGCCCCCGTGAAGGGGGTGCGCCAGCGGTCGCCTCCGGGCTGTCGATCGCCATCGAGGCCGCAAGGACGCGGGCCCGAAACAGCAAAACGGAGAAAGAACATGGCGACCATCGGCACCTTCAAGAAGACCGGTACCGAATACACCGGCGAAATCTTCACCCTCAGCCTGCAGGCCAAAGGCGTGCGCCTCGTCCCCGACCTGCGCGCCTCGGGCGAGAACGCCCCCTCCCACCGGGTCCTGGTCGGCCGCGCCGAGATCGGCGCCGCTTGGACGAAGAAATCGAACGAGGGCCGCGAATATCTGGGCCTGAAGCTGGACGATCCGAGCTTCGCCGCCCCTATCTACGCCAACCTCTTCGATGACGAAGACGGCGAGAGCTCGAGCCTCATCTGGTCCCGCCCTAACACCCGCCGCGGCGACTGATCGCCGAAGCAACGGCTCCGGTCGAAAGACCGGGGCCGACGAAGCTAAGCAATCTCATGCAAGCGTCAGAATCGTCGCGGCAATGAGGAAAGCCGCCTGTCCGGGTTTCATCGTGTCGGCTCCGTGACCGCAAGAACAACGCTTCTTAGGCACGCCAGTCGTGACAATGTCAGCTTTCTACAGGAAAGAGTTGACAATGTCAGGCCTCTTATGAGATGTTCTTGACATGGAGGAGCCATGAGCGACGGACCCCACAAGAGCTTGCCGCTGCCACGCCGTTGGCGGGACCTTGCAGAACGCGCGGCAAACCACGCATTCTCTAGTACCGAGGTATCTGAAGCCATGCTGGTGGCTGTGCGCAAGGAGTTCGGCGGTTTGCCGATCGAAAAGTTGCGACACGCCATGCGCGCCGGCGATCAGGCTGGCCTGTTCAGCGACGCCGTAGAAAGTGATCTTGATGCTTTGCGCGTTGCATGCCCCGGAAATGCGAGCTGGAATGCACTCATAGATTGCAGCATTGATGAAATTCGGCGAGGGGGCATTGGCGCTGAAGCACTGAGTGCAGCCTGTGAGGCAGCCGTAGACCTGAAGCTCAGGGCTGTGTCCAGGCAGATCGAGGAGCATTACCTGCGCAAGGAGAGTAGTCGTTCTGCCTTTTCGATGCGCCAGCGACTCTCCGATTCCCGCAATGCAGTTGATACTGCAAGCATCGCCTCCGAAATCTGCGGCACCGCAAATCGCAGTCCGTCGAACGCCCGTATCCGCAAGCAGGACGGCCTTGATGACGGAGTTTCCTTGTGATGGCGCGGAACCAATCTCTCAGCCGAACCTGCATCGAAGTGCTCGCCCCCGGCGAAATCGCTTCCATTCCGGACGCTATTGCTCTGAGACTTGGCGAGGATCTGAAGTTTTCTATTGAGGCTCTGAACTCCTATGCGGTTGCCGACTTTGATCCGCTCGTGTTCGACGCCATGGTACTGGCGGGCGGCATCGAGTTTGCAGACAGGTTCCGCAAACGGCCATCGGAAACCTGGGGGCGCAATCTCGCTGTTTCGATACCGGTGCATGATCTTCTCCACTGGGAAAAGCCAGAGGTTGGGGCGTCGCTGGCAAGCGCACTCAATTTCCTGACCGGGGACGACTGGCAGATTTCATTTAGGCAACGCCGCACCGGAGAGCGGCTGCCTCGCCAGCAGCAACTTGATCTCAACCCCGGAGTGCGGGCGACACTAGCATATAGCGACGGTATGGATTCTCGCGCGGTCAACGGGCTTGTCAGAGCAACGTACAAAAGCGGCCTTGTTCTCGTGCGGCTGGGTGCAAAGAAAAAAGGACGTCCGCAGCGCGGGCAACCGTTCACCGCACTGCCTTACCGGTTTTCACGGCGAATTCACAACGCCGAGACAAGCGCGCGAAACCGGGGCTTCAAGTTCTCGCTAGTCAGCGGACTCGCTGCCTACATCTGCAGCGCAAATGAATGTATCGTTCCCGAGAGCGGCCAAGGCGCTCTTGGTCCCGTGCTTGCTCCGGTTGGCCAGACTTATCCGGACTATCGGAACCATCCGGCCTTCCTTGAGCGTATGTCGGTCTTTCTAGAAACCCTTCTGGGGGTCAGGATTGTCTATTCATTCCCCCGTCTGTGGAACACGAAGGCTGAAACCCTCGCGGGCTACATTTCTCTAGGGCCAGAGTCAGCCGACTGGCAGGGCACGATTTCGTGCTGGAAAGGCTCACAGTGGAGTTCCATTGATGGAAAGTTCCGGCAATGCGGGGCATGCGCTGCATGCCTGCTACGGCGGATGAGCGTACACGCTGCCGGCCAGACTGAACCGCCAGACACCTACATCACGTGGGATCTCGGCGCGGCCGAGCTTAAGGACGCAGTCGATCCCCGTTTCGGCAAACTGAACAGAGCCTTCAGGGAGTACTTGATCGCTGCCGTCCTGCACATGGAACACCTTGCGGAACTGGCGCTGCCAGAGAATACACCCCACCTGCGGCGTCAGGCGAGAATCCTTTCGGGCGCGGTCGGGCTGCCGCCCGGGGAAGTAGAAACCAGGCTTGCAAGAATGCTGGGCAAGCATGCAGACGAATGGAATTCGTATGTGGACTCGCTCGGCAACCGCTCGCTCGTAAGACAGTGGGCACGGAGGAACTGATGAGCGAAAACAGCGAAATACTGGGTGACCAGGAAATCGGCGAAAGGCTGAGGATTGCACGGGAGGGCGCGCGGATTACGCAAGCGTCTGCTGCCGACGCGATAGGTGCCGCCAGAACGACGGTCGTCGCACTAGAACAGGGGCAGCGGCGAGTACGCACGGATGAGCTTCAGAAACTTGCTGCGCTGTATGGCACGTCTGCAAACGCACTACTCCGGCGGGAGAGCATTCACGTTGATATGATCCCGCGCTTCCGGAAGTTGATCCTGACCGCCGACGAGGCCGCGCTCGATGCGGTCAGGCTTCTGAATGATCTGGTGCGAGCCGAAGTCGAGCTGGAAAATGCACTCGGGGTCTCCCGTTCGCGGAAGTACCCTCCCGAAAGACCCGTCCTGCCTGGCAACATCCGCCAGCAGGCAGAGTTAGATGCACAGGAACTTCGAGTATGGCTTGGCCTTGGTTCGGGGCCGTGCCTCGACATAATTTCACTGCTCGAATTGCAGCTCGGCATAAGGGTTTTCCTGCGCCCGCTGCATGGATCCATCTCAGGCCTTTTTGCATTCGACGAAGCGACCGGCGCGAGTATGCTGCTTAACTCAAACCATCCGCTGTCGCGTCTGATACAGACGGCTCTGCACGAGCTTGCCCATTTCATATCAGCACGTCTTCAGCCTGACGTGCTGACGGAAGCGGATAACCGGCAGTCCCGCGAAGAAATCTATGCGGATGCCTTTGCCCGCTGTTTTTCAATGCCTGCAAGACCCGTCCGCGAAAGGTTTCTGGAGATTACCGCAGGACAATCCCACTTCACCCGCCGTCACATAATTCTTCTTGCTCACGCATTCGGCGTATCGCGTGAGGCAATGGCTAGGCGGCTCGAAGAGCTTGAACTCGTCAAGAGTGGGACGTGGAAGTGGTTTGTCGCCAATGGCGGGATCTCGGATGAACAGGCACGCGAAGTGTTAGGGGACACCGTTGATCTGACTGCCATCCGGATTGAGACCCGGCGCATGGTGCCACTCAGAGTATCGCTGTTGGCGCGTGAGGCATGGAAGCGGGACATATACAGTGAAGGCCAGTTGGCAAGGCTGCTCAGGCTAGACCGGCACGAATTGCGTGCCCTTCTTGAAGGTACGGACAGCGAGGAAAATGAGGCAAATGACCTTGTCAAGATTTCCGACTAGTCCGGCAGATATCATCGTCGCCGACGCAAGCGTGCTAATAAATTTGAACGCAACGGGGCACTTCGAGGCGATTGTAAGAGCATCAGTTTGCACTTTTCAAGTCACGCAGAATGCCTTCGATGAACTGAAAAGAGGCAGCAGAAACGGGCACGCAGACGCGTCCGCAGTGGAAGCTCTCACGCAAATCGGGCTGATCACCGTTGTCGCGTTGATTAACACCGCCGAACCGGTCTACCGCTCATTGATCGAAGGGCCCGCTTCAGAAACCCTCGATGATGGCGAGGCGGCAACGATTGCTCAGGCGCACGCTATTTCAGGTGTGGCGCTTATCGACGAGAAAAAGGCGAGCCGCCTTTGTGTTGGCCGCTTCCCTGATCTGACGTTGAGATCTACAGCTGAGCTCTTGCTGGACAATCGAATTTCTGCAGCGCTTGGCGCATTGCATGCTGACGCTGTGCTGATGGCGTTGACTGGGGCTCGGATGAACGTGCACCCCGAACACCTCGATGCAATTAGGCGCTTAATCGGCGAAGAGAATGCGTCCCGTTGCCGAAGCTTGCCGCAGCGCCAAATACGTCCTCAGTGAAGGGTGAATGTGCCAATGCGCTGGCATGAACCAAGAAAAGGCATAGTCCTGACTATTGACGATTTGGCGTTCGAATCAATCGACGTTCTTGCTCTGCCTGATTTCGATTGCGAGACGGATACTTGGTTAGACGACGTGGTTATTCCAAAATACACAGACGAATTTGGAGATCGCTTTCAAATCTCTTCTTGAAGCAAACATTACGAATAACAACGCTGCCAACCGTCGACATCGATAGATCACTCGAATCGTCTTCTGGGCACCTCCCGGCGTTCCTCCGGGACCGGGCCCTGGTCCTTCGGACTGGAGCCTGCCGTGGCAGTCTCCCCCCATTCGGGCGACTGTCCCTGGCGCGAAGAGGGAGAGGGGTGCCGGGACTGGTCAGGTCCGGCGGGTAAGAGAGAGCGCTGATCGGGCCTGACCCGTTCCTGCTCTCTTGAGGAATTCCCGATGAATGACCTTTCCCCGGCGACCTTGGCGCAAGCGCCGGTCGCCTCGGCTTCTGCCATCTTGGCGGCAGCTGGCCTTTTGCTGCCATCGCTCGAACGTGGGCAGCGCGTTGACAGCGCGACGCTTCGCAAGGCGATGGAGAGCGCCTTCGGCGCGTCCGATGCCTCTGGCCTCTGGAACTGGAAGGCCGCCTATGACGCTTGCGAGGTTGCTACCGTCCTCTTCCTGCAGAAGTACGGTCGGGCGATCCTTCGCCGGGCCGATACGCCCGCGGCGCGGCTGGCAGTGCTTTCGAAGATTTCTGGCCTCCTGCCCAGCCACACACGCCGCTCCGAGGAAAGCCAGGCGCTGCAGCAGTTCTCCACTCCGATCCCGCTCGGGTTAGCTGCGCTGACCGCTGCCGCGATTGGGCCCGATGATGTGGTGCTGGAGCCTTCAGCTGGCACCGGCCTCTTGGCGATCCTCGCCGAAATCTCCGGCGGCAGTCTGGTCCTGAACGAACTGGGCGACACCCGGGCTGACCTCCTCTCGTCCCTCTTCCCGGCGCTTTCCATCAGCCGCTTCGATGCGGCGCAAATTCACGACCACCTCGATGCTGGAGCGATCCCCTCCGTCGTTCTGATGAACCCACCGTTTTCCGCGATGGCGAATGTCACCGGCAAAGTTCAGGACGCTGCCTTCCGGCATATCGCTTCCGCCCTCGCGCGCCTTGCTACAGGCGGGCGGCTGGTCACGATCACAGGTGCCGGCTTCGGCCCCGACATGCCTGCTTGGTGCGATGCATTCGTCGGACTGCAGGAACGGGGGCAGGTGGTGTTCTCGGCGGCGATCGACGGCTCGGTCTATGCGCGGCATGGCACGACGTTCCCTACGCGACTGACCGTGATCGACAGAATCCCGGCCGACGATCCCACGTGCTTCCCGGCCCCTCCCGGTATTGCACCCGACGTCGCCACCCTGCTCAGTTGGATTGCCGACCATGTACCGCCGCGTGCTATCGTCGATTTGCCCAAGCCACCATCGCCGACCCCTCCGGCGCGCTCAGTCCGTGGCTACCTCGCTCGGGCAAACGCCGCGCCGGCGATGCGCGAGCCTGATGCATCCCCAGCTGCTGTCGAACTCTGCTATGAGATCATCGACGCGGTGCCCTCCGACGCCGCACGCCTGTCGGATGCGATTTACGAAGAGTACGGCCTGCAATCGATCCGGATTCCCGGCGCCGTGCCGCATCCGACCAAGTTGGTGCAATCTGCCGCCATGGCTTCGGTTGCCCCGCCCCGCCCGACCTATCGGCCCATGTTTCCTGCGGACATCTGCCAACGGCTTTCCGATGCCCAGCTGGAGACGGTGATCTATGCCGGCGAGGCCCATTCCGACCATCTTGCCGGAAGCTGGACCGTGGACGAGACTTTCGACACGGTCGGCGCGGCTGCCGACGGTTTGGCTGGCTCGGTCCGCTTCCGCCGCGGCTTCATGCTGGGCGATGGCACCGGCGCGGGAAAGGGCCGCCAATCGGCCGGGATCATCCTCGACAACTGGCTGCGTGGTCGGCGCAAGGCGGTCTGGATTTCGAAATCCGACAAGCTGATCGAGGACGCGCAGCGCGACTGGTCAGCACTTGGCCAAGAGAGGCTCTTGGTCACGCCGCTGTCGCGCTTCGCCCAAGGCAAGCCGATCACCTTGTCGGAGGGCATCCTCTTCACCACCTATGCGACGCTGCGCTCGGATGATCGCGGCGACAAGGTTTCGCGCGTTCGCCAGATCGTGGACTGGCTCGGCCGTGATTTCGATGGGGTCATCATCTTCGACGAAAGCCACGCCATGCAGAATGCGGGCGGCGGCAAGGGCGAGCGCGGTGATGGGGAAGCCTCGCAACAGGGCAGGGCGGGCCTGCGCCTGCAGCACGCACTGTCCGACGCCCGCGTTGTCTATGTCTCCGCGACAGGGGCCACGACCGTCCACAATCTAGCCTATGCACAGCGGCTCGGCCTCTGGGGTGGCGAGGATTTTCCCTTCGCGACACGTGCTGAATTCGTCGAGGCAATTGAGGCCGGTGGCGTCGCGGCCATGGAAGTGCTGGCCCGCGATCTGCGTGCCCTCGGCCTCTATACCGCGCGGTCGCTCTCCTATGACGGTGTCGAATACGAGTTGGTCGAGCATCAGCTGATCGAAGAACAGCGCCGCATCTACGATGCTTACGCGGGCGCTTTCGCCGTCATCCACAACAACCTCGATGCGGCGATGGAGGCCGCCAACATCACTCGCTCGGATGGCACGCTAAATCGACAGGCCAAATCCGCCGCACGCTCTGCCTTTGAGTCCACCAAACAGCGCTTCTTCGGCCATCTGCTGACGTCGATGAAGACTCCGACGCTGATCCGGTCCGTCACGGCCGATCTATTGGCGGGCCATGCCGCCGTGATCCAGATCGTCTCGACCGGCGAGGCGTTGATGGAACGCCGCCTGGCGGAGATCCCGACCGACGAATGGAATGACCTGACGGTCGATGTCACGCCCAGGGAATACGTTGGCTCGTACCTTCAGCACTCCTTCCCTGTGCAACTCTACGAGCTGTTCACCGATGGTGAGGGCAATCTGTCCTCGCGCCCGGTGTTCCGCGATGGTCAGCCGGTCGAATGCCGCGAGGCCGTCGCCCGGCGCGACGAGATGCTGGAACACCTCGGTTCACTGCCACCCGTTCCGGGCGCGCTCGATCAGGTAATACAGCACTTCGGGACGGAAATGGTGGCGGAAGTGACGGGCCGCTCGCGCCGCATCATCCGCAAGGGCGAAGGTTCGGCGGCACGACTTGCCGTGGAAACCCGTGCACCCTCGGCCAATCTCGCGGAAACCTCCGCCTTCATGGATGACCAGAAGCGCGTCCTGATTTTCTCCGATGCGGGGGGCACCGGGCGCAGCTATCACGCAGAGCTTTCGGCGAAAAACCAGCGGCTCAGGGTCCACTATCTCCTCGAACCTGGTTGGAAGGCTGATGCCGCCATCCAAGGCCTTGGCCGCACCAACCGGACCAATCAGGCACAGCCGCCGCTGTTCCGGCCGATCTCCACCGATGTGAAGGCGGAGAAGCGCTTCCTCAGCACCATCGCGCGCCGCCTCGACACATTGGGCGCCATCACCCGCGGGCAGCGTCAGACAGGAGGGCAGGGGCTGTTTCGACCCGAGGACAATCTCGAAAGCCTCTATGCCCGCGACGCGCTGCGCCAGCTTTACCTTCTGATCGTGCGCGGCAAGATCGAAGGCTGCTCGTTGCAGCGCTTCGAGGCGGCAACCGGTCTGAAGCTGATGGACACGAATGGTATCAAGGACGATCTGCCGCCAATCACCACCTTCCTGAACCGGCTGCTGGCGCTCACCATCCAGATGCAGGGCATCCTCTTCACCGCCTTCGAACAGCTTCTTGAGGCGCGGATCGACGGAGCTATCGCTTCGGGCACCTATGACCTCGGGCTGGAAACCCTGCGCGCCGAGAGCTTCCGCGTCACCGACCGACAGGTGATCTACACCCACCCGACCACCGGCGCAGAAACCCAGCTTCTTTCCATCACGGAACGCCGCCGCAACAAGCCGCGATTTCTTGATGAGGCCCTCGCCGAACTCGACGACCCGCGCGCCGCCCTGATGATCAACACCCGTTCGGGCAGGGCAGCGGTTCAGGTGCCGACCACCAGCCTGATGCTGGACGATGGCGAGATCGAACGGCGCGTGCGGTTGATCCGCCCGACGGAAAGTCAGAACATGGCCATCCGCCTGATGGGTGGCACGCAATGGGTCGAAACAGATCGCCCGACCTTTGTCGCCGCGTGGAATGCCGAGATGGGCGAGGTGCCGGAGTTCACCGACTGCACACTGCATGTGGTCTCGGGGCTGCTCCTGCCGGTCTGGAAGCGTCTGCCCCAGGACGAAACCCGCGTCTATCGGCTGCAGACCGATGACGGCGAGCGGATCATCGGCCGCAGGGTCTCGCTCGCTTGGGCTGCTACAGCAACCGGGGCAGTGGTGCCTTGCCTCTCCGCCGACCAAGCCTACGCTGCGCTGATCGAGGGCAAGACTATCCTAGATCTGGCCGAGGGCCTGCAACTGCGCCGATCCCGCGTCATGGGGGTGAACCGGATCGAGTTGACCGGCTTCACCGAAGGCATGCGCGAGCGGCTCCGCGCCTATGGCCTCTTCAGCGAGATCATCTCGTGGAAACTGCGCTTCTTCGTGCCCGTCGGACCTGACGGCGCGGGAGTGCTTGCCAAGCTCCTCAACCTCTGGCCTATCTCCCGCATTTCTGAGCGTGAGGTTGTCTGATGTCCCGTATTGATGCCGCTGATTTGGCGCAACGTCTTGGCCAACAGGCCGAGGCGGTCTGCCAGACCTATCTTTCCAACGGACGCAGACAGGGCAATTATTGGCAGGTCGGTGATGTTCGCAACACCGCAGGGCGCTCGATGTTCGTGCGCCTCACCGGCCCCGCTTCGGGCAAGGGGGCGGCTGGAAAATGGCAAGACCCATCCGAAGGCAGCCATGGTGATCTTCTCGACGTAATCCGCCAAAGCCTCGGACTCAGCGATTTCGCCGACGTGCTCGAGGAAGCCCGGCGCTTTCTTAGCCTGCCGCAATTGGAACCAGTGGCAAACACCCCAACCCCGAAACTCGCGCCTGCGCCCTCTGGATCTTCTGAAGCGGTACGGCGGCTCCTTAGCCTGTCCAGTCCACTCAAAGGCTCGCTGGCGGCAACCTATTTGCGGGCACGTGGCATCACCGATCTCCGCGACACCGGCGCCCTGAAGTTCCACCCGAACTGCTACTATCGGGGGCAGGGCGAGGATCAGACCGAGACCTGGCCCGCCATGATTGCCGCCGTCACTGACCTTGAAGGCAAGGTCACCGGGGCGCACCGCACTTGGCTTGCGCGCGATGGCGGCTCAAAGGCACCTGTCGACACGCAGCGGAAGGCGATGGGGGATTTGCTCGGCCACGCGGCCCGGTTCGGGGTGGCCAAAGAGGTCATGGCAGCGGGCGAGGGCATCGAGACCGTGCTCTCCCTCCGACAGGCCCTGCCCAAAATGCCGATGGTTGCGGCGCTCTCGGCCGGACACCTCGCAGCCTTTCTCTTTCCGGCACATCTGCGCAGGCTCTATATCGTCCGCGACAACGATCAGGCGGGGGACGGTGCAAGGGATAGCTTGGTCGCCCGGGCGCACGAGGTCGGGATCGAGGCGATCACGCTCTCGCCCATGTCAGGAGATTTCAACGACGATCTCACTACTCGCGGTCTTGATGCAATTCGGGCGCATATCCGGGTGCAACTCGCGCCAGAGGATGTCAGCCGCTTCATGACGCAGGATCAGTTGACTCGTCAAAGCGGGTGATCCCGGAGGTCCGACCTTATCATGGGCATACGAGGCTGCAGTTCCATCAGCGGGACCGCGCCTCGGCCTTCTAGAGGGCGAGCGGCCCACAAGCGGTCCGGTCAGGCAATGGCGGCGCCCAACTATTTTCCGCCGGCGGCAGAGCCGCCTTTGCATCGCGAGGCAAAATAGCCGGGCTTGGCCATCAAGGCCCTCGCAAGAGGCTCGGGCTGCCAGACCGGACCGCTTGTCGGCTTTTCGTCGCCATGAAGGCCGCGACGGTCGCGGTCCAGACGATGGAGCATCCCATGTACGCCCATGACGACTTCGAACCCGATCACACCTCCTCGCCGACCGACACCATGATCCAGGACCTGCAGCTTTATGGCTACCGTCCCGCAGCGGGCGAGGCGGATCCCCGGATCACTCCCGAAGACCAGGTCATCCAGACCGCCGTCGCCGACATCTTCGACGCGTTGATTTCCACCATGGCCGACACCAGCCTCGACTTCGACCTCGACGAGATCCTGTGGTCGACCGTCAACACCTTCCACCGCGCCGCCGAGCGGATCGAGACCAAGCTCGACGACAACGAGCAAGCGCAGAAGCGCCTTCAGCGCGAACAGGACGGCTCCGAGGTGAAATCCGTCCAGCTTGAAACCCTGATCGACATCGGGCAGGGCCTGATTGACCGGCGTGAGAGCATGGAACTCTTCCGCGAAACCGCTGCCGACCTCTTCCTCAAGGCCACCGGCACGCACTGGTCACCGCGTTCAGGCTCACGCACCAGCCACCGCCACCTGACCGCCGCGATGATCGACAGCCGCGACTTCATCGCCGCCAAGAAACGCGCAGAAACCGAGAGCCTGGTGCCCCCGGGACCGAAGGTTGCCTTTTCGGGCGGAGACACCACCGATCACCGGATGATCTGGGACCGTCTCGATCAGATCCACGCAAAACACCCCGACATGGTGCTGTTGCATGGTGGATCGCCCAAGGGCGCCGAGCGCATCGCGGCCACCTGGGCTTCCAATCGCAAAGTGCCGCAGGTCGCCTTCAAACCGGACTGGACCAAACACGCCAAGGCAGCACCCTTCAAGCGCAACGACCAGATGCTGGACTGCATGCCGATTGGTGTCGTGGTCTTCCCGGGCACCGGCATCCAGGACAACCTGGCTGACAAAGCCCGCAAGATGGGCATCCCAGTCTATCGTATGGCGACGGGCAGCGCGTGAGCGCTGCCCAGCTCAAAGCTGAATGGCGCGGTCAACCCATTCTGCGAAATAGTAAACCAGTGTCCTTCCAGGACCTCGACGGCAGGGATCCAATAGACCCCAGTGGATTCCATGGCCACGCTGGTCACGCCACAGGATCTGAACTAATCAGCCAGAGCATGCAGATCATGGGTGAATGTGCCAAACGCGCGCACCGGCGTGTCACAGGCATCTGGATTGGCCGCCGCCATGTGCATTGTCGATCCGATGTCGATGGCGGTCGCCGTCGGGTTGACCCTCTTCAAGTCCGGATGGTCGCCGGTCACTATCTTTGTCATGCCAACTCCTCCATTCAGGAAGGAGGGTGTGGGCCATGCAAGTCCGTCATCTTCCTACCAGGGATCGCCGCTGTCGCAGCGTCACCACTCTCAAGTGCACTTCAGCCCGTGTGCCGCTTTTTTTAACGGGGTCTGACCTTCCAATAAGCAATCGGCAACTGCCCTCCAGACCACCGAGGGTAGCACAGGCTGTTTGTACCGCGCACAGGCGGGCTGCGACCCGTGACGGTTTTTCCAGGACGTCCCTCTCCTCCTTGAGGACCCGGATCTCGCGACGAAGCCGTTCGTTCTCCCGCGCCAGCTCGCGATCCTCGGCCGAGACCACATCCGTGTCGCGGTGTGCGTTCACCCACTTGTTCAGGGTCGACAAGCCAACCCCCAGATCATCCGCAACCAGACGTCGCGAAAGCCCGCTGGTCAACGCAATCCGCACCGCATCCTTGCGAAATTCATCCTTTCTGCCTGTGCCCATGGTTCATCTCCTGTGCTGCACATTACGTGATCAAAGGTGCGGCACCAAACCGCGACAAGTCCATACAGTGTTGCCGAGCTCGCCGAAGCAGAACTGGCGCAACCTTGCAGCGACCGAACTGCTCGACTATCGTCTGCGGATTGGTTTGCGCGCGCATATGCGCGCTCCTTTCCTTAACTTTACCTGTTTCCGGACCATCGATGATCCTCTATAAAATGATCGCTCTGCAGTTTGGCCGTTTCTTGGAGACGGGCCGTCCCGGCAATGAATTCGATCTCGTTGGTCGTAAATCTCCCACGGACGAAACTCGGTTCAATCGCCGGGCAATCCTTACCGATTTAGCTGGAGCTTGCATCTACTTGCTCGACCACCGCGCCGCAAACTATCTCGACAGTTTGCGTATGGATGTGCAGGGCATGCCATGGGAGACCCGAGACGAGTCGGAGATCCAGTCCTATGTCCGTGACGTTGATTTTCCGCGCGAACTCGTCTGGGTTGAATATGATACCCGACAGCTCTGGATGGACCGTGTTGCCAGGGGGCTGACCAGTATGGCGGGACTTGACCTGCGGCATTTCTCCCAACGCGGCTTCCTGTTCGACAACCGGTCGGAAAATGTGATGACCGTGCAGCTCTTCAATGGCATGACGGATCGCAGCTTCCTGGAGCCGCTGGCAACCCTTGTTCTCAAAAAGTCGGATGGTCGCCCGGACTTCACCGACGCAACATGGCAGCCACAGATGAACGTCTTGATGGCGCATGCCCAAGGCTTCACAGAAGAGCAGATCCAAGACGTGCAAGCCTTGCTCGAAGAGCACAAAGGTGTTGAGTTCCACCCAGAAGTGACCCATTTGGGCACGTAATTTCCATTGAGAATTGACCCATGTGACCCTTCCCCCAAGGCAGCGCGCCGCGGGGGGCAATGGAGTGATCAACATGGAACTTTTGAACGTGATCCGGCGTATGTCGCTGCGGCTGAAGCTGCCGATCCGAGAGATCGCACGACGCACGGGTGTCTCGCGCAATACCGTCAAGAAGCATCTCAAGGCCGATACGATCGAGCCGAAGTTCGCCATTCCGGACCGTCCGAGCAAGCTGGATCCTTTCGCCGAGAAGCTTGCCGGTTGGCTGAAGTCGGAGGCGAGCAAGTCGCGCAAGCAACGGCGAACGTTGAAGCAGTTGCATTCGGAACTGGTGGCATTGGGCTTCACCGGGTCCTATAGCCGGGTTGCGGCTTTTGCCCGAGAATGGCGAGCGGATCGGCAGCGAGAGCAACAAACCACGGGGCGCGGCACTTTCGTCCCCCTGGCCTTTCGCCCGGGGGAAGCGTTTCAGTTCGATTGGAGCGAGGATTTTGCCATCATCGCTGGCGAGCGGACGAAGCTGCAAGTTGCCCATATCAAGTTGTCGCACAGCCGGGCTTTTCTGGTCCGGGCCTATCTGCTGCAAACCCACGAGATGCTGTTTGACGCCCACTGGCATGGCTTCCGTGTGTTCGGCGGTGTTCCGGACCGCGGCATTTACGATAATATGAAGACAGCGGTGGACCGTGTCGGCTGCGGCAAGGAGCGTCAGGTCAACGCCCGGTTCCTCGCGATGACCAATCACTATGTGTTCGAGCCGCAGTTCTGCAACCCGGCTTCGGGTTGGGAGAAAGGCCAGGTTGAGAAGAACGTGCAGGATTCCCGGCCGCGTCTTTGGCTGCCGATGCCAAACTTCCCAGATCTGGAAGCCCTGAACGCCTGGCTGGAACAGCGCTGCATGGAGTTGTGGCGCGAGATCCCGCATGGCGTTCTGCCTGGCACGATTGCGGATATCTGGGCTGAGGAACAGGCCGCATTGATGCCGCTGCCGCAGGCTTTTGACGGCTTTGTCGAGAAGAGCAAGCGCGTGTCGCCGACGTGCCTGATCAGCTTTGACCGCAATCGCTACAGCGTTCCGGCGTCATTTGCGAACCGCCCTGTCAGCCTGAGGATCTATCCCGAACGCCTGGTCGTTGCCGCCGAAGGCCAGATCCTTTGCGAACATGCGCGGCTGATTCAGCGGTCTCATGATGTGCCACCGCGCACGTTCTACGACTGGCGGCACTATCTGGCTGTCGTTCAACGCAAGCCCGGCGCGCTTCGCAATGGCGCCCCGTTCGCAGAATTGCCCAAGGCATTCAGGCAGTTGCAGGATCACATGTTGCGCAAGCCGGGTGGTGATCGCGAGATGGTCGACATCCTGGCATTGGTTCTGCATCACGATGAACAGGCCGTGTTGACCGCCGTCGAACTGGCGCTGGAAGGCGGCGTGCCGACCAAGACCCATGTGCTGAACCTGTTGCACCGGCTGATAGACGGCAAGACGACCAACGGCCCCAACATCGACACGCCTCGGGCCCTGACGCTGCACCGCGAACCAAAGGCCAATGTCGAACGCTATGACGGCCTACGCGCCCAGATCGCTGGGGGTCGCCATGCGTCATGATCCCGCCAGTGCCGCCATCGTCATCATGCTTAGAAGCCTCAAGATGTATGGCATGGCTCAGGCCGTCACCGACCTGACTGAACAGGGCGCGCCCGCCTTCGATGCCGCCGTGCCGATCCTGTCGCAACTCCTGAAGGCCGAGATGGCCGAACGCGAGGTGCGCTCCATTGCTTACCACATGAAGGCGGCTCGCTTCCCGGCCTACAAAGATCTCTCGGGCTTCGACTTCATGGCCAGCGAGATCAACGAGGCCACATTGCGCCAGCTGCACAAATGCGAGTTCCTGGATGGTGCCCAGAATGTCGTGCTGATCGGCGGTCCGGGCACCGGCAAGACCCATGCCGCCACAGCCCTCGGCGTCCAGGCCATCGAGCATCATCGCCGAAAGGTCCGCTTCTTCTCAACCATCGAACTGGTCAATGCCCTGGAGCAGGAGAAGTCCAAGGGCAAAGCCGGCCAGATCGCTGAAAGCCTCACGAAGCTGGACTTGGTCATCCTGGACGAGCTGGGCTACCTGCCGTTCAGCGCATCGGGCGGTGCCCTGCTCTTCCACCTGCTGAGCAAGCTCTACGAACGCACCAGCGTCATCATCACCACCAACCTGAGCTTCAGCGAATGGGCGACCGTCTTTGGCGATGCCAAAATGACCACCGCCTTGCTCGACCGCCTTACCCACCGTTGCCACATCCTTGAGACCGGAAACGACAGCTTTCGCTTCAAGGCCAGCTCAGCCGCGGCAGCCCGGAAAAAGAAGGAGGTCACTCATGCCTTGACCCCAGCCTGACCCCCGAACATAACCCTCTGGTGGGTCAGTTCTCGATGCAAATCCCGGGTCAGTTTTGCGTGGAAATTAACAGCACAAAGGGCACGTCAGCTATGAGATGGTCATCGGCTTCATGCTGTTCGCTGCCTTAGCAGCGCGCGAGGATGATCTTTTGTCCGAAGAAACACCCAGTCTTTCGCCAGAGCAGGCGAAAACCGCCCGGAAGTTCGGCAAGGTCTGGATGACGGAGACGCTTCGCTCCCATGTTACGATCCGCATCGGACCGGTCGGTGAGCGGCACCTCGTCGAGCGGGAGGCACGGCGTCAATTTGAAGCGGCTCGGGCTTCCGGCCGCGCGACACCGACCGAACATTGGGTGAGCGAGCACGAGCGGCGCTACTCCAGCGGCAAAGTCGTCAGAGTCCGTGGACATAAGCGGGGCATCGTTGCGGACAAAAGTTTGCCGATCAGGGTGGTCGGCCCGCGGTTAGATCTCTGATCAGGAATGATTTCGCCCCTGTGCGCTCGGCCGGACTAGGAGCGTCTGAGCACCGAAGAGCTCCATGTGCAGGCTGTTTCGAATAATTCGAATGTTGCGCTTGCTTCGATTGCATGGCACACCCATCTCTAGATGGACGCCGAACGGCGACGCAGGAGGGCAAAATGGCGGCATTGCACAAGGAGCGGTTCTCGAACCGGCTACCCACAAAGGTCGAGATCAACAACGCAGATCAACTTCGTCACATCATCGCTTCGCAGGTGACCGAGGGCCAGCCGGTCGACCTCTCGCTCGCCGTCGACGGCGGCGAGACGCGCAACATCACGCTAATGCCGGCGCTCACCGATACCTTGCTGGATATTCTGCGCCTAATTTCAACTGGTCGCGGGTTTCGCATGATTCCGGTCGAAGCTGAGCTTACGACGCAGGAAGCGGCAGACATGCTGAATGTCTCGCGGCCCTTTCTGATCAAATTGCTCGAAAAGGGCGACATCCCGTTCACAACGGTTGGTCGCCATCGTCGTGTCCGGGCAGAGGATCTTTTTGCCTACATGGCCGAACGTGACCAGGCCCGATCCGATGCCCTGTCCGAACTTGCAGGGCTGGATGCGGAGGGCGACATGATTTGAGCGGCCCGATGAACCGATATGCCGCCATCATTGATGCTTGCGTCCTTGGAGGTGGCCTCAAGAGGAACATCATTCTGAGTTTGGCTGAGGCTGGCTTGTTTCGGCCTTACTGGTCCGCGCGCATTCTGGACGAGACCGAAAAGGCGATCTTGGCGATCTCAAAAGGCACGGCTGATCCTGTCCGTCAACGCCGAGCTATCGAGCAGGCATTTCCAGAGGCGATGGTGTTTCCAAACCCTGGCCCGGACCTGATCGGCTTGTTGCCTGATCCCGGCGATGAGCATATTTTGGCAGCCGCCATCGCATCTCGCTGCGATACGCTGGTCACCGACAATCGCAAGGATTTCCCTCAAGGGATCCTTGATCGGTGGGGGATCGAAGTCATGTCCCCTGATGACTTTATCTCGAATGCCATGGATCTCGATCATGCGGTCGCCATTGGTGCGCTGCGCGACATGCGGGCGCGATTGAAAGACCCGAAGTACACGGTTTCCGCACTTGTTTTGAAACTCGAAGGGCAGGGTTTGTTGCAGACAGCCGACTTCCTGCGCGAGTATGAGAATTTGATTTGAGCAGGTCTGTGGTGCCTTGCCGCCGCAACGGTCTGGTAGATCGCAATCTGGCGAAGATATCTTTTCGTTTGCCGTCCGCTTCAATGGCTGCCCCATGACCAACTCTGTCAAGTTTCGACCTCATCCCGGCGGCGACCTGGTGCAAGCAAATGCGCCGATGGTGCGCGCATATCAGACCGTCGCGGCCTATCAGGCGGAGCACGGCGAGATCGGGCTGACCAAGGCTGGCGCTTGGAACCGAAATTCCATTGATTGGGTCGTGCGGCGGATGGATTTTCCAAACTGGACAGCCGAGAAACTTTACTCAGTCAACAAGGTCTTGAATGAATACGACGTTCCGCCCTTGGAGTATCTTCGCGTCCTGCTCACCTCTTTGCGGTTGGGGCGAAAAATGGGCAGTGGCTGGCGGCTGACAAAGCCCGGCATGGCTCTCGCAGGCGATCCGGAAGCGGCCTTTGCCACCATCGCGCCCGCGTTCTTATTTCGGTTCGACCATTCCGAAGGCAGGCGTACAGGTGAGGCGCCTGTCGGAAACTGGCATTTGTGGTTGCACGCGATCAACCGGATGCCGTGGGACGGATTCACGCTCCCCGATCTGGCCAACCTCCTCTATGGCCCCAGTGCAGGCGGTGGATGGCGTGGTACAGCGGGCGGGCTGTTCAGAGCCGTGGCTATGCCACTTGAGTGCGTCGGCTTGTTGACCCGCACAGGCAGTGGCGGCATCGACGAAATGCTATGGCGCACGACCTCGCTTTGGGCAGCCGGACTGGAATTCCAACCTCAGACGAAAGCGACAAATGTGGTCCCATTTCCCTCGCGCGGATGAACGCTGAAACCACTGGCGACGTCTGATCCTCGGTCAATCCAAGGAGTATTGCGCTTCAATGCCTGTCATTCCCATACATATCGTTCCTGAATAGCGCGATCATGATGGAAACGCATTTCCTACCTGATATAGTAAATCCAGCCACTTGGATCCCTATATGTTCGATCAGCCCGTCCAGCTTGAAGTCTTCCCAACCGACCTCCACTTGAGGCGGATCGATTCCGCCTGCAACATGCGTCGCTTCTACCGGCTTAGCGTTCAGCGTGACCTTTTTGGCGGCGCGTCTCTCATTCGGGAGTGGGGCCGGATTGGGTATCGGGGTCAGGTCTTGATTGAAACCCATGATGACGAAGGCAAGGCGATCACCGCGTTGATGAAACTGGCCGCAGTCAAACGCAAACGGGGCTATGCACTCCCTCCTGCGACTGCGCTGCCAGAGATGCGAAAACTGACGCAACGATAGTGCCCGGGCCTTGGTCAGCGTCAGCAATGCCTTGTTTTGACAGCCATTCCAGCTAGGGTTGCAGAAAAGCATGTCAGGGCAGTTTATGTTTGACCAGATCATTTCCAAGTACGGTGCGACCGCCAAGACCAAACTTTCGAGCCCCGCAATCACGGGCGCTCCGGAAGACAACATCCGTGCACCGCTGGAAGAACTGATCACCGCGCTCGCTATAGCCGCGGGCCAACAGCCCGGTTGGGTCACGCTCGTCGGTGAAAGCACCCTTTCGGCCTTGGGGACACGGCCTGACTATGCCGTCACCGTCCGAAGTGCCCTGACGGGGTTCATCGAACTCAAAGCCCCGGGCAAGGGTGCCGATCCGCGCAAGTTCACCGACCCGCATGACAAGCGCCAGTGGCAGAAGCTGAAATCTCTGCCGAACCTTATTTACAGCGACGGGCAGTCATTCAGCCTCTGGCAGAACGGCGCACTTGTGGGCCAGATCATCCATCTGTCCGGCGATCTGGATACAGCCGGTGCAAAGCTTACCGCGCCCCAGACCCTCATCACCCTTCTGACGGATTTCCTCAGTTGGAACCCGATTCCGCCCGATAGCCCGCGCAAACTGGCCGAGGTTTCGGCCCGCCTTTGCCGCCTGTTGCGTGACGAGGTTCTGGAAGAGTTGGAGAACGGCACCCAAAGCCTGACTGACCTTGCCACCGAGTGGCGGGGGCTGCTGTTCCCGCAGGCCGACGACGCGCAGTTCGCCGATGGCTATGCGCAGGCTGTCACTTTCGGCCTGTTAATGGCGCGTGCGCAGGGTATTCCCTTGGACAAGGGCATTGCCCATGTCGCTCTGGCCTTGCGAGATACGAACACGCTGATCGGCACCGCGCTGCGCCTACTTACGGACGATCCGCAGACGCAAAAGGCCCTGTCCACGGCCACCTCGACCCTGACCCGCGTGCTGCATGAGGTGCATTGGCCCACCCTTTCCAAAGGTAAGCCCGATGCGTGGCTCTATTTCTACGAAGACTTCCTCGAGGTTTACGACAACGCCCTGCGCAAAAAGACCGGCAGCTACTACACCCCGCCCGAGGTCGTGCAGGCCATGGTCCGCCTGACGGATGAGGCTTTGCGCGATCCGGCCCTGTTCGGCCGTCATGAGGGCCTCGCTGCCAAGGATGTCACCATCGCCGATCCCGCGACGGGCACCGGCACCTTCCTTCTCGGCGTGCTGCGCAAGATCGCAGAGACGGTCGCCGATGATCAGGGCGCGGGCGCAGTTGGCCCCGCTTTGGGCGCAGCCGCGCATCGGCTGATCGGGTTCGAATTGCAGTTCGGACCCTTCGCCGTGGCCCAGTTGCGGCTGATGGCGGAAATGCGGGCGCTGATGGGGGCCGCGGCCGTGGGCACCGGGGCAGGGGGAAACCTGCCGCAACCCCGGCTCTATGTGACTGACACCCTAGGTGACCCATTTGCGGCGCAGACGCAGTTCTCGACCATGCTGGCGCCCATCGGAATTTCGCGGAAAGAAGCCAACGCAATCAAGCGGGATGAGCCCATAACCGTCGTCATCGGCAACCCTCCGTACAAAGAGAAGGCCAGGGGCCGTGGTGGCTGGGTTGAGAAAGGCAGTGATGGCCGCGCCGCGCCGATGAAACTTTGGGACTTGCCGCCTGAATGGGGGCAGGGGGCACATGCCAAGCATCTGAAGAACCTCTATGTGTTCTTCTGGAGGTGGGCATCTTGGAAAGTCTTTGCACCCGACTTGTTCGAAACCACGGGCCAAGCGACTGACGATCGGGGCGGCATTGTCACCTACATTACCGTCGCGGGTTTCTTGAACGGTCCGGGCTTCGAAAAGATGCGGATGGAATTGCGCCGGGATTGCTCTGACATCTGGGTGATTGACTGCACACCAGAGGGGCATCAGCCCGAAGTGTCGACACGCATCTTCCAAGGCGTCCAGCATCCCGTCTGCATCGTTTTGGCAGCGCGCAAGAAAGGCAAGGATCGAACGACTCCCGCGCGCCTACACGTGAGACAACTGACAACCGGTCCGCGTAAAGAAAAGTTCGCAGAACTTGAAGCAATCACCCTTACCGGACCTGGATGGGCATTAGGGCCAACAGAGTGGCGCTCACCATTCATGGCAGAGGCTCGAGGAGATTGGGCGGCGTTTCCTGCGCTGTCGAAGCTCTTCGACTGGTCGGGGCCTGGTGTGATGACAGGTAGGACTTGGGCGGTCGCACCCGATAGCCTCTCGTTGAGAGACCGCTGGCACAAGCTGACAAAGGAGAGCGACCTCGAGAAAAAGGAGGCGCTGTTTCATCCCCAACTGCGGGATGGGAAGGTGGCTAGTAGGCACATTCGAAAACTGGTCGCCCAAGATTTAGGTGCATTCAAGACGCGTCAAGAGCCCATCATTTCCGACATTGGACCCGCGCCTACTACTGTCCGATTTGGCTTTAGGACCTTAGATCGGCAGTGGATCTACGCTGACGCCAGAATGATGAATGACCCTCGACCTGAACTTTGGACAAACTATTCCCCAGATCAGGTGTTCTTGACTTCCCCCGAGGACCAAACGCCAGAAAATGGTCCGGCTATCTCTTTCACGGGTCATATCCCAGATTTGCATCACTATCATGGCCGGGGAGGACGTGCATTTCCCGTCTGGCGTGACGCCGCTGCGACGATCCCGAACATCAAGTCCGCACTGATCGGTCACCTCTCCACCATCTATGGCGAACCCGTCACCGCGTCTGACGTGATGGCCTATGTAGCGGCCCTACTTGCTCATCCTGCCTTCACGGCCCGCTTCAAGGAAGACCTGATCCGCCCAGGCCTGCGTGTGCCTATCACGGCGAACGTGGCGCTGTTCGACCGCGCGGTCGCCTTGGGGCGCGAAGTGATCTGGCTTCACACCTATGGGGAGCGTTTTGGCGACCCAGCGTCCGGCCGCCCCGCCGCACCCCCGCGGATGCCGAAGGGGCAAGGGCCGACAATCCCGGTTGGCGGCACCATCCCTGGTGCGCCGAAGCCCTTGCCCGACACGATGCACCACGACCCCGTCACGGGTCGGCTGCATGTGGGGGAGGGGTTCATTGAAAACGTCCCAACCGCCGTGGCTGAGTATCAGGTTTCTGGCCGTAGCGTGCTGCGTCAGTGGTTCAGCTATCGCAAGGCCGACCGCACTCGCCCGGTCATCGGCGACCGTCGGCCCCCTTCGGCGCTGGACAAGATCCAGCCCGATCACTGGCTGCCTGAGTATACCGAAGATCTGTTGAACTTGCTGCACGTCCTAGGTCGCTTGGTTATGCTGGAACCGGCACAGACCGCCCTTCTCGACGATATCTGCGGGGAACCTTTGCTCACTGAGGCTTCTCTGATGGCGGTTGGTGCATTGGCTACTGCACCCGTGGTGAAGGGCAAGAAGGCGAAGGCTTTTGCCCAGCCCGGGTTGTTCGACTGAACCAAGCAGCCATCTAAACTCGCCACGAGGGTGAGCGGCAGCATCAATCCCAAATTAGGTGATTTGAAGGTGAAATCATACCAAATGGACCTGTGTGGCCAGCTGCCCCGGCCAAAGAGCCGGGGCAGCTGGCCGCGTTACACCTGAAGGGGATCGAAGGGGCTTTGGTCGCCCAAAGCCGATAGGCCCGGAAAGTAGCACCCGGCTTTGCATCCCAAGTCCTCGCCTAGATCAAGGCTGGCCGTTGCAAAATGGTAGTTCAATGGACCGGGAACGGCTATGCCAACGGGTTGCACCACCATGGACAGGAACTGAAGCATCTGCAGCCCAGCGGCATTCATGCTGAAGGAGAAGACGTTCTCATTATGGCGGGCAGGATGGTCCAGTGGCAAACCAGAAATGTAGGTCGGATCATCGAGGAGCCCGGTGCGTTCCAAAGCGACATCGGCCGGATCGTACTGACCGATGCATGCAAGGCAAGCGTGACCGGGCAAGATGGCGTGGGCGCGCCAGTCGGCACCCCTCATGTGACCTTTTGCCGTCAATGACACCCGGACCCCCCCATCGATCACAGGGATGAGGTGCGCGGCCGCTATCGTGTTCAGGACATATCGGGGCCAAGGCCGATCAACGCAGCTGAAGATCACATCGCAGTCAAGTGCGGCGCGAAAGCCATCTTCCTTAGTGATCGAGAAGGGGAGGGCTTCGACGCGGAAATTTTCGGAAGTCGCGCAGGCAGTCAAACGCGCGGCCGATGTCTCGACCTTGCGATTTCCGATGTCCCTCGACGTCGCGTGGACTAGTCGATCAAGGTTGTGCTTTTCTACAGTATCGAAGTCGATCAGCATCAAATCTTCGGTCCCCTGTCGGCAGGCAGCTTCTGAGACGAGCCCACCCACACTGCCGACACCGACGACGCCAATGCGCAGCCGCGCTAGATCGCGTTGCTTCCTCTCTCCCCAAGCAGAAGTCGTGCGCCGGAGTTCTTCGCGATACGGGGGTGGGGGGGCCAGCTTGTCATGGAATGTGCAGGCGAGCCCATCGCCCACAACGCGCACACTGCCACACCATTCCCGACCGTATTGGCCGCGGCCGTGCCGGAACCAAAACCGACCGCTCCAGGCGCCATCCATCCCGAGCGTCATCCCCAGCAGGGGATGGCCGGTCCCTGCAAATGCTCGAGGTGCAAGGCGCTCTTCTGCAACCACGTCGTCGCGGCTCATGCCCTGCCATCCCGACGAGGGATGGCTATGCAAAAAGACAAGTCCGGCGCCCGCCTCGACTGCCATCGCAAGTGCGCGCTCAAAATAGCGCCCTTCGAAGCTCACGTTGCCTTGGAGCTTTCGCTCGCCTGCCTCCGGAAGAATGACTTCAGAAACGAGGGCAGTTAGGCGGCTCCGACCTTTGCTGGGTCGCCACAAGGCAAAGCAAAGGTCTTCCTGGCGGCCCCGCGAATAGTGTTGGAGCAAGTGGGCTGCCAAGGCACCATGCGTTTCCGTGGACATGGCCACGCTGTATGTCACGCGGCTCATTGGGTAGCCCACAGGTGACGGACAAACGCCATATAGTCCCCGACCGTTTTCCGGGCGTCATTCCAGCCGAGGAATGGGCGGCTCCAGTACTGGAAATCGTCAGACAGGCCGCTGTGACCGGAGCTCAGGTGGATTCCCCCAGTCGGGTGCCCGCCTCCGCCTTGCAACGCATGAATGTGGGGCCGAACATGAGGCCCCGACGGCGGCGTGATAGGGAAGTCGGGAGGCACCTTGAAGCCCATCGTGACGACGCGGCCCGCGAAGCGACCGAGTTCGACGACGTATTCAAAGATGACGTTGCCATCACCGATCTCAGTCGCCGTGTACCCCAAGGCCGACAGCCCGGACTTGAAGTTCGCCGCCCCGAATTGCTGCGGAAGTTCCGAGACCGGGGTGGGGCCGGTGAAAACGCTGACGAACGTATCGCCCTTTTGGATATGAATCGTCTCGTCGCCGCGCCCTTGGAAGCTGTCCCGCTTCTTGTTCTTGATCTCGATCAAGTAGTGATCCGACGGAGCGAGACCAGCCAGCCCGAGGAGCTGGTTGGGGGTCTCGGTGTGGTCTTTGATCAGGAACTCTTCGCCATCAATGAAGATCAAGAACAATTTTGCGGCAGCTTCGTTCTCGCGAATCGCCTCGTCACGGTTGATTTCACTCTCGGTGCCCATCACAGAGCCTTTCTTTTCTAGGGTTACTGGACTAAAGTGTATCGATAGTCCCTGTGTGGACTAGTCTACAATGAGACTTTGAGGGGAGTCAAGTCCATGACGAGACCAATATGACGGCGACGCAAACAGCGGATGCCGTAGGCACTTCAGTCCTTTTGCCTGGAGATGATCAGTCCGCACTGAGGGCGTTCTTCGAGATTGCGGAAGCTTGGAACCTGACGACGGACGACCAGTTGAAGCTTCTTGGCAGTCCACCGCGGTCTTCATTTTTTAAGTTGAAGAAAGATGGGGGGCAGCTGAACCGAGATCAGCTTGAGCGGATCTCGCACATCATCAACATCTACAAGTGTCTGCGCATTCTGTTCACTGACCAAGAGGCGGCGGACAAGTGGGTGGGACAGACCAACAAGGCGCCGTTCCTACAAGGCCGATCAGCCCGAGAGTTCATGGTGAACGACGGGTATCTTTCCGACATCTTCCAAGTTCGACGCTACCTCGATGCGCAGAGAGGTTGAACCAGTTAATGAAGCAGTTGTCGCAGGCGGCGTCTCAACCCGTACCTACTTATCGTTTGATCCCGTCGAGGTTTCCGCCGGTCGAACTCTACGAGCCAGTCTGCCAGCCCAGCGATTGGGATGGCGTGAAGCGCGTTGAAGGAATGACCAATCCCCGCCTAAGAGAGATGGCGACAGGGCTGGGACTGCTTTATCCTGACGATCGTGGTCGGGTTAGCCAGAATTGGCTCGTTGCACCATTTACCTACCCTGACCCTGAGGCGAGCCCATTCAGCGACGGTAGCTATGGCTATAGCTTGGTTGCCGATACGATTGACGGGGCGCTTCTCGAAGCTGTGAGACGACGAGAGGCTTTCTTGTCAAGAACCGAGCAGGGCCCCACTCGTCTAGAAATGCGAATGCTGAAGACGCCCCTTCAGGCTGACCTTCTAGACGAGTACGACGCAATCCAGCTGGAAGATTGGTCTGAAACACATTCCAGAGTGCGCGCACTACGGGATGCCGGCTCGTACGGATTTTGGCTTCCCAAGCGAGAAAACCTGGGTCGGCTGGCGGTGGTCCTCCGACCGACAGCCTTTGGAACTGCTGTCCAAGCCGAACACTATGCGTTCATTTGGAACGGCAAAGCGATCGAAGTGATTTATGATTTCTCCAAAGGTGAGACTTTGGATCCGAACGAACTCAGAGTCTTGGCCGGTGCTCGCGCGGCCTAAGGGGATCCTGCGACCTGAGAAATCGGCAAAATATTACATAATTACTATTATCTGTTTTTTACTAACATATGGAAGTAAAACAAAAAAAGGCAGCTTTAGAACTCCGCGCCCTGCCTTTCCGTACCCAGCGACACCCAATCCTGCCCGCCAAAGGCAACGAGCGCGATCTGAAGAACGTCGCGCTCGAGGTCGGCGCGAAACACGATGGTCAAGCGATGACCCCGGCCGCCGTGCCGGACCAGCCAGCCGCCAAGCGGCCCCGTGAGCCGCATGCCCGATGTTGGGTTTGCCGCGATGTCGCGGATGAGAGCGTCGATCTCGTCAAGCCGGCGTCCAGCGGCGTCGAAATCGCCCTGCGTTACGTCGACGATGTGCTCCACGATCCCGATCAGGTCTCGTTCGACCAGCGGGTGTTTACTCTGGCGCATCAGGACGTCGCGCTGTTCTCTTGGGCCGACTTGAGCCGGGCCAGGTGTTCGCGCGCGTTCACTGTGAAGGTGTCAAGCGCTGCCACAGGTTCCCACTGGTCAGCCGGCAAGGCGAGGCGCCGCTGCACCTCGGCTTCCAGCAAGGTGCGTTCGCGTTCCCGCGCTGCCTTGGCACGGGCCATTTCGCCGGAGACCGCGGCACTGACATTGGGATACTCGCCCGCTTCGACCAGTTCGCGGGCGAAAGCGAAGGCCGCGTCGGTGAAGCTCACGCTCTGCTTATGCACGGTCATTGAGGGCCTCCCACATGGTGTTCCATTGGAGCACCATAGCGCGGTTTCCCGTTTCAGGCAATCGCGGGTTGGCTTCAGGAAGCGACGCGGTATCCGCGCCGCTCCTTCGCGCGAACCCATTCAGAGGCTGCCGCTTCCGTCAGAAGGATCGACCGATAGGACGCCGCCCGGCATTGCCCTTTGCCGCCGATCCGGCCCACCGTCGGTCGACGATGATTTCGCAGAAGAGATGGCGCAGCACTTCGACCCGGTAGAGCCTCACCTTACCCTGCGGGGGTCGCAGGCGCGCTGCAGGATACGCGTTCACGTGCATTGCCTTTCCTGCGGGCGAACCGATCATCGCGCTGCGCTGTCGATAATGAGGCGGCCATCATCCAGCGGTCGTTGCAAGGCCGTCGCCTCCCTGGCGGGCGCGGTCAGCCAGATTTCCCACTCAGCCGGCTTCGTCAGGATCACCGGCATGGCCTTGGGGTGGATTGCCGCCACCTCAGCATTCGGCGGGCAGGTCAGGAAGCCGAAGAGGTCATCGACCGTCTCTCCGTCCTTAATCTTGCGCACCGACCGCCACTGCGGCACCTGAATTCCTGCAAAGAACCCAGGAACTTCCTCCGGCAGCGCAAACCACACATTGCCGCCCCGCTGGTGATCGGGTTCGGCAAACCGCGTAAAGGGCACGAGGCAGCGAAACTCCGGCCGCAGCCACCGCCGCCAATGCGCCGAAGCGATGTTGCGCACGTTGGTCACCCCGCGGTCGCTCCTCTTTCCGACCAGATAGGCTGGCGGCGTCGGAAGGCCCCATCGCGCCATCACCAACTCGCGGCCTTCGTCGCCAGTCCGAATGATGGGCGCCGTCCTGTCGGGGTAGATCTCCGGCAGTGGCGGCAGGTTACCTGCGTGGTCGCTCAGGCCGGGGAACAGGCGGCGCATCGCCTCCTGGGCTGTCGTCATCGAGTAGAGATTACACACGTCCTCTTCCTCCTGCCGCCCGAATGGCACCTCCGGCGAGTAATCCGTTCTCACCAAGTATCGTTCGCGAGCGCGAGCCGGAAAGCTTCCGTGCGCTTCTGGACAAGCCCGACTTGGTGTTGGACCTTCTGGCCTTCGCCCTCAGCACCGCCAGCGGCCCCTATAGCAGCATCTTCGCTATCCGCACCGAAACCCCGACCAACACGCCGACGATAGCGGACGGGTGCGAAATCGACCCGCGTCTGACCCCAACCACCGAATACGGAAAAACCCCCGGCGACCTCGCCGCCGCCTTCGCCAAGTTCCAAAAGAAAGGGAAAGACGCCCGCGACACCGCCTTGATCGAGGCAATCACGCGCACCCTGCATTACGGCTGCAATGGCGGGGGCCGGGAGAAAGACCTCTTTGCCAAGATCGAGGGGAAGGCCGGGGCCAACGTGCGCGCGGTCTAGACGCCGAACGCGGCCAACTTCTTTGCCCGCGTGTCGGGGGGATGCAGCCCTTGCTTGAAAGAGATATAATCATGGCCGACGAAACCGTTGCAGACCTTGAGGCCAGACTTCGCGAACATGTCGCGCAGATGGACAAGCTGCCCGACGGCGCGGACCTTTTTAACGCAGAGCAGGAGCGCCAACGGATTGTTTGCGCTCTTTGGCGGGCGAAGGGTTGGGGCGTACCTGTCTTTTGAATCAGCCCTTGTCTATATTGCCGATATTAGCTAATATCGGCAATATAAGGAGTTATCGCCATGCGCAGTTTTTCTTCCACTGATCTAGCGAACAAAACCGGCGACGTTCTTGCCGCCGCCGCCCAAGGCCCCGTTGCAATCAATCGCCACGGAAAGCCGCGCTTTGTGGTTCTCAGCGCCGAGCAATTTGAACGGATCGCCGCGCGGGGCGACACCCGCCGCAGTTACGCGGTTGCCGATATGCCCGCCGATCTTGGGCGCTTGCTTGACGAGGCGCTGGCGGAGGCGCTCGCGGAGCCACCACATGACCACTGAAACGCTCACAGTTGGCGACGTGTTCAGCTACGCGTTTCTTTGGCACTGGCAACACCAGCGCGGAGAAACCGAAGGCCGAAAGACGCGCCCGAGCTGCGTGGCCTTGCTTCGCCGTTCGAACCAAGGTCTAACCGTGCTCTTCATCGTGCCCATCACCAGCCGACCGCCCCAAGCGGATCGGATCGCATTGCAGGTTCCGCCCCTTGAAGCCAAGCGCGCAGGGCTAGACACTGACAAGTCGCTATGGGTCATTGCGGATGAAATCAACGCCGATGCTTTAGAGCAATCTTGGTATATTGAGGACCGCACACCGCAAGGGCAGTTCAGCCCCATGTTCCTTCGCTCTATTCAAGCCAAAGTTGGCGAGGCGCGCGCGGTGGCAAAGATCGTCAGCCGCACGTGATCCACAAGTCCAACTTTGCGACCCCTTCCCACGGGCGACGGATCGACCGCCGCTCGTGGGAAGAAGGCGATGGGGCCTTGCCCCCTCTCCCTCTGAACCCTCTCCCCATGAGGGGGAAGGCGAAACCGCCCTCCCCCTCAAACACCCCCACCATGGGAAGGGGCGACGGTTCCCTCGCCCCCTTCCCAAACCCTTCCCCTCTCCCCGGCGATCAAGCGCCGCGCGATTGCTTTTGCAACCCAAAGGATAGCGATGCGGCCAAGGAGGCGTCAACTGTAGTTGACACCCCCAATCACTAGCAACTATAGTTTGCACACGACTGAAATTCTACGCTCATCCATCTTTAAGGCTTGGCTTGCCGATTTGCGCGACCGCCGCGCGATGCAGCGGATCGCGGCCCGGATCGACCGGCTGGCAGGTGGAAACCCTGGCCACGTGAAACCCGTTGGCAGCGGACTTTCGGAACTGCGGATCGACTACGGCCCCGGCTACCGGGTCTATTTCATGCGCAGGGGAACGGTGGTGATCGTTCTTTTGTGCGGTGGCACCAAATCGTCGCAGGAGCGCGACATTCAACAGGCCAAGGCGCTGGCCGAGCTATGGAAGGACACCCCATGACGGAGGTAACTTTTGACCGCTACGATTCAGCCGATTACCTGAAATCGGAGGCGGACATTGCCGGATACCTGGAAGCCGTGATGGCCGAGGGTAGCGATGATCCGGCTTATGTGGCGCGCGCCCTTGGCGTGGTTGCCAGAGCGCGCAACCTGAGCCAGCTTGCCCGCGACGTGGGCATGACGCGGCAAGGGCTCGACAAGGCCCTATCCGGGAGCGGCAATCCGAGTTTTGCCACGGTGGCAAAGGTGGCGAGTGCACTTGGCTTGCGGTTCACCTTGGAGCCGGTGGCGCGTTGAACAAAGCCAACTTGCCGCCGAGCGTTTCTACCCAAAGCGCAGCGGATCGACCGCCGTGCCTTGGGTAGAAGGCGATGGGGCCTTGCCCCCGCTCCCTGTTGCTCACAGCCCCTCGTAGCGAGCGCTGCACCGATCGCGCAGGACGTGCGACGGCTGGTTTGCGCGTGGGCAATCGTTCGCAATTCGGCCAAGCGCCGATGGCAGCGGTGTCGCCTCACCCACCAGCTCACAAAACCGGACCTTGCTGTAGCGCCCGTGCCGCTCGCACTTGGTGCACCGGATCTCCACGGTCTCGTGCGGATAGTCTCTCGCGCGGCGCATCGCTGATCTCCTGAAGGCGGGGCAGATGGATAGTGCGACCGCCTACCAGCAGTCAATCCTTTCCTTATGGGGAGACCCACCCAGACAGGCGCACCCGGCGGCGGCAGAAGCCGCCACCAGCCGAGGTGTGTTGTCAATCGCCCCGACGCCCTCGCGCCCGTCACGGCCCGCGGTCTTGCCTCTTGAGGCGTCTTGCCGTCGATTGACCGAACCGCAGATTGGCGCGAAGGACTTCACCCCCCCTTGCCGCGCAAGCACGGAGCCAACATCGCCCCATCCGTTTCGCCTTTGCCTGGGGGTCTTCGCACGCGGTACAAAGTGCTCACATCCAATCCCCTTGTTTCCGAAAGGTGCAATCTGGCCCGTGCCGTCCGCAAACCCGGGACCGATCGCGCGGGGCGCGCGGCGACCGTATGACGGCTCGCTTCCAACTGCATGCACAACCGGTCGGTAAAGAAGCGCTGGATCAGTGCAGGCAAGGCGGAGCCGCTCATTGTGCCGTCTCCCCACCGTTCGCGGTGGCGCGGGCCATCGCCAGATCGAGCAATTCCGGCACCGCTTCCAGA
Organism: Pseudomonadota bacterium; assembly: GCA_021779835.1. Classification (GTDB taxonomy): domain Bacteria; phylum Pseudomonadota; class Alphaproteobacteria; order Rhodobacterales; family Rhodobacteraceae; genus Solirhodobacter. Next base: position 4,995 of record JAJXZX010000026.1, on the reverse strand, counting down.
TACCAGTATGTGTTGGAGGGATCGGTATGACCAAGATAGGTCGTCAGCCGGATCATCTCGTGCGCCGGATCCTTGCCCGTGCGGTACCAGGTGATCATCGTCCGCACCGCGAAGGTGTGGCGCAGGTCGTGGATGCGCGGCCCCCGACCATGCCGCTGATACAGCTGCTGGGATCGCATGCCGATCCGTTGGCATGCTTGCGCGAAGTTATAGCGAGCGGAGCAGTCAGTAAGCCTCGTCGCCTTGTCGGTGACGAACAGCGGCTTGGCCGGATGGCCGATCAGCCTGTCACGCTCGGCAAGATACCTGCAAGGCCGCAAGCCCGAGGAAACGAAGGTGGCCGCGTAAGCGGCCCCTCGCCAAACTCCGGGCGAGGCATCAGGTGGATACCTGATACCCGCGCCGACGCTTTTGCGCCGCGAGCCTCATGAACGCCGATGCCGCCACCTGCGGATCGGCAAAGGTCTCCATCATATCCTGACCGCGCGTACCGATCCGCCCCCAACAGCGCAGGAGCGAGGCCTCGCCAAAGAGGGTCGGCTGAACCGAGAGCCGGTAGAAGCGGGCCATGCTCAAGGCCGGGTCCACGCGTTGCAGATGGACGGGATCGGGGTTGGTCATTCGCATGGCCCCAGTATCCCGCGCAGGGCGCCACGCGTCCAACGACGTTTTTGAATCGGAACGGGGCGAAGGATTCAGGATCGTGATGTTTCCGGCTTCACCGCCGGGGCATTTGCTTCTCCTATGCTGCCCTTGCCCCCCGATTGACCCTGCAAGCCGCGCCCTGGGGGTCGCCACTCGCAGGGTCCGGCGCTGTTCGCGCCGAAGCCGCTCTGCGGCGAGAGTGCTGGAATGCCTCGCGGCAGTCCGCCACCGAAAGGCGGGACATGAACGCGGCGGCAAGATCGATCCGCGACCGCTTGCCCACCGGAAGGTCTTCGAGTGCCGTGATCGCTGCATGCGCGTAAGCAAGCAATTCGTCAGGTGTTGCCGCCGCCGCCCAGTCTTCTGCGTCCTCCTTGAGGTTGAACAGAGGCGGCAACGGGGTTCCCGCGCGCATGTCCCAAAGCACGCCCGACATGGCAAGCATCGCATCATGTGGCTCGCAGCCCGCGATCGCTGCCATCAAAGCCTCAATGGCGGCGACTCGGCTCGAAAGGCACTGATCCATCACGACGGGCGCTCCGTTGCCATGTCCTTCCGCCAGGCCAACCCAGCCGCCTCCAGGCCGGTGCGGTCGATCCCGCACAGCACGTCGCGCCCCTGAGCATCGTGGTAAAACTCAGCCACGGGCTTGCGTACCCCGCCACCGCTTTCCCAAAGAACATCCGCCACAACCCTCACGACCCCCGCGGTCTTCGTTGCCTGTCCCATTTGCATCTTCCCTTCCCTAAAGCCGGATCGGCGTCTTGCGCCTATCCGGCCTGCCCGCTGGCGAAGCCGGGGTGCGCAAGGACAAGAGAAAATCGACAAGGTGGAGCGGCCCGCAGCCCGGACCGGGCGAGGACACGGCTTGTCTATTTTCGCTTGGCCGCGCGAGGGGCTGGCCCCTAAGCTCTTCTCTGGAATGCAACTTCAGGGGGCGTTCGGCTTGCCCGAATCCCCCCGGGCGCCTATGGCTGGCAAGATAGCCTCAGATTGCGGCGCGGCCCTGGCGGGACGCCCTGAAGTAATCGTGGGACGTGTAAAAAATGAATGTGGTGACGATGATGCGAGTGTGTTCAACGAAGCTTCTGTTTGTGGCGAGCCTGCTTGGCGCGAGCGCCGCTGCCGGTCCGGGTCTCGCCGCGGATCACTGGCGCGAGAGCGTCACGCGGGGCCTGCACGTCTATGACGTGGGCACCAAGACAGAGGGGCTTCATCTGGTCTGTGACCCCGACAATGTGTTTCAGTCGTCGGCGCCCAACGGGAGCCTTGTCGCCTTCATGCCGAAAGAGATCCGGCCGACTATGGTGGCTCTCCTGAACCGGAGGGGCGAGACGGTAAAACTGCCGCAAACCTATGGGCAGCCCACCGACAAGACGGGCTGGGGCTATCAGGCGTCGGTCAAACCCGAAGATTGGAAGAAACTGGTTGGAATGTTTCAGAAAGGCGGGAAGATCGCCGTGGTGACAGCGCATGACAGCTTCACCCTCGATCTCGCTGCCTTTTCTGAGCTTCGGTGCAATTGAGTGTCCCCACTCTGCGCCGACACTGGGGCCGCGCCTAAGGGCGCGGCCCTTTTTCGATCTCGGCGGCGAGATAGGCATTCACAAAGGCGCTCAGAACCTTTGTGTGCGCAAACATCATGCCGGGATCACCGGCAATGCAATGGGCCTCCTCGATCAGACGCGCTGTAACTTTCCACGTCACCATGCGCGTCACCGCATCCGGCGCTCTCACTTGCGCAACGCGCATCTGCGCCTCATTGGCAAAGCGCTGGAGGGCGCCGGCATCCGCATCGCCTTTGAGCCAGCGCTCACATTGCGCGATCAGGGCAGTTTCCATCAGGCGCGGCACCACCTGGGCGCGCGCGGCGGCGGCATGCAGCCGTTCGCGGCTCGCCTCTGACAGGCGTAGGAACAGTTTAACCGGAACGCGGTCCGGCGCCGCCGCAACCGGCTGCGCCAAGGGCACCATTGCCTTGGCCGCCGCCGCAGGAGGCCGTGCGGCGTCGCGCGCCGCCTCATCGGCGGCGGCGCCCTTCCGGGTCTCGACGTCAACTTCGCGATATTTTCGTGCGGCCTCGGCAATAAAGGCTGCGTTCTCTTCGACAAGTGCCGCGACCGGTGACGGTGCGATGCGCACAGGTGGTTTTCTGGCCAAGACCTATGCCCTCCCCATCACGGGTGAAATCGCCATGACTTCCTCGAACAGCAGTTCCGCCACCGCCAAAAGCCCCTCGAACGCCGAGACCCGCAACTGTTGGCCAGCCATCGCTCTATGCGCCGCGATGGCTGCGGGCAGCGGCCCATAGGCAAGAATGTTTGCAAGATCCTTCGAGGTCTGGATCGGCACGCTCAGATGGGGAAGCCTGCGCAGGGTGTCCACCGCGACCTGATCGAGCGCGGAGAGTTTTTTGCGCCCTTCCATCTGAACCAGTTCACGCAGGATCTCGAGCGGGCAGTCCAACAAAAGCGTCCGCACCGCGGGAAAGGCGGACTCGCGGGATACGCTGTCTTTGCACTTTTCCAGCCAGGCCACGGTGTTGACGGATAAGGTCAACTCCGCTGTTTTGGGTTTGGTCGGGATGATGACCAGATCGGCCGCGAACATGAACTCTTCGGTGCTGACGCTGCTTCCCGGTTTGGTGTCGATCAGGCAGAGGGCGCAGCCCTCCTCTTCAAGCGTGTCGAGCGCCTCGTAAAGTGCCCCGACCGATGTCGGCGCCCGCGTGATCGTGAGCGTCGCGGGCCAGGTCGGAACCACGGCTCCTTGCGTCTTGCCGACGGGCGCTTCCATCCGGTTGCGCCAGCCCATGATCTGGCCATCGGTGTCACAGTCCAGAATGGTCACGGCAAGGTTCTGCGCCACCGCTGCAGAGGCGAGGATGGCGCAGGTCGTCGACTTGCCCGAACCGCCCTTTTGTTGCGCAACCGTTATGACCTTCATTCACTTGCTCCTTGGATTACTCATTACGCAGTCGTTGCCGCCGCGACCGTACCGGTGGCGCGGGCGCTGTCATTCTTTCGTCAAAGGCCGCAAAGAGCAATATCGCGAGGTTTGCGGCAATGGCGGCAATTGTCACAATTGTCGCTTTCGCCTGTTTCGCTATCTTCGCTGTTATTACCAGCTTTGCTATCGCGCGCCGGTGACACCGGCGCCCAGCAAAGGCGCCCTCTTGAGAACGTCTTCGCCAGCTTTTTGGCGCGGCCGTCGCCCCCTAAGGGGCCAGGGCGGCGTCCGCGCCGCTCGGCGGCGATAACACCCGCGCGATGCAGGGTCTGCGCCGGACGCTCCGCCCCAGTCTCTGTGGCTCGGCGCCGTCCCCGCTCGCGAGGGGCGCGGCAGGGCGCCGTCAATCGCGGTCCGTTTTTTGGTCCGCGCTGATGCCGCAGCTCTCGCGGGGGCGAGATTGCGGCGCACGGACCAACGGACCCTCTCGCCCTGGTCTGGTGGCCGCAAGCGGCCCCCGGGCGAGAGACACGGACTCCTTAACAGTGCTTGGTCTGCGCGCGCGGTCCCTTCTCCGAAGGAGCGCAAACCGACTGTTAAGGAGGATTGGCTGGAACGGGTGGATGTGTTACATATGGCGCTATAGCTGATTTGGAGCCGAGTGATGCCCGCCCACCCGCGTCTGACCGCCGTTGAGAAAGAGGACATCCGCAGCCTTCTGGCCGAAGGCTTTACGGTGGCGCAGATCCGCCAGAAGACCGGGCGCTCCAAGGATGCCATCGGGCGTCTGCGCACCGGGGACGTCGCTCTGAAGGGGAAATATCTCAACCTCCGGCTGACCCAAGATGAGTTTGACGCGGTTCATGCGGCGGCGCAGGCGCAGGGCCTGACGGCGTCGGATTACGCAAGACGCGTGTTGCGCGGTGGGGTTGGCCAGCTTGCGGTGTCGGAAGAGGTGACGCTCGCCTTTGAGGAGGCCCGCAAACAATTGAGCGCGCTTGGCACCAACCTCAATCAGCTTGTTACTTTGGGTCATCAGGGCAAGGTCAAGTGGAACCCCGGCGACAGCCGGATGATTGAAAGCCTGCAAGTCTCAGTGCGCTCCCTGACCGGTCAAGTGATCAAGGTCGTGCTCGCCGCGCGCCGCAATGTGGCGCTGGACCTGCAAAAGGTCACCGCGAGGCTTGCGGGCTAATGGCGCCAGCGCGGGTTCTCACCGTTCAGGAAGCGGTTCTTGGCGAGCTCTTTTCCAAAAAGGTGCAGCGCAAGAAGATTGTAAAGTCCCCGCCATCCGGAGGGCGACCCGGCGTCACGCAGCGGGAGCGCGCTGGACTCGTCGGCAGTGCGCGGCACAAAGCCCAGGCGGTTGTGAAACGGGTCTCGGCCGGGGGCTGTAAAACG
>JAJXZX010000025.1 GCA_021779835.1 Pseudomonadota bacterium | reverse complement strand
AGATCGCGCGCGCTTTCCAGCCCGAAGTGGTCAAGGAAGGTTTCGGTGACGACAAAGGTCACCGGGCGGCCGGGAGTCATGCGACGGCGGCCAAAGCGGATCCACTCCATCTCCAGCAACTGATCGACTGTGCCGCGGCTGACCGCGACGCCGCGGATTTCCTCGATCTCGGCGCGGGTAGCGGGTTGGTGGTAGGCGATGATCGCCAAGGTTTCGATCGCGGCGCGGCTGAGTTTGCGCGTCTCGACCGTTTCCTTTTGCATGAGAAAGCCAAGGTCGGGCGCGGTGCGGAAGGCCCAGCCATCGCCGACCTTGACCACATTCACCCCGCGCCCCTCATAGCGGCGACGCAGGTAGGCCAACGCCTCTGCCGGGTCAGACCCATGCGGCATACGGTCTTCCAGATCGCGCACGGTGATCGGCTCGGCGCTGGCGAACAGGATCGCCTCGACCATGCGTTCCTGTTCGGCAATCGGTGGCGCCTCGAACAGGCTTTTTTCGGCGGGTTCGCTCATCGGATTTTCCGTCGTATCTGGATCGGAGAGAAGGTCTCGCCCTGCCGTATCTCAATCTGGCCCGCCTTGACGAGTTCAAGCGAGGCGGCGAAATGCGCGGCGGTGGCAGAGCGGCGGCGCTGGGGGTCAAACTCCCACCCTTCGGGCAGGTAGCTGACCAGTTCAGTCCAGTCGCCCGCATAGCCGATCAGGCCGCGCATCCGGTCCAGCGCCTGCTCCATGGTAAAGACGTTGTGGCGGTCCATCACGAAGGGGCGGAAATCGTCGCGGGTGCGGATGCGCGCGTAGCCCTGCATCAGGTCCAGCAGCGTGGCGGTCCATTTTACCGAGCGCACACGCATGACGTCCTCTGGCAGACCGCGCACGAAGAAGTCGCGGCCGCGCTGATCGCGCGCCATCAGCTGCGCTGCCGCCTCGCGCATCGCTTGAAGGCGTTCAAGCTGGAAGGCCAGGTGCGCGGCGAGGTCGTCGGCAGAGGGGCCTTCGTCGGTGGGATCGGGCGGGAGAAGGAGCCGCGATTTGAGATAGGCGAGCCAGGCCGCCATCACCAGATAATCCGCTGCAAGTTCGATGCGCAAATCTTTGGCTTTGTTGACGAAACCAAGATACTGCTCGGCCAGTTGCAAGACAGAAATCTTGCGCAGGTCAACCTTTTGCGTGCGCGACAGCATCAGAAGAAGGTCAAGCGGGCCCTCGAACCCCTCGACATCGACGATCAAAGCCTCGGCGGCGAGACGGTCTTCGACGCTCGTCGGCTTCGTCTCCTCCCAGCTGGTATCAACCATGTCCCTGCCCGTCGTTCAGAAGCGCCTCAAACTCCGCCTCCAACGCCGGGATGTCAATCTGGCGCGGCGCGTGGCGCTGCGACAGCGCTTTGGCAGCGCGGCCTTGCCCGGTGGGGGTCAGCGCCCCTGCGGCGGCGACGACCGCCTCGGCATCCGGCATCTCTGCCTTGCAGTAAAGCGCGATGTCGCAGCCTGCCTTGACCGAGGCGCTGGCGCGTTCTGGCAAGGTGCCGGCAAGCGCCTCCATCGACAGATCGTCGGTAATCAACAGGCCGTTGAAGCCGATCTCGCGGCGGATCAACTCGATCATGCGGCGCGATTGCGTGGCGGGGTGGTCCGGGTCGAAGGCGGTGTAGACGATATGCGCGGTCATCGCCATCGGCAGGTCATTGAGCGCGCGGAAGGCCGCGAAATCGGTGGCAGTCAGGGTGGCGGCGTCCTCGGTCACCGTGGGCAGGTGCAGGTGCGAATCCGCCGTGCCGCGCCCGTGGCCCGGCATATGTTTGACAACCGGCAGCACGCCGCCCGCCAAAAGCCCACGCACCGCTGCGCTGGCCGCTGTAACAACGGGCTGCAACGCATTGCCATAGCAGCGGTTTTTCAGAAACGGGTGGGTCGCCTCGATGGCAATGTCGGCCGTGGGGGCGCAGTTGGCGTCGATGCCGACGGCGCGCAATTCATCCGCGATCAGACGAAAGCGGATCTCCATCGCGCGGCCTGCTTTTTCGGGGGCGACGCGCGCCATCTGTTCCAATGGCGGCAGCCATTCGCGCCAATAGGGCGCGCGCAGGCGCTGCACGCGGCCGCCCTCCTGATCGACCAGAACCGGCGCATCGCGGCCCACCGCCTCGCGCAGGCTTGCGGTCAGACGGCGCAGTTGTTCCGGCGTGTCGATGTTGCGCGCGAAAACGATGAAGCCAAACGGGTCGGCGGCGCGGAAGAACGCCTTTTCCGACGCGGAAAGCGTGGTGCCCTCACAGCCAAGGATGGTGGCGCCCATCGCCATCAGCGCACCAGAACGGGAACGCAGGCGGCGTTTTCGGCCAGTAGAGCCGCGCAGAACTGCCGCGAGGCGGCGTCGGTCTTGAAGCCCAGCACGCGCAAGCGCACGAAATCCCGCCCGCCACTTTTCGCGGTTTGCAACACGCGAGATTTATCGGCCATCAGGTCGCCAAACTTGGCCGACAGCTTGTTCCAAACCTCGTCAGCACTGGTTGTGTCATCGAAAGCGCCCAGTTGAACCAGCCGGGTTCCCGCCGTCAGCGTGGCCGGATCGACGTCTGTCACAGCCCTGGCCGTCGCGTCGGCAGAGGCCAGAACCGGGTCAAGGCTGGCAGGGCGCGGCATGGGAACCAGCGAGGTGACCACGCCACCCATGCTCGCCGGGACGATGTCAGCGGGTTGGGTTGGCGATAGATTATCCGCAAGCGGCGCGACAGGTGCGGCTACGGTGGTGGCGGTGGCCGTCAGCGCGGCCGATGCAGCGCTTGCTTTTGCCGAAGCGGCAGCAGCGGCGTCGGCGGTGGCCTTGGCTTGCAATGCCTCTGGCGAGAGGTCAGCATCGGTCAAACCGACCGGACGCGGCGCCAGCACCAACTTATCGGTCGCCTTTTCCCCCATCGCCTCAGCCGCGACACGGTTGACCTCCAGCCCGAGGTTGGCGGCGATCTGGCCGCCCGGATCCTCTGGCGCGACGCGCATCGGGCCCGCCATCGCGTGGATCACCGGGATGCCGTTTATATCGCGCATCGCAAGTTTGTAGCCCCACACCGCAACCCCAAGGATCAGTGCGACCGAAGTCGCCGCCCCTGCAAGGTTGATGATACGTTGCACACGTTCCGGCGAAAGCGCCGCAACGCCCTCGCGCAAGTCATCAAAATTCACAAGCGCCATGCTCTGCCTCACTGCCCCGACGGTTGGCCCGACTGGGGTGTTTTGCCTGCTCTCCGGTCGCCGCGCTTGTTTTCAGCGCATTTCGTCAAGCGGCTTGACCCCAAGGATACCAAGACCTGCGGAAATGACAACTGCCGTGGCCCGCGCTAGGGCGATTTTCGCCTGTGTGGCGGCAACGTCACCCTCTTGCACAAAGCGTAAGCTGGTGTCGTCATTGCCGCGGTTCCAGTGGCCGTGCAAATCCGATGCCAATTCATAGAGGTAGAACGCGACCCGGTGCGGCTCATGCCCACGCGCGGCGATCTCGACCAGACGCGGCCATTCGGCGATTTTCTTGGCCAGATCGAGTTCCGCCTTGTGATCCAGCCGCGTGAGGTCGGCGTTGAGCAAGGTTGCGTCGTCCACCGCAATGCCTGCGTCGCGCGCGCGGCGCAGCACGGAACAGATGCGGGCGTGGGCGTATTGGACGTAAAAGACCGGGTTGTCCTTTGACTGCTCCAACACCTTTGCGAAGTCGAAATCCAGCGCCGCGTCGTTCTTGCGCGTCAGCATGACAAAGCGGGTGACATCAGCACCCGCCTGTTCGACCACATCGCGCAGGGTGACAAACGTCCCTGCCCGCTTCGACATCTTGAACGGCTCGCCATTCTTGAATAGCCGCACCAGTTGGATCAGCTTGATATCCAGCGGCACGCGGCCACCAGAGAGCGCCGCCACCGCCGCCTTCATCCGCTTGACATAGCCGCCGTGGTCCGCGCCAAGAATGTCGATCAGCGCGTCAAAACCGCGTTGCACCTTGTCGAAGTGATAGGCGATGTCGGGCGCGAAATAGGTCCACGATCCGTCGGATTTCTGCACCGGGCGATCCACGTCGTCGCCATGTGCGGTCGAGCGGAACAAAAGCTGTTCGCGCGGCTCCCAGTCCTCCAGCGTCTTGCCCTTTGGCGGCTCCAGCACGCCTTTGTAGATCAGGCCCTGACGGTCCAACTCTGCCAGCGCCGCCTCGATCTTGCCGGTGCCATACAGCGCCTTTTCCGAGGAATAGACGTCCATATGCACGTCAAGCAGCGCCAGATCCTCGCGGATCATCGCCATCATCGCCTCAGTCGCGAAGAGGCGCACGTCGACCAGCCAGTCGGATTCGGGTTTGTCGAGCAGGCTGGTGCCATACTTCGCCTTCAGCGCCTCGCCGACCGGGATCAGGTAGTCGCCGGGGTAGAGCCCCTCGCGGATTTCGGGCGACAGTCCATTGGCCTCGCGATAGCGCTCGAACGCCGAGCGCGCCAGCACGTCAACCTGCGCGCCGCCGTCGTTGATGTAGTATTCCCGCGTCACCGCATGGCCGGAGAAATCCAGCAGCCGCGCCAGCGCATCGCCGAACACCGCGCCGCGCACATGGCCGACATGCATCGGCCCGGTCGGGTTGGCCGAGACAAATTCGACGTTGATCTTTTGCCCCTGCCCCAAGGTGGAGCGACCAAACCCGGCGCCCGCCGTAATCGCTTGCGCCACCAGCCCCTGCCACACGACAGGCGCGAGGCGGAGGTTGAGGAAGCCCGGACCCGCCGGTTCCGCCAGCATAATGCGGGGGTCGGCCACCAGCCGCGCCGCCAGTGCCTCGGCGATCGCGCGGGGCTGCATCCCCGCCGGTTTTGCCAGCACCATCGCGGCATTGGTCGCCATATCGCCATGCGCGGCATCACGCGGCGGCTCTACCGCGACGGCGGCAAAGTCGAGCCCGGCGGGCAGCGCGCCCTCGGCGGTCATCGCGGTCAGGGTGTCGAGGACAAGGCCCCGGATCTCGGCAAACAGGTTCATGCGGTCACTTCCTTGGTTGCCACCGGGTTTATCACGGCAAACCGGCAGGTCAACGTAGGAGGCGCAAGCAGCGCCGGGCCAATTTGCTGCGGTTTACGCGACCGGCCCGATCAGGCGCGCGTGTTCCTGCAAGGCAAAGCGATCGGTCATGCCCGCGACGTAATCGGCCACGATGCGGGCCAGATGGGTTTGATCGGGCGCGCGGGCGATGTCGCCGCGCCATTCGGCGGGCAGCAGCGACGGGTCGCCCATGAACAGCGGGAACAGGTCATTGACCACGCGCGTCACCTTGGCGCGCTCTGCCATCACAGAGGGGGCGCGATACATGCGGTGGAACAGGAACGAGCGGATCGACTTCAGATCCTGATAGAGCCGCTTGGAAAACCGAATGATCGTCGTCCCCATCTCGCGGATTTCCTGCGCGCTTTGCGGTTGCGCCGCTTCCAGCCGTTGTTGGGCGACGGCGATCACATCCTCGACCATCTCGCCGAACACGCGCCGCAATGCCTCGTGGCGGCGGCGCATCGGGTCGAGACCGGGATAGAGGCGGTCAACCTCGGCGAAGGCGGGGCCGGTGACGGGAAGCTCCATCAGGTCGGCCTCGGAGAACAGGCCAGAGCGCAGGCCATCGTGCAGATCGTGGTGGTTATAGGCGACATCATCGGCCACTGCGGCCACCTGCGCCTCGGCGCTAGCGTGGGTCGAAAGCTCCAGATCGAACATCGCGTTACATTCGGCAAGCGCGTAGGAATACGGCGGCTCGACCGGGCCGTTGTGCTTGGCGATGCCTTCCAGCGTTTCCCACGTCAGGTTCAGCCCGTCGAAATCGGCGTAGTGGCGTTCCAGCGAGGTAACGATGCGCAACGCCTGCGCGTTGTGATCGAAGCCGCCGTAGGGCTTCATCAACAGCTCCATCGCATCCTCGCCGGTATGGCCAAACGGGGTGTGGCCAAGGTCGTGGGCCAGCGCCACCGCCTCTGCCAGATCGGTGTTGAGGTTCAAAACCCCCGCGATGGTGCGCGCGACCTGCGCCACCTCGATCGTATGGGTCAGGCGGGTGCGGTAATAATCGCCCTCGTGTTCGACAAACACCTGCGTCTTGTGTTTCAGACGCCGAAACGCCGAGGAATGGATGATGCGATCGCGGTCGCGTTGAAACGGCGAGCGGAAGGTGGAGTAGTTTTCCGGATAAAGACGACCACGGCTTTGATCTGGCTGGCATGCGTAGGGCGCTAGGGTCACTTTGGCCTGTCCTTGTCGGGGCTTTGGTGTCACCCTATATGCGAAGTGTAACCGAATGAAACCCTGGGTTTTGCCGCGATGGAACTGACCTTGCCCCCCCGTGTCACCGACCGCGCCTTTGCGCGTCTGGCAGAGATTGCAGCGGACGCGGGCGAAACCCGTGCCTTGCGCGTGGCCGTCGAAGGCGGCGGCTGTTCCGGCTTTCAGTATGACATCAAGCTGGACGATGCCGCGCCGGATGATCTGGTGCTGGAAAAGGACGGGCAACGGGTTCTGGTCGATCAGGTGTCGCTGCCGTTTCTGGCGAATGCGGTGATTGATTACTCCGAGGAACTGATCGGCGCGCGTTTTGTAATCGAGAATCCGAACGCGACCTCCAGTTGCGGCTGCGGCACCTCGTTTTCCATCTGATCGCTTGGCGTGGCCCCGCGCGCCCGTTAGAACGGGCTAACCGGAGGGCGGGCCCATGAAAATCGCGACATTCAACATCAACGGCATCAAGGCACGCATCGAGGCGCTGCCAGCGTGGCTGGCCGAGGCCGCGCCCGATGTGGTGGTGCTGCAAGAAATCAAGTCAGTCGATGAGGGCTTTCCGCGCGAGATATTCGAGGATTTGGGCTATAATGTTGAAACCCATGGGCAAAAGGGCTTCAACGGCGTGGCGATCCTCTCCAAACTGCCGCTGGAGGATGTGACGCGCGGCCTGCCGGGTGACGATACCGACGAACAGGCGCGCTGGATCGAGGCGACGGTGGTGGGCAAGCGCGCATTACGGATTTGCGGGCTGTATCTGCCCAACGGCAACCCGGCGCCGGGGCCGAAGTATGACTACAAACTGGCGTGGATGCAGCGGATGCAGGCGCGGGCGCGGGCTCTGCTTGCGACCGAGGAGCCCGTCGTGATGCTGGGCGATTACAACGTGATCCCGCAAGCCGAGGATGCGGCAAAGCCGGAGGCATGGGTGACGGACGCGCTGTTCCTGCCCGAAACCCGTGCGGCCTTCCGGCGGATTATGGCGCTGGGCTTCACCGATGCGGTGCGCGTGCGGATGCCGCAGGCGGGGGTCTATACGTTCTGGGACTATCAGGCGGGCGCGTGGGAGCGGAACAACGGCATCCGCATCGACCATGTGCTGCTCAGCCCGCAGGCGGCGGATCTGCTGTGCGATGTGGGAATCGACAAGGCGGAGCGAGGGCGCGAAAAACCCTCGGATCACGTGCCGGTTTGGGTGGAACTGGACTCCTGACCCTGCAATTGCTTTGGTAAAAATATCCTACGGGGGTCCGGGGGTGTAAAACCCCCGGCAGCGTCAACCAAGGGCGTAGCCAGCGCCGCGCACCGTGCGCAGCGGATCGGTTTCGCCATTCGGGCACAATGCCTTGCGCAGGCGGCCAATGTGGACGTCCACCGTGCGGGTATCGACGTAAATGTCACGGCCCCAGACGCGGTCGAGCAGTTGCTCGCGGCTCCACACCCGGCCGGGTTTTTCCATGAAGGTGGCCAGCAGGCGGAACTCGGTGGGGCCCAGCTTGAGCGTGGCATCGCCGCGGAACACCCTGTGGCTTTCAGCATCGAGCCGGATGTCAGAGAATTGCAGCGTCTCACCCACGCTGGAGGGGCGCACGCGGCGCAATTGCGCGCGCACGCGGGCCATTAGTTCGACGATGGAATAGGGTTTTACGACATAATCGTCGGCGCCGGTTTCCAGCCCGCGCACGCGGTCCACTTCCTCGGACCGCGCCGACAGCATGATGATCGGGATGCCGCGGGTTTCGGCGCGGGTTTTCAGGCGGCGGCAGACCTCGATTCCCGAGACATTGGGCAGCATCCAGTCCAGCACGATGATGTCGGGCGCACTTTCGTTGACCAGCAACAGCCCCTCTTCGCCGTTTTCGGCGCGCAGGACGCGGTAGCCCTCGGCCTCGAGGTTGTAGGCAAGAACCTCGCGCTGGGCGGGTTCATCCTCGACGACCAGCACGCAGGGAAGTTCCGCCGCAGCCATCACTTCGCCCCGTCAGGATGCACAAACGAGGTGTCATCCCCCTTGGGGCGGTTGTCGTCGGGCAGCGCGCCGGTGACGAGGTAGATCACCTGTTCGGCGATCGAGGTGGCATGGTCGCCCATCCGCTCGATATTCTTGGCGATGAAATGCAGGTGCATACAGGCGGTGATGTTGCGCGGGTCTTCCATCATGTGGGTGAGGAATTCGCGGAACAGCGCGTTATACATCTGATCGACGTCCTGATCGCGCAGGCGCACATCGGCGGCAAGCTCGGCGTCGCGCTGGATATAGGCGTCAAGTGCGTCCTTGAGCATCAGCTCCACCGCCTTGGCCATGCGCCGGATCGCGCCGCCTGCGCCGTTGATCGGCGACATCTGCGACAGCGTGGTCGAACGTTTGGCCATGTTCTTGGCGTAGTCGCCGACGCGTTCGAGGTTGGCAGAGATTTTCATCACGGTCAGCACGGTGCGCAGATCCGACGCGGCGGGCGAGCGCAGCGCGATGACGCGGGCGGCTTCGACGTTGATCTGCTCTTCCAACTGGTCGATCAGGCGGTCACTGGCGCGCACGCGTTCGGCCAACTCTTCGTCGCGGGTATCAAGGGCTTGCGAGGCATCAAGGATCGCGGTCTCGACAAGGCCGCCCATCTTCATGATCATCGCCTGAATGACTTCGAGGTCGTGGTCAAAGGCCTTGGCGGTATGCGCGGTGGTCATTCATGTCTCCAATCTCGGGTCGGCAAAATGTGGGTCGGAAGTGATCCCGTAGCAGACCCTTGGCAGCGTGACGCGGGTTTAATGCGCCGCCGTTACAGGTTTGTGACGCTTATGTAACCACTACATGACACATGACATCAAGCAGGGCTTTATGCCTCTGGCAGCAGGACCGAGAAGCGGCTGCCCTTGCCCTTTTCACTGTCGATGCGAAAGCGGCCGCGGTGGCGGTTGACGATGTGCTTGACGATCGCAAGGCCAAGCCCGGTGCCGCCCTTTTCGCGCGAGCGGTGGCTGTCGACGCGGTAAAAGCGCTCGGTCAGGCGCGGCAGGTGGATCGGGTCGATGCCCTCGCCCCGGTCGATCACGTCGATCCGCACGGCAGGGCCGCGCAGCGACAGATCGCGCTCCTCGCGGCTGATCGCGATGGTGACGCGCTGGCCCGAACCGCCATATTTGACCGCATTCTCGATCAGGTTGTGAAACACCTGTGTCAACTGGTCGGCATCGGCGGGAACCGGGACGACGCCCTCGGCGCCGGTCACCTCCAGCGTGACGCCCGCTTCTTGCGCCATCGGTTTCAGCGCGGTGACACAGGACGAAAGCAGCGCCACGATGTCGATACGTTCGGTGGGGCGCACGCGTTCCTCTGCCTCGACGCGGGAGAGGGACAGCAGGTCGCGCACAAGGCGGTTCATGCGCTCCGCCTCGCGCGCCATGATGGTGAGGAAGCGCTCGCGTGCGACGGCATCATCACGCGCGGCGCCTTTCAGGGTTTCGATGAAGCCAAGCAGCGCGGTAAGCGGTGTGCGCAGCTCATGGCTGACGTTGGCGACAAAATCGCGGCGCATCTGGCCGACCTGTTCCAGGTCGGTGATATCCTCAAAGCTGACAAGGACGCCGGTGACGCCGGAGCCTTCAACCGGGGCGGTCAGCACTTTCCACACCGTTTCCCGCGCAACGCCAGTGACAAGGTAGCGCGCCTGCGTCGGTTGACGGTGGCGCAAGGTGCCCTCTACCGCGTCTAGCAGCGCGGGTTGGCGCAGAACGGTGATGTAGTGACGCCCGACGATGCCGGGGCCGAAAAGCAGGCCGGCGGCGGGGTTGGCGACGCTGACGCGATCGTCGGAGCCGATCAGCAACAATGGTTGAGAAATTCCCGAGAGGACCGAACTGAGAAGATCTGTTGCCATGTATCACAGTCCTGTGTTTAAATTGGGTGTTCGTAACAGCTTACGCAGATTTTGTAACGGCGCGATGCGCCCCGACCGTTATCTAGGTTGCCTTATGTCTAGGTTGCCACTGTGTCTGTAACGCGTTTAACCACTTTACCTGAAGTAACCACCAGCGGGAGCCATGCGCCGCGCTGCAATCGGAAAGACGCGCTGTGCGAGAGGATATCAGGCTTGGCGGAAACGACGGGGTCGGAAACGTTGTGCGCGTGTTTCGAAAGATTCTAATTGTCGATGTTGGCAACGGCGCACCGGGTGCGATTGAAACGGGGCCGGGCAGCACGATTACCAGCATCCCGCACCAGGCACTGAACGCGGCCCTGCTCGCGCAGGTGCAGCCTAATCTGGTGGTCTGCGGGCTGTTCTCACCGACATTCGATGCGATTCTGTTGATCGAACGGCTGGCAGAATTGGGCTATCAGGGGCAGGTGCAAGTGATTTGCCCACCCCTGCCCGATGCGCGCATGATCAGGTCGGAGCTGCACGCGATTGCCACCGAAATCGACGTGCAGCTGATCGAGACGGAAGATTAGCTCACTTCGGCGGCGGCTTTTACGCCGCGCGTGAAATCCTCCAGCAGAATCTCGATCTCTTCACAGCCGACCGAGATGCGGAAGAACCCCTCAGAAATGCCCACCGCCGCCCGCGCGGCGTGAGAGACGTTGCGGTGTGAGCTGGACGCCGGATGCGACAGCGTGGTGCCGATGTCGCCCAAGGTCGGCGCGAAGGCGACATCGGGCATGGCACGGGTCAGCGCATTGGCGGCGTCGCGCCCGCCTGTCAGCTCAAAGCTGACCATATGGCCACCGCGCCCCTGCAACAGATGCTGCGCGCGGTTGTGGTCGGGGTGGTCGGCGCGGGTCGGATAGAGGACGCGCTTGACGCCGGTCAGGCTGGCAAGGTGATCGGCAAGACGGGCGGCGTTCTGCTCTGCCCGGTCATAGCGCAGAGTGAAGGAATACATGCCACGCTCTGCCAGCCAGCAATCAAACGGGCTGGGCGTCAGGCCAGTGGTGACCGCGAAATCATAGATCGCCTTGCGCTGCGCCGGATCGCGCGCCGCGACATATCCCAGCGTCACGTCGGCGTGACCCGCCAGCATCTTGGTCACCGAATGCAGCACGACATCCGCACCATGCGCGATGGGTTGGAACCCGCGCGGAGTGGTAAAGGTGTTGTCCACCACCAAAGTGATGCCCTTTGCACGGGTCAGCTTGGCGATCCCCTCCATATCCGCCAGCCGCAGCGTCGGGTTGGACACGATCTCGATGATGATGACCTTGGTATTGGGGCGAATCGCGGCGGCGATGGCCTTGGCGTCGGTGGGGTCGGCGGTGCTGGTCTCGATGCCAAAGCGCGCCAGATCCTGCGTCATCAGGCGCAGCGAGCGGCCGTAAAGCTGATCCGCGCCAATCACATGGTCGCCCGCGCTCAGCAAGCCCATCAAGGCGGCGGTCACCGCCGCCATGCCGGAACCCACGATCAGACCGCCCTCGACCCCCTCCAGCCCGTCGATCATGCGCGACAGCATGTCGGCGTTGGGGTGCCCCTCACGCGCATAGGTATAGCCCGGCACGCGGCCGGCGTATTGCGCATCCAGCTGATCCGGGCACTCAGAGGCATAAACCACCGACATTTGCAGTGGCGTCACCACCGGGCGGCTGACGCTGGCGGGCCAGGGCGCGCGGCGGACGAGGGTCTTTTTCGGCGTATCGGTCATGGCGGGGCTCCTTTTCGCCCTTGGTGCCACGGGTCTGCCCCGCCCTCAAGCACCCTTACGCCGTGGGATTGTCGCGTTTGTAGATCCAGTCGTGATCGGGGTGATTTTTGAACCGCCATTTGCGCAGCGGCCCCGCCATCACGTTGAGGTAATACATCTCATACCCGTAAGGCACGCCGCAGGGGTGATGGCCCTTGGGCACCAGCACGACGTCATGGTTCGCCACCGCAATCGTCTCATCCAAAGAGCCATCCTCGGTAAACACGCGCTGGATGCCGTAGCCCTGCGCCGGGTTCAGACGGTGATAGTAGCTTTCCTCCAGATAGGTCATGCGGGGGAAATCATCCTCGTCATGCCGATGCGGCGGATAGGAGGACCAGTTGCCCTGCGGCGTAAACACCTCTGTCACCAGAAGCGAGTCGCAGTAATCCTCGTTCTCCATCGCGATGTTGTTGATAAAGCGGGTATTTGCGCCCTGCCCGCGCTGCGTCAGCGCGATGCCGTTGGGGCCGATCTTGCGCGCCGTGTGGCCACCCTTCCCGGGCGCGCTACACACCGCCAGAGTGCAGGCCGTCAGCGCGGTTGCCGACCAGTCAGAGCCGTTGGGGACATAAAGGCAATGCGGCGGCGTCTTTTCAAACACGTCCAGACGGTCGCCCATCACCCCGAAATCCTCATCCCCCGCGCCCAGTTGCGCGTGGCCTTCGACCAGCACAAGGATCACCTCGGTATCGCCGGTCGGCTCTGCCACCGTCTCGCCGGGCTTCAGACGATAAATGCCAAAGCCGACATAGCCCCAGCCCGCGTCCATCGGGGTGATATCATGCACCTTGCCTGTCGTGCCCGTGGGCTTGCGCAAAAGATCCGACATGTCACCCTCCCCGGAGGTCGCGCCCCCGATTTCGGTCAAAAAATGCGGGGACGTGATGCCCCCGCTGTTGTCTCAACGATCCAGCCCGGTCGCGACAGCGGTCGCTTTCAGATAGCGCAGGCCCATCGACTGATACTTGAGCGGATTGCGCACGGCGGGGTCCTGTTCCGCCTCGATCACCAGCCAACCCTCGTAGTTATGCTCGGCCGCGCAGGCCAGCACCGGCGCGAAATCAACGCCACCTTCGGGGTCGCCCGGAACCGTAAACACACCACGCCGCACGCCTTCAAGGAACGACAGCCCCTGTTCGCGCACCTGTTTCATCACCGCGGGCCGCACGTTTTTGGCGTGGATATGGCGCACGCGGCCCATGTGTTTGCGCGCCAGCCGCGCCGGATCGCCCCCGCCGAAATAGCAATGCCCGGTGTCGAGCAGCAGATGCGTCGCCGGGCCGGTTTCGGCCATCAGGCGGTCAATCTCCCATTCCGCTTCCACGATGGTGCCCATGTGGTGGTGATAGACCAGCGTGATACCCTGCGTGGCGGCGAACTGCGCCAGCGCCTCGATCCCCGCACCAAAGGATTTCCATTGCGCATCAGGCAGATGCGGGCGGTCGTTCACCGCTTTATCGTCAGCGCCGTGAATGGCGTTTGAGGTTTCGCACACGATGATGACCTTGCAACCCATCGCCTTGAGCGTATCGAGGAATGGCTGCATCGCGGCCTTTTCATGCTCAAGCGTGTTGACCAGCAGGTTGGTGGAGTGCCAGCCAGAGACGAATTTCAGCCCGCGCGGGTTGAGGACCGATTTCAGCCCATCGGGCGTTGTCGGGAATTTGTGTCCCTTTTCAATGCCATCGAAACCGATCTTCGCGCATTCATCCAGACATTGGTCCAGCGTGATTGACGCGCCAAGGGTCTGGTCGTCGTCGTTCGACCAAGCGATGGGGTTGGTGCCGTAAAGGATCATGTTTTCACCTTAGCTTCAGTTGCCAAGCCATTGCTTGGATGTGTTTATCTGATACTTCTCACGCGCAGCGCGCACTTCGGCGCGCCCGGAAACTTCGGGCACGGCCACGTCCCACCAGCTGCCGCCATGCGGGGTCGAGGGATAGGGATCGGTGTCAATCACCACGACAAAGGGACCACGCGCACCCTTAGCCTGCTCCAGCGCCGCTTCCAACTGGGCGATCGAGGCGACCTTGACCGCCTCCGCCCCCATGGATTCCGCGTGGGCGCGGAAGTCGATATTTGAATTAACTCCGCCACGCGAGTCCTTCAGAAGGTTATTGAATTCAGCCCCGCCAGTGCCGATTTGTAGCCGGTTTATGCAGCCATAACCCCGGTTGTCGGTGATGACGATGGTGATCTTGATGCCCAGCATCGCCGCCGTCGCAAGCTCGCTGTTGGCCATCATATAGCTGCCGTCGCCCACCATGCAGACGACATCCCGCGCGGGGTCGGCCATCTTGATGCCCATCGCGCCCGCAACCTCGTAGCCCATGCAGGAAAACCCGTATTCCATGTGATACGACATCGGGCGCGTGGCTTTCCACAGCTTGTGCAACTCGCCCGGCATGGTGCCTGCCGCGCACATCACCACGGTGTCGGGACCAGCAGCGCGCTGCACGGCGCCGATCACCTGCTGGTCGGTGGCGAGTGCATTCCCCTCGCCCGGTGCTGCGGTCAACGGATCGACGGCGGCGAACCAGTCGGCCTTCAGCTTGGGCGACGGCGGAGCAAAGCGTTTGTCGCCAATCGCGCGGCTCAGTGCCTCCATCCCCGCCAGCGCATCGGCGCACAATGGCTCGGCGCCGTGTTTCATCGCGTCATAGGCCGCGACGTTGATCGAGATCAGGCGACGCTCCGGGTTGGCGAACAACGACCACGAGCCGGTGGTGAAATCCTGAAACCGCGTGCCGATGCCGATCACGACATCGGCAGCGGCACAAACGGCATTGGCGCTGGCCGCCCCGGTGACGCCGACCGGACCAAGGTTCAACGGATGGTCCCATGGCAGCACGGATTTACCCGCCTGCGTTTCGACCACCGGAATCTGATGCGCCTCGGCGAAATAGCGCAGGGCGTCGGTGGCATGGGCGTAATGCACGCCACCACCTGCGACGATCACCGGGGTTTTTGCACCCGCGATCAGGGCCGCCACAGCGGCAACCTCGACCGGATCGGGCTGCGGACGGCGCTGACGCCAAACCTTGGGGGTGAAAAATTCGGCCGGAAAGTCATAGGCCTCGGCCTGCACGTCCTGACAGAAGGCGAGCGTCACCGGCCCACATTCCGCCGGGTCCGTCATCACGCGCAGCGCGCGCGGCAGCGCAGTCAGCAGGTGTTCCGGGCGCGAGATACGGTCGAAATAGCGGCTGACCGGGCGAAAGCAATCGTTGACGCTGGCGGTGCCGTCGGTGAAATCCTCGACCTGTTGCAGCACCGGATCGGGGCCGCGATTGGCGAAAACATCGCCCGGAACGAACAGCACCGGCAGGCGGTTGACATGTGCAAGGCCCGCCGCGGTGACCATGTTCAGCGCGCCCGGCCCGATTGACGAGGTCACCATCATCGCGTGACGACGGCCAAGCTGCTTGGCATAGGCGATGGCGGCGTGGGCCATGGTTTGCTCGTTATGGCCGCGCCAGGTCGGAAAACTGTCCTGCGCGCCCTGCAACGCCTCGCCGATCCCGGCGACGTTGCCGTGGCCAAAGATCGCCCAACAGCCTGCCAGAAAGGGCAAGCCATCCTCGGCCATCTGCGCGGAAAGATAGCGCACCAGGGCCTGCGCGGCGGTCAAACGGAGGGTGGTCATGCCGCATTCTCCTGTTTTGCGCGGACCTGATCCCAGATCTGGCAAAGGTTTGCATATTTCCGGGCCATCTGGTCAACGGCCTCGGCATCCGTGATGGTCCCCGATAGCCAGGCGCGCGCGGCCTCGGCAAAGATGGTGCGCCCGATGGCGAAGCCTTTGACCAGATCGTGACGCGCCGCAAGTTTCAGCGAGGCGGCAAGGTCCGCCTCGGCGGCGTCCAGCCCAAGCACCACAACCCCCCGCGTGCGCGGATCGTTGCGCGTGATGGCGGCACAAGCGTTGGACCAAGCGGCATCGGTGGTGAATGGCTCCAGCTTCCACCAATCGGGGTAAACGCCGATATCGTAAAAGCGCTGAATGACCTCTGCCGAGGTGGTGTCGGTGACCGGTGCGACCTTGGAGGGGATGATTTCCAACAGCATTTCCAGTCGGTTACGACGCGCGGCATGGAACAGGCGCGTCACCGTCGCCTCTTGCTCGGCGCGCATCTCGGCGCTGTCGTCGGGGTGGTAGAAGCACAGCACCTTCACCACGTTTTCCAGCGCCCATTCCGACAGGCCACCATAATCGGGGCCAATCTCGGGCTCCAGCGTCAGGGGGCGCGAGCCGGGCCACTCGACCGGGCGACCGATCCACAGACCCGAGCCAGAGGCGCGGTGCAGCGCGTCGCGGCCCAGCCGGTTGTCGCACAGTATGCCATAGCCCGGGCGGTTGTCGGCCACCTTCAGCGCTGCATCAAGGCACAGGTTCTTGAACGCGCCGATGCGGGTGGAAGGCAGGCCCAACTCCTCGGTAATCGCTTCCAACTGCATCCGGTGGTCGAAGGCAAAGACGCGCATGGTGGACCAGTCGCCGTGGCGGTTGGTGGCCCAGTGGATCTGCTCCAGTTCGGCATCTTTGCGCAAGGCGGGGGTTTTCACGCCGCGCTTGAGGAAAAATTGCAACTCCTCCCACGACGGATAGGCCGGGGTGCAGCCGTGGCGGCTGACGGCGAAGGCGCCGCAGGCATTGGCGTATTTCAGCGCGGTGGGCCAAGGCTCGCCATCCAGCCAGCCCTTGATGAGGCCGGACATGAAGCCGTCGCCCGCGCCTAACACGTTGAAAACCTCGATCGGGAAGCCGGGGCCGGATTCGCCCTCATCCAGCGTGGCGGGGATGGCGCCGGTGAAGGCGGCGGCGCCCATCGGGCCGCGTTTGCACACCAGCGTCGCGTTCGACACGGCGCGCACAGCGCGCAGCGCGGCGATGGTGTCGGTGGTGCCACCCGCGATGTGGAACTCTTCCTCGGTGCCTACGATGAGGTCGAACAGGTGCAGCGTGGTTTGCAGTTTCGCGGTGACCGCCTGTGATTCTATAAAGCGGCTTTCGCCGTCGCCATGCCCGGCAAGACCCCAGAGGTTGGGGCGATAGTCGATGTCCAGCGCGGTCTGCGCGCCGTTTTCACGCGCCAAACGCAGCGCCTTCAGCACCGCCGCCTCGGTGTTCGGGTGGGACAGATGGGTGCCGGTCGCAACCACGGCGCGCGCCTCGGCGATGAAGGCGGGGTCGATGTCGTCCTCGCACAGCGCCATGTCTGCGCAGTTTTCCCGGTAGAAGATCAGCGGAAAGTGATGTTCGTCGCGGATGCCAAGCAGCACCAGCGCGGTAAGGCGCTCGGGGTCGGTTTTAACGCCTCGCACATCGACGCCTTCGCGCGCCAATTCCTCGCGCAGGAAGCGGCCCATATGTTCATCGCCGACGCGGGTGATCAGCGCGGATTTCAGGCCAAGCCGCGCGGTCCCGGTCGCCATATTGGTGGGCGAGCCGCCGACGTATTTCTGGAACGACCCCATATCCTCCAGCCGCCCGCCGATCTGCGCGCCGTAGAGATCCACCGAGGATCGACCGATCGTGATAACGTCAAGCGGCTTCATGGCGGCTCCCTCTCGTGCCTTTCACCCGAGAGACTCAGGTGCGTTTGGCGTTTTGGAATTTTTATTCCATTTTATCGCAAGGCAAAAGCGTTTTCTTTTGACTCAGGCGCCCTGCCGCCCGGAGCCTACCGCAACCGCCAGCGTGATCGCCAAAGCAAGCGTCGCGGAGAGCGAGCGGAACGCGCCGAAATCGACCTCTGGCACCGTCAGAACCGCGCTGGCATGGCGGGCGAGCGGGCTGGTCAGGCGGTCGGTGACGGCGACAACGTCCAGCCCCCGCTCGCGCGCATCCTGCGCAAGCGCAAGCGTTTCCTCGGAATAGGGCGCGAAGGTAATCGCCAACAGGACATCCCCCGGACGCAGCGCATGGCGATGGTCCAGCTTGCCGACGCCATCATGCAGCATCGCGGGAATGTCCATCTTCTCAAACGCATAGGCGAGGTAACTTGCGACCGGAAAGGCGCGGCGCAAGCCGATGATGTGCAAGGTATCGGCGGCAATCAGGGTGGCGACGGCAGCGGCAAGCGCATCCTCGTCCACCGCCTTGGCGAGGGATTCCAGCGAAAGGCGCCCCGCCTCGACAAACTCCGCCAGCAGCGCCGAAGGACTGCCCGCGCCGTTTTCCTTGAGGTTGGTCAGGCGGGTGGTGTAGTCGGGCCAACCGGGCGCATAGGCGTCGCGGAACAGGCGCTGCATACCGGAAAAGCCCGAAAACCCAAGGATCTGGCAGAAGCGCATCAGGGCCGAGGGCGGCACGTCAGCCCCCAATGCCAGTTCCGCGACCGTCGAAACCGCAATGCGGTCGGTGTTGGCGGCAATGTAATCGGCGCATTGACGCAGGCGTTTGGGCAGATCGTCAGAGATGGCTGCAAGACGGTCGCGAAAC
Organism: Pseudomonadota bacterium; assembly: GCA_021779835.1. Lineage (GTDB taxonomy): Bacteria > Pseudomonadota > Alphaproteobacteria > Rhodobacterales > Rhodobacteraceae > Solirhodobacter. The sequence goes on along the minus strand of JAJXZX010000025.1, from coordinate 26,942 downwards.
TCCTCGACCGTGGTCGGTGCCGGACGGATATCGGTTTCTGTCATTGTCTGTCCCTTGGCGGCACCTTAGTCTGGCGAATAGCATATATGGAACAAAAATTCCAACCCTGAAGAGGGGACACGCGCCCTGCCCTTTGAATTCCCGCAAGAGCCGCAAAAACCGGCGCGCTGTCAAGGCGACGCTTTGCCAAAGCTCAGAGCTGGACGAGGCCCGCGCGGAACCGGCGCATGTTCATCTGATAACCCTTAGCGGATAGCAGCAGCCGCGACCGCGCCTCTGCATCCAGTTCCCGCACCACTTTACCGGGGGCGCCCATCACCAGCGAGTGATCCGGGATCTCCTTGCCCTCGGTAATCAGCGCCCCCGCTCCGATCAGGCAGCCACGGCCGATTTTCGCACCGTTAAGAATGGTCGCGCCCATGCCGATCAACGAGCCCTCGCCAATCGTGCAGCCGTGCAACATCGCCCGGTGCCCAATGGTGCAGTTGGCCCCGATGGTCAGCGGATAGCCCATGTCAGTGTGCAAAACCGAGTTTTCCTGAATGTTAGAGCCGTGGCCGAGGCGGATTTCCTCGTTATCGCCGCGCAACGTCGCCCCGAACCAGACCGAGGCGCCGCTTTCCAGCACGACCTTACCAATCAGATTGGCATCGGGGGCGACCCAGTAATCGCCGTCTTCGGGAACGCTTGGGGCAATACCATCAAGGGAATAGATCATCGCGCTTCAAACTCCTTGTTCAGGCCGCGCACAAATTCCGAAAGGCCAGGCTGCCGCTCGCGGCGCAGACGCTCGGCGGTCAGTATGGCGCGCAATTCGGCCTCTGCGGCGTCGAGGTCGCGGTTAATCAGAACATAATCATACTCTGCCCAGTGGCTGATTTCAGCCTCGCTTTTCGCCATGCGGCTGGCAATCACCGCGTCGCTATCCTGCGCGCGGCCCCGCAGGCGGCGTTCCAGTTCGGCGATCGAGGGCGGCAGGATGAAGATCGAGATCACATCGCTGCGCATCGCCTGTTTGATCTGCTGGCCACCCTGCCAGTCGATGTCAAACAGCGTGTCGCGCCCGGCGATCATCGCCTGTTCCACCGGCGTTTTGGGCGAGCCGTAGAAGTTGCCGAACACCTCGGCATGTTCCAGCATCTCGCCGTCGCGCACCATCGCCTGAAATTGGTTGCGGCTGCGGAAGTAATAGTCCTGCCCGTCAACCTCGCCCGCGCGGGGGGCGCGCGTGGTGGCGGAGACCGAGAATTTCAACGAGGGATCCCATGCCATCAGCCGCTTGGCCAGTGTCGATTTGCCCGCGCCCGAGGGCGAGGACAGGATGATCAAAAGGCCGCGCCGCGCCATGGCTTACTCCACGTTCTGAACCTGCTCGCGCATCTGATCTATGGTGACCTTCAGGTCAAGGCCGACGCGGGTCAGGTCGGGGTTCTGCGACTTTGAACACAAAGTATTGGCCTCGCGGTTGAACTCCTGCATCAGGAAATCAAGCTTGCGGCCAATGGGGGCCGTATCGGCCAACAGCGCGCGCGCCGAGGTGACGTGGGCATCAAGGCGGTCCAACTCCTCTGTCACGTCGGATTTCACCGCCAGCAGCGCCAGTTCCTGCGCCACGCGGGCCTCGTCAATGCCGTCCGCATTGGCAAGGATGCGGGCAAGGTTATCGCGCAAGGTTGCGGCGGCATTCTCGCGGCGGGCCTCGGCCAGTGCGCGGGCGTCAGCGGCAAGGCGGGCGATGGTGTCCGTCTGGGCGCGCAGGATGTCGGCAAGCGCGCGCCCCTCGGCGGCACGCATCGCCTGAAACTCGGTCAACAACGCCGGCAGATCGGCCAGCAGCGCGGCCAAAAGCGGCGCGGAGTCTTCATCGACGGTGCCGCCCTCCAGCACGCCGCGTTGCGCCAGCACTTCGGCGGTGGAGGCAGGCGACAGCGAGACGTCAAGCTCCATCGCCGTCTGTTCCACCTGTTTCAGCGCGGCCAGAACCGCGCGCAGGGCGGCGGCATTAACCTGCAAAGCCTCGGCGCCCGCATCGCGCACCAGCTTCAGCCCAAGGCTGACGTTGCCGCGCTGCATCCGCTTGCCGACCTCGGCGCGCAGCGCAGGCTCCAGCCCGTCGATGCCATCGGGCAGGCGCAGGCGCAGGTCCAGCCCCTTGCCATTCACCGCGCGTATCTCCCACGCCCAGGAGGCCCCGGCCCCTTCGCCCCGCCGCGCCGCGAAGCCGGTCATCGAAGTTACCATGTCGGATTTACCATTTGTTCACTTTTCCCGCCAGTCCGGCCCAAATCCGTGTATCTTAAGACTTGGGTAATCATTGCGATCATAGGGTTAACAGAACGTTCGCCCTACGACAATCGGAGCGCCTTGTGGGGCGGATCGGAGGGTTTGGTGTTCAAGGACGTTTTCAACCGCGGCAATATCGTCGCCTTATCGGAGTTTCGGCCAGTGCAGCGCTCGCCGCTGATTGCAGAGGTCAAAACCTACTGGGACCGCCTGCGTAACGGGCGCGCCGCACCGACGCGGGCCGAGATTGACGCACGCGGCATCCAAAATGCGCTGGGGCACGCCTTTCTGATCGACCGGATCGCGCCGGGCCAAGCGCGCTTTCGCATCGCGGGGACGCACCTGTGCGACCTGATGGGGATGGAGGTGCGGGGTATGCCGCTTAGCGCGCTGTTCGAACTGTCGGCGCGCCCCGCGTTGAGCGAGCATCTCGAGGCGGTGTTTCGCACGCCAGAGGTGGTGGAATTTGGCCTGACCGCCGAGGGCGGCGTGCGGCGCGAGGCGCTCAGCGGGCAGATGATCCTGTTGCCGCTGCTGGATAGCGCGGGCCTTGGCACCCATGCGCTTGGGTGCATTGATGTCGAAGGCGTGATTGGCCAGCATCCGCGGCGTCTGCTCATCGCCGGAACGCGGCGTCAGGCGATCCTGCGCCCGGTCTCTGACAGCGCGCGACGCATGGGCTTTGCCGAGGCGGTTGCCGCCTATCAACCCCCCGCCGCCAGCGCGCGGCCACGGTTGCGGCTGGTCAAATCCGACGGCTAGGGTTGGGGGGCCGTAACGCCCCCCAATGCGATCAAAGCGCCGCAACCCGCTGCATTTCGCGGCGCGACGACAGCGCCTCAGCGACAAGAAACGCCAGTTCCAACGACTGCGAAGCGTTCAGGCGTGGGTCACAGGCCGTGTGATAGCGATCCGACAGATCCTCATCCGTCACCGCGCGCACGCCGCCGGTGCATTCGGTCACGTCCTTGCCGGTCATCTCAAAATGCACGCCGCCGGGGATCGAGCCTTCGGCGTTGTGGATGTCAAAAAACTCGCGCACTTCACGCAGCACGGAATCGAACGGCCGCGTTTTATAGCCCGAGGGCGACTTGATCGTGTTGCCGTGCATCGGGTCACAGGTCCACAGCACTTTCGCGCCCATTTCCTGCACGGTGCGGATCAGGCGCGGCAGCGTATCGCCAACCTTGCCCGCACCAAACCGCGCGATCAGCGTCAGACGGCCCGCCTCATTTTCCGGGTTCAGCTTTTCGATCAGCACCTTAAGGTCGTCATTGCTCAGCGTCGGGCCGCATTTCAACCCGATCGGGTTCTGCACACCACGGCAGAATTCGACATGCGCGCCGTCAGGCTGACGGGTGCGGTCGCCGATCCAGATCAGGTGGCCAGAGCCCGCAATCGGCAGGCCGGTGGTGGAATCGATGCGGCACAGCGCCTCTTCATATTCCAACAGCAACGCTTCGTGGCTGGTGTAGAAATCCACCGCGCCAAGCTCATGCGCCGTGCTGGCATTCACCCCCGCCGCGTTCATGAAATCGAGCGCGTCGGAAATGCGGTTCGACAATTCGCGGTATTTCTCCGCCTTGTCATTCTCGGCAAAACCCAGCGTCCAGCTATGCACGCGGTGGATGTCGGCAAAACCACCGGTCGAGAAGGCGCGCACAAGGTTCAGCGACGCCGCCGCCTGCGTGTAGGCCTGCAAGATGCGGGCAGGATCGGGGATGCGCGCCTCTGGGGTGAAATCAAACCCGTTAATGATGTCGCCACGGTAGCTTGGCAGCTCCACGCCGCCCATCACCTCGGTCGGGGCCGAGCGCGGCTTGGCGAATTGCCCGGCCATGCGGCCCACCTTCACCACCGGCACCTTGGCGCCATAGGTCAGCACCACCGCCATTTGCAGCATGACGCGGAAGGTGTCGCGGATGTTGTCGGCCGAGAATTCGGCGAAACTTTCGGCGCAATCGCCGCCCTGCAACAGGAACGCTCGCCCCTCCGAGGCCTGCGCCAGCGCCTTCTTCAGCTTGCGCGCTTCGCCCGCAAAGACCAAAGGCGGATATTTCGCCAGCTGCGCTTCGACAGCGTGCAGCGCGGCGGTATCCGGATAGTCGGGCATCTGCACCCGCGGCTTTGAGCGCCAGTCAGATTTGGTCCAGCCCTTGGTCATGGTCGTCTCCAGCCTTTGTCTCAACGGTTAGCGGTATCGGTGTCATATAATCGTCGGCCGCCTGCTTGGAAACCGCGAATTCCATTGAATCGCCCTTGTAGGGCGCATTGGTTGGTGTATCCATGTCACGGAAACGACAAAAATGGGTCGCTTGATGCTGGATACAAAGCGTAGATCTGCGGCCAGCGGCACTTCAGCGGGGCCGCGGCGGTTCATATTCCTGTTGCTGGACCGCTTCACCATGCTGTCCTTCGCGGGCGCGGTAGAGCCGTTGCGCATCGCCAACCGCATCGCGGGCAAGCCGATTTACAGCTGGAAACTGGCGGGCGAAGGCGCCACCACCGTGGCCTGCTCCAACGGCGCGTCGTTTCAGGTGGACATGGGGCTGGAAGAGCTGGACCGCGAGGATATCCTGCTCGTGTGCGGCGGCATCGACGTGCAGCGCGCGACGACCAAGGGCATCATCGCCTGGCTGCGGCGCGAGGCACGGCGTGGCGTGACCTTGGGCGGGCTTTGCACCGCGTCTTATGCGCTCGCCAAGGCCGGGTTGCTCGACGGCAAACGTGCGACGATCCATTGGGAAAATCAGGACGGGTTCCTTGAGGAATTCGAAGACGTAAAGCTGACCAAGTCAGTATTCGTCATCGACGGCAACCGCATGTCGACCGCCGGGGGCACCGCCTCGATTGACCTGATGCTCAAGATCATCGCGGATGACCATGGCGAGGATCTCGCCAACACGGTGGCCGACCAACTGATCTATTCCTCCATCCGCACCGATCAGGATACGCAGCGCCTGTCGATCCCGACGCGGATCGGGGTGCGTCACCCCAAGCTGAGCCAGGTCATCCAGATGATGGAGACCGCGATCGAAGAGCCGATCAGCCCCGCCGATCTGGCCGAAGATGTCGGCATGTCAACGCGGCAGCTGGAACGGCTGTTCCGCCGCTACCTCAACCGCTCGCCGAAACGCTACTATATGGAGCTGCGGCTACAGAAGGCGCGCAACCTGCTTATGCAGACGGATATGAGCGTCATCAACGTGGCGCTCGCCTGCGGCTTTGCCAGCCCGTCGCATTTCTCGAAATGCTACCGTGCGCATTACAACACGACGCCCTACCGCGAACGTGGCACCCAAGGCAGCGCGCGCCTGTCAATCTGAGGCGCGCCACAGCGGCCCAACGCCCAAAAGAATCAGCGCGCGGCGCCGAACCGACAGCCCCGCACCCTCAAACCTGTGGTTTGGATTGGTGTTGGCCGCGTAAATTATACGCCTGTAGAACAGCAATTTCGCCGAAAAATCAAAATTCTGTGACAATTTCGCGAGCCGCGCCACCATCGAATGGCTTTTCTTTTTGCGGTGGCCCGCCTAGGCTACACGCCGGATTACGATCCAACATGGGAGACTAAAATGAAAAAACTGCTCTTGGCTACGGCCGCCCTCGCGTTGTTCGCAGGCGCGTCCAATGCCGAAAACGTAAAAATCGGCATTCTGCTTGGCTTCACCGGCCCGCTTGAATCGATCACGCCGATGATGGCGCAATCGGCGGAAATGGCGATCAAGGAAGTCAACGACTCCAAGGCGCTTCTGGGCGGCGCGACCGTTACCTCGGTTCGTGGCGACTCGACCTGCACCGACGCGGCTGCTGCGACCGCGGCTGCGGAACGTCTGGTGACCTCGGATAAAGTCAACGCCATCGTCGGCGGCGACTGCTCGGGTGTGACTGGTGCTGTGCTGCAAGCTGTGGCCCGTCCGAACGGCATCGTGATGATCTCGCCCTCGGCGACCTCGCCTGCCCTGTCGACCGCGCCGTCTGACGGCCTGTTCTTCCGCACCGCGCCGTCCGACGCCCGTCAGGGTCAGGTCATGAGCGATGTGATCATGGCGAAAGGCATCAAGAAAGTTGCGCTGACCTATACCAACAACGACTACGGCAAAGGTCTGGCCGAGGCGTTCAAGGCAGCCTACACCAAAGCGGGCGGCACCATTACCATCTCCGCCGCGCATGAAGACGGCAAAGCCGACTATTCGGCCGAAGTCGGCGCGCTGGCCTCGGCTGGTGGCGACATGCTGGTGGTTGCCGGTTACGTCGACCAAGGCGGCAAAGGCATCATTCAGGCCGCACTTGACGCGGGCGCCTTCAAAACCTTCTACCTGCCCGACGGCATGTATGGCGACAGCCTGATCAAGGCGATCGGCAAGCCGATGGACGGCTCGTTCGGCGACGTCCCCGGCATCGACAGCGAAGGCCACACGAAGTTCCTCGCGATGGCAAAAGCTGCTGGCTTTGACGGCACCTCGTCCTTCACCGGCGAAAGCTATGACGCAGCCGCTCTGATCCTGCTGTCGATGGAAGCGGCGAAATCGTCGAAATCGACCGACCTCAAAGGCAAAGTGATGGACGTGGCCAACGGCCCGGGCGAGAAAATCCTTCCCGGCGAGCTGGCCAAGGGTCTGAAGCTTTTGTCGGAAGGCAAGACCGTGGACTATGAAGGCGCGACCGGCGTTACGCTGATCCCGCCGGGCGAAAGCAAAGGCAGCTATCGCATCTACACGATCAAAGGCGGCACGCAGGTCACGGACGAGTATAAGTGATCGGCGCCTAACAACTATAGCGCCAACGGCCCGGTTTTCCGGGCCGTTGGTCTAGATAACGGACCCTTTCGGCGTCGGACCTGAAGTCGGCGAAACGAAGGGGCCAAGGGGAGTTACAAGATGATCGAAGTCATCGATTTGCATAAGCATTTCGGCGGGTTTCACGCTGTTGACGGGGCCTCGCTGAAAATCCGCGAGGGGTCGATCACCGGCCTGATCGGGCCGAACGGGGCTGGCAAGACCACGCTGTTCAACGTCATCGCCGGACGCCTGCCGCCGACCTCTGGCCGCGTGCTGATGGGTGGCGAAGATGTCACCGGCCTCACGCCACACGAGTTGTTTGGCAAGGGGTTGCTGCGCACGTTCCAGATCGCGCATGAATTTGGCTCGATGACGGTGCGCGAGAACCTTATGATGGTGCCCGCGAACCAATCGGGCGAGACGCTGTGGAACACCTGGTTGCGTCGCGGCAAGATCGCCGCGGAAGAGCGCGCGCTGGCCAAAAAGGCCGACGAGGTGCTGGAGTTCCTGACCATCAGCCATCTGGCCGAGCAAAAGGCAAGCCAGATCTCCGGCGGTCAGAAAAAGCTGCTGGAACTGGGCCGCACCATGATGGTGGACGCCAAGATCGTGTTCCTTGATGAGGTTGGCGCGGGCGTGAACCGCACCCTGCTGAACACCATCGGCGATGCCATCGTGCGGCTGAACAAGGAACGCGGCTATACCTTCTGCGTCATCGAACACGACATGGATTTCATCGCGCGCCTGTGTGACCCGGTCATCGTGATGGCCGAGGGCAAGGTGCTGGCCGAAGGCTCTGCCGCGCATATCATGGAAAACGAGGCGGTGATCGAGGCCTATCTGGGCACCGGGCTCAAGAACAAGGCGAAGGCCAATGGCTGACATCGCATCACGGCGCGGCGGGGTCGCGCAAGCCGGGGCGGCAGATGCCTCCGGCGGGAGTATTTTTACCAAAAAGAAAGCCGCAGAGCTTTCTCGGGAAAGGGGGGCGCGCACATGGCGTTTCTGATTGGGGAGACGATGACCGGCGGCTATGGGCCGGTCGACATCCTGCACGATTGCACAGTGGCGGTCGAAAAAGGCGAGATCGCGGTGATTGTCGGGCCGAACGGCGCGGGCAAATCCACCGCGATGAAGGCCGTGTTCGGGATGCTGAAACTGCGCGGCGGGCATGTGAAGCTTGACGGCGAAGATATCACCACGCTCAGCCCGCAAGACCGCGTGGCGCAGGGCATGGCCTTCGTGCCGCAAACCCACAACATCTTCACCTCGATGACGGTGGAAGAGAACCTTGAGATGGGTGCCTTCCTGCGCCGCGACGACATCAAGACCACAATGGAGCAGGTCTATCATCTGTTCCCGATCCTGCGCGACAAGCGCCGCCAAGCGGCGGGCGAATTGTCCGGTGGACAGCGTCAGCAGGTCGCCGTCGGGCGCGCGCTGATGACGCAGCCCAAGGTTCTGATGCTGGACGAGCCGACCGCCGGGGTCTCGCCCATCGTGATGGACGAATTGTTCGACCGCATCATCGAGGTGGCGCGCACCGGCATTTCGATCCTGATGGTCGAGCAGAACGCGCGTCAGGCGCTGAACATCGCCGACAAGGGCTATGTTCTTGTGCAGGGCGCCAATCGTTTCACCGGAACCGGGGCCGAGCTGTTGGCCGACCCCGATGTCCGCAAATCCTTCCTGGGGGGCTGAGCGCATGGATATCCTCAACGCTCTTGTGGCATTTCTAAATTACGTCGTGGTGCCCGCCACCTCTTATGGCGCCGAGCTGGCGCTGGGGGCACTTGGGGTCACGCTGATCTATGGCATCCTGCGTTTCTCCAACTTCGCGCATGGCGACACGATGGCCTTTGGCACCGCGATCACCATCCTGTTCACCTGGTGGTTCCAGTCGATGGGCATCACCTTCGGCTTCCTGCCGACCGCCCTGCTCGCCCTGCCCTTCGGCATTGCCATCACCGCCGCGCTGATCCTCGTGACCGATCGCGGCATCTACCGCTTTTACCGAAAGCAAAAGGCGGCGCCGGTCATCATGACGATGGTGTCGCTGGGCGTCATGTTCATCATGAACGGCCTGACGCGCTTCATCATCGGCGTGCAGGAACAGAACTTTGCCGACGGCCCGCGCTTTTTATTCACCGCCACCCAGTTCCGCAACTGGACAGGCCTTGACGAGGGGCTGGCGATCCGCTCGACCACCGTCATTACGGTTGTCACGGCGGTGATCGTCGTTGGCGCGCTGTTCTGGTTTCTGGGCAAGACCCGCACCGGAAAATCCATGCGCGCTTTCTCGGATAACGAGGATCTGGCGCTGTTGTCGGGGATCAACCCCGAGAGGGTTGTGATGGTGACGTGGATCATCGTGGCGGCCTTGGCGACGATTGCCGGGGTGCTTTACGGCCTTGACAAGTCCTTCAAACCCTTCACCTATTTCCAGCTTTTGCTGCCGATCTTTGCGGCGGCTGTGGTGGGTGGCCTTGGCAACCCGCTTGGCGCAATTGCGGGCGGTTTTGTTGTGGCGTTCAGCGAGGTCACGGTGACCTATGCCTGGAAAAAGATCGTGATTTACCTGCTGCCGGCCAGCCTTGATCCGACCGGATTGGTGCAACTCATGTCGACGGATTACAAATTCGCCGTGTCTTTCGCGATCCTCGTGATCGTGCTGCTGTTCAAACCGACCGGGCTGTTCAAGGGGAAATCGGTATGACCTTCAATGGAAAAAACGTCGCCCTGTTCGGGGCGCTTGCCGCGCTGTTCGTCATTTCCGGCGTTACGCAAAGCTGGAACACCTCGCTGAACATCCTGAACTTCGGCTTGCTGTTCTCGATCATGGCGCTGGGGCTGAACATGCAGTGGGGCTATGCGGGCCTGTTCAACACGGGCGTCATGGGCTTTGGCGCCTTGGGCGGCCTCGCGGTGGCACTGGTCAGCACGCCGGTGATCCCGGCGGCCTGGTCGGCTGGGGGCTGGCAGATCATGGCAGGGCTATTGGTCGGCGCTGCGGTGATCGTAGCTGCGGCCCTGCTGTGGAAGCGGATGAAGCCGGGACGCGCCCGCACGGTGGCGATGCTGGTCCTGCTGATAGGCGGGTTCTTCCTCTATCGCGGCGTGTTCGACCCCGGCGTCAAGGCGGTCGAGGGCCTCAACGCCGCGAGCGCGGGCAACATTGGCGGCCTTGGCCTGCCGGTGCTGTTGTCCTGGCCGATCGGCGGCTTGCTGGCGGCGGGTGCGGCCTATCTGGTCGCGAAAACCGCGCTGGGTCTGCGCTCTGATTACCTTGCCATCGCGACGCTGGGGATTGCCGAGATCATCGTCTCGGTGATGAAAAACGAGGACTGGCTGGCGCGCGGCGTGATGAACGTCATCGGCCTGCCGCGCCCGTGGCCGGTGCCGCTGGAGGTCGATCTGCAGCAGCAACAGGGCTTCCTGCAATGGTGCGCCGGGTGGGGCCTTGACCCGCAAAATGCCTCGGCCATCGTCGTCAAGCTGGCCTATTGCGGCTTGTTCGTCGCCGTTCTTGCCTTGGTCATCACGATTGCCGAACTGGCGCTGCATTCGCCGTGGGGCCGCATGATGCGCGCCATCCGCGACAATGAGATCGCCGCCGAGGCGATGGGCAAGGACGTCAAAAAGCGCCACCTGCAAATCTTCGTGCTGGGTTGCGCGGTGATCGGGGTCGCCGGCGCCATGCTGGTCACGCTTAACGGCCAGTTGACGCCGACCTCGTATCAGCCGCTGCAATACACCTTCACCATCTGGGTGATGGTGGTGGTTGGCGGCTCGGGCAACAACTGGGGCTCGGTTCTGGGCGGCCTGTTGGTTTGGTTCCTGTGGAACGAGGTTGAACCGGTGGGCCAAGCCGGCATGCAGATGCTGACCTCGACGTTGCCGAACGGCGTGATCAAGGACCACCTGATCAACTCGACCGAGCAGATGCGCTACCTCGTGATGGGGATCATGTTGCTTCTGGTGCTGCGCTTCAGCCCACGCGGCCTGATCCCCGAGAAGTAAGCCAACCACCGGGGTCGGTAACCACCGAAAAGAACGCAAGAGGGGTGCCGCAAGGTGCCCCTCTTTTTTGCGACATTTTTTGTCGCACTTCGGCTTGCCGTTCCCCTCGGCAGGCCGCAGGGTCGCACAAAGCGATAGGCGAGGAATCCCATGAAAACCCACACTCGAGTTCTGGTCATCGGCGGCGGCGTCGTCGGCTGTTCGGTGCTTTACCACCTGACCAAGCTGGGCTGGTCGGATGTCATGCTGGTTGAACGCTCGGACCTGACGTCCGGGTCAACCTGGCACGCGGCGGGTGGGTTTCACACGCTGAACGGCGACACCAACATGGCGGCGCTGCAAGGCTACACCATCCGGCTTTATAAAGAGCTGGAGGCGATCACCGGCATGTCCTGCGGGCTGCACCATGTCGGCGGCATCACCCTTGCCGATACGCAAGAACGCTTTGACATGATGAAAGCGGAACGTGCCAAGCATCGCTACATGGGCCTCGACACCAAGATCCTGTCCCCGAAGGAGGTCGAGGACTTCACCGACGGCATGGTGAACACCCAAGGCATCATCGGCGCGCTTTACGATCCGCTCGACGGCCACCTTGACCCCTCTGGCACCACGCACGCCTATGCCAAGGCCGCGCGTATGGGCGGTGCAGAGATCGTGCTTCACAACCGCGTGCTGGAAACCAACCCGCGCCCCGATGGCTCGTGGGAGGTGGTGACCGAGAAAGGCACCATCATCGCCGAGCATGTGGTGAACGCAGGCGGCCTCTGGGCGCGCGAAATCGGTGCGATGGCCGGGGTTTACCTGCCGCTTTTGCCGATGGCGCACCAGTATCTGGTGACCGACGATATACCCGAAATCATGGACATCCTCAAATCGGGCCGCGAATTCCCGCATGTGATGGACCCGGGCGGCGAAAGCTATCTGCGCCAAGAAGGGCGCGGCCTCTGCATCGGTTTCTACGAAAAACCCTGCGAGCCGTGGTCGGTCGATGGCACCCCGTGGAATTTCGGCCATGAGTTGCTGAACGAGCAATTCGACAAGATCGAGGATTCGGTCACCTTCGCCTACAAACGCTTCCCCGTGCTGGAACGCTCTGGCGTCAAGCGGGTGATCCACGGCCCCTTCACCTTCGCCCCCGACGGCAACCCCCTCTTGGGTCCGGTGCCGGGCCTGCGCAACTACTGGTCGGCCTGCGCGGTGATGGCGGGCTTCAGTCAAGGCGGCGGCATGGGCCTGATGCTGGCGCAATGGCTGATCCACGGCGAGACCGAACGCGACCCACGCGGCTTTGACGTGTCGCGTTTCGGCGACTGGACCACGCCGGGCTATACCGTGCCCAAGGTGATCGAGAACTACCAAACCCGCTTTTCCGTCGCCTATCCGAACGAGGAAAAGCCAGCCGCGCGCCCGTTCCGCACCACGGCGATGTATGACATCTTCACCGAGATGCGCGCGGTTTGGGGCCAGCAATACGGGCTGGAGGTGGTGAACTACCACGCCCTGGCCGGCGAGCCGGTCTATGAGACGCCAACCTTCCGCCGCTCCAATGCGTGGGAGGCGACCCGTCAGGAAGTGCTGGCGGTGCGCAATGGCGTTGGCATCAACGAGGTGCAGAACTTCGGCAAATACCGCGTCACCGGCACCGGCGCGCGCGCGTGGCTGGATCGCATCATGGCCGGGCTGATCCCGAAACCGGGCCGCCTTAGCCTGACGCCGATGCTGGCCCATTCCGGCAAGATCTTCGGCGATTTCACCGTCTCTTGCCTCAGCGAGACCGAGTTCCAACTGACCGCCAGCTATGGCGCGCAGGGCTGGCATGGCCGCTGGTTCGAGCAGAACATGGACCCCAATGTCACGGTCGAAAACATCTCTGACACCCGCACCGGCTTCCAGATCGCCGGCCCGAAAGCGCGCGAATTGCTATCGCGCGTGACCCGCGCGGAGGTCTCTGCCGAGGCGTTCAAGTTCATGGATGTAAAACGCCTGACCGTCGGCATGGCCAACTGCATCGTGCAGCGCGTCAGCTACACTGGCGATCTTGGTTATGAAATCTACTGCGACGCGGTCAGCCAGCGGCATCTGTGGCAAGTGCTTTGGGCCGCGGGGCAAGACCTTGGCATCCGCCCCTTCGGGATGCGCGCGATGATGAGCCTGCGGCTCGACAAGTTCTTCGGCTCTTGGGGCCGCGAGTTTTCGCCGGACTACACGCCGATGGAAACCGGGCTGGATCGCTTCATCCGCTGGAACAAACCCTGCGACTGGATCGGCAAAGAGGCCGCGATGCGCGAGAAAGCCGAGGGGCCAAAACGCCGCCTCTGCACCTTCGTGGTCGATGTGACCGACGCGGATGTGGTGGCGTGGGAGCCGATCTGGCTTGACGGTGCGGTGGTCGGCTGGTGCACCTCGGGTGGCTATTCGCATTACGCGGGAAAATCGGTCGCCATCGGCTTTGTGCCCGCCGACCGGCTGGTCGATGGGCTGAAGGTCGAGATCGAGATTCTGGGCGAGAAACGCCCGGCGGTCGCGGTGCTGACGCCGCTGTTTGACCCCGATGGCGCAAGGATGCGCGGGTAAGCCCCGCAAGGGAATCGTGACGCGCCCCCTCACGGGGGCGTTTCCCTTTGCCCAGCCGCGCGCTAGGCTGGCCTGCATGACCAACGTCGTCCTCCTCATCCCCGCCGCAGGGTTTTCCGGCCGTATGCGCGGCACCGACAAGCTGATGCAGCCGGTCGCGGGCGAGCCTTTGCTGCGCCGCCAGGCCCGCATCGCACTGGCAACCGGCGCGCAAGTCATCGTCACCCTGCCCCCGATCGCAGGCCCACGGGGCGACGCCCTCGCCGGTCTTGCCGTCACCCTTTTGCCAATCCCCGACACCGCCGAAGGCATGGCCGCCTCGCTCCGCCGCGGCATCGCCGCACTCCCCGCCACCGCCAGCGGTGTGCTGATCCTGCTGGCCGACCTGCCCGAAATCGACACGCAAGACCTGACCGCGATGATCGCCGCATTCGAGGCGGACCCCACCCGCATCCTGCGCGCCGAAACCGCCGCAGGTCAGCCCGGCCACCCGGTGCTGTTCCCGCGCGCCACCTTCGCGGATTTCGCGGGCCTTCAGGGTGATGCAGGCGCGAAGGCGATCCTCACGGCGCACAAGGATTTGCTTACCCCCTTCACCCTCGCCGGCGAAAAGGCGATCACCGATCTCGACACGCCCGAAGATTGGGCGGCCTGGCGCGCAAAAACCGAGGTTTAAGCCGCCAGCAACAGCCGCGCCTCATGCTGGCGCAGCGTCATGCGCGCCGAGTCGAAATCAAGCGCGACGCCACGCGCCGCAAGCTCGGGGAAGATCGCGAACAACTCGTCGCGCTGCCCGGCATCGAACGAGCCCACCGCCCGTTCGCCCGGCTGAAAGCTTTCGCTCCACGCGCCGTCCGCCACCACGATCTCATGGCGGTCAAACATCAGGTGGATATAGGTGACCTCTTCAACCTCAACCGTGCGGATACCGGGCAGACGCGTCAGATGCGCCGCCTTCGCCAACACCTCGTGTTCGCCAAACAACAGCTCTGCCCGCGCGCTGGTCAGCAACATGCGGTGCTGGCGCGACACCATCATGTCGCGCATCGGCAGGCCATCGCCAAGCGCGCCCTGCCGGATCAGCACCGGCTGCAACGCCGGGTTCGCCCGCAACTGCGCGCCGGAAATCCGCTGCGCCCCGATCCACCGCACCGGACGGAAGCCGTTGTCGCGCGTCAACACCCTATCGCCGACCGCCAGATCCTCGATCAACACCCGACCCCGCTCGGTGTCGATCAGGGTGCCGGGCGTAAAGCAGGCGATGATCTTTTCAATATTATGGAAGGTCAGCGTGCCTGTCGTGACGCCGAGCGAGTCCCGAAAACTGATGGTCCCGCTGGTCGGGTCAAGCGAATCGTAGGTGATATGGGTCTGACCCATGCCCGACACGTTGAGCGTATCGGTGCCAGAGCCGCCATCGACCGAGGCGCCTACCCCGGCGGTGATAGAATCGTTGCCTGCGCCGCCATAGATCGAGTCCGCGCCGCCGCCGCCCACGATAGTGTCATTGCCCGCGCCGCCGTAAAGCTGGTTCGACACGCTGTCACCGGTCAGCGTGTCGTTGCCGCTGGTTCCGGTCACATCCTCGATACCGCTCAGCGAGTCCGCGGCGCCGCCGGTCAATGTGGCGCTTCCGGTGGCCAGATTGACGTTCACCGGCCCCGAGGTGCCAGAGAAGTTGGCCATATCCTCGCCGGTGCCGCCGCTCAGCGTGTCGCCGCCCGCGCTTGACGCGATAAACGTGTCATTACCCGCGCCGCCATCAAGGCTATCGTGCCCCGCCGCCGACGCGACCACCGTATCGTTGCCCGCGCCACCGTAAAGCGTCTCGTTCGCGGCATTGGCGGTCAGCGAGTCATTAAACGCCGACCCCATCAACTGCTCAAAATTCGCCAGCGTATCGCCCTGCGCCGAGCCACCGTAGTTCAGCGTCGTGTTCAGCGTGACAGTGACCGCACCGCTCGACCCCGAGAAATCCGCAAGGTCAGTGCCCGTGCCGCCATCAAGATTGTCGCCGCCTGTCGGCCCCGAGGCGATGGTATCATTGCCCGCGCCGCCCGAAATCGTCTCGGCCGTCGCGTTGGCGGTCAGCGAGTCGTTATAGGCCGACCCGGTCAATTGCTCGATCGAGGTCAGCGTATCGCCCACCGCGCTGCCACCAAGGTTGACGTTGGTGGCAAGGTTAACCGTGACCCCGGCGGTTGACCCGGCAAAGCTGACCGAGTCCACACCCGCGCCACCATCAAGGCTATCGTAACCGCCCGCCGAACTGATCAGCGTATCGTTGCCCGCGCCGCCATACAGCGTCTCATTCGCGGCCCCGGCGGTCAGAGAGTCGGCGTAGGCAGAGCCCTGAACCACCTCGATGTTCAGGATCGTGTCGTTGGCTGCATACCCCCCAGCGCCAGTGCCAGCCCCAAGATCGACCGAAACGCCCGCCGTAGAGGCAGAAAAGTCAACGGAATCAACGCCCGTTCCGCCATCAATATAATCATGCCCGGCCGTGCCCGCGATGATCGTATCATTGCCAGTGCCGCCATACAGCGAGTCATAGCCGCCGACGCCGCTGATATAGTCGTTGCCCGCGCCGCCATAGATTGCGTTGGTATAGGTGTCGGCACCGGTGAAATTATACTGGGCATAGCCGATCAGCGTGTCATTGCCCGCCGAGCCATAGATCCCGTCCATGCCGGCATAGGTATCGCCAGCTGCGTCGCCATAAAGGCCGGTGTTCGTGGACAGGTTCACCGAAACGGCGGTGGCCGAGGTCGAATAATCGGCGTAGTCCATGCCCGCGCCGCCATTGAGGTAATCGGCCCCCGCGCCGCCCTGCAATGTGTCGCCACCGCTGCCGCCAATCAGCGTGTCGTTGCCAGAGCCGCCAGCCAGAAAGCTTCCCAACGTCGCGTTGCCGGTAATCGAGTCGGCAAAAGACGACCCGATCACCTCAAAGATATTCAGCAGCGTATCCCCCGCCGCAGACCCGCCTGCATTAACGTCGGTCGCTAGGTTTACCGTAACCGCAGCCGACGACCCCGAAAAGTCGGCGACGTTCGACCCGGTGCCGCCGTCAAGGTAGTCATGCCCGGTCGCCGAGGCGACGAGCGTATCGTTACCCGCACCGCCATAAAGCGACTCGTTGGTAGCGCCCGCGATCAGCGAGTCATTATAGGCCGACCCCGTGACCTGCTCGATCAACACCAGTGTGTCGCCCTGTGCATCCCCGCCGTAGCCAAGGTCCGTCGCCAGGTTGACCGTGACCCCGGCAGACGAGGCCGAATAGTCGGCCATATCCGTGCCGCTACCGCCATTCAGGCTGTCCGCGCCCGCACCGCCCACCAAAGTGTCGTTGCCGCCGCCCCCGTTCAGCGTGTCGTTGCCCGCCAAACCATACAGGACGTCCGCGTTGCCGCTGCCGTTGATCGAGTCGTTCCCAAGGGTGCCAGTGTAGGTCGTCATATTTTACCGCTTCCATTAAACCCGAGGGCAGAATCAGGTCAGAGGCATTGTCGCACCTTCATCGCCACTCAATCTGGCTCAATTGTGGCGTTTGCAACGAATATTTCGGCACTCAAAAATAGGTGTGATAAATTTGTGGGGCGGCTCCGCAGCTCTGGAATGCGAAAAAGGCCGAGGGTTTCCCCCCGGCCTTTCACATTTTACCGCGTCGTGTCCGCGTCAGATCATTTGACCAGCAGCATCGCCTCGTGCCGTTTCAGCGTCTTGCGCGCCGAGCCGTAGGTCTCCAGCCCTTCCACGGTTTTCAGATCCGGGAACAGATCGTAGATCTCGTTGCGCTGTGCGTTGCCCATGCCCTTCAGCGTGTAATCGCCGGGCTGGAAGCTTTCCGTCCACGCGCCGTTCGACAGCACGACTTCGTGGTGGTCGAACATGAAGTGGATGTAAGCGGTGCCGATGCTGGCCACCTCATGCACACCCCGGTTGTTGATCAGATGCTTGGCCGCGACCAGAACCTCATGCTCGTCAAAGTAAAGCGCGGTGCGCTCGTTGGCCACCAGCACCCGGTGGTTTGGCGAAACCAACATGTCGCTTTCCGGTAAGCCGTTCCCCAAGGCACCCTTCTGGATCAAGATGGGTTTCAGATGAGGATTGGCCGCCAAAGCCTTCCAATCCATCGCTTTTTTACCAACCCAGCGGATTTCCTGAATACCGTTGTCGCGCGTGATAATGCGGTCGCCAGCTTTCAAGTCTTCCACCGGCCGCTCGCCCTTCGGCGTCGCGATCAGGGTGCCCGGCGTAAAGCACGGCACCACACATTCGATGTTCTGGAAGTCCATGTGGCCGGTAATGTTGCCATGGCTGTCAAGGAAATTGACGGTGCCATTTTCAGAGTTCTTCGGGTCATAGGTGATGGTAAACGGCCCGGCGCCCGTAAGGTCGAGAGTGTCCTGATCGCCCGATCCGTTGTCCGGGCAGGCCTCGCCGCCATTGACGAAATCACCGGCGTGAACGTTGGTGAAGCTGTCGCTGCCGGTGCCGCCGATCATGGTGTCGTTGCCGCTGCCGCCAACGAAGTGGTCGGCACCATCGCCGCCATACATCGTGTCGGACCCGGAGCCGCCCACCAGCGTGTCGTTGCCGTCACCGCCGTTCATCAATACCGAGCCGCTGCCAGCCACAATCGAATCGTTGCCGGCATCGCCGTAAAGCGAATCATTGCCGCCACCGCCAGAGATCTGGTCGTTGCCGGTGCCGCCATAAATCAGGTCGGCACCGCCCTTGCCGTCGATCGTGTCGTTGCCGCCCATGCCATAAAATTGGTTGGTAAAGGTGTCGGCCGTTGTCGTGCCCTGCTGGTCAAAGCCTACAAGGCTATCGCCGTAGTTAGAGCCGATAACCCCATCAATGCCGCTACCGATGCTGTCATTCGCGGCATCGCCACCCGCAAGATGACCGGTGCTCAGATCCACGGTCACACCCGAAGACGACGCCGAATAATCAATGTTGTCCTGGCCGGTGCCGCCAGTGAAGGTATCGGCGCCCGCGCCTCCGATGAAGGTGTCGTTACCGTCACCGCCATAAAGCGCATTGTTCCCGCTACCGCCCGACAGCGTGTCATTGCCCGCGCCACCATACAGCGTGTCATTGCCATCGCCGCCATACAGCGCATCGCCGCCATCGGCCTGCGTCCCGGACGACTGCCCGTCACCGCTGACCCACGCGCCAGACCCACCATAGAGAACGTCATTGCCCGCGCCGCCATAAAGGGTGTCGCTGCCGCCGTCGCCATACACAGTGTCGTTGCCGCCTCCGGCATAGACCGAGTCATTGCCGTCGCCACCGTAGATCAGGTCACTGCCCGACCCGGCCACGACGGTATCATTCCCCGCGCCTGCGATGACGTAATCGCCATTGTTGTTAATCATGTCCCCTTGCGGGTCGCCGGTGTAGCTGGCGTTGATAAGGTCACTGCCGTTCGTGCCAGCAACGATCCCATCGGGATAGAGGCCGCTACCCCCCCCGCAATCGTTAGTGGGATAGCAAGTTTGAGTGCCCAGGCTGCAAATGTCGGTCAGGCTCATTTTAGTATCCCTTTCCCGTGTCGCCACCGTGACGGCTCACGGCGGTTCATAATTATAAAACCCGTTGGTCCGACATCAGTCGATACTTCGCGGGCCGGGAACCGATGCACTCGGAACCCGGATCAATTCTTGCGACCTTGGAAACACGCATCCCCCCAGGACTTATGCACTTCGGTCATCCAAAACGAACAACGCGTCAGCCAAAGCGGACTGCACGATGCCTACAATCATCCAAATGGGATCAGCGAGGACGCGCTTCTTTCAAGCGCCATACTGAAAAAGCAGCACCGGAACCCCAGCATCCACCACCCCTTCAGCGGGCCTATGTCAGCGTTACCGCTCACTCCGACCCCCACCGATGAACCACATCTGCCGATGCGTCCTCCGTGCGACCGCCCCCGCAGTCTGTCTATCGTTGTCCCCCAGTTGGACCCTTCCTTTTTACGCCCGGCACCCGCCCTCACAAAGGGAAAAATGACATTCGCGGGGTCGGATTACGGCAGCATCACGGCAGGAGCAGGCAGGCTCCGGCATCCGCTTTTCAACCCTAAGAATAGAATTGTTTCCATCTTGCGACAAAGATCAGCGGCCACATTTCGCGAAACGCTGCACCATTCCCGCGCCGTCCCATTCAAACTGCGCCGTGCTGCGACAAATCGCCAATTTTGGGCAACGATGGCCGTCAGTGACCAAAACCCCACGCATCCCCGCGGATCGGTTCGTTTCCAAAAACACTCAAATAGCGCATGACGCTACGGAAGCGCCGCACGCGAAAAAGGCGAAAATGTGGCGTAGGGGAAATTTGCGCGTCTGGCATCATTTTGCGTCAATCCGCTGAAATCACGCCCATTGTTGCCCGTCGAAGGTTAACAACCTCCGAATCGGTAAACCGGGATTGACCAATTCGCCGCGCCGCAGAGCGCGCTGAACAGAGTTAACGAAAAGTTGATTGAAAAGATGTGGTGCCCTCGGTCGGACTCGAACCGACACGGCTTGCGCCAACAGATTTTGAGTCTGTCGTGTCTACCATTCCACCACGAGGGCCACTGGAGCGCGGTTTAGCCGTGCTCCGCGCCCGCGTCAACGCCCTCTGCGCGGCTTTATCGCCATCACAAACCTGCGACCGCCCGGCGCAATCGTCGCGCCACCCCGCAGGCCGCTTGACCTCGCGGCCCGGTCATGGTGCAAGCGTCCAGCCCAACCCCGAGAGGCCCGATGTTTCGCACGCTTTACAACTGGACCCTCGCCTGGGCCGGATCGCGCTATGCCACCGCCGCACTGGCCGTGATCTCTTTCGTGGAAAGCTCGGTGTTTCCGATCCCGGCCGATGTGCTTTTCATCCCGATGTGCCTGTCGAAACCCAACCGCGCCATGCGCTATGCGCTGATTGCCACCGTTACCTCGGTGCTGGGCGGCATGTTCGGCTGGGCGATCGGCCATTACGCGTTTGAGATGATCGCCAAGCCGATCCTCGAATTCTACGGCAAGCTTGACGCCTTCAACGCGATGAAGTCCGCGACCGGCGAGTCCGCCATCCTTGTGATGCTGGTCACCGCAGGCGCCTCGCATATTCCGCCGATGAAGGTCGTCACCATCCTTGCCGGCGTGATCGGCTTCAACTTCAAGCTTTTCGTCCTTTCCGCCATCGTCGCGCGCGGCGCCCGCTTTTACGCGCTGGCTTGGCTCTTGCAGCACCACGGTGAAAAGATGGTGGATTTCATCGAGCGTCGCTTCGCATGGCTGGGCCTTGGCCTCGCCGCCGTGCTTGGCCTCGCCTATATTGCAGTCAGGAGCCTTTGATGTCCCGTCGCGCCCTCGTCCTTCTGGCCACCCTCGGCTCCGCCGCCCTGATGCTTGGCGCGTTGGGCTTCCAATACATCGGCAATATGCCGCCCTGCCATCTGTGCATGTTGCAGCGCTATCCGCATATCGTGGCCATCATCATCGGCCTTATCGCCCTGCTGATCCCGTGGCGCGTGTTGCCCTTCGCCGGTGCGCTGGCCACGCTGACCACTGCGGGCATCGGCATTTACCACACCGGGGTAGAGCGTGGCTTCTGGCTTGGTCCGACCAGTTGCACCTCGAACATGCAGGTCGGCGGCCTGTCCTCCAACGACTTGCTCAACCAGATCATGGCCGCCCCCGTGGTGCGCTGTGATGAGCCCGCGTGGATTTTCCTGCACCTGTCGATGGCGTCGTGGAACGTGGTTTTCTCGCTGGTTCTGGTCGGAGTCTGGCTCGCCGCCGCGCTGCGCCGCGACTGATCTACTTCCGCCCGGCCCGCCGCGTCGTCAGCAACAGGCTGGTCTCGCTGGTCGAGACCCCCTCCAGCTTGCGGATCTGCGCCAGCGCCGCGTCGAGGTCTTCCAGCGTCTCGGTTCCCAGCTCCGCGATCATGTCCCACTTGCCGTTGGTCGAGTGCACCGCCTGCACCGCAGGCATCCCCGCAAGCCGCGCCGCGACCCGCTCTGCCCCGCGCCCCTCGATGCCGATCATCATCAGGCCCCGCACCGGCGCGGCCGTAACATCGGCGCGCGTCAGCACGGTAAAGCCCGCAATCTCGCCGCGCGCCGTCAACCGCTCCATCCGCGCCCGCACCGTGGCGCGCGCAAGGCCAAGCCGCTCCGCCAGTTCCGACACCGCCGCGCGCCCATCCCGCCTGAGCGCCGCGATCAGCCGTTGGTCTGTATCATCCATATTGGTCATAATTTCCGCCGTTTTGGCAAATCCGTTACGCAAACCGACAATACTGCCGCTGGAAACCGCCGCAAGGTGGAAAGACCTTACCCCAACCTAGCCGGAGGACTCCTTATGACGAAAACCTGCATCCTGATCGGCGCGCCGCTCGATTCCGGCCAAAAGCGCGCGGGCTGCCTGATGGGCCCCGCCGCCTATCGCACTGCGGGCATCGCGCACGCCATCACCGACCTCGGCCACAAGGTGATCGACCGGGGCGACGCCGCCCTGCCGACGCTGACGCCCGCCACCTGCCCCAACCCGGCGGTGCATTCGCTGGCCGAAACCATCGGCTGGACCAAGGTTCTGCACGACGCCACCCGCGCCGCGCTGGACGAGGGCGGCTTTCCGATCCTGATGGGCGGCGACCACTCGCTCGCCCTCGGCTCGGTCTCGGGCGCCGCCGCCCATGCCAAGGCCGTGGGCCGTCCGCTCTTCCTCCTTTGGCTCGACGCCCATTCCGATTTCCATACGCCGCTCACCACGCAATCGGGCAACCTGCACGGCACGCCGGTTGCCTATATCGCCGGGCGCGATGGCTTTGACGCCCTGCCCGCCTTCCCGGCCCCGATCCCGCCGGAACGCATCTGCCTTTACGGCATCCGCTCGGTCGATCCCGCCGAACACGCCGCGCTTTTGAAGCATGACATCGCGATGAATGACATGCGTGTGCTGGACGAACATGGCATCGTCAAACCGCTGCGCACCTTCCTCGACACCGTGCGCGCCGCGGGCGGTCTGCTGCACGTCTCACTGGATGTCGATTTCCTCGACCCCTCCATCGCGCCCGCCGTCGGCACCACCGTCCCCGGCGGCGCCACCTTCCGCGAGGCGCATCTGGTGATGGAGTTGTTGCACGAATCCGCCCTCGTCACCTCGCTCGACCTCGTCGAGTTGAACCCCTTCCTCGACGAGCGTGGCCGCACCGCCCGCCTGATGGTTGACCTCGTCGCCTCCCTTATGGGCCGCAAGGTATTCGACCGCCCCACCCGCAGCTTTGGCTGACCCGAACGGAGCCTACCATGACCACCCCCTCGCGCCTCGCCCTCGTCCCCTTCGTCAGCGTTGACACCATGATGAAACTCGTCCACCGCAAGGGGGTCGAGCCGATGCTGATCGAGCTTGCCGCCGCGATCGAGGCTGACTTTCGCCGCTGGCCCAGTTTCGACAAAACGCCGCGCGTCGCCTCGCACTCCGACGTCGGCGTGATCGAGCTGATGCCGACCTCGGATGGTGAGATGTATGGCTTCAAATACGTCAACGGCCACCCGATCAACATGAAGTCCGGCCTGCAAACCGTTACAGCATTTGGACTTTTGGCCGACGTTGCTACCGGCTACCCGCTGCTTTTGTCCGAGATGACCATCCTCACCGCGCTGCGCACCGCCGCCACTTCGGCGATGGCGGCGCGCGCGCTTGCCCCCAAAGGCGCCACCACGATGGCGCTGATCGGCAATGGCGCGCAGGCAGAGTTTCAGGCGCTGGCCTTCAAGGCGATCTGCGGCATCACCAATATCCGCCTCTATGACATCGATCCGGCGGCCACCGCGAAATGCGCCCGCAACCTTGCCGGCCACGGCCTGACCCTCACCGCCTGCAAGACGCCGGAAGAGGCGATCCTCGGCGCGCAGATCATCACTACCGTGACCGCCGACAAACAATACGCCACCATCCTGTCCGACAACATGGTCGGCGCGGGCGTCCACATCAATGCGGTCGGCGGCGATTGCCCCGGCAAGACCGAACTGCACCGCGACATACTGCTGCGCTCCTCGATCTTCGTCGAATATCCGCCCCAGACCCGCATTGAGGGCGAGATCCAGCAGCTTGCCCCCGACCATCCTGTCACCGAACTCTGGCAGGTCCTCAGCGGCACCGCGCCGGGCCGCACCTCGGCGCCGCAGATCACGCTTTTTGACTCGGTCGGTTTCGCGATCGAGGATTTTTCCGCGCTCCGCTACATTCACGCCCAACTGCCCGGCTCTGGCCTGGGCCAGATGCTGGACATGATCGCAGACCCCAACGAGCCGCGCGACCTGTTCGGCATGTTGCAACGCGCCCGAACCATCGCCGCCTGACCTCTGCCGTATGCAGCAATCGTATGCATGAAAAACATACGGTTGCTGCATGATTAATGCATGGTGAATTCCCCCACCACATTGCGCCATTCCCCCGGCGCGATCAGCTTGCGATGCGTGAAGCGAACCGAGTGCAGCGGCCCCTCGATACTGCTCTGCCAAAACTCGATAAAGCCGAACAGCTTGGGATAATCGGGTGCAAGATCATACTCTTGCCAAAGATACGTGTTCAAAACATGCTGGTAATCCGGCATCCGGTAGAAGATTTCCGCCGTGGTCAGACCATAGCCGCGCAGCATCAATTCCGTGTCTGTCTTGCGCATATCGCCTCTCCGATCTTTCCCCCCAAGCCCAGCATGCCACGGACATTTAAATTTTCAATTAAAACAGTATGTTGTCACTCCACCGCCACGGCTGCCAACCACATTCCCCAAGCGCCATTGCACCCCATAGATTGGTTCGGCTATAGTGCCACCAACCAGATGTAGAGCATCGCAGCCAGAAGAGCGGAACCACGTGAGCGACACACCGGAAACCCCTGATTCCGAAGAAGAAAAGGCGCCTCAGCGCCCCGCCTATTCGGGCCCGACCGTCTCCATCCTCGAAGAGATGAAATCGTCCTACCTCGATTACGCGATGAGCGTGATCGTCTCGCGCGCGATCCCCGATCTGCGCGATGGCTTGAAGCCGGTTCACCGCCGCATCCTTTATGCGATGCACGAAACCGGCAACAGCCACGACAAATCCTACCGGAAGTCGGCGCGTCCGGTTGGCGACGTCATGGGTAAATACCACCCCCACGGCGACGCCGCGATCTACGACGCGCTGGTCCGCATGGCGCAGCCCTTCTCGATGTCGCTGCCGCTGCTGGATGGCCAAGGCAACTTCGGCTCGATGGACGGCGATAATGCCGCCGCCATGCGTTACACCGAGGTGCGGATGGACAAACCCGCCGCTTTTCTTCTTGCCGATATCGACAAGGATACCGTTGATTTTCAAGACAATTATGACGGTAAAGACCGCGAGCCTTCCGTGCTTCCAGCGCGTTTTCCCAACATGCTGGTCAACGGTGCGGGCGGCATTGCTGTCGGCATGGCGACCAATATTCCGCCGCATAACCTTGGCGAAGTGATCGATGCAACGCTGGCGCTGATCGAGAAACCGGACCTCTCCTCTGAAGATCTGATGGAGTTCATCCCAGCCCCCGATTTCCCCACCGGCGGCCTGATCCTCGGCCGCTCTGGTGCGCGCAAGGCGTATATGGAGGGGCGCGGCAGCGTCATCATCCGCGCCAAAACGCGGATAGAAGAGTTGAGGAAAGACCGCTACGCCATTGTTATTGATGAGATTCCTTATCAGGTCAACAAGGCCAGCATGATCGAAAAGATCGCGGAGCTGGTGCGTGACAAAAAGATCGAAGGCATCGCCCATATTCAGGACGAAAGCGACCGCGTCGGCGTGCGCGTGGTGATCGAACTGAAGCGAGATGCGACGGCGGACGTGGTGCTTAACCAACTTTTCCGCTTTTCGCCGATGCAAACCAGCTTTGGCTGCAACATGCTTGCGCTGAACGGCGGGCGGCCAGAGCAACTGCTTTTGCGCGATTTTCTGTCTTATTTCATAACGTTCCGCGAAGAAGTTGTAGCGCGTAGAACCGCATACGAATTGCGCAAGGCGCGCGAACGCAGCCACCTGCTCTGCGGTCTTGCCGTCGCGGTGTCGAACGTGGACGAGGTGGTCGCGACCATCCGTTCCTCAGCCGATCCGGCAGAGGCGCGCGAACGCCTGATGACACGCGCCTGGCCCGCGCATGATATCGTGGAATACATCCGCCTGATCGACGACCCGAGCCACAAGATCAATGAAGACGGCACCTACCACCTGTCAGAGCTTCAGGCCCGCGCGATCCTTGATCTGCGCCTGCAGCGGCTGACCGCGATGGGCGTAAAAGAGGTCACGGACGAACTTCAAGAACTCGCTGCAAAGATCCGGGATTACTTGGATATTTTGCGTTCGCGAGAGCGGATCATGCAGATCATTTCGGATGAATTGCGTGAGGTGAAGACCGCCTTTGCCGTGCCGCGTCGCACCGAAATCGTCGACTGGGCCGGCGATATGGACGACGAGGACCTAATCGAGCGTGAGGATATGGTCGTCACCATCACGTCCGCCGGCTGGATCAAACGCACACCGCTGGCCGAATTCCGCGCGCAACGGCGTGGTGGCAAGGGCCTCGCCTCGATGGCGACCAAAGAAGACGACGTGGTGACGACTCTGTTCGTCGCCAACACCCACACGCAGCTTTTGTTCTTCACCACCGACGGCATGGCTTACAAGCTCAAGACCTGGCGCCTGCCGTTGGCCGGTCGTCAAGCCAAGGGCAAGGCCATCATCAACATCCTGCCGATCGCAACCGGCGTCTCAATCGCGGCGATCATGCCTGTCGACGTGCCTGAGGAAGATTGGGATAACCTGCAGATCGTCTTCGCAACATCTGATGGAGATGTGCGCCGTAACGCCTTGTCAGACTTCACAAATGTCATGCGCAACGGCAAGATCGCCATGAAGCTGCCCGAAGGCGTGCTCTTGGTTAACGCGCGCATCTGCGACGAGGATGACGACGTGATGCTGGTGACGGCGATGGGCCGCGCCATCCGGTTCCCGACCATCGACGTGCGCGTGTTTAAGGGCCGCGATTCGACCGGCGTGCGTGGTATTCGCCTGGCCTCGGGCGACGTCGTGGTGTCGATGTCGGTCATTCGCCACTTCGAGGCGAACCCCGAGGAACGCGCGGCCTACCTGAAAATGCGCCGTGCCGTGGCCGGTGCGCTGGATGATGGCGCCGAGGCGGATGAGGACGAAGAGGCCGTCGAGGCTGGTCAATTGACGCCGGAGCGCTATGCCGAAATGTCGGCGAGATCGGA
>JAJXZX010000024.1 GCA_021779835.1 Pseudomonadota bacterium | reverse complement strand
ACATTGACCCAAGTTTTCAAATCGTCGGGGGCGTGGCGCATGGTGTCCTCTTGGTTGGTCCGGACACATTAGCCAGCGGGGCGTTAAGTTAAGCTAAATTGGCGCGCGAGTTGTGGGCGGATTGGGGGTCGCCCAAAGGCAACATGCGCCGGTAATTCTTGGGCGCGCCATCGCCGGTGTTGTCGAAGGTCCGCCTCAAAGATAGGGTCACTTAACACTGAGCGTAGTTCGTGCAGACGATTTCGGGGCGGAACTCAATTGAAAACATTGAAATTAATATTGGCCGCGACGACGATCCTGTCGGCCTCCTGTGTGGGCGCCGAAGACTTGGCGGCGCGCCCATCGCTTAACCTGTATGGCATTTCCGGCCTCATCGACATGCCGACGGCAGAGATGCAGTCCGATGGCGTTCTCAATGTCAGTCTGGGGAAATTTGCCGGCATCAGCCACACAACGCTGACCTTTCAGATCAGTCCGCGGCTGTCGGGCAGCTTTCGCTATTCGGGAATGCAGGGCTACAACCCAACATTTCCAACCACCAACTACGATCGTAGCTTTGATTTAAGGTATCAACTTATCAAAGAGGGACGGCTGATGCCCGCCGTGCTGGTCGGGATCCAAGATTTCATCGGTACGGATTTGTACGGCGCTGAATATGTCGTCGCCACCAAGGGAATTGGGCCGGCGATCAAACTTACGGCGGGTCTTGGCTGGGGGCGCTTGGGAAGTTACCGGTCGATTGGCAGCCTGTTCGGCGCGCGGCCCGTCCCCAATCATGGTCTCGGCGGCAAGCCGTCGTTCAGCCAGGCGTTTCGCGGGCCAGCGGCACCGTTTGGCGGTATTGAGTGGCAGGCGAACAATCGGCTTCGGTTCAAGGCTGAATACTCGTCCGATGCTTACGTCGCCGAAACCAAGTCGCGCCATTTGTTCAACCGCAAGATCCCATGGAACGTTGGTGCTGAATACGATGTGAACGACAGCATCCGCTTGGGTCTCTATGAGCTTTATGGCACCTCGGTCGGCTTCAGTCTGCAAGTGACGCTGGACCCAAAGGTGCGCCCGACCGGCGGTGTCCTTGGTCCCGGCCCGACGTCCGTGCTGGTGCGGCCTTCCGTCAAATCAGACCCGGGGGCATGGTCGACCGATTGGGCCAGCGATCCGTCCTCGACGGTTACCTTCCGCGATCGGATGGCAAAGCTGCTCAGCGCGCAGGGGCTGACGCTTGAGGCGCTGTCGGTTACGCCCGGCACTGCGCAACTAAGGGTGCAGAATTCAACCTATGATTCCGCGGCGCAGGCGATTGGGCGCGCGGCGCGCATCATGACGCAAGTGTTGCCGGCCTCGGTGGAAACCTTCCAGATCGTCCCTGTCGCCAATGGCATTCCCGCCGCGATGGTGACGATCAAGCGCTCCGATCTGGAGCAATTGGAGTTTGCGCCAAACGGCGACAAGACCCTGCGGGAGCGCGCGGTTGTGACCGATGCGGGCCGTTTGCCGGCGGGCGCGGTGCGGGGTGCCAACCTGTACCCTCATCTGAAATGGTCGCTCGGGCCCTATATAAACCCAAGCTTTTTCGACCCGGACAATCCGCTTCGGGCCGATGTTGGCCTTCGCCTGTCGGGCGCGCTGGATGTGGCGCCGGGCGTGATCGTCGCGGGCTCGATCACGAAGAAGGCGTTTGGCAATCTTAATCAATCGACGCGCGCCTCGAATTCGGTTTTGCAGCATGTTCGCTCTGACGCAAATATTTACGCCAAGCACAACGACCCCGCGATCGAGACGCTGACCACCGCTTGGTACTCGCGCCCGGCGCCGAACCTTTATGGGCGGGTCACGGTCGGATATCTGGAGCCGATGTACGGCGGTATTTCGACCGAACTGTTGTGGCAAAGGCCGAACAGCCCCTTCGCGTTGGGGGCCGAACTGGACTATGTGCGGCAACGAAGCTTTGACGAAATGCTGAGCTTCCAGCACTACAAGGTCGCGACAGGGTTTGTGTCGGCCTACTATCAGTTCAAGAGCGGCTATGCCGGTCGACTTGATGTCGGACGCTACCTTGCGGGCGACCGGGGCGCGACGCTTACCCTTGCCCGGGAATTCTCTAACGGTTGGACGGTGGGCGCTTACGCGACACTCACCAACGTCTCGGCCGCGCGCTTTGGCGAAGGCTCGTTCGACAAGGGCATGTTCTTCAAGATACCGCTCAACTGGATGCTGGGTCTGCCGACGCAAGGGTCGGCGTCCACGTTGATCCAGCCGCTCCTGCGCGATGGTGGGGCGCAGTTGCATGTCGATGGCCGACTTTACGACGTTGTGCGCGCGTATCATGCCAACGATCTCAACAACGAGTGGGGGAGAGTGTTCCGATGAGCGGCGTATTGCTTCGTATGGGCGTGATCGCTGCGGTGGCCGTCAGTTTGGCCAGTTGTGGGAATGATCCGGCCCAAAGTGGCTTGACCGCAACGGTCGGGCAGAGCGTTGGCGCAGTCTTCAAGTCAACCAAGGGGCCGGCGCAACCTGTCGTCGTGACGCGCGCGAAGATCCGCGCGATCAAGGCGCCGATCCTTATGTTCGGTTTGCCGAGCCGCAAGGCGCGCCTTGCGATGGCGATCGATGGATACAACGGCGATGTGGTGACCTGGCGGGCGGCTGACGGCTCGACGGTCAGCCTGCGCAGCGGCGTTGTCGTCGCCACCCGCGGCGCGGGTTCGGATCTGATGTCTGCTGCGGTGCCGTCGCTGGCCCAATTGGAAGCGGGCTCGGGCACGGTTGAGCGCCGTTACTATTATCTGAACGGTCTGGATCAATCGGTCGCGCTGACCTTCACCTGCCAACTTCAGGACCTTGGGGCCGAGTCAATCGATGTGGTGGAACTGCGCTATACCGTGCATCATGTTGCCGAAACCTGTTCCGGCGATGCGCCGACGTTTACCAATGACTATTGGATCGGGCCAAACCACGTCATGCGTAAGTCCAAGCAATGGCTGGGGAAAACCCTGGGATATGCCGTGATCGAGAACCTGACGGAGTAGTTTGGCCCTGCCGTGCTGGCAGGGCATTCAAGGCGATAGAGCTGACCGAAGGCTGCTCGTCTGGCACGCTTCGCTTGGTGCCAATTGAATCTCCGGTCGGGTTGGTGCAAAACCAGAGTAGCCCAAATCGGGGTTTCCGGGAGTATGTCGCCTGACCCAGTGGCTAAAATTCTTGATCGATACGATTAAAGGCGTCGCCGAGATCGTCGCTGAAAGCAAGCTCGGTTTGATCTCTGCCGGCGTCGCATTCTTCTCTATGCTTGCAGTTTTTCCGGCGGTTGCTGCGATTATTTCTTTGTTTGGGTATTTTGCTGATCCGAGCCTGATTTTGGGACAGGTTCAGCTGTTGGCTGACTTCATTCCCGCCGATGCGTTCGAGATCCTTAATGCTCAGGTTCGCGCCCTTGTGGCGGCAAACGTGTCCACACTTGGCTGGACCTCGGTCATTTCCACCGGTGCTGCATTGTGGTCGGCGCGCGCTGGCATTGCGGCCTTGATGGAGGGGCTTAACGCCACTCACCGTGCAGATAATCGTAGCGGCGTCTGGCATTATGCGGCCTCGGCGCTTCTGACCCTTGTCCTTGTCGGTGTTGCCCTCGTTGCCCTGAGTGCCGCGATCTTCATGCCAATCTTGCTAGCAATCATACCGCTTGGCCCATTTTACGCCTTGGCACTGGGCACGGCAAAATGGGCGATTTCGGTGGCGGTTGTCCTGTTTGGCGTCGGGCTCGCCTATCGGTACGGCCCAAATCGAAGCGACGTGCGTTCGGCTTGGTTCTCTCCGGGGTTGCTGCTTGCCGTTACGTTATGGGCGGCTGCGTCGATCGGTTTCTCTTACTACATCGCCAACTTTTCCAGCTATAACCGCGTGTACGGATCGATTGGCGCCGTGATCGCCCTGCTCATGTGGTTCTATATCAGCGCCTATGTGATCCTTCTCGGTGGCGCGCTGAATGCCGAGCTGGAACGCCACCGTAAGGTTCAGTAGTCCCGTTCGTAATAGATGCCGATGGCGGGGCCGTTGGTCGAGGAAGCCTTGCCTTTGAGGGTCACAGACTTTGAGATGTTGAGGTTGAGGTCAATTTCAGACGAGCCATCTGCGCCGACGGTCACTTCAGAATAGACGTTCCGCGCAAGATATTTGCCCGCTTTAACCGCAGTCCCACCCGTCGCATCTGTTGTCACGTCGAAGTTGTCGAGCCCGAACCCCTTGCGCAAACGGCCAACGATGCCTTCTCCGCCTTTCCCGGCCAGCGTCGCCACAGCGGACGCAAGTTGGGCGGCCTGAAACGCAGAGATAGAGGCGAGGGAATGGCCGAACAGCAGTTGTGACAACACCTCTTCCTGGGGCAAGGGCGGCGTTGATGCGAAGGTGATCTTCGGATCGCTGGCGTCCCCTTCGATGCTGATCATAGAGGTAATGCCGTCGTTGACCGTCGAGGCAGAGACCTGAACATAGGGGACAAAGCGTCCCTGCAATTGAAGGCTGGCCTGCGTCAGGTCAAACCGCTTTCCCAGAATGTCGAGCCTGCCGCGCAGCAGATCGAAACCACCACTTGGGATGATGTTTTCGGTTGTGCCGCCAAGTTTCACCGAGCCGCCAAGCTCTGCATCCAGCCCGCGCCCACGCACAAACACCTGATTTGGGGCTGAAATTGTCAGGTCGATCGCAAAGGGCTTTGCCCGGCTTTGCGCGACGGTGGCGCTAGATTTGACCAGTCCGGCATATTGCCGCGTGGCGCGCGTGGCCGCAGTTTCTCCGATATGTGTCACGTCGGGGATCGGCGCGCTGCCAGCCATCCCCGTCGATGGAACCTGCAATTCGGTCGCGCCAAGCGTGAGGGCGCCGCTGATCGTGCCGCCACCAGTCAGCGGGCCCGCAACAGTAATTGCTCCGCTTGCCCGGGTGGAAAACAGGTCGGGGTTTTTGAACAGGACGTCGCGCAACTTGACGGCAAGATTTGCGTCAAACGGGGCACTCATCGTGACGGGGCCGTCAATTGACACGCTGCCGCCACCGACGGTCGCACGCCCCGAAAGCTGGGCGCGCCCGCTGCCGATGGTGGCGGTCATCGCCACACCATCAGCCGAGAGGCCCAGAACCGGGGATGTCAGACGGGCAGGCCCGAGCTTTATGGTCCCCGCAAGATTACCGAGAGTTGGCGCGCCAGTGAGGCGAAGGTCGTAGGTGACCGGTCCCTTGATCGAGCGCGGCTGGATCACCCCGTTGACAATGCCGCTGTCAACGCCGCCACGAATTGCCAGCTTTGCCGAGGATAGGTCGGATGCAACGGTTCCGCTTACCGTTGATTGCAGCGCGGCGGGGCCGTTCGCCTTAAGGTCCAGGGTGTAGCCCGCCGATTTCTCAATCGCAGTTCCAGTCAGCGTCAGCGGACCGGGGAAGCCAGGTGCCACCAGCGATAGATCGGCCAGCCGCGCATTCACCGCAATTTGGCGAAGGCCATTGGCGATTGTTGCCGCCGCCTTGGCCGATACCTGCGGGTTCTTGAGGTCGAGCGCGTCAATGTGCATCGTCGAGCCATCCCGCGACGCGGCCGCCGTCAGCGTGGTGGTGCCGTGCAGAAGTTTGTCGGCTTCCGGCTGCCCGATCACCAGATCCGTCGCACGGGCATCGACCGAAAGGTGCCCCGTGCCTGCCGTTTCGACATACTTGAGCGACGCGGACATCGCGCCACCATAGCGCGGCCCCAACGACGCCAAGTTGCTGAGATCAAGTGACCCGGTCAGATCGGAAGCCCCCGCATTGATCACGCCCGAGGCCTTTGCCGTCAGGGTCGATGCGGTAACCGACAAGTCGCGCAGGGTCGTTCCC
Source organism: Pseudomonadota bacterium (assembly GCA_021779835.1). Classification (GTDB taxonomy): domain Bacteria; phylum Pseudomonadota; class Alphaproteobacteria; order Rhodobacterales; family Rhodobacteraceae; genus Solirhodobacter. The sequence continues at coordinate 39,517 of JAJXZX010000024.1, read as the reverse complement.
GCATCGTCGCGGCGCGCGGATAGATGCACATGGCTTTTGCCTTGCAGCATGGCATCCAGCTCTGCCTGCCCCGCCTTTAGGTTTTGGCCGTCGACCGTCGCATCAAGGTCAAAGCTTCCCGCCAGCAACGCGGCAGTCCCCGTCAAGGAAACGGCGCCACGCCCGGCCAGTGGCCGTTTTGCAACAGCGGAAAACCGCGAAAGGTCGTCAAACGTCGCCGTTGCCTGACCGGTGACGGTCGCGGCGCTGCTCAGCCCATCGACGGTGCCATTGGCGTCAAGTCGGTAGCCGTTGCCGTTTAGGACGACTTTGGGAAGCGACAGAGGTTGCCCGCTTTGCCAAGCGAAGGTGATGGCGCCAGTGATGGCAGAGCCAAGCGCCTCCGCCATGGCGGTATCGGTTGGAGCAACGCCGTCGCCAGCAAACGTGACATCGCCGTCAACTTTACCGACCGAGGCACCTGCGCCATGTGTGATATGCCCGGTCCCGGCAAGGGAAAGCGTCGCGATGTTCAGCGTCGGGCGTTGCAGCGCCGCAATATCGATTGCGCCCGTCCAGCCATCGCCTTTTGTCGCATCATAGTTCAGCCGCAGACTGGCTTTGCGGATTTCGGTTGGCGTCCCCGGCAGGGGCAGCCGAACCGGGCTTCCATCCGTCGATGAAATCTGTCCGTTGATGTCGAGAAACTGTGGCAAGCCGTCGGCGGCCACCCGGATCTGGCCGTTCAGGGCGATCTGTCGGCTCGTCAGTTCAAGTTTCGACAAATCCATCTCGCCAGAGCCAAGGCGCGCACCTTCGACCGCAAGCTGGATATTGGTGCCAAAGAAGTCGCGGTAGGTCGGGGCGAACAAGGGGGCGATGTCGCCCGATAGGTTGGCGCTGAACCGCCGCGTCGGGGGGGCGGTGTCACCCGCTTTCGCCGCCTCGCTTGCCAGCTTAACCGTGCCGCTCAACCGATCCTGGCCATCTGTCGCAAGATGGATGTCGGCGGTGAAGGCATCGATCGGGCCGGCCCCTTTAATGGATAGCGACAATGCAGGCGCGCCAGGCAGTCCGATCAGACTCGTCAGAATGCCACCAGCGGCTTCCTGCGTTTCCACATCGACCGCAAGCTGTCGCGAGGCATTGGCATAGCTCGCGTCAAGGCTGAAATGGCCTTTTGTTCCGTCGATGCGGGTAATGGCCAACTTGGCCGCGCCCTCACCATTCGCCAGGTTCATGTTGCCCTGAACCTCGACGACCGCCGCTGTGCCCAGCAAGGGCGCCCCAAGCTCGACCCGTTTTGCGGTGATGTTGCCGATCTGAATCGAGACCGGCAGATCCGGCAAACTGAAGCCGCTTGCCGCCGCAGATGGCGCGGCGGGGGGCGGGCTGGCGGGCATACGGGCGACGATAATATCGTCGGCAGACAGGGTGTTGACCTCGACCTTGCCACTCAACAGCGCGGCCCGGCTCCAATCCAGAACCACGCCTTTCAGCGTCAGCCAAACTCCTTGGTCGTCGGCAACTGTCAGTTTGCTAATGGTTGCCTTCGACGACAAGGCACCCTGAAATCCATCGATCGTCACGGTGCGACCGGGCCCTGAAAGGTTTTGCTCCAGCGTGGAGGCGACGAACCCTTTGTCCTGAGCCAGGGCGAGGGAGGGCAAAAACATCAGAATGAAGATCAACACGCGCATCAGAAGGCCTGTCCAATGCCGATATAAATCTGCATCCCCTTGCCGGTATGGCCTGACACCGGTGCGCCAACATCAAGCCGGATTGGCCCGATCCCAGTGTTATAGCGCAAGCCAAGCCCGGCCCCTGCATGCCACCCGCCGGTATTGTCGAATGTGCTGTTCGCCCCAACATAGCCCGCGTCATAAAACGCCACGATGCCGATGGTGTCGCTGACCTTGGTGCGGGCCTCGCCGGAGAGGCCCATGAAACTACGCCCGCCGGTATGGAGCGTGGGGCTGATCGCATAGACGCCCAGTGATTGATAGGGTTGACCGCGCACGGTTCCGCCGCCGCCCGAGTAGAACAGGTAGTCGCGCGGGGTCGTCGCGATCGATGCGGCGAGGATTGAGCCAAGCTGGAACCGCCCGGCCAGCACGATCCGGCTGCCGACAGCCTGATACCCGCGCGCATCGAGTGTGAACTTGGCGCCAGATCCGGTGCCGTGCAGGCCGATAAATGGCATGAGCCCCGCATCAAGATAGCGGCCCTTGTGCGCGTCAAGCGGCTTGTCACGGCTGTCAAACGTGATGCCCAGAGGCAGGTTGAAATCCTGGTAGGACGAAGCGCCGGTGATATCTGTTACCCGCTCGGCATCATATCCAAAGCCGACCTTCGCGGTGAGGTGGTCTGAATAGATACGGGACAAGCCAATCGCTAACGACACCTTGTCGGCCCGATAGTCGGTCAGGTTTTCGCGTTGAACCAGCCCAAGCAGGTAAAGCGATATATCCGGGCTAAAGGTAGCGGGGCGATCCAGTCTGGCGGACAGCTTGTAGCCAAGCCCTTGCGATTGCGCACCAATCCCATCAACTTCAGCATCGAGGCGCAGCTTTTCGCCGCCCCCAAACAGATTCCGATGTAGCCAATAGGTCGATAGAAGCAGCCCTTGCGAATTCGAAATCTCGGCGCCAAAGCCGATCCGGTGTGGCTTTTGATCTGCCAATGTGGCGGTGACATCCAGCGTATTTCCAGCGCCCAGTTTGCTTGCCTCGGTAAATGAAACCGAACTGAAGGCACCCGTCCGCCGAAGCCGGTTGGCAGATTTTTCAAGCGCAGCCGGGTCGAAGGGCGCGCCGCTGGGAAAGCCTGCAATGGCGCGAATCCGCGCGTCTCGCACTGCAGACTTTCCGTCGATCACTAATTTTCCGAAGGTGACAGCCGGGCCGGGCGCTATCGCAAACCGCGCGTCGAGCGTTGCTGTCGCGTGGTAGGCAATAATTTTCTGACCCGACACCGCAGCTTTGGCATGGCCATCAGTGCGCCAACGCGAAATTGCGGTGGTAACAGCATCCTGCATGACACCGCTTAGCGCTGGCTGACCGACGTGAAAGCCGACAGGCAGGGACGTCCCTTCGGCGATCGGCGCAATATCCGCGGCGGAAAAATTGAATATGGGTCCGGGCGTGATCCGCTCGACGATCGTGGTTATCTTTGTTGGCGCATCCAGGGGTGGGATTGTTGCGGCTTCTTTGCCATCGACTAAAATATGGATGACCGGGGCGTAGTAGCCCGCGCCATAGAGGGCACCGATGAGCTTTGCATAGTCTGCGCGCGCCGAGGCGAACAGATCCTGCGCCTGCGCGTCCGGCGGTGCCGCTTGCAGCAGCGACGCGCCCTTCAATGCGGCCATCAGTTCCTTGCTTGCCCCGGGCGCCTCGAAGTCGAGCCGCGTCTGCGCCTGAACGATTACGGAAGACGCCGCCAAAAATGCGCACGCAAGGCTTGTTGGATACAAGCCCTTCCTCGCCATTTGAGCGCCATTCCGGCTCACGGTTTACTCCTCGTAATCGCTTCACTGACTTTTGCACGCAGTTCGCCCGCCTGCAATGCGCCCGCCCATATCCGGGCATTATAAATCCGCGCTCCGTCGAGCGGTGGTTCACAGGCGCAAGATTTAGTGAGGGGGGGCCAGCGAATTGCCCCTTTCACAGAGGCCGCCCGCGTGGTTCAGTATCCCAAAATCTGGGGAGGGTTTTATGGTGCAGTTGCAACGTCTCACACCGCTGGTGGCCGTCGTTTTCATGTGTGGCGCAGCCCACGCTGAGGTCCCCGCTCCAGTGGCAGACAGCGACTATTCGCCGATTAACATGGACGAGGCGCGCCTTGGCCAGCTGCTCTACTACGACCCGATCATTTCGGGGAATCGCAATATTGCCTGCGCGACCTGTCATAACCCGAAATTTGCTACCAGTGACGGCGTCTCGCTGGATATTGGCGAAGGCGGCATCGGTCTTGGGCCGGCCCGCCATCCCGACCCGAAGGATATCCCGCAACTGCGCGTCGGGCGCAATGCGCCCAGTCTTTTCAACCTCGGCGCCAAAAGCTTTACCAAACTGTTCGATGACGGCCGGATCGAGGCCGATCCTGCGCGCCCGTCCGGTTTGCGCACGCCGCTAGAGGATGAAATGGTCCGTGGGTTCGCCTCTGTTCTTTCGGCGCAAGCGATGTTTCCCGTGCTTGCGCAGGATGAAATGGCTGGCAACGCCAGCGAGAATGATGTGTCCAAACTCGTGCGCGAGGGGCAGTTGACCGGCACAGGCGGCGCTTGGGATGTGGTGGCAAAGCGGGTTGCGGCAATCCCGGCCTACAAGACGATGTTCGACAAGATCTATCCTGACATCGGTGCGGGGCGCCCGATCGCGTTTACCGATGTGTCCAATGCGATTGCCGCCTTTGTTGCCTATGAATGGCGCTCTGACGATAGCCCCTTTGACAAATACCTGCGCCATCAGGGGGTGCTACCCGCGGACGCCACGGCAGGGATGGCATTGTTCTATGGCAGCGCCGGATGCAGCGTCTGCCATTCCGGTCCGTTCCAGACCGACAATCAATTCCACGCCATGGGCGAGCCGCAGCTTGGCCCCGGCAGGGTCGAACGATTCGAGACCAATCAGCGCGACATCGGCCGCTATCGCGTGACCGGAAAGGCAGAGGATATATACGCCTTCCGCACCCCCAGCTTGCGCAATGTCACCGAAACCGGGCCTTGGGGGCACGACGGCGCACACACCGATTTGCCTGCCTTCATTCGCTACCATGCCGACCCAAAGGCCGGTGCAAAGACCTATGTCGAGCACGCGCTGTTCCCGACCTACACCCCCACCAAACCGGATTGGGCGATCTGGAATGACCCGAAAGAGCGGGCCGCCATTCTTGATGCCGTCAAGACGCCGCCAGTCACACTTAGCGACACCGACGTGACGCAACTCATGGCGTTTCTGGACGCGCTGAAGGATCCCACCGCGCTGGCAGGCCGTCTTGGCGTGCCGAAATCGGTGCCGAGCGGGCTTCCCATCGACAAATAGGCGTCAATAAAGCGGCCCGATTCGTAGCCCGGTTCCATTCGCCCAAACTGAGGATTTGGCGTTCACCGGGACGTCAGCCCAATCCGAGGTCTTGCCGTCTGGCCAGATCACCCGCAGTTGCGCTTTGGTCGCTTGCCCCACGCCGAAGTGGATTGGCGTGGAATGGCCAGAGGCATGGCCACCCCCCACGGTGATTTCCTGATCTTGCTCGCCAGCGTTGGTCTTGACCTCGACCCACGCGCCCACGGCCTGAGTATTGCCGCCGCTTGTCATACGCGGCTGCACCTCCAGCCAGTTACCGGACGCTTCGGTGGCGTTCTGCCAAACCTCCATCGGCGCGCGCCGGTTGACCACGACCAGATCAAGCTTTCCATCGTTGTTCAGATCGACCAGACCCGCGCCGCGTGACCGCTCGGTTGTCGCTACGCCTGCCACGTCAGCTTTCTCGACGAAGGTGCCGTCCGGTTGCTGGATCAACAGGTTGTTGGGATCTTTCGACGCATTCGACGGCATCTCTTCCACATTGCCCTTGGCGATGAACAAGTCCGGGCGTCCGTCGTTGTTCACGTCGGCAAATTCGGCGTGCCAGCCGGTCGAAGGCCGCCCGTCATCACCAAAGAATGGACGCTGCGCATAGGTGCCAATGGAGTAGGGCGCCGCAGTCAGCACACCGTTGTTATTCAACTGCAAAAGCTGATCGCCCATTGAGGTTGTCATGATGTCCGGCGCCCCAGTGCCGCGCAGCGGCATACTTGCGATGCCCATCCCCCAAAGCGAGACGTGCTTCCAGCCTTCCGCCTCGGTGTATTGGCGCAAGGGCTTCAGGTGCCACATCTGCTCCCAGCCGCCGTCCACATAATACTGCCGGTCATTGGCAACCCGAAGATCGCGCACGCCGGTGCGCTTCCAGTCAGAGATCAGCATTGAAAGCGAACAAAAGCTGGGCTTCAGCGGAATCGGCGTGCCGAATTTCCGGCCCTTCGGTCGCACCAGGTAATCGACGTCGCAGGCTTTGAACGGGCCGTTCGGGTTGAATCGGTCAACATAGTTGCCGATTGCGATGGTCGGCCAGCTCTGCCCCTTTTCCCATGTCGCGGAAAAGGCCGTTGTCCACTTATTGCCGGGATCGAGGCCCCAGTCCTTGGTGGCGTCGGTGAACTTACATTCCGGCCCACCCTTCAGAACCACGTTGCCGCCCACTCGCATCACGAACAGGTCGATCCAGCCGTCACCGTTGATGTCCAACGGATAGGCCCCGGTCACATCGGTCAATGCAGGCATCCCCGAGCCCACCCGGAAGGTAATTGGCGCGCCGGGGGATGCGGTGGTGTTGATAAACAGCCGCGATGGCCCTGATCCGCCAGCGACATACATCGACGGATAGCCGCTGTGATTGCAGTCAAGCAACGCGACGCCGCCACCAACGAAATGCTCCCACCCGCCGGAATAGACCTGTTGAACAGGCAAATCCTTGGCACGGTCGGTGAATTTGGGATCGGCATGGGCGGGTGCAGCCGCGAAGGCCGCTATCAGCAGTAGTCGTTTCATTGAGCAGCAATCTCCCGTGTGGGCTGCAACAGGCCCTCTGTCACCGCAGACAACGCCAGCGCCGCTGCACCATGCGCCCACAAAAGGTCGCCCCAGGCATGGATTTCGATCCGCGGTGCGGGGCGTCCGGTGTTCAACATCAACGCTTCCATCTCTGATAATGTATCGGCGGCGTAAAGGTAATCATAGCGCATCCGCTCGCCGGACAGGATAATCAGCTCTGGATCGAACAGGTTAACGACATTCGCCAGTCCGACCGCCAGATACCGCCCCGCCCGCCGGAAGATCGAGCGTGCGGCCGAATTCCCTGCTTTGGCGTGGTCAAACAGGCTTTCCAGCAGCACGGCAATCGACTGGCTATCCTTGTGCGTCCAGTTCAGCGCGGTCGTCGCCTCGCGTGCCAGTGCGTAGTCGGCGATATACGCCTCCAGACAGCCGCGCTGTCCGCACCGGCACAACGCACCATCCAGTTGCACCTTGGTGTGGCCCAATTCCATCCCCAAGCCTTGCGCCCCGCGATAGATGCGGTGGTTCAACACCAAGCCCATCCCCACGCCATGCTCGATCGTAACCACCGCAAAATCCGAGAGCTTGCGTCCCGCGCCGAACCAAAGTTCCGCGAGCGTCACCATGTTCGCGTCGTTGTCGATGTGAACCGGTAGCCCAAGCCGGGCCGAGGCCGCCGCTGCAAGCGACACGGGCCGTTGTGCAAGCACAGGCGACCACAGCACAATGCCGCCGCGACGGTCGACAAAGCCCGGCACGCCCAGCCCGACCGCGCTCAGATCCTGCCGTGACAGGCCCGCCTTGGCGCAAACGCGGTTCAGCAGATCCTCGCTCGCGTCGATCAGTGCATCAAGGCTCATTGCGCCGGGGCGTTTGGGGATCGTCTCGTTGGCAATCAGTTTGCCCGCAAAATCCACGATGACGGCCGTGTGTTCGCGGTCTGACAGCTTCATGCCCGCGACGCGATGGGCCTCCGCGCGCACGCCGAGTGCGACGGCAGGGCGCCCGCGCCCCGTTTCTGAATCACGCGGCGCCGCGATCTCTTCGATCAGGCCGGCATCAATCAGTTCGGACGTCATCGCCGTCACCGATGCCGGGCTTATTCCAAGGTCTTTGGCGACTTGAACGCGCGCAATCTGCCCGGCCGCGCGCACCCTTTCGAACACCTGTTGCCTCATTGGACGCAGATTCTCGGACAGCGGAGGGATCAGAGGTCCGCATCCTTTTGGCACTGCAGCGAGGCCTGGTTTTGTCACAGCCTCCATCGGCAGCATTTATTTGACCTCCAAACAAAAGACCGCACAAACTGTAGGGATAACGCCGTTGTGTTGCCGCATTGCGGCGAATATTTGGACGTCTTCGTGCATGACCTATGTTCACTCATCATTTTTATTTTGACAACTAAATTTATTGGCGTCATTTTTATGCCGTACCGACGAATCTGTCGGGCCGGCCCTTCGCTGGCCGCATCCATAGGGAGGATTGAAATGCGTAAGGCACTTACCCTGGCCGCCATTCTGGTGGCCTCAACTGCAAACATCGCGCTCGCGCAGGGCAAATTGATCGCCGTATCCTGGAAAACGTTCCAGGAAGAGCGCTGGAAGCATGACGAAGCCGCGATCAAGGCCGTCGTCGAAGCGGCTGGCGACAAGTACATTTCGACCGACGCGCAGAACTCTGCCCAAAAGCAGGCGGCCGACATCGAAAGCCTGATCGCTCAGAAGCCGGACGTCATCCTTGTTGTGCCGTTCGACTCGGACGCCATCCTGCCGTCGATCAAGGCGATCCAGAACGCCGGCATCAAGTCGATCGCTTATGACGTTCAGTTCGAAGATCCGAACTCGCTCTACATCACCTACGACAACGTCGGTGTTGGCAAGCTGATGGCGCAGACGATGCTCGCAAAGGGCAAGAAATCGGGCAACTTCGCCTACGTCAAGGGTGACAAGGGTGACCCGAACTCGGCGTTCCTGGCGATGGGCTTTGAGTCGGTGCTGAAGCCTGAGATCACTGCTGGCAAGATCAAGGTTGTCTGTGACAATAACGTTGACGGCTGGAAGCCCGACAACGCGCAGAAAGTCATGGAGCAGTGCCTGACCGCGAACAACAACAAGATTGACGCTGTCATCTCTGAAAACGACGGTATGGCTTCGGGCGTCGTTGCCGCTCTGGCCGCGCAGGGCCTTGCTGGTCAGGTTGCAGTCACCGGTCAGGACGGCGATACCGCCGCGCTTAACCGTGTTGCACTGGGCACACAGCTGGTTTCGGTGTGGAAAGACAGCGCCGTGCTTGGCAAGCGCGCTGGTGAAGCGGCTGTCGCGATGGCGAACGGCACCCCGATCAGCAAGCTGAAAGGCGTTATCAAGTTTGCCGACGGCAAGCACCACGTTTCGATGCCGGCAATCCTGCTGACGCCGGATGCAATCACCACGGCGAACCTTGAAGATCCTATCAAGGCTGGCCACGTGACCAAAGCCGAAGTGTGCGCAGGCGTGGCTGCTGGCAAAGTTGCCGCTTGCAACTAAGCTGGGCATGACCTGAAGGACGAACTGAGCCGCGCCGCTTTGAATGAAACGGCGCGGCTTAACTATAGATAATGCACGAACGTCGGCCAGTCCCGCAAAGGGAGCCGCGCCGTGTTTCCGCAACGGGGGTGGGAATGGCTACCGAACAATCGTCCAAGTCAGCTACGGCTAAGAGTGAAGGCCTGATCCGGACCTTTCTAAAGGCAACCGAATTAGACGTCCGGATTCTCGGCATGCTCGGCGCTCTGCTGCTGGTCTGGTGCACGTTTGATGTTCTGAGCGGGCTGATCCAGCCCAACGCCAGTATTTTCAGTGGGCTGTTTCTGACGCCGCGCAACCTCTGGACGCTGCTGGTGCAGACGTCTTCGATCGCGGTGATGGCAACTGGCATGGTGCTCGTGATCGTGATGCGCCAGATCGACCTGTCGGTCGGCTCGATGCTTAGCATGTTGGCCGTGGCCGGCGCGATGGTTCAGGTTTTCATGCTTGGCCCGTGGCTTGGCGTCGGCCATCCGATCATCTGGGTCGCCGGAGTTGCCACCTGCCTTGTGCTGGGAACGCTGGTCGGTGTGTTCAACGGGGTGCTTACGGCCTATCTGCAGATCCCCTCGTTCATCGTGACGCTGGGCGGCCTGATCGCCTATAGCGGTATCGCCTTTCTTCTCGCCAGTGGCGTGACCATTGCGCCGCTGGATCAAACCTACGACATCATCGGCGGCGGCGTTCCCCAATCGTGGCTTGGCCCGATGTGGAGCTGGGTGCTGGGACTTGCGGCCTGCGCGCTGATCGTCTTCGGGATTCTCAGCGGACGCAAGCAGCGCCGCCGGTTCAGCTTTCCGCTGCGCCCGGTCTGGGCGGAAATTGTGCTTGCCTCGATCGGCAGCGCCGCGGTTCTGCTGACCACCTATGTGGTGAACTCCTATCCCTGGCCGTTCGGGCTGATCAAGCAATATGCCCAGGATCACAACGTCACGATCCCGGTCGGTGACGCGAACTCTGACGGCAACGCCATTTGCATGGCGGGCGATCAGGTGGTGCGCTGCATGGATGGTCTTGTCTATTATACTGGCTATGCCGTCCCCGTGCTGATTGCACTGATGGTGGGCGCCGTGATGACCTTCGTCGCGACCCGCACGAAATTCGGCCGCTATATATACGCCATTGGGGGAAACCCAGAAGCGGCTGAGCTTGCCGGTATCAACACGCGTATGGTCACAGTGAAAGTATTTGCTCTGATGGGCTTTCTCGCTGGCCTATCCGCCGTCATTTCGTCGGCGCGCCTTGATGCCGCAACCAACGCGCTTGGCCAGTCGAACGAGCTTTACGTGATCGCCGCAACGGTCATTGGCGGCACCTCTCTGGCGGGTGGTATCGGCACAGTATACGGCGCTCTCCTGGGCGCGTTGCTGATGCAGTCGATCCAGTCCGGCATGCAACTGCTCAATCTGCCGGCGGCTTTTCAGAACATAGTCGTCGGAACGGTTCTGGTCATGGCCGTCTTTGTCGACCAACTCTACCGCCGTCGGGTCAAGTGAGGAGATAATCATGGACGCACCCCTTGTCGAATTGCGCAACATCTCGGTGTCCTTTGGCGGCGTAAAGGCCGTAGATGACGTGTCCGTCAACCTCTATCCGGGCGAGGTGGTTGGCCTGCTGGGCCATAACGGCGCCGGTAAATCGACCCTGATCAAGATCCTCTCGGGCGCTTACAAGCGCGATGGGGGAAAGATCTTCATCAATGGGGAAGAGGTGCAGATCTCTAACCCCCGTGATGCGAAGGCTTACGGGATCGAGACGATCTACCAAGCGTTGGCGCTTGCCGACAACGTTGATGCTGCTGCGAACCTCTATCTCGGACGAGAGCTAAAGACGCGCTGGGGAACCCTCGACGACGTGGCGATGGAGGCCGAAACGCGGCGTGTGATGGGGCGGCTTAACCCGAACTTCACGCGGTTCAAAGAGCCGGCAAAGTCGCTGTCGGGCGGTCAGCGCCAATCCGTTGCAATCGCGCGTGCGATCCTTTTCAACGCGCGCATCCTGATCATGGACGAGCCGACCGCAGCCCTCGGGCCGCAGGAAACCCGCATGGTCGCCGATCTGATTCACGAGTTGAAGCGTCAAGGCATCGGGATTTTCCTGATTGACCATGACATCCACACCGTGATGGATTTGTGCGATCGCGCGAGCGTGATGAAGAACGGCAAGCTGGTTGGCACGGTTAACGTCAAGGATGTCACGGACGACGACATCCTTGGCATGATCATTCTTGGCAAGCAGCCCGAAAAGGCCGCGTGATGTATATCGGGCTCGATCTTGGCACTTCGGGCCTGAAAGGCATTATGATCGACGACCAGCAAAAGGTCGTTGCAGAGGCCACTGCACCTCTTACGGTCAGCCGTCCTCACGACGGCTGGTCGGAACAATCCCCCGCAGACTGGATCGCCGCAGCCGAGGCGGTGTTCGACGCGCTTGCGGCCAAGCATTCACTAACCGAGGTGCGCGCGCTTGGCCTTTCGGGCCAGATGCACGGCGCGACCCTGCTTGATGCAGCTGATGAGGTTCTGCGGCCCTGCATCCTGTGGAATGACACGCGCGCGCACGAAGAAGCCGCCGAACTTGACGGCGATCCGATCTTTCGTCGCGTGACCGGAAACATCGTGTTCCCAGGCTTTACTGCGCCCAAGCTGTTGTGGGTGCAGCGCCATGAACCGGCAACTTTTGCGCGCATCGCGAAAGTTTTGCTGCCGAAGGACTACCTCCGCCTGTGGCTTACGGGTGAGCATGTCGCCGAAATGTCCGACGCCGCGGGCACAAGCTGGCTGGACACTGGCGCACGGGACTGGTCCGACGCGCTTCTTGCCGCGACAGATCTTGGGCGCGACCACATGGCGCGCCTTGTCGAAGGCTGCGCCCCCTCCGGCACCTTGCGTCCGCAATTGGCTGCGCGCTGGGGCCTCGGTAAATCCGTCATCGTGGCCGGCGGTGGTGGCGACAATGCCGCGTCTGGCGTTGGCGTCGGTGTCGTTCGTGCAGGCGAGGCCTTCGTCTCGCTGGGAACGTCGGGTGTTCTGTTTGCCGCCAATGATGGTTACCAACCCGCCCCTGAAACCGCGGTCCACACCTTTTGCCACGCGCTGCCTGATACATGGCATCAGATGGGTGTGATCCTTGCCGCGACCGACGCCCTGAACTGGTATGCGAACCTTGTGGGCTCGGATGCGGCGACCCTGACCAACGGCCTTGGCGCGCTTCAGGTGCCCAGCAAGACCTTGTTCCTGCCCTATCTCGGTGGCGAGCGGACACCGCTTAACGATTCCGCCATCCGGGGTGCCTTTATTGGCCTTGAACATGCAACCGACCGCACCGCAGCAACCCGCGCGGTGCTGGAAGGCGTTACGTTCGCCATCCGCGACTGCCGCGACGCGCTGGCCGCAACCGGCACCCGCATTGACAGCCTGCTGGCGGTTGGCGGCGGGTCGCGGTCGGAATACTGGCTGAAAGCCATCGCCACCGCGCTGGGAACGCCCGTTCAACTGCCGGTTTCCGGCGACTTCGGCGGCGCTTTCGGGGCCGCGCGTCTTGCCATCATGGCCTCCACCGGCGCGGGTGCAGAAATTGCCACCGCACCCGCCATCGCCCGCACAATTGAGCCTGATGCGCATCTTGGCGCAGCTTTCGACATTGCCCACGCCCGCTATCGCGCCGCACAGGCGGCGATCAAGGGCCTGACCTCCTGAGGGATCACATGACCGACTATTTCAAGAATATTCCCGCCATCCGTTACGAGGGCACCACCTCCTCCAACGAATTCGCTTTCCACCATTACAACCCCGACGAGGTTGTGATGGGCAAACGGATGGAGGATCATCTTCGGTTTGCCGTCGCCTATTGGCACAGCTTTGCCTATCAGGGCGGTGACCCGTTCGGCGGGCAGACGTTTGAGCGCCCGTGGTTCGGCGAAACCATGGCGGACGCCAAGCTGAAGGCCGATGCGGCATTCGAGCTGTTCGACATCCTCAACGCGCCCTTCTTCTGTTTCCACGACGCCGATGTCCGCCCCGAGGGCAAGACCTTTGCCGAAAGCACGCGCAATCTGGAAGAGATCGTCGATTACTTCGCCCTGAAGATGCAGACGTCCAAAACGCGCCTGCTGTGGGGCACCGCCAATCTTTTCACCAACCGCCGCTTCATGTCTGGCGCGGCGACCAATCCGGATCCGGATGTGTTCGCCTATTCGGCAGCGACGGTGAAGACCTGCATGGATGCGACGCAGAAACTTGGCGGCGCGAACTATGTGCTTTGGGGTGGGCGCGAGGGGTATGAGACGCTGCTGAATACCGACCTCAAACGCGAGGCCGAACAGGCCGGGCGCTTCCTGCAGATGGTCGTCGATTACAAATACAAGATCGGCTTCAAGGGCACGATCCTGATCGAACCCAAACCGCAGGAGCCATCAAAGCATCAGTATGACTACGACGTCGCCACGGTTTACGGTTTCCTGCGCCGCTTTGGGCTGGAGAACGAGGTGAAGGTTAATATTGAGCAGGGCCACGCGATCCTTGCCGGGCACTCGTTTGAGCATGAGCTGGCAATGGCGACCTCGATGGGGATCTTTGGCTCGATTGACATGAACCGCAACGACTACCAGTCGGGCTGGGACACCGATCAGTTCCCCAACAACGTGCCCGAAATGGCGCTGGCCTATTACGAGGTTCTCAAGGCCGGCGGTTTCGTCAATGGCGGCACCAACTTCGACGCGAAAATTCGGCGGCAGAGCTTGGATGCCGAGGATCTGGTGCTGTCCCATATCGGGGGCATGGATACCTGTGCGCGGGCGTTGAAGGCGGCGGCGGCGATGTTGGAGGATGGCGGGCTGGAGGCTGCGCGCGCCGCACGGTATGCAGGCTGGGATAACCCCACGGCGCAGGCGATGCTGAAAGAGGGAACCCTTGATAGCATCGCGGCGCGGGTCTTGAAGGACAACCTGAACCCGCAGCCCAAATCGGGGCGGCAGGAACGCTTGGAAAACCTCGTCAATCGCTTCGTCTGACGGGTGAAAGGCGCGGAATCCCATGTCCGGGATTCCGCACAACGATCAAAAATGCTGCACAAAACTCACCGTCGCGCTATGCAGGACGAGTTCCTGACGCGAGGCCTTTGTGATGCCGCCATCCGCCCGCCCGATCCTGCGCAACGCCGACGCGCGTCGTTTGTTCTTGCACCGCCACGCCTTAAGCGAGGTGCCCGCCGGTAAACCCGATGCCACTGAGATCATGGCGCTGATCGAACGGCTGGGCTTTGTGCAGGTTGACAGCATCAACACGGTCGAGCGCGCGCATCACATGATCCTGTTCGCGCGAAGCCCCGGCTATCGGCCCGCGCAACTGCGCCCCTTGCTGGAGGATAGCCGCGAGCTGTTTGAACACTGGACGCATGATGCTTCTCTCATTCCGACGGCGTTCTTCCCGCACTGGCAACTCCGCTTTGCCCGCGACCGCGAGCGGTTGGTGGAAAAGTGGCGCAACTGGCGCGACGATGCCTATCTGGCCAAGTTTGATGAGGTGCTGGCGCAGGTTGCCAACCACGGCCCGGTCACGTCCAGCGACGTGGGCGAGGGTGAGGAGCGCGGTAAGGGCGGTTGGTGGGAATGGCATCCGTCCAAGACTGCGCTGGAATATCTGTGGCGGACTGGCGCGCTAAGCGTGTCGCGGCGGGACGGGTTCCAGAAGGTCTATGACCTGACCGAACGGGTGCATCCCGAGATTTGTCTGCACCGCCCCTCGCCGGAAGACAGTATCGATTGGGCCTGCAACGCGGCGATGGATCGGTTGGGCTTTGCGACCTCTGGTGAAGTGGCGGCGTTCTTTGCGGCTGTGCGCCCGGACGAAGCGCGCGAATGGTGTCGCGCGGCGCTGGCCCAAGGCTCGTTGCTAGAGATTGAGGTCGAGGGGGCCGATGGGGCCCTGCGGCGATCCTTCGCGCGACCCGACGTTTTAGAGGCGGCACAGGCCGCGCCAGAGTTGCCGGGAAGGGTGCGAATCCTCAGCCCATTTGACCCCGCCCTGCGCGACCGAAATCGAACAGAACGATTGTTCGGTTATTTCTACCGCATCGAAGTATTCACCCCGGAGCCGAAACGGATTTACGGCTATTACACCTTCCCTCTGTTGGAAGGTGCGCGACTGATCGGCCGCTTGGATGCGCGGGCCGAACGGTCGAGTGGCACGCTTAAAGTCCGTGCCGTTTGGCCGGAACGTGGCGTGCAACTGTCGCCCGCCCGCGTGGCGCGGATCGAGGCGGAATTGGAGCGGCTGCGGCGGTTTTCCGGCTGCGACAGCGTGGCCTATGCAAACGACTGGCTGCGCGCTGCGGTGTGACGGGGGCGCATTGACGCCCCCAATCGGGGTTAGTCGAAGAACGGCGTCATGTCGGCGATGACGATAGAGTTCTCGGCTAGGGCGCGGGCCATCAGCGCGCGTTCCTCCTCACCGATCTCCTCGCCATCCGCGAGCCTTTCTTCCAAGGTGCCGTAGCCGGTGACATCCAGCGGCGCCATTTCGGCGGTTTTCAGCAGCGCCACGGTTTCGCGCACGGCCTCAGCCTCATCCACGCCAGTCGCATAGCACAGAAGCCCCGCGCCGGTGCATTTGTCAGGCAGGCCATCGCCGGGATTACGCCCAACCTCGACCAGCAGGGTGTAGACCTGCTGCGGGCGCTTGATCTTTTCGGGAACCTCGGGTGCGTCAGTCACGAAGCAGCTCGTTTATCGAGGTCTTGGACCGGGTCTGCGCATCCACGCGTTTCACGATCACGGCGCAATATAGGTTGATCCCGTTCTTCGACGGCATCGAGCCTGCCACCACGACCGATCCCGCAGGCACTTCGCCATAGCTAACAGTGCCGGTTTCGCGGTCGACGATCTTGGTGGACTGGCCGATGAAGACGCCCATGCCAAGCACCGAACCCTCACGCACGATGCAGCCTTCGACGACCTCGGACCGGGCGCCGATGAAGCAGTTGTCTTCGATGATGGTGGGGCCAGCCTGCATCGGTTCCAGCACGCCGCCGATGCCGACACCGCCGGACAGGTGGACATTCTTGCCGATCTGCGCGCAAGAGCCGACGGTGGCCCAGGCATCGACCATCGTGCCCTCATCGACATAAGCGCCGATATTGACGAAAGACGGCATCAGGACCGCACCCTTGGCGATATAGGCCGAGCGGCGGACGATGGCGCCGGGAACCGCGCGGAAGCCTGCGGCGCGCCATTGATTTTCGCCCCATGCGTCGAATTTCGAGGGAACCTTGTCCCACCAGGTGGAACCGCCATTGCCGCCCGAAATCGCCTCCATATCGTTGAGACGGAATGACAGCAGGACGGCCTTCTTGGCCCACTGGTTGACGTGCCAGCGCCCGTCTGCCTGACGCTCTGCCACGCGCAGAGTACCCGCGTCGAGCGCGGCGAGGGTGGTTTCGATTGCGTCGCGGATGGCACCCTTGGTGGCGGGGGTGATGGCGTCGCGTGCCTCCCAGGCGGTCTCTACGGCGGCTTCGAGTGCGGCGTTCGGCATGGTCCCCTCCAGTACGCTGGTCCTGTTCGGGCGAAGGCTATAGACGAGGTGGGGCTTCCGCGCAATGTGGCGAAGGCGCAGAGGAGGCAAGCCATGACCGACGATCCACGCATCAGCCAGTTCCGCGACGCAGGCGAAGATATTCTGCGCGCGCGCAAGATCCCGGACACGCCGCAGACACGCTCGCCATCCTATCGGCTGGCCTATGCCGACAACGATTTCCTGTTGCGTGACGACATGCGCGGTGTGCGGTTACAGCTTGAACTCTCGAAGGTCGAGACGGAACTGTGCGAGCGGGGGATCACGTCGACTGTGGTGGTGTTTGGCAGCGCGCGGATACCGGGGCCGGGGCAATCAGGGGCCGCGGCGGGGCTGACGCAGTATTATGAGATGGCGCAGGAGTTTGCGCGGCGGATCACCGAGAGGTCGATGGCGGCGGGAGGGCGCGAGGCGGTTATTACCACCGGCGGCGGTCCGGGCATCATGGAGGCGGGGAACCGCGGGGCGGCCGATGCGGGCGGCATGACGATCGGGATGAATATCGTGCTGCCGCACGAGCAGGCGCCCAACCCCTATGTAACGCCAGAGCTAAGCTTCAACTTTCACTACTTCGCCATTCGCAAGATGCATTTCCTGATGCGGGCGCGGGCGATTGCGGTGTTCCCGGGTGGCTTTGGCACCTTGGACGAAACCTTTGAGACGATCACGCTGATCCAGACGGGCCGCATGAAGCGGGTGCCCATCCTGATGTTCGCGCCCGATTTCTGGCATCGGCTGATAGATTTCAACGTGTTGGTCGAGGCGGGGACTATCGCCGCGAAAGATCTGGAGCTGATGACCTTTGTCGAGACCGTTGACGAGGCGATGGCCGCCATCGACGCGTTTCACGCCGGGGAATAGCGGCCGACGCGAAGGGTCAGGCCGGGCCCTGAACCCCGGCCTCTGCCGCGATTTCGGCGCGGCTTTTGCGGGCGCGTTCGGTGGCTGATTTCAGCTGTCCGCAAGCGGCCATAATATCCTCGCCGCGTGGCTTGCGGATCGGAGACGCATAGCCCGCCTTGAAGATGATGTCGGCAAACGCCTTGATCCGGTCCCTGTCAGAGCGTTGATAGGGAGAGCCGGGCCATTCGTTGAAGGGGATCAGGTTGATCTTGGCCGGGATGCCCTCGATCAGATGCACAAGGCGTCGCGCGTCGGCGTCGCTGTCGTTGACGCCCTTCAGCATGACATATTCAAAGGTGATGCGTTCAGAGTTCGACAAATTTGGATACGCGCGCAGCGCGTCCAGCAGGGTCGCAATATTCCAGCGTTTGTTGATCGGCACCAGACGGTCGCGCACTTCATCGGTCGTGGCATGAAAACTGACCGCCAGCATACAGCCGATTTCCTCGGCGGTGCGGGCGATTTCAGGAACGACCCCAGAGGTGGACAGCGTGATGCGGCGGCGTGACAGGCTCATACCTTCGCCATCCATCACGATCTTCATTGCGTCGCGAACGGCGTCGAAATTGTAAAGCGGCTCGCCCATGCCCATCAGAACGACGTTGGAAATCAGGCGGGTTTCGTCCTTTGGCGCGCCGGGCACCGGCCATTCCTCCAGATCGTCGCGCGCCAGCATGACCTGACCCGCGATTTCGCCCGCTGTCAGGTTGCGCACCAGTTTTTGTGTGCCGGTGTGGCAGAAGGAGCAGGTGAGGGTGCAGCCGACTTGCGACGAAATGCAAAGCGTGCCGCGCCCTTCCTCGGGGATGTAGACGGTTTCAACTTCGTGCCCACCAGCGATGCGCACAAGGTATTTGCGTGTGCCGTCAGCCGATTCCTGCTTTGAGACGACCTCGGGGATAGTCACGGTGAAATTGGCGGCAAGCAGCGCGCGGTAGTCTTTGGCGAGGTTGGTCATCGCGTCAAAGTCGCGCACGCCCCAGTGATAGATCCATTGCCAGACCTGCCCCACCCGCATCTTGGCCTGCCGTTCCGGTGTGCCTGCGGCGATCAGGGCATCGCGCATCGCATCCCGGGTCAGGCCGACAAGGTTGACCGGGCCGCCTTCTGGCAGCTTGCGCGCAATCGTCAGGACGTCTTGCGTGATCGGGGCGTTTGTCGGGGTCGTCATGCGCTGTCTCCGGGGTGAAGATCGCTATTCCTACAGGATTCGCGCGGGAAACGGAACACGCAGAAATGCGAACGCCCCGCGAGCGAGGCTCACGGGGCGGGCTAACCTGGCAGAATGGCTTATTCGCAGCGTTTCTGCGCTTCGTCCATCGCGGCGGTGAAACCAAGCAACGAAAAGGTATCGACAGTTTGGGTGCCGCGCGCGGAATGCGCGGTGATCGTCGCCTGTGAGCCCTTTTTGAGTGCGGCAAGCAAGCCGGAGCCGTCCGCGGTCGTCTTGGGCCAAGCCCATTCGCCATCGACGAACAGGTCGTATTTGGTCCCGTCAAGCTCCAGCGTGGCGGTGGATTTGGGGGCGAAGGCATAGCCACCGGTAAACGAAATCTCGCCATTGGCACCGGTGCCGGGGCGGAAGGTGACGAAGAACAGAACGTCGCTGCGCTTCACGGTAGCGGGTTTTTTGTTGCGCGTTGCTTCGCTGGTTTTGGGCTTTGACACGCCCCAGCATTCTTTAGGCTTGTCGCCCGCGAAAACGCTCCAGTCAGATTTTACGGCGACGCGGTTGGTCGAAACCTGCTGCGCCCAAGTGCCAGTCGCTCCAAGTGCCATAAGCGCGCCAAGGGCGCCGGGTAGGATCCATGACGTCATGCTGTTCACAGCCTCCAGCTGTTTCTGCCTCTTGTCTCCGCCGCCAGGCGCTTCAGGTGCGACCTTTTCCTGTGGCGTGGTCGGATACAACTCGATATTCGATGCATAACGCAAAGTTGCGGTTTTTTGAAACCCCCATGGGCAAGAAATCGCGCATCTGTGAGGGAGGTCATCACATGAAAACGGCAATTCCGATGGTGGAACTGTGGCGTGGCGGGCTGCTGGAAGGCACCCATGTCGGGCACGCTGTCATCTGTGATGCAAGGGGAACGATCGTCGAGGCATGGGGCGATCCGGAGGCGGTGATTTTCCCGCGATCGTCCTGCAAAATGCTGCAGGCATTGCCGTTGATTGAAAGCGGCGCTGCGGATGCGGCAGGGCTGACGCAGGCACAATTGGCACTGGCGTGCGCCAGTCACCAAGGCGCGCATATCCACACCGAGATGGTGACGCGCTGGCTCGCAGATATGGGGATGACCGAGGCTGATTTGCGCTGCGGCGCGCATATGCCGAACGATCCGCAGGCGAATAAGGAACTGACCTGCTCGGATACCAATCCGTGCCAGATCCATAACAACTGCTCGGGCAAGCATTCCGGGTTTCTGACCCTGACGCGGCATCTGAAGGCGGGGCCGGAGTATGTTGAGGTTAGCCATCCGGTGCAAAAGGCGGTGAAGGCGGCGTTTGAAGAAGTGACGGGCGTGACCTCGCCTGGCTACGGCATCGACGGCTGCTCGGCACCGAATTTCGCGACGACGGTGCATGGACTGGCCCGCGCGATGGCATTCTTTGCCGCGGCGCGGGAAGACGGGCCGACCCGCGAGCGGGCGGCGTACCGCCTGACGCGGGCGATTGCGGCGTTTCCTGAGCTGGTCGCGGGCGAGGGGCGTGCCTGCACGGAATTGATGCGGGCGATGGGGGGCCGCGTCACGATCAAGACGGGGGCTGAGGCGGTGTTTGTCGCGATCATTCCGGAGAAAAAGCTTGGTGTCGCGCTGAAAATCGTGGACGGCGGGACGCGCGCGTCAGAGGCGGCGATTGCGGCTATTTTGGTGCGGTTGGGGGTTCTGGATGCGGATCATCCGGCTACGAAAAAACGGCTGAACACGATCCAGAAAAACTGGCGCGGGTTCGAGACGGGGATTCTGAAAACCGCTCCGGGGTTCGTTTGAGCACGCGTGTTGCGCTTCGCAACACCTGGTTAGGCATTGTTTTAAAATGTTTTAGTTATTTGTTCACCAAATATTACCCCTGCATACGGGCTTGATTGGGGCTGACACAAAAGGCGAAGCCCGCTGTTGGGTGTGCGGCCAAAAGGGGGTGAAGAGCCTTTGGCGGCCGTGGCGCAACAGAGGGCCGCACCCTTTTCCGGGTCAAGCGGACATGTCCGCTTCGTTCCGCTTGCCTCGGACGCTTTCGCCCCTCAGGGCACGCTGACGAATTCGTCGCGGTGGTAGCCTTGGATATACAACAGCGCGGTGAGGTCGCCGTGGTTGATGCGGATCTCGCATTCCGCGGCAACGGAGGGTTTGGCGTGCAAGGCGACGCCTGCGCCTGCGCGTTTTAGCATGCCGAGGTCGTTGGCGCCGTCGCCGACCGCCATCACTTCGGCCTCGGGGATGCCGAGACGGGTTGTGATCTCCTCCAGCGCCTTAACCTTGGCTTGGCGGCCAAGGATCGGTTCCGCGACTTTGCCGGAGAGTTTGCTGTCTTCGACCAACAGGGTGTTGGCGCGGTCTTCGTCAAAGCCGAGGTAGGCGGCAACGGGTTCGGAAAAGGCGGTGAAGCCACCCGAGACCAGCGCGGCGTAGCCCGCGTGCGCCTTCATCGTTGCCACCAGTTTGCGCCCGCCGGGGGTGAAGCGGATGCGGTCGGCCAGCACCGTCCATATCACCGCGGCATCAAGGCCCTTGAGCAGGGCGACGCGTTCACGCAGTGCGGCCTCAAAATCCAGCTCTCCATTCATCGCGCGTCTGGTGATCTCGGCGACGTGGGCGCCGATGCCGGCCTCTGCGGCAAGTTCGTCGATACATTCCTGCCCGATCATGGTGCTATCCATGTCGGCCAGAAGCATACGTTTGCGCCGTCCCTCGGCGGCCTGCACGACGAGGTCAATGCCGAGGGCTTGCAAGCCCTCCCACGCTTCCCAACGATTCGCGGGCATCGCCTCGACGGCGAATTCCGCGGCAATGCCGGGGTCGAGCCACAGAGCATCGCCGCCGCCCCACGCGTTGCGCAGGCTTTCGACGGCCATCGCGTTAAGCGCGGGCGTGGCGGGATTGGTCAGCAGGGTGGCGATGAGCATGAGGTCTGTCCCGCGAAAGTTTCCGATAGTGGAGGCCCGCGTCGCAAATCGTCCCCCAAGCGGCGCAATACTGCACTTTTCCCGCTTGCGCCAGTGTGCAGGGGGCCGTATGTCCCACAGCGGGACACCCCTCCCCAACGAGGGGCGTATATCTGTGAGGATACTATCATGACGACGAACGCCCCGGCAAAATTGCCGGCAAATCCGCGCTTTTCTTCCGGCCCCTGCGCGAAAATCCCCCATTATTCCCTTGATATGCTCGCCGACGCGCCGCTTGGCCGGTCGCATCGCGCTGCTATTGGCAAAGCCAAGCTGAAGGAAGCGATCGACCTGACGCGCGAGATTTTGGGCGTGCCTGCGGATTATCGCATCGGCATCGTTCCCGGGTCTGACACCGGCGCGGTGGAGATGGCGATGTGGTCGCTGCTTGGCGCCCGCAAGGTCGAGATGCTGGCGTGGGAAAGCTTTGGCGAGGGCTGGGTCACCGACGTGGTGAAACAGCTGAAGCTGGACGCCGTGGTGAAGAAGGCCCCGTACGGCGAGGTCGTTGACCTTGCCACCGTAGATTTCAACGCGGATGTGGTGTTCACTTGGAACGGCACTACCTCGGGTGCGCGGCTGGCGAACGGCGATGCGATCCCTGCGGACCGTGAAGGCCTGACGATTTGTGATGCGACCTCGGCGGCGTTTGCGATGGACCTGCCGTGGGACAAGCTGGATGTGGTGACCTTCAGCTGGCAGAAGGTGCTGGGCGGCGAAGGGGCGCATGGGATGCTGATCCTGAGCCCTCGCGCGGTGGAGCGGCTGGAAAGCTACACGCCCGCATGGCCGCTGCCGAAGATTTTCCGGTTGACCTCCAAAGGTAAGCTGATCGAGGGGATTTTCGTCGGCGAGACGATCAACACGCCCTCGATGCTGGCGGTCGAGGATTATCTGGTGTCGCTGAAATGGGCGCAGTCAATCGGTGGGCTGAAGGGCCTGATCGCGCGGGCCGAGGCGAACTCGGGTGCGGTGGCGAAGTTTGTGGCGGCACATGACTGGATCGAGAATCTGGCGGTGAACCCGGCCAATGCCTCGACCACCTCTGTGTGTCTGAAGTTTACCGATCCGCGCATCACCGATGGCGCTGCGTTTGCCAAGGGCGTTGCGAAGCGGCTTGAAAAAGCGGGTGCGGCACTGGACGTGGGCGCGTATCGCGACGCCCCTCCGGGCCTGCGGATCTGGTGCGGCTCGACCGTCGAGACGGCGGATGTCGAGGCGCTGATGCCGTGGATCGAATGGGCCTTTGAGGCCGAGATCGCGGCGCTTGCGAACGCAGCCTGACGGGTGTGACGGGGTCAACCCCGTCCTACCCGAACCATTGGGCGGGGGCATCCTCGCCATTCCAGAACATAAATTCATATAGGAGCCAAACATGGCACCCCGCGTTCTCGTATCTGATGAGCTTTCCGAAACCGCCGTGCAGATCTTCCGCGATCGTGGCGTCGAGGTCGATTACATGCCGAAGCTGGGCAAGGACAAGGAAAAGCTGGCCGAGATCATCGGCCAGTATGACGGCCTTGCAATCCGTTCGGCCACCAAAGTGACCGACAAGCTGCTGGAAAAGGCGACCAACCTGAAGGTGATCGGCCGCGCCGGTATCGGCGTCGATAACGTCGATATTCCTGCCGCCTCGAAGAAAGGCGTGATCGTGATGAACACGCCGTTCGGCAACTCGATCACCACCGCCGAACATGCCATCGCGATGATGTTCGCCGCCGCGCGCCAGATCCCGGAGGCCAATGCCTCGACCCAGGCGGGCAAGTGGGAAAAGTCGCGCTTCATGGGCGTTGAGCTTTACAACAAGACGCTGGGCGTGATCGGTGCGGGCAATATAGGCGGCATCGTTTGCGACCGTGCGCTGGGCCTACACATGAAGGTGGTGGCCTATGACCCCTTCCTGTCCGACGAACGCGCCAAGACGCTGGGCGTGCATAAGGTGGAACTGGAAGAGTTGCTGGCGCGCGCCGACTTTATCACGCTGCACGTGCCGCTGACCGACAAGACGCGCAACATCCTATCGGCAGAGGCGATTGCCAAGACCAAGAAGGGCGTGCGCATCATCAACTGCGCGCGGGGCGGTCTGGTGGATGAGGCTGCGCTGGCAGAGGCGCTGAAATCGGGGCAGGTTGCTGCCGCTGCGTTTGACGTGTTCGCGGTGGAACCGGCGACGGATAGCCCGCTGTTCGGCCTGCCAAACGTGGTTTGCACGCCGCACCTTGGCGCGGCGACGACCGAAGCGCAGGAAAACGTGGCGCTGCAAGTGGCCGAGCAGATGTCGGATTACCTGCTGACGGGTGCGGTGCAGAACGCGCTGAACATGCCGTCAGTCACGGCTGAGGAGGCGGCGGTGATGGGGCCGTGGCTAAAGCTCGCCTCGCATCTGGGGTCGTTCGTGGGGCAAATGACCGACGAGCCGATCAAGGCGATCAACGTGCTGTATGATGGCAGCGTGGCCGAGATGAACCTTGCCGCGCTGAACTGCGCGGTGATCGCGGGGATTTTGCAGGCGACCAACCCGGACGTGAACATGGTTTCAGCCCCGATCATCGCGAAGGAACGCGGTGTGCAGGTTTCCACCACGCGTCAGGAAAAGTCGGGCAGCTTTGACGCCTATATCAAGCTGACTGTGGTCACCGACAAGCGCGAGCGTTCGGTTGCGGGCACCTGCTTCAGTGACGGCAAGCCGCGCTTTATCCAGATCAAGGGCATCAACATCGACGCCGAGGTGGGCGAGCATATGCTTTACACCACCAACGAAGACGTGCCGGGCATCATCGGCCTGCTGGGCATGACGATGGGTAAGAACGGGGTCAACATCGCAAACTTCACCCTTGGCCGTTCGGGCGTGGGCAAGGACGCGATTGCGATCCTGTATCTGGATCAGGCGCTCGACCCGAAAGTGGTCGCGGTGCTGGAAGGCTCAGGCATGTTCAGCCAAGTGAAACCGCTGCAATTCGACGTGGCGTAAGGTCGCCCAAAACCCGATAAGATATTGAGCCTAAAGGGGGCGCTGCCGTTATGGGCGGTGCCCTTTTCATTTCTTCTTGGCAAAAATACTCAATTACAAGGCTTCAGCGCAGAACGCCCGCCGGGATTGGGCGCCCGTTGGTGGCGTCAGCAGGGGACGCAGCAGGGCCATCGGGTGCGCACGCAACGTCAGGCGCATGGCGACATAATCCTCTACCACCTCTTCTCCCTCGGTCATCGCCTTCAGGAACACGGCGGGTTCCACGATCATCTCGCCGTCGATGTCACCGGAAAAGAGGGGTAGCGGCGCATCGCCGGTCAGGGCGCGGGCCTGCCACAGCGCATCGCGGCGTGACATGCCGAGGCTGGCAAAGGCGTCGGCCTCGGCAAGGCGGGTGATCTGGTGGGGTGGGGTTCCGGCGCGGCGCCAGACATCCTCGACCGTGCGGTAGCCGTTGCCGCGGGCGGTGGCGATCCACATCGCCTCGTCCTGACGCAGGCCCGTGATCTGGCGAAAGCCGAGCCGGAGGGCAAGGCCGCCGCGCCCGTCGGGCTCCATCGCGTTGTCCCAGAAGCTCGCGTTGACGCAGACCGGGCGCACCTGCACGCCATGTTCGCGGGCGTCGCGCACGATTTGGGCGGGGGCGTAGAAGCCCATCGGTTGGGAATTCAGCAGGGCGCAGGCGAAGATGCCGGGGTGGTGGCGTTTGATCCATGCCGAGGCATAGACGAGGTAGGCAAAGCTGGCGGCATGGCTTTCGGGGAAGCCGTAGCTGCCGAAGCCCTCGATCTGCGAAAAGCAGCGGGTGGCGAAGTCGTCATCATAGCCGTTCGCGCGCATGCCTTGGATGAAGCGATCCTGAAAATCGCTGACGCTGCCGTGCTTCTTGAAGGTGGCAAGCGAGCGGCGCAGGCGGTCGGCCTCTTCCGGGGAAAAGCCAGCGCCGATGATGGCGATCTGCATCGCCTGCTCCTGAAACAGCGGCACGCCAAGCGTTTTGGCCAGAACCTTTCCCAGCGCGTCAGAGGGGAAAGAGACCACCTCGTCGCCGTTGCGGCGGCGCAGGTAGGGGTGAACCATGTCGCCCTGAATCGGCCCCGGTCGGATGATGGCGACCTGAATCACCAGATCGTAAAAGCAGCGCGGGCGCATACGGGGCAAAAAGTTCATCTGCGCCCGGCTTTCGACCTGAAACACGCCAACCGAGTCGGCATTGCACAGCATCCGGTAGGTTTCGGGGTCTTCGGCGGGGACCGTGGCGAGGGTATATTGCGTCTGGTGGTGCTGGTCGATCAGGCCGAAGGCCTTGCGGATGCACGACAGCATCCCCAGCGCCAGCACATCGACCTTGAGGATGCCGAGCGTGTCGATATCGTCCTTGTCCCAGCAGATGACGGTGCGATCGTCCATCGCGGCGTTCTCGATCGGGACCAGTTCATCCAGCCGCCCTTCGGTGATGATAAAACCGCCGACATGTTGGCTGAGGTGGCGGGGGAAGCCCTGAATTTCCTCGACGAGGGCAAGGGTTAGCTTTAGGCGGCGGTCGGTGGGATCAAGGCCGATTTCGCGCAGGCGCGTGTCGTCAACCGTCTTGGCGCTGCCCCAGCCCCAGATCTGGCTGGCAATGGCGGCGGTGAGGTGTTCGGACAGGCCCATCGCCTTGCCGACCTCGCGCACGGCGCGTTTGCCGCGATAGTGGATCACGGTGGCGCAGAGGCCGGCGCGGTGGCGACCGTAGGTTTCGTAGATGTGCTGGATCACCTCTTCGCGACGTTCGTGTTCAAAATCCACGTCGATGTCGGGCGGCTCGTCCCGCGCCTCGGAGACAAAGCGTTCAAAGACCATGGTGCCGATTTCCGGCGAGACCGAGGTGACGCCAAGCGCGTAGCAGACGACAGAGTTGGCCGCCGAGCCGCGGCCTTGGCAGAGGATGCCGCGGCTGCGGGCGAATTGCACGATGTCATGGACGGTGAGGAAGTAGGGCTCATACTTCAGCTTGGCGATCAGGCGCAGTTCGTGTTCCAGCATGTCCAGCACGCGGGGTGTCGGCCCGTCGGGATAGCGCCAGTTCAACCCGGCGCGTGCCAGCCGGTCGAGCCGCGCGGCAGGGGTTTCGCCCTTGGCAAACTCCGAGGGGTATTCATAGCGCAACTGGTCAAGCGAGAAGGTCAGGCGGGCGGCGATGGTGCCACTGTAATGCACGGCGGCCTCATGCCCACGGTAGAGACGCAGCATTTCGGGTTCCGCGCGCAGCCGCCGCTCGCCATTGGGCAGCGCGGCGCGGCCAAGCCGGTCGACAGTGGTGCCGGTGCGAATCGCGGTCAGCACATCGACGATGCGGTGGCGTGATCCGTGGTGCATCAGCGGCAGGCCAGAGGCGACGGGCGGGATGCCAAGGGTTTGCGCCAGCGCGGTAAGTTGGGCAAAACGCGGCACCTCTTGCCCGTCATAATGCGGCGCCATCATCAGGGAAACCTGCCCCGGAAAGCGGCGGATCAGCCGGGCGGCTTGGCCGCGCCAGTCATCGCTGTTGCCGGGGTTTTCGGGAGAGATGGTGTCTTGCGGCGCGGGGTGCAGCAGCAGCTCTATCCCCGCGCCCCCTTCCAGCAGATCATCGAGTGTGAGGGCGCATGTGCCCTTGTCGCTGCGGCGGCGACCCAGCGTGATGAGGCGGCAGAGCTGCCCCCAGGCGGTGCGGTCGCGGGGCAAGGCGGTGACGGTCAGGCCATCCGTCGTCACGATGCGGGCGGCGGGGATCAGGCGAGGGGGGGCGGCGAAGACCTCTCCGCTTGCCGCCAGCCGCGCGATTTCGCGGGCCGCTGCATGGGCGCGCACGATGCCCGCAACCGAGTTTTCATCGGCAATGGCGAGGCCGCTCATCCCCATCGTCGCGGCACGGCGTATGAATTCCTCGGGGTGGGAGCCGCCGGTCAGGAAGGTGAAATTCGAGGTTGCAGAGAGTTCGACGAATGCCACCGGGTTCCTCTCTGTGCTGGACGGAGCGCATGCCAAGGCCGATTCTATCAGCAGAGCATTTCAGGGTTCGGTAAGAGTATTCCTGTTTTGTTCTCATGGCGAGTCCCGCAAATACGCCGATTTCTGCCGATTTTGCCCCTGCAAAGCTGCGGCGCAGCATTTGAGGGCCGATTCCGTAAGGTTGGCGTCAGCG
Source organism: Pseudomonadota bacterium (assembly GCA_021779835.1). Lineage (GTDB taxonomy): Bacteria > Pseudomonadota > Alphaproteobacteria > Rhodobacterales > Rhodobacteraceae > Solirhodobacter. The sequence goes on along the minus strand of JAJXZX010000024.1, from coordinate 11,599 downwards.
ATGGCCAGCGATAACGGGTCAACGCATTGAAGAACGGAGTCTGTCCATGAAGAAGATCGCAACCGCCCTTGTCCTTACCCTGGCCCTTGCGGCCCCGCGGTATGCGATGGCCCGTGCTGTGACGATCAAAACCTCGCTGAAGCAGTTCGGCGGCTACAGCGCATATATCGTGCTGTACCTCACCGACTCGCACGGCGCTTATGTCAAGACGATCTGGATGGCGGGCGGACGGCCCTATTATTATCGCCACCTTGGCGGGTGGCAGCGCGCCGCGCGCGGGCGTGCCAACCTGAACGGGATCACCGGTGCCAGCGTCGGCGCAGGCGAAACGCTGACGGTGCGGACCGACATCGCCGACGCGATGATCAACGCGGGCTACACGATCCACGCTGACGTCGCCTCGGAAGGGATGATGGAGAGCGCGCGCGATATCAGCGCGCCGTTGACCAGCAAGGATTCAGGCCACGCCTTCAGCGGCCGTGCCTATATCGGCCATTTTTCGTATCAAATGTAATTGACAGGACGGACCCGATGCTTCGCACCTTTCACAAGCTTCCCGGCCTACTGGCCTCTGTTCTGATCGTCGTTCTGGCGCTGAGCGGGGTGATCCTTTCGACGATCCCCGCACTGGAAGTTGCGGTGACGCCGGCCGCGCCCGTCGCACAGATGACGGTGGCAGAACTTGCGTCAAATGTGGCGCGCCATGTGTCGGGGGTGACGGATATCACGCGCCAGGCTTCCGGCAGCATTGTGGCGTCGTTTAGCACGCAGACGGCATCGGGGGCCGACCTGATTGATCCCAACACCGGCGCGGTGCTGGGGCCTTATGCGCCGTCAGGCTTTGTCATCTGGATGACCAACCTGCACCGGTCGTTGCTTATGGGCAATTCGGGCCGGTGGGTCACGGGCTTTACCGCCTTTGCGATGATCGCGCTTTGCATCTCTGGCGCGTTCATGTTGGCGCAGCGGATGGGCGGCTGGCGTCAGGTGTTTTCCCGCGCACGTGGCACCACAACGCAGCGGCTGCACGTCGAGGTGGGCCGCTTTGCCATCCTTGGCTTGCTTTTGTCGGCCTTCACCGGATTCTGGATGTCGATGGCCAACCTGCAGGTGATTTCCAACGGGCTTGACGCGCAACCTGCGTTTCCGGCGGCGGTGAATGGCGGCACGCCGCTGCCAATCGCGCAGCTTGATGCACTGAAGTCGATTCCACTGTCGAACCTGCGCGATCTGGCCTTTCCGACCGACCCGTCGGATGTCTTTACGGTCAGCACCTCGACCGGGCAGGGGTTTGTCGATCAAGCCACCGGCCAGATGCTTAGCTGGCTGCCGCACGGCCTGATGCGCCAGATTTATGAGACGGTTTACATGCTGCACACCGGCCAAGGTTTCTGGTCGCTGGGGCTGCTGCTGGGCTTGGCTGCGCTGTGCGCGCCGATCATGGCGGCAACCGGCACGGTGATCTGGTGGCGTCGCCGCCGCTCGCTGCCGCGCTTTGCGCATAACCATACGGCACATTCGTCGGATACGATCATCCTTGTGGGCAGCGATGGCAACGCCACTTGGGGTTTCGCACGCACCCTGCATGACGCGCTGACGGCGGCGGGGCAAAGGGTGCATACCGGGCCGATGAATAGCTTGGGCAAGCATTATCCTCATGCCAAACGGATGTTCATATTGACCTCGACCCACGGCGATGGTGCGGCACCGGCCTCTGCCAAGGCGTTCATGGCGCGTCTGGAAAAGATCCCGCATGCGCCGGACTTCCCGGTGGCTCTGCTGGGATTTGGCGACCGTCAGTTCCCCAAGTTCAGCCAGTTCGGCTATGATGTGGCAGAGGCGCTGGATACCAAGCTGTGGAATGCGATGCTGCCCTACGACACCATTGACCGTCAGTCGGTGCAGGAGTTTGCACGCTGGGGCCGTGATGTGGGCGAGCGTTTGGGCATAGATCTGACCTTGCTGCACCAACCCGAAGCGCCGCGCGCCCGTCTGTTGGAACTGGTCGAGCGGGTCGATTACGGCGACGAAGTGCAGGCACCTACGACCGTGCTGCGTTTCATGGCGCCGGAAGGACCGAAGACCCTGTGGCAGCGGATCACCAACCGCAACGGTCTGCCGCGCTTTGAGGCCGGTGACCTGGTGGGCATCCTGCCGCCGGACAGCGACATGCCGCGGTTCTATTCGCTGGCGTCCTCTGCCCGCGACGGGTTCCTGGAGATTTGTGTGCGCAAACATCCGGGGGGCCAATGTTCCGGCTTCCTGCACAGCCTTGAGCCGGGCGACCAGATCGCGGCCTTCATCAAGCCGAACCCGGATTTCCGCCCCTCGCGCGGCAAAGCGCCGGTGATCCTGATCGGTGCGGGGACGGGGATCGGGCCGCTTGCGGGCTTCATCCGCGGCAATGTGCGCGCACGGTCGATGCACCTTTACTTCGGTGGCCGCGATCCGCGCTCTGACTACCTGTATCGCGACGAGTTGGAAGGCTGGCTGGGCGAGCGTCGGTTGACCACCCTGACCACTGCTTTTTCTCGCATCCAAGACCGCGCCTATGTGCAGGACCGGATTGCCGAGGATGCCCATGCGCTGCGCAAGCTGATCCAACGTGGCGCGCAGATCATGGTGTGCGGTGGACGCGATATGGCGGAAGGCGTGATGGAAGCATTGGAGGGCGTAATTGCACCGCTGGGGCTGAGCACGGTCACGCTGAAGGCTGAGGGACGCTATGTTGAAGACGTCTACTGAGGCGGGGGTGGCGCTGACCCGCCACGTCCTCAATGGGGCCACGATGGGCACCCGCTACTCGGCAATCTTCCTCGCCCCAAAGGGCGAGGATGTTTCCATGATTGGGCCCGCGCTATTCGCCGCCGTCGACCAGGTGGACCAGCAGATGTCAACGTGGAAGCCGACCTCGGACCTGATGCGGCTGAACCGCGCGCCGCGTGGCATCTGGCAGGTGCTGCCGCGTGAGTTGATGACGGTGCTGACGACGGCGCTGGACATTGGCGAGCGGTCGGGTGGGTTGTTCGATATTGGCGTTGGCGATCTGGTCGGCGCATGGGGCTTTGGCGCCGAGGGGCGCACGCCCGATCAGGCGCGCATCGCGGCGGGGCTTAGCCTGCGCCGCACGCCCGCGCACAAACTGGTCGAGCTTGATGCAGCGCAGGGTCGCGCGCGCCGTCACGGCGCCGTGCAGCTTGACCTGTCGGGCATCGCAAAGGGCTTTGGTGCAGACGAGATGATGCGCTGCCTCACGGGCTTTGGCATCAAACGGGCGCTGGTCTCGTTGGACGGCGAACTGAGCGCGCGTGGGTTGAATGAGCACAACATGCCTTGGGCCGTTGGCGTCGAGCGACCGGATTTCGAGACCCGCGATGTGCTGGGCGTGATCGACCTGACGGATTCCGCCGTCGCTACCTCAGGCGATTACCGGCATTGGGTGGATGTCGGCAAAATGCGACTGTCGCATACGATGGACCCGCGGCTTGGCGGGCCAATGCGCAACCGCGTCGCCTCGGTCAGCGTGGTGCATCCGCTGTGCATGTATGCCGATGCCTGGGCTACCGCCTGCATGGTGGCGGGCGAGGACGCGGGGCCGGCATTGGCGCGGCAAAACGGCCTTAGCGCCCTGTTCCTGTTGCGGGATGGCGGCGAGTTGCGCGAGATTGGCGTCGGCCCGATGTTCGAGGGGCCGACGGCGGAAAGTCGCCCTCAGGGGGCGCGGGGCTAAAGCAGGTGCGGGCGGAATGCGGCGATAACGGCCGCATAAACCTCGCGTTTGAAGGGCACGATGGCCGCTAGCATCGCGTCGGCGACGATCCAGCGCCACTCGGAAAATTCCGGGTGTTCGGTGGCAATGTTCACCTGATCGTCCGCCCCCGTAAAGCGGAACAGGAACCAGCGCTGGTTCTGGCCGCGATATTTTCCTTTCCAGACCTTGCCCAAAAGCTCTGGCGGCAGGTCGTAGGCGATCCAATCCGGCGCCTCGGCCACCAGTTCGACCAGATCGGCGCTGACGCCGGTTTCCTCCCACAACTCGCGCTTTGCGGCGTCAAGCGGGGCCTCGCCCTTGTCTATGCCGCCCTGCGGCATCTGCCATGCGGTGGCGTTGCTGTCTTTGCGCAGTCCGGCAAAGATCAGCCCCTCGCGGTTGATCAACATCACCCCGGCGCAGGGGCGATAGGGCAGTTTGGCGGCGTCTTCGATTTTCATGGGAAATTCGGGCCGGGGGATCGCCCCGGCCTGCCTTGTCTTAGTTTGCCGGAGCAGGTGCAGCGTCAGCCGCCGGAGCCGAAGTGGGAGCCGGAGCCGTCGCTGTGGCATTGGCGACGGCCAACCCCTTCAGAAGGTCCACCGCATAGGCAAGCTGGAAGTCGCTGTCGCGCAGTTTGGCCTCGTCCGCCGCCGCCTTTTGTTCAGCGATGTATTGTTTTTTCTCGGCGTCGGTCATCGAGTCATTCGACAGGATGCCCTTCAGTTGCGACTCGGACGTCTGTTGGTTGTCCTGTTTGGAGGCGTCAAGCACCTTTGCCTGCTCTTGCGGCACCACGATATCGGGCGAGATACCCAGAGCCTGAATCGAGCGGCCCGACGGCGTGTAATACCGCGCCGTGGTCAGGCGCATCGCGCCTTCACCCTTGATCGGGATGATGGTCTGAACCGAGCCTTTGCCAAAGCTTTTGGTGCCGATGACCACCGCGCGGTGGTGGTCTTGCAATGCGCCGGTGACGATTTCGGATGCTGATGCAGTGCCGCCGTTAATCAGCACCACGATCGGTTTGCCGTTGATAAGGTCGCCCGGCGTTGCGTTGAAACGCTCGCCATCGCCCGGATTGCGGCCACGGGTCGAGACGATCTCTCCCTGATTGAGGAACGCGTCCGAGACCTTGATCGCCTGTGTCAGCAAGCCACCCGGGTTGTTGCGCAGGTCGATCACGACGCCGTTGATCTTGTCGAGCCCGCCCGCATCCTTCAGCGCCTTGTCCAGACCGGCCTTCATGCCGTCATAGGTCTGATCGTTGAAGGTGGTGAGGCGCAAGACCACGGTGTTGCCTTCCAGCGATCCCTTGGCCGCGGTCAGCTTGATGGTGTCGCGCACCAGCGTCACGTCGAACGGATCTTTGGTCCCTTTGCGCACGACGGTGATCTTGATTTCCGAACCGACCGGCCCGCGCATCGACTCCACCGCTTGATCCAGCGTCATGCCCATCACCGTGGCGCCATTCACCTTGGTGATATAGTCGCCCGGCTGAATCCCTGCCGCCGCTGCCGGGGTTCCGTCGATTGGCGAGACGACCTTTATATAGCCCTGATCCATCGTGACCTCGATGCCAAGACCGCCGAACTCGCCCTTGGTCTGCACCTGCATCGCGGCGTATTCCTTGGCGTCCATGTAGCTGGAGTGCGGGTCAAGCGAGGTCAGCATGCCGTTGATTGCCGCCTCGATAAGCTTGCTCGCATCGACCGGCTGCACATATTGGGCGCGGATGCGTTCGAACACGGTGCCAAACAGGTCAAGCTGTTGGTAGACCGACGTCTCGGGTTTTGCCTGTTCGGCCAGCAGCGGTCCTGCAACCTGCGTGGTCGCAATAATCCCTGCCAATGTGCCGCCCACGGCGACCATCACAAATTTCCTCATGGCGTCGTCCTATTCCCTTGCCTTGGCAAACCATTCTTCGGGGTTGATCAGCTTGCTGCCCTGTCTGAGTTCCATATAAAGCGTTTCCGTCCGGTCTGCACCACCGCCATTCTCGGCATTGACGACAAACTCGGCCGGATCTGCGTCTTTTCCGCCCATGAGGCCGACCGGAGTACCCGCTGCGATTACATCGCCGACGTTACCGTAAACGACATCTAACCCGGCCAGCACCAGTAGATAGCCGTCGCCGGGCTCAAGAATAATCACATTTCCGTAGTCAAGCAGCGGGCCGCGGTAGCGGATGGTCGCAGCCCATGGCGTGGTGACCAACGCGCGCGGGCGGGTGGCGATGATCAGGCCGGGGCGGCGTATGCCAGCTGCGTCTGCTTCGTTCGCGTGGCGCAGTATGGTGCCCTGCACCGGCAACGGCAGGCTGCCCTTGGCCGTGGTGAAATCCTTGGTGGGATCGGCGGGGGCCATGCGGCGGTCGCCAAGCGCATCGGCGAAGGCACCCAGCGTCTTGACACTAAGCGCAACCTGCTTCAGCTCTGCCGGGCTTTCGGTTATGCGTTTGGGTAGGTCAGTGCGATCAGAGATCGCCTGACTTAGCGTGGTGCGCGCGTCTTGCACGGCGACGAGGCCGCTGCGCAGGATGGTCACCGCCGCTAATTGCGACGCTTGAAGGTCGGCCACTTCCTTAAGCTGTTTGCGCAGCGCTTCCGCCTCGGCTTGCAACGCGGGGGTCACGTCCGCCACGATCATGCCAGAGCGGATGGAGTCCAAGGGCGATTCTGGCCCGGCGAGCAGAAACGGGGTTGGCGTCGCCTCCATCGCGGACAGCACACCCAGCAATTGCTGAATGCGGTCTCGCTTGGCGTCGAATTGCCTCTGCATCGCCTCTTCACGGAAGGTGACGCGGCGCAAACCTGTGCGTAACGAGGACAGCCCGGCCTCGTAGGCCTCTATCGTCGTCGTCAGGGCGGCGACCCTATCCTTGGCGCTGGTTGCCGCTTTCAGCCCGGCGATCGAGGTTTTCAGCGCCGCCGACGCCGCGCGGGCCTGCGTTGCCGCATCATCCTCGGCGCGCAAGGGCGCGGCAAGGCAGATCATCGACAGGATCAGGCCCGCGCGGCGAAGCATCAGTCGATCAAGCTCTTGCCGGTCATTTCAGGCGGCGGCACGATGTCCATCAGCGCCAGCAGCGTCGGCGCCAGATCGGCCAGCCGCCCGTTGTGCAACGTAGCCCTCTTCGGCCCGCCGACCAGGATCACCGGCACCGGGTTGGTGGTGTGCGAGGTGTGCGGCCCCCCGGTCACCGGGTCCACCATCGTTTCGCAGTTGCCATGGTCGGCGGTGACGATCATCGCGCCGCCAACCTCCTCCAGCGCTGCAACCACGCGGGTCAGGCCGCGGTCCACCGCCTCACATGCCGCAATTGCAGCGGGCAGGCTGCCGGTGTGGCCGACCATGTCGGGGTTGGCGTAGTTCACCACGATCAGGTCAAAGCCGCCGTGAATCGCCGTGACCAGATGGTCGGTCACCTCGACCGAGGACATTTCCGGTTGCAGGTCGTAGGTCGCCACCTTGGGAGAGGCGGCCATATAGCGCACTTCGCCAGTCTCCGGCGTTTCCTTGCCACCGTTCAGGAAGAAGGTGACATGGGGGTATTTCTCTGTCTCGGCGATGTGGAACTGCTTCAGCCCCTTGCCCGCGACCCATTCGGCCAGCGTGTTCGTCACCACCTTCTTGGGGTAGGCGGCGGTCATATAGGCGTCGTGCGCGGCGGAGTAATCCACCATACCCAGCAGCCCCGCCCATTTCGGGCGCGTGCCAGTGTCAAACCCTTTGAACGCAGGGTCGCCAATAGCGGCAAGGATCTCGCGCGCGCGGTCGGCGCGGAAGTTGAGGCAGAAGAAGCCGTCGCCATCCTTGGCGCCGCCATAGCCCGCGATCACGGTGGGGGCGATGAACTCATCGGTTTCGCCCCGCGCATAGGCGGCGGTGACTGCGCCACCAGCATCGGCTGCCACCTCGCCCTTGGCGCGGATCATCGCGTCATAGGCGCGTTCCACACGCTCCCACCGGTTGTCGCGGTCCATCGCGTAATAGCGCCCGATTACAGAGCCGACGCTGGCCCCCTTTGGCAGTTTCGCGAGCAATTCCGCCACAAAACCCGCGCCAGAGGTCGGCGCCACGTCGCGCCCGTCGGTGATCGCGTGGATCACCACCGGCACGCCCGCGCCCGCAATTGCCGTAGCTGCCGCCAGCAGATGCACGATATGACCATGCACGCCGCCATCCGAAACCACGCCCATCAGATGCGCGGTGCCGCCGGTCTTCTTCAGGCTCGCGATGAAATCCAACAGCGGACCGTTCCTGACAAAGGAGCCGTCCTCGATGGCAAGGTCGATCTGGCCCAGATCCATCGCCACAACGCGGCCCGCACCGATGTTCATGTGGCCAACCTCAGAGTTGCCCATCTGCCCCGTCGGCAACCCCACATCCGGCCCGCAAGTGATCAGCGTCGAATTGGGGCAGGTCGCCATCAGGCGGTCAAACGTCGGCGTCTTGGCCAGATATGGCGCGTTCGCCGATGTGTCGGGGTTCAGGCCCCAGCCATCAAGAATGCACAGAACGACGGGCTTTGGATGGGTCATGGCACGGTCCCTCGCTGGTTAGTCGCTGTTCTACGCTGCCCGCTCAGCGGGAGCAACCGCGCGGGGGCGCGCGAATGGCCGTCTTATACCCGGTGATACGGCGCCCCGGACAGTATCGACGCGGCGCGGTAAAGCTGTTCGCTTAGCATCACGCGCACCAACATATGCGGCCAGACCATGCGCCCGAACGACAGGGAAAACCCCGCCTTGGCGCGCAGTTCTGGCGCAATGCCGTCCGCGCCGCCGATCACAAAGGCCAGATCCTGCCGCCCGCCATCACGCCAGCCCGCAATCTGGTCGGCAAATTCGGGCGAGGACATCACCCGCCCGCGTTCGTCCAGCACGCAGATCAGCGCACCAGAGGGCACTGCACGTTCCAACAGCTCGGCCTCCGCCGCCATGCCGCCACCCTTTTTATCCTCGACTTCTGCGACAGCAGCCGGGCCAAGGCCAAGGGCCCGCCCGGTGCGGTCGAATCGGGTTAGGTAGTCGTCGATCAGTGCGCGCTCTGGTCCGGTGCGCAACCGGCCCACGGCGCAGATATGCACGCGCACGGTTGCTTAGACCTGCGCGGGGTTCGCGCCGGCTGTGGGCATCCACATCTTTTCCAGCTGATAGAATTCCCGCACTTCGGGCCGGAAGACATGGACGATCACGTCGCCCGTGTCGATCAGAACCCAATCGCCGGTTTCCTTGCCTTCGATCTTGGAGCTGCGCCCAGCCTCGGTTTTCAGCCGATCCACCAGCTTTTCAGCGATGGAGCTGACCTGCCGGGTAGAACGGCCCGAGCAGACCACCATATAATCGGCCATGTCAGAGCGTCCACGCAGATCGATGGCGATCACGTCTTCGGCCTTGTCATCGTCAAGCGAGGTGAGAATGCGGTTCAGCAGATCTTTGCTGGAATCATCGTCTTGGTGCGCCATCATCGGCGCCCGCGGTGCAGCCATGGTGCCGGCTGCGAGCAATGTCTGAGACAGGACATCGTCCTCCTGGAATGCGCGCCGACTGGACCCCGGCGCTGGGCATTGCATCAACTTAACATCGCAAAGATGAAATCTCAATGTATGCGGGCATGATCCGGCCGGTTGTCGCCTTTGCGGCCACAGGCGCGGTTTTCACGGGCAGGCGGCAATGGTCTGGCCGCTGGCCTTCAGGAAGTCCGCCAGCGTCGCCGTGCTATCGACGAGATTCATTTTCGGCCCGGTTTCGGCAAAGCGGATCGACAGACCCATCGACGTGTCGATCGGCGCGCCCGGGCTGGCGAGGCAGGGGGTAAAAGCCACCGTCAACGCGCCGCGCCCCTGTTCCCCTTTCGCCTTCCACTGGGCTATAACGGCCTGAACGCCGCGCAATTGCGCCGTCTCTGGCGTCGTCAGCCGCAATTCGTGCGTTTGACCTGTGGCGGTGTCGCTGAGCGCGTCGGTGGCGTTGGTCGTCACCCCGGTCTTGCCGTTGGTCGCGCCGAATTGCAGCGAGGCTGACCCCGCTACCAACCCGATGCCCTCTGGCAGGGTCAGCGTTACCCGGATCGCGGCCGGATCTGCCTGCAACGGATCACTGGGCGCGGCTAGAGCTGTCTGCGGGCAGAGCGCCAAGGCCAAAAGGACGGGTCGGAACGTTTGCAATGGCGTCATCTAGCGGGCGTATCCTCGGAAGCGGTGGCGTCGGTCTGGCCCACGGCCCGATCCGTTCAGGTGCCCCCCGTCGGCAAAACCGCGTGGTGGGTCGTGACGTTTTCCTTGAAAGCCCCTAAAAAGGCAAGAAAAACTGCACTTTCGCAGCGTGTCTCTTGCCACATGGTGATTAGCAATACCCTAATCAAAGATACATGAAATCGTTGTTTTCCCGAACTCACGTTTCCAATACGCCAAAGGGCAGACCTTAGCCGCAGGGCTGACATTGCAGGGACCAAGAGGGATGCCGACATGTCCGTTGAAGTAGTTGATACGCTGGTGATTGGCGGCGGTCAGGCCGGATTGGCGGCCAGCGCGCATCTGCGCGAACGCGGCGTGCCGCATTTGGTGTTGGAACGCCACCGGATCGCAGAGCGGTGGCGCACGGAACGGTGGGATTCGCTGGTTGCAAACGGCCCGGCATGGCACGACCGCTTTCCGGCGTTGGCCTTCGCCGGTATCGACCCTGACAGCTTTGCCACCAAGGATCGCATCGTCGATTATTTCGTCGAATTCGCCAAACATATCAACGCGCCGATCCGCACGGGCGTTGCTGTGACCGCGCTGCGCCAGATCTCGGACGGCAAGGGCTATCGCGCCGAAACCTCTGACGGAGTGATCGAGGCACGCAATGTGATCGTTGCCACCGGGCCGTTTCAGCGCCCGCTGATCCCGACCGTGATCCCGCAAGACGCAGGGATCGTACAGATGCACTCCAGCGCTTATCGCAATCCGGGCCAGTTGCCCGAAGGCGCGGTGATGGTGATCGGCGCCGGGTCGTCGGGCGCGCAGATTGCCGATGAATTGCAGCGCGCGGGCAAGAAGGTCTATCTGTCCGTCGGACCGCACGACCGCCCGCCGCGCGCCTATCGCGGCAAGGATTTCGTCTGGTGGCTGGGCGCGTTGGGCAAGTGGGATGCCAAGGCGATCGAGCCGGGGATGGAACATGTGACGATCGCGGTCAGCGGCGCGCATGGCGGCCATACCGTTGATTTCCGCCGCCTTGCCGCGCGGGGGATGACGCTGCTGGGGCGGGCAGGGGCTTATGAGGCGGGCGTGTTGCAGTTCGCGTCCGATCTGCCCAAGAACATCGCCCAAGGCGACGCGAACTACCTTTCCGTGCTGGATGCCGCCGATGCCTACATCGCGCGGGAGGGGCTCGATTTCCCCGAAGAGCCCGAGGCGCGCCTGATCGACCCCGCTCCCGCGTGTGTCACGAACCCGATCCTGCAGCTTGATCTGGCAGAGGCGGGCATAACCGCAATCATCTGGGCCACCGGCTTTGCCCTCGATTTCGGCTGGGTGCAGGTGGATGCGTTCGATGCCAAGGGCAGGCCGATCCACCAACGCGGCGTGGCACAGGTGCCGGGGCTGTATTTCCTCGGGCTCGCATGGCTGGCGCGGCGCGCCTCTCCGTTCATTTGGGGCGTGTGGCATGACGCAGATTATGTGGCCGGCCACATCGCCGCGCGGCAATAGGGCACCTAAATTGGCGCTAGACGGCGTTGTTGCGCAATTCACGCTTGAGGCATGACAGCCCCTTTCCCCGTTGGGCTCAGGGCACGCGAACGATTTCGGCGGTGCCGAGTGCGTTGAAGCGATTGATGAGTGCGACGCGGATCTGGATT
>JAJXZX010000023.1 GCA_021779835.1 Pseudomonadota bacterium | reverse complement strand
TGCAAGGTTTCCGCAGAAAATCTACCAAAACCTGCAGGCGGAAGCCACAAAATATCCCGGAAAACCGTTCTGTTTCAGTCGGTTGGGAATTGTTCAGAGCGGACTAATTGGGGTAGTGCCACAGACGATTTTGGCAATTCAAGGCACCCTCATTCGTTCCCGGCACGGGGTACGACGACACTTTTCCCACGCAATCGGCATGGCGCGCTGGGATTGACGCTGACAACTCCATGCGACCACCCCAGTCGTCACTGGTCCTGTCGCAGGCAAATTGGTCGCCCTTCCGTTGCTGGTTTCCTTCACGAGAAGCGCGACCATTTGATCCCCGTCCGCCCTCGACCCGCCACCTTGCGTTCTCGCTCGCGTTGAATGGTATGCTGATCGTATGGCTTTGACATTTCGGCATTCAGCCGTTCGGCCAGTTTGACGCGCGTGATCAGTTCAATTGGATCGAAAGGCTTGGTGATATAGTCGATCGCTCCTGCAGCGAACGCCTCAAGGACGTAGGATTTATCAGTCATCGCGGTAATCATCAGGATCGGCGTCGAACCATAGTCAGACTGGCGCCGAATCCATCGACACAGGTCGATGCCGCTGACGTCCGGCATCTGAATGTCGAGGCAAAAGCAATCGAACGGTGTGCGAGAGGCAGAGATCACTTCTGCCGCATCCTGCGCGGAACCCGCCAACGTGACATCCGTGAAGCCCGAATATGCCATGATTGCACTCAACTGTTCTAGAACAAGGTCGTCGTCATCTACGATGAGAGTTTTCATGTATTTCTTCCATGTGTGCCGACCTAATCCCTCTGGCGCGAAAGCCCTATTGCGGCTTTCAGGCGCCGGAAAAATCTGGAAACGCGCCCTGCGAGGCCGTGACGAAGCCAGTGCGGCTCATCAAGAGTTGCCGCGGCTGGGATCAACTCTGGCAGCAAGGCGCGTCGGGGCACTTTATTTTCCATGACTTATCAGAGTCCTTCTAATGCTCGGTGGAGGCGGCTCGAAACGCGGCGGCCAGTGCCCTTTCAGTTTGGTGATTGTTGACCTGTGCGACGGCGGACTTTGGGCGGAGGACTGTGTTGTAAGGCATAAGGACATCGAACAATTCAAACAGTGCCGATTTCGATTCGTCGTCATCGGACTCTAAACAGGTCCTTTCTTCCGCTTTCGTGATCGCGACCTGCATTGCGTCCACGACGCTTTGACCGGACCGTATGAGGCCGCCCCGAATTTGCGGACCCACGCGAACCGGTGCGTCAATCGGAATGCCTGCGCTATCCGTCAAATGCGCCCGCCGGATCCGCCTGTTCGTATCTTGCTCAATCTTGCCGAGATTTTGCGCCGTCCGCCCCCGCGCGACACAGACAAAGGCGCCTTCGCCCGCGTAGGCCAAGAAGAACTCCGATGTCTTCATGCTCCCTGAGATCGACTGAGCAACACAGGTGAGTACAGACACGAAGTCCTCGGACGTCGCGCCAGCATAGATCTTGCCAACCCCTTTGACCTTGAACGCAAATATTCTGGTGTCCAAAAGGCCGATGCGGGAAATCGCCAGCACATAGTTTTGCAGCGCCTTATAGTCGAGAATATGGGGCACTTCCGGCAGGCGGATGCCCTGATGAAAGTCGATCCCGCGCTCCGCAGGTGATTTCCCGGCCCCATCCGGTGCAGCCGCCATTTCCGGCTGGCCCTCGTCCTTATCTGCCGAAACCGCATATTGACTGACGGCCCGTTGAAACTCCTCAACGTCGATGGGCTTTGTCACATACTCCGTTGCCCCCGCCGCGAAGGCCCGGTCAATGTGGATCTTGTCGGCCTTCGCCGTCACCATAAGGATTGGGATGGCCCGATAGTTGGGCTCGTTACGAATCCACCGGCAGAGCTCGATCCCATCGATGTCCGGCATCGTGATGTCCACCAGACAAAGATCGAACGGCTTGGACGCAGCCGTGATCGTGCAGACAGCATCCTTGGCCGATCTTGCCAGGGTAACGTCGCTGTGGCCCGCCGCCGCAAGCACAGCGGACATCACCTGCAGGACGAACTGGTCATCGTCGACAATCAGAATTTTCACAGATTTCCCTTTCTTAGCTCAGCGTATGCGCTCATGGCGTCCGCACCGCCGTCGAGATCCGACGCCGCATCTTCCGTTTCGTCCAGTGGCAACTTGATCCAAAAGGTCGTGCTTCCGCCGGGGACGGATTCGTAGCCGATTTCGCCTCCCATGCGCTCAACGATCTCTTTGGAAATGACCAAGCCCAGCCCCGAACCTTCGCGGTCGCGCGTCGAGGTGTCGGAGGCTTGTGTGAAGGGCGTGAATATCTTGTCACGGAACTCAGGTGGAATCCCTAGACCGCTATTGGTGACCGAAACCACAAGCATTTTATCGGTCCGGCGCACCTCGGTGATGACTTCCCCGCCTTCTGGCGAGAATTTCGCCGCATTGGAGAGTAGATTCGCCATGACCTGCTGGAACCGATTGACGTCGATCCTTGACCAGATTTGGGCGATGGACACCAACGGCTTGAACCTCACCGAGAACTTTTGGCCGTAGCTGGCGTTGTCGACCAGCGTCTGCCGGACAATTTGCGTCACCTCACAGCGTTCCATTTCGAGCGTTGACTTGCCGGACGCGAATTTCTGCATGTCCAGCAGGTCGTTAACCAAGCGACCAAGCCGATCGCAGTTCTGATGCGCAACGGTCAGCAGATGCAGAGCCTTTGTCGGCAGCTCCTTGGACATCAGCCCGAGCACGAGCTTAAGTGATCCGTTGATTGATGTCAGCGGGGTGCGCAATTCGTGGCTGACGGTTGCCACGAAATCGGCGCGCATCTGGTCAAGGCGCTTGCGCTCGGTGATATCAAGGATCTGGCAGATGAACCGTGGCTCTTCGCCGTCGTTGCCGCGCAGGATCGTGTAAGACATCAGCCCGAAAACCTCGGTGCCGTCCGGTTGGATATAGTGCTTTTCCGTATTGTAGTAATCGAGGGTCCCCGCCAGCATCTGGTGGATTTCGTCCCGATCCTCCAGCCGCTCACCCGTCATCGGCAAGTCCTGCAACTTTCGCCCGATCAGGCTCGCCTCAGGATAGCCGGCGAACAAACCAAACGCCGGGTTCGCCATAAGAAACGTGCCATCAAGGGCAAGAACCGTCATCGCAACCGGGGCGCTGGCAATGAGGCGTTCGAGCTCGGCTTCCCGGCTCTTCACGCGGTTAAGCGCTTCCCTGAGCGGGGTAATGTCCGTCATGGTGCCCAGCAACCGCAGGGCCCGTCCATGGGTATCGCGGGCAATAACCCGGGCCTCCGATCGCATCCAGTGCCAGCGACCGTCGTCGGCGCGAAAACGATATTCGGCCTGCATCTTGACCGCTTCCCCCTTGATGCAGGCAATGTTTGCCTGCCGGACATGGGGCCAATCGCGCGGATCAATTCGTGCCTTCCATTCAGCTTCGGAATCGGTGAATTCGTCGAAACCAAAACCTGCCAAGGCGCGCCACGTCTCAGAGGCGACGCCATGCCCAGTCGCCAGATCGACATCGAACACACCGATCTGACTGCCCTCCAGCGCAAGATTCCACCGCTTCTCTTGCTCGCTGATCTTTTCCGAAACCCGCACGGTTTCGGAGATATCGTGGACAACAAGCGTCGCGATGACTTCGCCAAATTCGCCTACAAAGGAATTCGCTCGGAACTTTACCCAACGCACATTGCCGGCGGGCGTTACGATCTTTGCCTTCTCGAACGAGGTGAGGAACGAAAGCTGTTTAGGCGAGAGTTCATCGGACAGGGCCGCAATATCCGGAAGAATGTCACGCAGATGTTTGCCAATGAGGTCATCTCTCGCGATGCCGAAAATCTTCGGGGCCGAGGAATTGGCGGACAGGATCTTTCCGTGTCGGTCGAGCAAGAAAATCCCTACAACGGCGTTGTCGAGGATCGACTGGGTCTTGCGGTTCTGAATCTCCAGATCTTCGGTGCGCTGCGCCACTTGATCGCGCACCGCGCGTTCGCGTTCCGAAAGAAGCATGATAAACGCCACGATGAGCGCCGTCATGGCCAACCCACCGGCGAGCACGATTTGCCCCGCGCTACTTTTCGTTGAGGCCTCGAACCAAGGCGTTCTGTGATAGGTCACTACCCAATGTTGCTGGAAGAAATCAAAGGACCGGCTGGTCTCGAAACGCGCCGAAGGAGACGCGGCTACCGCGTCCATTGCTTGGGCGGGCGGGGCGAAAACGGCGCCAATGCTCAGTTGGGACACGACGGGATTTGCGGCTATCCGCGGTGACAGCTTGAACGCCCGGTCCGCGTTGAGCGGCATGAACACCCAGCCTTCGAAGGCGGCTCTGCGCTGTTGGACCGTCTGAGGTTGCCCGCCCGGCCCATAGACTGCCTGTAATAAGATATATATGGTGGTCTGCGTACCTCGATCCGAAAAACTGTACCACGGAGCTATTTCGGGCTTGCCGGATTCGCGCGCCGAACGGGCCGCATCCCTTACCGCCTTGACCGACCCCAGGTCGAACCCCCGCATGTTGCTTCCATTGCCGAGCGTCTCGAAGAATTTCACAACCATTAGGCCTTTAACGGCTTCTTGGGGGCTGACTGTGAGAACGCCTGCACCCGTCGCATTCGCCTGATCGCGATGGCCACTCGTATCTGAAGGCGCCACGGCCTGGATGAAGCCGAAGCCATCCGCACCGGCAAGCGCCGAGGGGGTCATGTTGCGCACGAAACGGTGCCATCCTGAGGCCGTGTCGGTGTTCGAAACGCCTATGAACTCCTTTGCCGTCTCAATGCTTTTCGACAGCGAAATGAGCCTGAATTGTAGGGCAACCGCGTTCTGATCGACCGCTTGGGTAAAAAGCGCGTCGTTTTTCGCCTGGTTTACTTCGGTCATGCTGACCGAAACAAAGATGCTCGCCGCAAGACCAATCGCGCCGACCAATGTTGCGACGGAATTGGGTCGCGCGATCGGTCGCTCTTGCCACAAGATGGCGTTGACTGTTCGCTTCGGGTAGTAAAGCACAGCCGGAAGCGCGATGATCACCCCAACCAGATCGCCAACCCACCACTTGAGCCAACTGACGCCAAGGTCATGCACGGGAAGATGCCCCGCGCGCCAAGCCGCCATCACGCCGATCATGGCCGAGATGGCGCAGGCGATAGGGCCCGCGCGCAACATCAAGGCCACAATCTCGCGACGCGTCGCAAGCCTGACCGGGAACCCCAACCGACGCTTTACCAACGTTGCGGCAACAAGCGCCTGGACCATTGCCGCTATCCCCGCCGGAAATCCAATCTGCCCCACCATTTGGGGGCCTACGCCCGGCAACATCCCTTGCGTAACGCTCCAGTGAAGAGCGGCAAAGCCGACCAGAATTCCTGGCCAAAGCCGCCGCCCCTGAAGAATCAAAACGCCGCTCGCAACGCCTGCGGCGGGCCAGATCAAAACGCCGTGCAGCGCGGGGTCGATCAGTAGCAGTCCGATCCATCCGGCAATCGCATAAGCAAGTGCGAGAGCGGATATGTGGCCGACCAGGGTCAGTTGCGGTTTTACTTTTCTTACCATTTCAACTGTTCACAATCGTTGTGTCTCGTTTGCGGAGGGTGGGGCCCGTAAGCCCATCACACGGCTTCGGTAACGCAAAGGCAAATCGGATCGGGTCTCGTAAGCTTCAGCCAAACTGGCAACCGTCTTGAATGGAGAGTGATCACTCCCAATGTGACAAAACTGAGGAAGGCAGCTGGCGGTTGTGGGAATTGCCATTGAGAGCGTGGGGGTGTGACAGGATGCCGCGCAATAGACGAACGGCGGGTCTGGCGAAGCCGCACTGCGGCTTGCCGTCCGAGCCAAGCGGCAGAAGAGGGCCGAGGCTGTGTGGAAACCGCCCGCTATGATATGATCCCTCAGGCCAACGGAGGGGGGGGATGATGGATGGCGGGTTTCATTGAGGGTGTTGACCGCGGTCAGACGGTGCTTTGCCCGGATCGGTTGGAGGATTGGATCGGCGAGGACAGCCTCGTCCGCGTCGTTGACCTCTTCGTCGATGAACTTGATCTGTCATGCCTTGGGTTCGGGCGATCAGCCCCTGCGCGGGTGCTGTCATTTGTGGACGTATATGGACCCCGCCTAATTGCAACAGTCTGGTAGGGCTGGTTTGGCGATCACGATCGCAGACGTATATCCGGCTTCTTTGAGCGGCCCGATCTATCGTCGCCGCGAGCCCCGATGGATTTCCGCGCACTTCTTCCTCAATGGCTCCGAGACATAGGCCTTTGCCTTGCCGGTCCACAAATCAGGTTCAAGAAGCGATCTGGGTGACCCTTCACCATCTCCTGCCAGGTGTTGCAATGTTTCGGGGAGCGGATACTCCCGTGGTTCAGTTGCTTGATCTTGTTTTCTCAGACCCCGGCAGCCGTTTGCCCCAAGCGGTAGTCTTCTCCTCTTGCCAAGATTGACCAGGCAATCCGGGCATTCTTGTTCGCCAGGGCGACCGATACGATATTCGGATGCCTGCGCTCACGCATCCATTCCCTCCAGCGCAGATCCGGCGGCGGATCACCAAGCTCTAGGTCCAGATCCGGTTCCTCGCGTGCCTGTCCCATGGTCAAAGCCCGCAATTGCGCGGCTGCCCTTGCAAGTTTGGTGGCCAGTGTCACCGCCTGCCCTGACGCCGTCCCCACCGCCCGTTGACAGGCCAGCAGCAGATCACAGCCCTGTTGCCGCAGGTCGCGGGCTTTCAGCCCGTTGGGCAGAAGTGGCAAGACATGATCCCAACCACGGGACTTGGCGAGCGTCGCATCGGCCAGGATCAGCGCCGCCGCCTCAATACGGGGGGCCGCAGCGAGAACAGCCTCCAGCACAGCCGCCGCCCGACCAACCGGGGTGCCGCCTGCCGCATTGAGGCTGACAGCAATCTGCTTGGCCGTGAGCCTCAGCAGCGCCTTGCCGAGGTTAGCGACCGAGAACTGACGCCCCACGGCAATGGACCATTGTCGGAATATCTCGCCCGCCGGACCCTGATGACCGCCCGATCGCAGCAGATGTACCGCATCGCGCAACTGCGCCGACCCTTCACTCCGCCCGGCAAGCCCCGCGCAGGCCTCTGCCGCGCCCAGGGCCAGACGCGCGCGCCACACGTCCTGGGGCACCTTCTCATCGGTCACCACCAGATGCACGCACGCCAGTGCCGCACCTGACAAAAAGGCAACATAGTCAGGGGTTTCCGCCCGGGCATATGTGATCCAGCCCGGCAATCGTTGTATCGTGACGCTGTCGCCGGAGGGGTGAAGCAGGACTTTCCGAATACTGAAGTCTAACCTCGTGCGGCGCTTTGTACGAGAATTAATGCATGAAACCGCCGCTTCTTTGTCATCGCCAAAATGTCCAATAATCCTGCATTCGAGCTGTGGGCAGACTACGTCCGCGCCATGAAGCCACGACCCGGCAACCTTCAGCCAGCTCAGCCCCACCACGACAACTTGGCAATGCGTTTCCGAGAGGTTCGGCGAAGAGTGTTGAAATGGCATCCGCCGGCTTGACAATGCACACGCTCTGTATGAGCTTTGGCTCACTTCACCAGGGGGGTCCCGTCAAGGGGCTGAGAGTCTGCTAGCAATGCCGGAAACGGCGGATGCGGCGCAGTGACCCTTCGAACCTGATCCAGTTCATGCTGGCGTAGGGACGGTGCGGATATTGCGTGCGGAACTTGGGCATCCAATGGCCCGCACCCCGGTATCCTCTGATCCTTCGTGTCCATGCTGGGTCTCCATTGCAACTGCGAAGGAGCCTTGACCATGACGATTGAAACCAAACTGCAAGCCGCATCTGGCCCGGTGCCGACGGTCACCACCGGGCCGATGCCTGCCTCGACGAAGGTGTTCCGGCCCGGGACAATATACCCTGACATCCGCGTGCCGATGCGCCAAATATCCGTACACCCGAGCGCGGGCGAGCCACCGGTAACGGTCTACGATGCCTCAGGGCCCTACACCGACCCCAATGCCAGTATTTCCATCCGCGAGGGACTGCCCCGGATCCGCGAGGCCTGGATCGCGGCGCGGGCGGATGTGGCGTCCTACGACGGGCGCGGCCTGCGTCCCGAGGACAACGGCTTCGCGACCGGTGATCGCCTCACCCCGCCGTTCCCGCGGCAGCACCGCGCGCTTCGAGCCACCAACGGCCGCGCTGTGACGCAACTGGCCTATGCCCGCGCCGGGATCATCACCTCCGAGATGGAGTTCATTGCGATCCGTGAGAATTTGGGCCGCGAGGCGTCGCCGACTGGGTTTGTGCAGGACGGCGAAAGCTTTGGCGCAGCTATTCCCAATTTCGTCACCGCGGAGTTCGTGCGCGAAGAGGTTGCACGGGGGCGGGCGATCATTCCGGCCAATATCAACCACCCGGAGTTGGAGCCGATGGTCATCGGGCGCAACTTTCTGGTGAAGATCAACGCCAACATCGGCAACTCCGCCGTCACCTCCTCGATGGAGGAGGAGGTCGAAAAGATGGTTTGGGCCACCCGATGGGGCGCTGACACCGTGATGGACCTCTCAACCGGGCGCAACATCCACAACATCCGCGACTGGATCCTGCGCAATTCGCCGGTCCCGATTGGAACCGTGCCGCTCTACCAAGCGCTCGAAAAGGTCGGCGGCATCGCCGAGAACCTGAGCTGGGAGATTTTCCGCGACACCCTGATCGAGCAGGCCGATCAGGGCGTCGATTACTTTACCATCCATGCCGGCGTGCGGCTGCATTATATCCCGCTCACTGTGCAGCGCGTGACAGGGATCGTCTCGCGCGGCGGCTCCATCATGGCGAAGTGGTGCCTGCATCATCACCGCGAGAGCTTTCTTTACGAGCATTTTGAAGAGATCTGCGACATCGCCCGCGCCTATGACGTGTCTTTCTCGCTGGGTGACGGCTTGCGCCCCGGCTCGATCGCCGATGCCAACGACGCGGCACAATTCGCTGAGTTGGAAACGCTGGGCGAGTTGACCCAAGTCGCTTGGGCCAAGGATTGCCAGGTGATGATCGAGGGGCCGGGCCACGTGCCGATGCACAAGATCAAGGTCAACATGGACAAGCAGTTGGCGACCTGCGGCGAGGCGCCGTTCTACACACTGGGGCCGCTGACCACCGACATCGCGCCGGGCTATGACCATATTACCAGCGGCATCGGCGCCGCGATGATCGGCTGGTTTGGCTGCGCCATGCTCTGCTACGTCACCCCCAAGGAACACCTTGGCCTGCCCAACCGCGACGACGTCAAGACCGGCGTCATCACCTACAAGATCGCCGCCCATGCCGCCGATCTGGCCAAGGGACACCCGGCCGCCCAATTGCGCGACGATGCGCTGAGCCGCGCGCGGTTTGAGTTTCGTTGGGAGGATCAGTTCAACCTGTCCCTCGACCCCGACACCGCACGTTCCATGCATGACGAGACCTTGCCAAAAGAGGCGCACAAGGTCGCGCATTTCTGTTCCATGTGCGGGCCAAAATTCTGCTCGATGCGCATCAGCCACGACATCCGCGCCGAGGCGCAGAAAGAAGGCATGGCTGCGATGGCCGAAAAATTCCGGGTGGGCGGCGGGCTGTACGAGCCTGTGGAGGCCGCAGGCGAATGACCTTTTCGGTTCTGGGGGCCGGGGTGGCTGGGTTGTGCTGCGCCACCATGCTGGCCGAAGCGGGGCTGGAGGTCGAGGTGATCGACAGCCAGCCCGATCCGCAGGGGGCCTCGTGGTTCGCCGGCGGTATGCTGGCACCATTTTGCGAGGGCGAAAGCGCACCGGCCGAGGTGGGGCGGCTGGGCCGCGATGCCGCCGATTGGTGGGCGGCGCGCGTGCCCGGGGTGGTGCGCGCCGGCACGCTGGTGGTTGCCCCCCCGCGCGACGGGGCGGAACTGACCCGTTTCGCCGCACGCACCGAAGGCAATGAACAGGTAGATGCCGCCCGCATTGCCGCGTTGGAACCCGAATTGGCGGGGCGGTTCGAGCGCGGGTTGTTCTTTGCGGGTGAGGCGCATCTTGATCCGCGCGTGGCGATGGTGGCGCTGATCGACCGGCTGCGCGGCATGGGTGCGGCGCTGCACTTTGGTGAGGGCGCCGCGCCGCAGGGGCAGGTGATCGACTGCCGTGGTCTTGCCGCCCGCGAAGTGGTGCCGGGCCTCCGTGCCGTGCGGGGCGAGATGATCGTCCTCCGCAGCGCTGATGTTTCGCTGTCCCGACCGGTACGGCTGCTTCACCCGCGCTTTCCGCTTTATGTGGTGCCGCGCGCGGACGGGCATTTCATGATCGGTGCCACGATGGTGGAAAGCGATCACGACGGCCCCGTTACCGCCCGCGCGGCGATGGAACTGCTATCTGCTGCGTTCACCCTACACCCGGCCTTTGCCGAGGCGGGTATTGTCGAATTGGGGGCGGGGTTGCGCCCGGCGTTTGCCGACAATATTCCCGCCATTCGCTACAGTGGCGACGGCATTCATGTGAACGGGCTTTACCGGCACGGCTTCCTGACCGCGCCGGCGCTGGCGCGGCAGTTGGTGGCCGATCTTACCCAATCGGGCGAGGTGCGCCATGCGTCTTGAGCTGAATGGCAAGCCGCATGATACCGAGGCGGCGACATTGGCCGAGCTGGTCGCGGAAACCGGGGCCGATGGGGCGGCTGTGGCAACTGCCCACAACGGCAAGTTCGTGCCACGCAACGTGCGGGCGGAAACCGCGCTGATGCCCGGCGACCGGATTGAAGTTCTTTCACCAATGCAGGGGGGTTGAAATGCGCGTTTATGGAACCGAAATCGCCTCGCGGCTGCTGCTGGGCACCGCCCAATATCCGTCACCCGCCATTCTGGCCGAGGCCGTGGCTGCCTCTGGTGCGGGCGTCCTTACCGTTTCGCTGCGGCGCGAGGGCGGCGGTGGCGCGGCCTTCCGCGAGTTGGTGGCGCGGACTGGCTGCCGCCTGCTGCCCAACACGGCAGGCTGCCACACGGTGAAAGAGGCGGTGACCACTGCCCAGATGGCGCGCGAGCTGTTTGGCACCAACTGGATCAAGCTGGAGGTCATCGGTCATTCCGACAGCCTGCAACCCGATGTGTTCGCCCTGGTCGAGGCGGCGCGTATCCTTGCCGCCGAAGGCTTTAGCGTCTTTCCCTACACCACCGAAGACCTGATCGTGGGCGAACGTCTGCTAGCGGCAGGCTGCGAGGTGCTAATGCCCTGGGGCGCGCCGATCGGCTCAGGGCAGGGGTTGCGCACGCCTTCGGCCTTGCGGGCGATGCGGGCGCATTTCCCCGGTGTGCCGCTGATCGTCGATGCCGGGATCGGCGCGCCCAGCCAGGCGGCGCAGGCGATGGAGATGGGCTTTGACGCGGTGCTCCTGAACACGGCGGTGGCCAAGGCGGGCGACCCGGTGGCGATGGCGCGGGCCTTCGCACGGGCCATCGAGGCCGGGGCCGAGGCCCATGCCGCCGGCCTGATGCCGCCGCGTGACATGGCCGTGCCCTCGACCCCCGTACTGGGGTTGGCGGAGTTCGGCTGATGTTGGACCGCTTCTATCTGATTGTGGGCGATGTGGGCCTACTGGAGCGCTTGGTGCCGCGCGGCGTCAAGCTGGTGCAACTGCGCCTGAAGGACCGGCCGGAGGCCGATCTGCGCGCCCAGATCGGCCGCGCGCTGGTCTGCTGTGCCCGCCACGGGGCGCAGCTTGTGGTCAATGACCATTGGCGGCTGGCACACGATTTGGGGGCCGATTTCGTTCACCTTGGGCAGGAAGACCTTGATACCGCCGACGTGCCTGCCCTGCGCCATGCCGGGGTGCGGATTGGGATAAGTACCCATGACGAGGCCGAGTTGGAGCGCGCATTGGCACTGTCGCCTGCCTATGTAGCGCTTGGGCCGGTCTATCCGACCATCCTCAAGCAAATGCCATGGGCCCCGCAGGGACTGGAGCGGTTGACCGACTGGAAACGCCGTATCGGGACTCTCCCCTTGGTGGCGATCGGCGGCCTGTCCGTCGCCCGTGCTGCTGGCGCTTTTGCTGCTGGGGCCGACAGCTGTGCCGCCGTCACGGACATAACCCTGAACCCTGATCCAGAGGCGCGCGTCGCCGAATGGCTTGCGGCCACGCGGAGCCTGACATGACTGCGAGATATGCAACCCAAATGGCCCTGACCGAGATCAGCGCTGAAGGGCAAGCGCGTTTACGCGGCGCCCGTGTTCTGGTGGTCGGTGCCGGTGGCCTTGGGTGCGCCGTGCTTCCCGCCCTTGCCGGGGCGGGGATAGGGCAGCTGACGGTGATCGATCCCGACCGGATTGAGTTGCAAAATTTGCATCGCCAGACTCTCTACCGAGAGGCGGATGTCGGGCAGGCCAAGGCCACCACCGCCGCGCAGGCGCTGCGCCTGCTGAATGGCGAGGTTGCCATCTGCCCTCTCGTCGCGGCCGTCGATCCTGCGTCGGCTCCAGCGCTGATCGAAGCCGCCGATGTGGTGGTGGACGCGGCTGACAGTTTTGCCGTCACCTATACGCTGTCCGACCACTGCCGTGTGGCGAACAAGCCGCTGATCAGCGCCTCTGTGTTGGGGTTTGCGGGCTATGTCGGTGGCTTCTGCGCCCAGGCGCCGAGCTACCGCGCGGTCTTCCCGGACTTGCCACAAGCCGCGCGCAATTGCGCGACCGCGGGCACTGTCGGCCCCGCCGTTGGGGTATTGGGCATGATGCAGGCGCAGATGGTGTTGGCACAGATTCTTGGCCTGACACCGTCGCCGCTCGGGCAGCTTATCTCGGTCGACCTGATACGCTATCGATTCAGCGGTTTCTCGTTCCTCGGTGCCGAGGAACCCGAGAATTCAGTCCCCTTCATCGGTCTGGCGCAAATTCGCGAGGGAGATACCGTGATCGACTTGCGCCCTGCAACCGAGGCGCCGATCCCTGCCACACACACCGCTCTGCGCCTAACGGTGGAAGACCTTGCAGCCTTCGCCCCGTCCGGCACGGTTCGTGTCGTGCTTTGTTGCCGAAGCGGCCTGCGCGCATGGCGGGGTGCGCAAGTGCTTGTCGGGAGCGGCCATAGTGATCTGGCACTGCTTGCCCTCGGGGGGTGAACCTTTATCCCCGGGCCAGTTTCAGACCCCGCGCTTAGTGCACAAAGCAGAACATGAAGCTGCGGCAAAACCCGGGGGCGGAACCAGCCATCGCCGGCAACCCGCTCCACCAGCCAGAGTAGCCTGTCCGCCACGGCTTGCGGATCAACCGCCACGGCGGGATCAACCTCTGAATTGCCTGGCCGCAAGAACAACTCCAGCGCCGGATAACGATCGGCAACGGCCTTGGCCCAAGCGTAATCGACCTCGTCGAAAATCACGATTTTCATCACGACGCGCGGGCCCGTGCGGGCCGCGTCGATTCCCCTCCTTGCACAAGAACGTCCCGACCCGCGCAGCATCGGCGACGGAATAACCCGCGTCACGCATAATCACACCGAGACGCTCCCCGTGACGGCGTGCTTGTTCGCGTCGCCAGGCCAGATACACCGCGTCGCGGCTCGCTCTGAACCAGGCCCTGAGCTTCAAGCAGACGGAAAGCTTCGCGTACCGGCACATGGCTTGCGCCAAATTCAGAGGCAACTTCATCCTGCCTCAATCGAATACCGGGTTTGAGAAGCCCGTGGACGATCCTCAGCGCGAGGGCCTCGCTGATTTTCTCGACAAGGGTGGGTTCAGACTTGGGTGCCATCGTCCCCTGATATGGGAAGGTTTCACCCATGTCGAATTCGTTTTTGGGTCAACTGACAGTCACTTGAACAAGTAAGCGGCCCGGGGATGAGTGGCACGACGTGTGGGCAGGCCGTCGGAATTGCGGCCCCCCCTACCCCGCCCTCAGAAATCCAGCCCGAGGTCGAGGGTGCGCGCCGAATGGGTCAGCGCGCCCGCCGAGATGTAATCGACGCCGGTCGCCGCCACCTCTGCCACGCGGGCGAGGGTCATGTTGCCAGAGGCTTCGGTCACGATGCGACCTCGCGCCATTTCCACCGCACGCGTCAGGGTTTCCGTGGTCATGTTGTCCAGCAGCACGACATCGGCGCCGCCGGTGGCCAGCACCTCGTCAAGTTGGTCAAGGCGGTCGACCTCGATCTCCACTCGCATCATGTGCGAGGCGCCTGCGCGCGCGCGGGTTAGCGCGGCGCGGATGCCTCCGGCAGCGGCGATGTGGTTGTCCTTGATCAGGATCGCATCACCCAGCCCAAAGCGGTGATTGAAGCCGCCGCCATGCGCCACCGCTGCCTTTTCCACCAGTCGCAGGCCAGGCGTGGTCTTGCGCGTGCAGGTGATCCGCGTGGTGGTTCCGCGTGTCTCAGTGACAAAGGCCGCCGTCAGCGTCGCGATCCCCGACAGGCGGCCCGCGAAGTTCAGCGCCACCCGCTCGGCCGAGAGGATGGAGGCCGCCGCGCCCTCGATCCGCATCAGCGCCTGCCCCGGCGCACAGGGGGCGCCATCGGGTACCAGCGCCTCAACCCGCAGGGCCGGGTCCATCAGATGAAACGCAAGGGCCGCGACCTGCATCCCGGACACCACGCCCGCATCGCGGGCGTTCAAGGTGGCGCGATAGCTTGTGCCTGCCGGGATGACGAGGCGCGTGGTGATATCGCCAGCGGGGCCAAGATCCTCCAACAGCGCGTTGCGCAGCATTG
Organism: Pseudomonadota bacterium; assembly: GCA_021779835.1. Classification (GTDB taxonomy): domain Bacteria; phylum Pseudomonadota; class Alphaproteobacteria; order Rhodobacterales; family Rhodobacteraceae; genus Solirhodobacter. Next base: position 33,762 of record JAJXZX010000023.1, on the reverse strand, counting down.
GTTCAAGCAGAAGATTGGGAAGGGCGGTCATGCGGTTTCCTTGGTGATGGAGTCACGAAGCGCCAGCGCCTGATGCCAGCTAAGGCGAGAGCGATGGGCCATGTCGGGTCGCGGAGCGGGATAGTCCGTGCGGAAATGGCCGCCACGGGATTCCTCGCGCAGCAGGGCGGCGGCGGCGATCAGGGTTGCGGTGGCGGTCATGTTGCGGAAGGCCACGCTGTCGGTCGCATCCTCCAGGGTGGCAATCCCGTTCAGCGCGGTTTGCAAGCCCTGCGCATTGCGCAAGACGCCGACGTGATCGGTCATCAACTGTCGCAAACGGTGCACCGCCGCCGGATCGGGAAGGCATCCCCCGGCGCGGAACGCAATCGCAACAGGGGGCGCGTTCCGCGCCGCCGGTCCAATCGTTTCGGCAATATCCAAGGCGCAAGCGCGGCCATAGACCAGCGCCTCTAGCAGCCCGTTCGAGGCGAGGCGGTTGGCGCCGTGCAGCCCGGTGGAACTTGCCTCGCCGCAGGCCCAGAGACCGCGCAGGCTGGCGCGCCCGTTCAGGTCCACCTCAATGCCACCCATGTGGTAATGCGCAGCGGCGGCAACCGGGATCGGCTCGCGTGACGGGTCGATTCCGCCCCGCAAGCATGCCTCGGCCACCGCGGGATAGTGATCGAGGATGCGCGCGCCAAGCGCCGCGCGGGTGTCAAGCATCGGGCGCAACCCTGCCTGCGTCTGCGCGAAAATCGCGCGGGCCACCACATCGCGCGGCGCCAGTTCCGCATCGGGATGTACGCTGGTCATAAAGCGCTCACCCAGACGGTTGATCAGGATGGCCCCTTCGCCGCGCAGGGCCTCGGTCGCCAGCGGTGCCGGGTCTTCGGCGGTGTCAATCGCCGTCGGGTGAAACTGCACGAATTCCGCATCGGCAATCACGGCGCCCGCGCGGGCAGCCATGCCAATCACCTGACCCCGCACGCGCGGCGGATTGGTGGTCAGGGCATAAAGCCCGCCAGAGCCGCCGCCAGCCAGCAGCACGGCGGTTCCGCGCAACAGCACTGGCTGCGACGGCGCGGCCCCGCTTGTCTCGACCCAAAGGCCAGTCACCGCGTCATCGCGACACTCCAACGCAGAGGCCATCACCCCTTCCAGCACTTGCACCGAGGGGGTCTGACGCACCTGCGCTATCAGCGCCGCCATGATTTCGTGACCCGCCTGATCGCCGCGCACCCGCACGACACGGGCAAAGCTGTGCGCTGCCTCGCGCGACATGACGTAGCCGCCAGAGGCGTCCCGGTCGAAGGGTGTGCCAAGGCGGGTCAGGTCAAGAATATGCTCCCGCGCCGCGTTCGTCACATAGGCCGCAACCGCCGCATCGACGGTGCCTGCACCGGCACGCTCGGTATCGGCTGCATGATCGGCGGGGCTGTCTGCCGCCGCCATCGCGGCCGCAATACCACCCTGCGCCCAGGCAGAACTGGCACCCGCGCCCAAAGGTTCAGGAGAGATCATCAAAACCGGGCGCGGCGCCAGTTTCAGCGCCGCATAAAGGCCCGCGAGCCCCGCGCCCACGATCAGAACGCGTTCGGTATCAATGGCTTGCATAATGCACCCCGCTCAGGCTGCGAGCCTGCGGCTCAGGTCAATCATGCGCTGCACCGCAAGGCGTGCCTTGTCGGCCACCGCGGCCTCAACGGTGACTTCGGTGGTCATGCTGTGCAGCGACCACAGGATCTTTTCCAATGTGATCTTCTTCATATAGGGGCACATGTTGCACGGCTTGGCGAAGTCTACCTCGGGCAGTTCGTCGGCGATATTGGCGGCCATCGAACATTCGGTCACCAGCATCGCCTGTTTGGGTTTGTGCTGGTGCAGCCAGTCAAGGATGCCACTGGTCGAGCCGGTGAAATCCGCCTCTGCCACCACTTCGGGTGTGCATTCGGGGTGCGCGATGATCTTCACCTCCGGCTGATCGGCGCGATAGGCGCGCAGGTCGGCGGCGGTGTAAAGTTCATGCACGATGCACGACCCCTCCCACCACACCACACGTTTAGAGCTTTGCGCCGCAACATTCTGCGCCAGATACTGATCGGGCGTCATGATGACGGTGTCGCCCTCCATCGCCTCGACGATCTGCAGCGCATTGGCAGAGGTGCAGCAGATATCGGACGCCGCTTTCACCTCGGCGGTGGTGTTGACGTAAGATACGACCGGCGCGCCGGGGTATTTCGCGCGCATCTCGGCAATCCCCGCCGCCGTGATGGAAGAGGCCAGTGAACAGCCCGCCTCGACGTCCGGGATCAGCACGGTGCGCGACGGGTTCAATATCTTCGAGGTCTCGGCCATGAAGTGAACGCCGCATTGCACGATCACATCAGCGTCGACCTGCGTCGCCTTGATCGCCAGTTGCAGGCTGTCACCCACCGCATCGGCAACGCCGTGGTAAATCTCTGGCGTCATGTAGTTGTGGGCCAGAATGACCGCATTACGCTCGCGCTTCAGCGCGTTGATCGCAAGGATGTAGGGGGCGTGCAGCGCCCAGTCCGGCGGCGAGATCACCCGATCGGCGAGAGCATAAAGGTCCTTGGTTGCCTCGACCTTGTCCCACGACGGGGTCAGATCGTAGGTGTTCGCCAAAACGGCTCGGACACTCGCGAGGTCAAGCATTGGCAAGCCTTTCTTTCAGGTGCGCCGTTATCGGCTCAGCGGGCAGTAGGTCGTCAAGCGCGACGTTGTCAATCAATCTGACCCGGTCGAGCCAGGCGGCACAGAGGATACGCGCCGGACGGGTGGCCGCCGCAAGCGGCATCAGATCGTCTTCGGCGCACAGTTCGATATAGTCGATGGCAGAAAACCCCGATGCGAGGATCACTGCCGCCGCCGTACGCAACGGAATGTCTGCCGATTCCCCCGCGGCGATGCGCGCGGCGGCCTCCCTCAATGCCCGATAGAGAACGGCAGCTTTGTGCAGAGCCCCGACGCTCAAACGCGTGTTGCGCGAGGACAGCGCGAGCCCATCCGGCCCGCGCACAATTGGGCAGCCCAAAATCTTGACAGGCAGATCGAGGTCGCGCGCCAGACGGCGGATGACCTGCAGTTGCTGAAAATCCTTTTCGCCGAAGAAGGCAAAATCGGCCCGCGTCTGCAGGAGCAGCTTCGCCACGACAGTGGCGACGCCGTCGAAGTGGCCGGGGCGCGAGGCGCCGCAGAGGCCCTCGCTGACGCCTGTAACGGAAACGGTCGTGGCAAAGCCGTCGGGGTAGATCTCGGCCGGGTCAGGGATGTAGACGATATCGACGTTGCGGGTCGCGAGTTTGGCGATGTCGTCGGCCTCGGTCCGCGGATAGCGCGCGAGATCGTCGGAATTGTTGAACTGCTTGGGGTTCACAAAAATGGTTGCAATGCAGCGCTCCGCAACCTGGCGCGCTGCGTCAACGAGGCTGAGGTGCCCGTCATGCAGCGCGCCCATGGTTGGCACAACTCCGATACGCTCTCCGGCGTGGCGCCAGTTGGCAGTCGCACGGCTCAGCTCCTGACGGGAGCGCGCGATCATCATTGGGTTGTCTCCCCTGTGGCGAGATCGCCCTGTTGGGCGGCCGAGGCCGGTTGAGCGGTTCGGCAGACAGATGGCAGGCCTTCGCAGCGGACTAAGCGACCGTCCACCGAGCGGCGCGTAACGGGAATTGAGATGCTCAACTGGGCCCCCTCCCAAGTTGACGTTGCGTCATGCTGTATATTGCTGCGATGCAGAAAGGCCAGCGCAATTTGGGATACCTTATGTTTCGTGTGGATCCGATCCCAAAAGGCTAAGTGTACTTCAGAACCGGGCTTGACCCTCTATAGGCGCCCAGCGGTGACCCCACCTAAACGCTGCCAACATGTTAAGAGTGCAACAAAAATTTCGGTCCTTTGTGCGGTCACTTTCGAGCGCCGGAAGGGGTCCAAATTGGCCGCCTAATCACATCTTAGTTCCGACTTCCACGACTCCGCTGTGACGGTCAGGCGATCTTTGCGAAATTGACCGTTAGCGTCAGGTTGAGCTTTAGCCCGTCGGAGGATCAGGATCGCGGGGCTGAAGATCGCATTGGCGACTGCGTCGGCCTCCATTCGGACAAGCGTGGTTTTCAGGCGGCGTTCGCCCGGTTGGCTGGCCTTGCTGACGATTTCAACCTCCATATCCGCGGCGTGACCCGCGGCAAGAAGGTTTGCGCGCAGTTCGGCGAGGCGCCCGACCGCCATGTATACGGCGAGCGTGGCACCGGGGGTCAGCATGGCAGCCCAATCCGGCCTATCGGCCTCGGTACAACAGGTACCGGTGGCGAAAACGAGGTGGTCAGTCTGGCCGCGCTCTGTCAACGCCCGACCAAGGCTGGCGGCGGCGGCGATCGCGGCGGTGATGCCGGGCACGATTTCGATCGGGATGCCAGCGCGGCGCGCGGCCTCCAATTCTTCCTCTGCGCGGCCGAAAATGCCGGGGTCGCCGCTTTTCAGGCGCACGACGCGCTGGCCTTTGCGTGCGGCAGCGACGATCACACCGTTGATGCGGTCCTGCGGCCAAGAATTTGCGCCGACCTCTTTGCCGACAAAAATGCGGGTGGCGTCGCGGCGGGCCAGTTCCAGCACCTGCGGATCGACGAGGCGGTCGTAGAAGATGACGTCGGCCTCTTGCAGGCGCTGCACGGCGCGCAGGGTCAGCAGGTCGCGCGCGCCGGGGCCAGCGCCAACAAGGCTGATGCAGCCCTGCGAGGCGGCGAGGGTGATGCCAGTGCTAAGCGCGGATTTCAGGGCAAGGGCTGCGTCCTGTTCGCGCCCGGCGGCGTGCAGCCTGCGCGGGGTGTCAGAGAACACCCATGCCCAGAAGGCGCGCCGAGCGCGGGGCGTGATCTGGTGCGCAACGGCCTCGCGCATGCGTCCGGCGAGAGCAGCAAACTCGCCAAGGCGGGGCTCCAGCATCGTCTCGACAGCGGTCTTGATTTGGCGCGCCAGCACGGGAGCCGTGCCCTCGGTGCCAATCGCCACAACCACCGGATCGCGATCAACGATCGAGGGGGTAAGGGCATCGCAAAGCGCGGGTTGATCGACGGTGTTGACCAGAGCGCCGCCGAGCTTGGCAAGGGTATGCAGCGCGAGATCTGCGGCGGGGCAGCCGGTGGCGATGAATACGAGCGCAGTGTCGCGGAAGGTTTCGGGCGTGATCGGGCCCGCGTGGTGACCGGCGCGGTTCGAGGCGATAAGCGCTGTGAGTTCGGGGGCGAGCGAGGGGGCGAGGAGCGTGACGTGCGCCTCGGTCTTGAGCATCAGGCGGGCCTTCTGCGCGGCCTGCTCGCCCCCGCCTGCGATGATAACGCGGCGGCCGGTCATGGTCAGGAACATCGGAAAGGTTTTCACGCAGGCGCTCCTTTGCAGGTCATTCGGCGGCTTGGCGGATCCGGCGGGAAGAAAGCAAGGCGCGCAATTCGGAGCGGCAGGAGCCGCAGTTGGTGCCGGCGCGCAGGGCGGTTCCGATCGCCTCGACGGTGGCGAGGGATTGGGTGTCGATGGCGGTGAGGATGGTGTTTGCCCCGACGTCGAAGCAGGCGCAGATAATAGCGCCGGCGTCTGGGCGGTCGGCGGTGGGGCGACCGGCCAGCAGGCCATGGTCGGGCGCGGTGCCAAGCAGATCAACCGCGTGGTTGCGCGAGACGGCGACCGGATGGGTCGCGATGAACAGGGCGGCGACGACGCAGCCGTGTTCAAGGAACGCGAGCCGCGCGAGGCCGCGCGCGGGGTCGATTACACTGACCATTTGCGCATCCGGCAGGTTGAACAGGCGGCGTGCCTCGGCGCGCCAGTCGTCGGGCGCGCTCACACCGGCCAATTCGGCGCGATAGCCGGTGGTGGTGCGCGCCCGCGCCCAGTAGGCGCAATCCGGGGTGAGCGGGTTTTTTGCCACGGCGAAGCCGAACCACTGGGCGGCAAAGGGTGCGATTTGCACGGCTGCCGCCTTTGTTTCCGGCTGGCCGGAATGGGGGTCGGTGGCGGTGGCGATGACCGCATCGATGCGGCCAGTTGGCGCGGTCTCACCGCTCCAATGGATTGGGGCGAACAGGTGTCCCGGCTGCACGCGCGTTGTGATGAGGGCGCGCAGGATGGCGCGGCCCGAGGGGCTGGAGACCGCTGCCAGCGAGGCTGGCGCGATGCCGAGATCTGCCGCGTCGTCGGGGTGGATTTCGATGAAAGGTTCGGCAATGTGCTGGCTGAGGCGGGGGGATTTTCCGGTGCGGGTCATCGTGTGCCAGTGATCGCGCACACGACCCGTGTTCAGGCGGAACGGCGCGGCGGGGGTAAGTGCGGCGGGTGACGTAGCGGTAACGGGCACCATGCGGGCGCGGCGGTCGGGGGTAAAGAAGCCACCGTTGGCGAAGAAGCGCTCTTTGGGTTTGGTTGCGCCGACCGGCCACCGGGTGGGGGGCAATGCGTCGTAATCGGCGGTGGCCAGACCTGAGATATCGAAATCGAGTCCCAGTCCAACGGCAACGCCGGAAAGGGCCGCGTATTCACGAAAGATTTCGGCGGGGGTGTCATAGGTGAAAGCACTTGCCCAACCCATGCGGGCGGCGACGTCGCACAGGATGCGCCAGTCGTCGCGTGCCTCACCCGGAGCGGTGAGCGCCGGGCGCTGGCGGCTGATGGTACGGTCGGAATTGGTGACGGTGCCGGATTTCTCGGCCCAGCCGGTGGCTGGCAGGAGGACATGCGCAAGGCGAGCAGTGTCGGTCCGCGCGGTGAGGTCGGAGACCACAACGAAGTCGCAACCGGCAATGGCATCGCGGACCGCGTCGGCCTCTGGCGTCGAAACGGCGGGGTTGGTGGCGATGATCCACAGCGCCTTGATGCGACCGGTCGCGACGGCCCGAAACATCTCGACCGCTTTCAGGCCGGGTACCGCCGCGATGGTGGGCGATTGCCAGAAGGATTGCACAGTGGCGCGGTGTTCCGCATTTTCGATATCCAGATGGCAGGCGAGCATGTTGGCCATGCCGCCAACCTCGCGCCCGCCCATAGCGTTGGGCTGGCCGGTGACAGAAAATGGCCCCATGCCCGGCCGCCCGATCCGTCCGGTTGCAAGGTGGCAATTGAGGATGGCGTTCACCTTGTCGGTGCCACTGGAGGATTGGTTGACGCCTTGGGAATAGATGGTCACGACCTTGGTGGTGCGCACCCAAAGGTCGTAGAAGCTGGCGAGGTCCGCAGGATCAAGCCCGGTTAGGCTCAGGTCGCTTGCTCGGGCCGCGCGAAGTGTCGTGTCGAACCCGCTTATGTGATCGGCAACATATCGGGCATTGACCGCACCGGCATCGGCGATGGCCGCCAAAAGGCCGTTGAACAGCGCCACATCGCTACCCAGTTCGAGGGGCAGATGCAGGTCGGCGAGGTCGCTGGTCGCGGTACGGCGGGGGTCGATGTTGACCACGCGCAGCGCCGGTCGCGCCGCTTTTGCTGCTGCCAGCCGCTGATACAGCACCGGATGGCACCACGAGAGGTTAGAGCCGACCAGCACGACCAGATCGGCCTCCTCCAGATCCTCGTAAGTGCCGGGGACGGTGTCGGTGCCAAAGGCGCGCCGGTGTCCTGCCACGGAAGACGCCATGCAAAGGCGCGAGTTGGTGTCGATGTTGGCCGAACCGATAAACCCCTTCATCAGCTTGTTGGCGATGTAGTAATCCTCGGTCAGCATTTGGCCCGAGACGTAGAAGGCGACGCTGTCGGGGCCATGTTGGGCGATTGCGCTGCGGAACTTGTCGGCAACGAGGTCGAGCGCCGTGTCCCATGTTGCCGTCGCGCCGTTGATCGTGGGGGCAAGTAGCCGTCCCTCCAGCCCTACGGTTTGGCCCAACGCGCTGCCTTTGGAACAGAGGCGCCCCCTGTTTGCAGGATGCGCGGGGTCGCCCTGCACGGTCAGGCCTCCAGCGCCGTCCGGGCTGAGCAATACTCCGCAGCCCACGCCGCAATAGGGGCAGGTGCTGCGGATTTGGGCGCTGTCGTCCGTCATGCAGCGGACCGCTTTTCCAACAGCGCCGCGTCGAGCCAGATGCGCCCGTCTTCGACGCGAGTCGGGTGGGTTGCGACGCTACCCGCATCCTCGCCTAAGGCGAGGCCGGTTTCGAGGTCGAGCACCAGATTGTGCAACGGGCAGGTGACGCGGGTGCCATGCACGATGCCTTCGGACAGGGGGCCGCCCTTGTGGGGGCAGCGGTCGTCGATGGCAAAGACCTGATCGCCAACTGTGCGGAACAGCGCGATGCAGCCGCCTTGAGTGCGAACGACGCGCGCGCCGCGCAGGGGGATGTCGGACAAGGCACCGATGTCGATCCAACTGGAGGGAGCTTGGGTCATTCGGCGGCCTCCAGTGTCAGGTCGGCAAGCGGGGCCCATGCCGCGCGCTCTTCTGGGCGGGCGTGTTCGGTCCAGGGATCTTTGCGGTAAACGGATTGCGAAACGTCGAACCGCTCGACCAATGCGCGGCGGGTGGCGCTATCTTCGACCACGGTTGCCTGCACCCACGGAAGGCCGACCTTGGCGACCCACTTCCAGGGGCGGTCGAGGTAGCGCGCGTTTTCGCGGTAAAGCTGAATGAAGGCGGTGATGATCTCGATGGTTTCCGCCTCGGTGGTGACTTTGGCGAGCAGTTCAGTGGCCTTAACCTCCATGCCCGCAGCACCCGCCACACCGATCTCGTAGCCAGAGTCGACGCAGACCACGCCGACATCCTTGCAGGTCGCTTCGGCGCAGTTGCGCGGGCAGCCCGAGACGCCGAGTTTGACCTTGTGCGGTGTCCACGACCCCCACAGCAGTTTTTCCAGCTTGATGCCAAGGCCGGTGGAATCCTGGGTGCCGAAGCGGCAGAACTCGGTTCCGACACAGGTTTTGACGGTACGCAGCCCCTTGGAATAGGCGTGGCCGGAAACCATGCCTGCCGCATTCAGGTCGGCCCACATCGCAGGCAGATCCTCTTTCTTCACGCCCAGAAGGTCGATGCGCTGGCCACCGGTGACCTTGACCATAGGCACGTCGTATTTGTCCGCCGCATCGGCGATGGCGCGCAGCTCACGCGCCGAGGTGACGCCGCCCCACATACGGGGCACCACGGAATAAGTGCCATCTTTCTGGATGTTGGCATGGTTGCGTTCATTCACGAAGCGTGACTGACGGTCGTCTTGATACTCCAGCGGCCAGTCGGCCAGCAGGTAGAAGTTAAGTGCGGGGCGACAGGAGTGGCATCCGCAGGAGGTTTTCCAACCCAGCTCTTGCATCACGGCTGGGATGGATTTGAGCGCTCGGGTCTTGATCAAGCGGCGCACGTCTTCATGCGCCAGATCGGTGCAGGGGCACATTGGTTTTACTGTCGACGCGGCGTAGGCATCGCCCAGGGTGACGGCCAGAACCTGTTCGACGAGCCCGGTGCAAGTGCCGCAAGAGCTGGACGCCTTGGTTTTTGCCCGCACCGCGTCGAGCGTGATGGCGCCGCCTGCAATCGCCTCGGTGATCTTGCCTTTGCACACGCCGTTGCAGCCGCAAATCTCCGCCTCAGGCGGCAATGCTGCAACGGCCGCCATAGGGTCCGTCGAGGCACCCCCTTGGTAGCTGGGGCCAAAGATCAGGGTTTCGCGCATGTCGGCGATGTTGGTCTGATCCTTGATAAGGCCAAAGAACCAGTTGCCGTCAGCGGTGTCGCCATAGATCACCGCGCCGATCAGGCGATTATCTTGCAAGACCAGTCGTTTGTAGACCCCGCGCGAGGGGTCGCGGAACACGATTTCCTCGCGCCCGTCGCCTTCGGCGAAATCGCCCGCGCTGAACAGGTCCACCCCAGTTACTTTGAGCTTGGTCGAGGTTTGTTGCGGGCGGAACGCCGCCGCCTCGGCCGTCAGGGTTTTCGCGGCGACTTTTGCCATGTCGTAGAGCGGGGCGACGAGGCCGAAAAGCTGGCCGTTATGCTGCACGCATTCGCCGACCGCCAGAATATCCGGGTCGGAGGTGACCATCTGGTCACTGACCACGATGCCGCGTTCCACCTCAAGATGCGCATCCGTGGCGATGCGGGTTTCAGGGCGGATACCAACCGCCATCACCACGATATCGGCGTCATAAATGGTGCCGTCGTCCAGCAGCACCGCTTCGACGTGACCGTTGCCCAGGATGGCTTTGGTCTGCGCCTTGCAATGGACCTTGATCCCTCGTCGTTCGAGGTCTTTTTGCAGAAGATAGCCCGCGGCTGGGTCCAGTTGCCGCTCCATCAGGTGGCCCATCAGGTGCAGCACCACCACCTCCATCCCGCGCAGACGCAGGCCCGCAGCAGCCTCCAGCCCCAAAAGCCCGCCGCCGATTACCACGGCTCTGGCGCCGGGTCTGGATGCCGCGGCAACCATCGCGTTGGTGTCATCCAGATCGCGGTAGGGCATGACGCCGGGCAGATCACGCCCTGCGATGGGGATCATGAAAGGCGCCGAGCCGGTGGCGATCAGCAGCTTATCATAGGGCGTCTCGGCCTTGGCCGAGATCACCACCTTGCGGGCGCGATCTATCTTGGTGATGGTCTCGCCAAAGCGGCAGGTGACGTGGTGCGCGGCATACCAGCCTGCGTCATGCGTCACGATATCCTCATAGGTCTTTTCGCCCGACAGAACTGGCGAGAGCATGATGCGGTTATAGTTCCCGCGCGGCTCTGCCCCGAAGAGAGTTACGTCGTAGGCACCCGGCATGTCTTCGAACAGGTGCTCAAGCACACGCCCAGAGGCCATGCCCGCGCCGATGACGACAAGTTTCTGGACCATCATGCGGCCTCCTCTGCTTTGGCGGCGGGGTTGCGGCCGTGTTCGTATTCGGCGAGGAAATCCAGAACCTCGGCGCGGTAGCGGTAGTAATCGGGGTGTTCCAGCAGTGTCTTACGGGTGCGCGGGCGCGGCAGCGTCACGTCAAGAATACGGCCGATGGTGGCGCGCGGGCCGTTGGTCATCATCACCACGCGGTCGGCAAGAAGGATCGCCTCGTCCACATCATGCGTGACGCAGACGGCGGTGACCTTGGTGCGGCTCCACACCTCCATCAGCACCTCTTGAAGCTCCCATCGGGTCAGGCTGTCGAGCATTCCGAAGGGTTCATCCAGCAACAGAAGCTTGGGTGACAAAGCGAAGGCGCGGGCGATGCCGACGCGCTGGCGCATGCCGTTCGACATGGTGGCGGCGGTGCGGTCCATCGCGTCGGCAAGACCCACGCGTTCAAGATAGTATTCCACCACCTCTTGCCGCTCGGGTTGCGTCGCCTTGGGATAGACCCGGTCAACGCCGATCGCGACGTTTTCCTTGGCGGTCAGCCAAGGAAACAGGCAGGGCGATTGGAACACCACCGCGCGTTCGGGATCGGCGCCCTCGACGTGCAGTCCATCAAGCTTGATGGCACCTTTAGAGATGTCGTTGAGGCCCGCCGTCATGGTCAGGACCGTGGACTTGCCACAGCCGGAATGGCCAATCAGGCTGACGAATTCGCCCTTCTTCAGGGTAAGTTCGAAGTCTTCGACTACCGTGACCGGCCCCTTGGGCGTGGCATAGTTCTTGTGCAGTTGGGAGTAGTGCAGATAGCGGTCATCGGTGGCACTGACGGCGGCCTGAGCGTACGCATTGGGCAACGCGTGCAGGGGGGTCACTTTCGGCAAACGGCGGGTTTCCTCAACCTTCGAGGCTATGCCGACATCCATCAGGTATTTGGTTACATCGGCCCGGAGTTGTTTGAAGGCGGGGTCATGGTTGACGCCTGACCGATCGCGCGGGCGCGGCAGCGTAACAGCGAAGGGCGCGCCAAGCGTGCCGTCGGGGTTCAACGGCACGATGCGGTCGGCCAAAAGGATCGCCTCATCCACGTCATTGGTGATCAGCACAACCGTTTTTCGGTCGGCCTCCCAGATCGCCTCGATCTCGTCCTGAAGGCTGGCGCGGGTGAGCGCATCGAGGGCCGACAACGGCTCGTCAAGCAGCAGCATCTCGGGGTTCATCGCCAGCGCACGGGCGACAGAGACGCGTTGACGCATACCCCCGGACAGCTCTGCGGGTCGCCGGTCTGCGGCATGGGCAAGGCCCACCGTTGCGATGTATTTGGCGACGAGAGCGCGGCGCTCTGCGCGCGGAAGCTGGCCATGCACGGCATCGACCGCAAGTTGGATATTGCCGGCCACCGTCAGCCACGGCATCAACGAATAGGACTGAAACACCAGCCCACGCTCTGGCCCCGGGCCGGTGATGGGCGCGCTGCGATAGGTGGCGGTGCCGCTATCGGGGGCCTGCAACCCGGCGATCAGGTTGATCAGGGTCGTCTTGCCGGTTCCCGAAAAGCCGAGGATCGCCAGAAACTCGCCTTCAGCGACCGAGAGTGTGACATCGCGCAACACTTCGCGGCGCGCGCTGCCCACGCCGAACCCTTTGCAGACATTAGTGAATTCAAGGATACTCATGGCGATCACCGATGTGCCGAGAAGGTGAATATCTGCTGCAGCGCCAGCATTATTCGGTCAAGCAGGAAGCCGATGATGCCGATGGTCAGCACGGCGACCATGATCCGTGCGAGGCTGTTGGATGAGCCGTTCTGGAACTCGTCCCAGACGAATTTGCCAAGGCCGGGGTTCTGCGCCAGCATCTCTGCCGCGATCAGCACCATCCAGCCCACGCCGAGGCTAAGCCTCATGCCGGTGAAGATCAGCGGTAACGCGGAAGGGAGCACCAGCTTGGTAATCCGGGTCCAGGTGCCCAGCTTCAGCACGCGCCCGACGTTAACCAGATCACGGTCGATCGAGGCGACGCCAAGCGCCGTGTTGATCAGCGTGGGCCAAAGCGAGCAAAGCGTGACGGTGATCGCGGAAATCAGGAAGGATCTGCTGAAATACCCATCGTTCGTAGCGTATGCGGCCGAAACGACCATGGTGACAATTGGCAGCCACGCGAGAGGCGAGACCGGCTTGAAGATCTGCACCAGCGGGTTGATAGCGGCATTGGCGGTGGGCGACAGGCCCGAAACAATGCCCAGTGGAACCGCCACCAACGTGCCCAGCAGAAAGCCGAAGAAGACGGTTTTGATCGAGGTCCAGATCTGCTGGTAATAGGTGGGCGCGCCAGTGAATTCGTGGTGCTTCACCCGGTCGGCCTGACCGTCGGCCACCAGTTGCACGTTGCGCGCGGCTTCGCGGGCGTAGAAGTCCGCGGCCTTCTGATCTGTCGCGACGGCCTCGGCGTTCAGCGCCACCGCTTGTTGCCAGACCTGCACCGGCCCCGGGACGGCGCCAAGGGAAGTTTGCACTTGCGGCGCCAGCGCGCCCCAGAGCAGCAGGAAGCCGCAAATGGCCAAGAACGGAATGCCAAGCAAGCGGAACAGTTCCTTGGCCTGAGCGCGCGGTGTGTCACCAGCGACAATACGCAGGATCGGCGCGACCCAAGGGAGGCCCACGACCTTCAACCAGGTGTCCAGCGTGTTGATGCGTGTGGAAGTGCGTTCGCGACGTGAGATGCCATTGGCAACTTTCGGAGGCGAGGTGTCGATTGCGGTCATTGTCATGTTCCTGAATGGGCGCGAGATGTGCGGCCCGCCCCGCCGGGACGGGCCGCTGCGGTCAGTTCGTGACCTTGCCATCAACGACGGTCTGCTGGTCTTTCAGCCCGATCTTCAGGCTGTCGATATAGGCATTAGGGGTCTTGCCATCATAGCTGACGCCATCGATGAAATCCGTGGTGGCGGGTTTGTAACCATCACTATTCCAAGGAAAATCGGACGCCTTCGCCTTACCCTCATCCACCAGCATCTTGGCAGCTTGAAGGTAGATCGAGGGCTTGTAGACCGACTTCGCCTCTGCCGAATACCATGCGTCGTCGTGGCCCTGCGGGATCTGTCCCCAGCGGCGCATCTGCGTCAGATACCAGACCGCGTCCGAGTAGAACGGGTAGGTCGCGTTATAACGGAAGAAGACATTGAAATCAGGCAGAGCGCGCTGGTCGCCCTTTTCATACTCGAAGGTGCCGGTCATCGAGTTGGCAATGACGTTCGCATCGGCTCCGACATACTGCGGTTCGCTCAGGATTTTAACCGCCTCGGCGCGATTCTTGCCGTTATCCTCGTCCAGCCATATCGCCGCGCGGATCAACGCCTTGGTCAGCGCCAGCGTGGTGTTCGGGTATTTCTGCGCAAATTCCGCGGTGACGCCAAAGACCTTTTCCGGGTTGTTCTTCCATATCTCATACGAGGTCACCACCGGCACGCCGATACCCTTCGCGACAGCCGCCTCGTTCCACGGCTCACCGACGCAATAGCCGTAAATCGTGCCAGCCTCGAGGGTCGAAGGCATCTGCGGCGGCGGTGTCACAGACAGCAGGACATTGGCGCCAATCTGGCCCGAGGTGTCGGAGGGGCCATAGTAGCCCGGCATCAGCCCGCCCGCGGCAAGCCAATAGCGCAGTTGGTAGTTATGCGAGGAAACCGGGAACACCATGCCCATGTTGAACGGCTTGCCCTGCGCGCGGTAGCTGGCCACGACCGGCTTCAGCGCATCCGCCCCGATCGGGTGCAGCGGCTTGCCATCGGTGCCCATCTTTACATTCGGCCTCATCGCGTCCCAGATCGCATTAGATACAGTGATCGCGTTGCCGTTCAGGTCCATCGCGAAGGGCGTGATGATGTGGGCCTTGGTGCCGTAGCCGATCGTCGCCGCCAACGGTTGCCCCGCCAGCATGTGTGCGCCGTCCAGCTCACCCGAGATCACCCGGTCGAGAAGCACCTTCCAGTTTGCCTGCGGCTCAAGCGTGACGTAGAGGCCTTCATGCTCGAAAAAGTGCTTTTCCTTGGCGATGGCGAGCGGGGCCATATCGGTCAGCTTGATGAAGCCAAGCGTCAGCGTGTCCTTTTCAACGTCCAGCATTTTTGCCCATGTGGGCGCGGCGAAGAGTGTGGCGGCGGTTACTATGGCGGCGCAGATCTTCATGTTTGGTTCCCTGTCATAGCGGACGATGCAGCAAAACGAAAAAAGCCGACGACACGCGTCACTGAAGAAGTGACGGGTCGAGCGGCTTTGCTCTGATCCCAGATTCTCGGGAAATGGCGGAACGTCGTTGCTCCGTTGCGTCCATCTAGGGCTGAGGCATTGATTCGCGCCATAGATGGTCAGGGGCAATTCGCTGCATCGCAGCAACTCCGCCTAAGATTTAGTCACTTTTCCGCCGGTTGGATCGAATATGCGACCGTCGAAAAAGCGGTTTCGGTTCAGAACCACACTGTCTTCGGCCCCGGTGAGGGTCTCGGCATGCACGAGGCCGCCTTCGACCTTGTCGGACGAGATCGGCATCCTATGCACGATTCCGGCAAGGTTGCGGCGGTACAGATCCGGTCGGAAGACGGCGCGTGCGGCAGTGACCGCCTGTGATCGGTCAAGTCCCAGACGCGCCGCGATTTGCATGCCGATCCACTCTGCCTGACTACGCCAGGGGAAGGTTGCGGCCCCGGCATGAAACTCCAGAAACTGCGGAGCGCGCGCCTCTGCGCCGGTTTGCGACAAGATCAGCTCGCCCGCCAGCGCGCGGTCTATGATTTCGGCCGCGACGTTCAGGTAGACCGACCGCGCCAGAATTTCGGCGGCAGTGGTGTGGTTTTCGCTTGCACCCAGCCAGCGGCCCGCCCGCCAAACGGCACGCATCAGACGGCCCGCGATGTCGGGGTTGGCGTCGGCCCAGTCATGGCGCACGGCCAGCACCTTTTCCGGTGCGAAGGACCAGATCGCCGCCCCAGGCAGCAAAAGCGCGCCCGCGCCCGTTTCGACGGCAACCGACCCCCACGGCTCGCCCACGCAAAAGGCGTCGATTTCTCCGCTGGCAAGCGCCTCGGCCATGAGGGGTGGCGGTATGGTGCGCACGATCAGATGTTGCGGCGCGTGCACACCCAGTGCGCCCAGCCAATAATATAGCAACTCGGCATGCATCGAGAATGGAAAGGGGACCCCGATGCGCAGGGGCGCACCTTTTGCCGCGATCAGCGCGTGGCCCGCAGCTTCGGCATCGGCGAAGTCGAACGGGTGCCCGGCCGCGCTCATCCGAGCTGCCAGCGCGCGTGAGACGCCGATTACAGTGCCGTTGACCGCCAGCACCTGCAGCGCATCAAGCCGCCCACCCGCGCCGCCAAGCCCCAAGGCGGTCGCAACCGGCACCGGCGAGAGCATGTGCGCCCCATCCACCTGACCGAAGCTGAGCATATCGCGCAGCATCGACCACGACGCCGCGCGTTTCAGATCGAAGGACAGCCGCTCTTCCTCGGCAAAGCCGAGTTCCTTGGCGATGATCAGCGGGGCGGCGTCAACGAGCGGGATGAACCCGAGGGGAAGAGACAGTTGGTTCATTTTAAAAGCGCCGCCGCGGTTGCGAGCGCGGAGGCGACATCGGCGATCTTGCGTCCCTGATCCATCGCGGTCTTGCGCAGCAATGCATAGGCGGCATCCTCGTCGATCCCGCGCGCGCGCATCAGCAAGCCCTTTGCCCGGTCGATGATCTTGCGTTCGTCTAGCGCCGCCTTGGTCGCGATGAGTTCGGAGCGCATCTTGTGAAACATGTGAAAGCGCGCAATCGCTGCATCCATGATGGATTTGATCCGATCCGCCCGGAGCCCGTCCACAACGTAGGCCGACACGCCTGCCTCGATCGCCGCCTTGGTCTGCGCCGCGTCCGAGCGATCAACAAACATCGCCACCGGACGTTCCATGGGCCCCGAGGCCAGCGTCAGTTCCTCCAGCATGTCGCGCGAGGGGTTGGTCAGATCAATCAGCACCAAATCTGGCTGCCGTTCCGCAATACGCCGCGCGAGGCTGGTTTCCTCCGAGATTACAAAGATGTTGTGGTCGCCGGTTTCGCGCAGGCTGTCGACAATAAGCAGCGCGCGCGCGCGGTCTTTTTCGACAACGACGATCGAAAGCCTATCCGTCATTGACCCACCTTTCAGCGCCCATGCATGATCTGAGCTATGGTGTGGGATGCCGCAATTCAAAGCTGCCGCAGTGGCGAATGAAGGCCCATGATCAGCGAAAGAATGAGCAGACTCGGAGTTTACGCACAGAAATTGCGCAGAGCGTGGTTTTCAGAGCCCCGCGACCACCGTTCCAACTGCCACACAACATTGATGCGAGCCCGCAATTCACATCCAGACCGAATAACGCTGCCGATAGCTAATGCTGAGTTTCGTGCGGATGCGCCCGGGGCGCTGACTACCGCCGCACGAGCGCCAGCATCGCGCTTAGCGCCAGCGCCGCCGGAACCAGGCAGGCCAGGAAGATCGCCCGCGCTGCATGCGCACCGTCGGCTGGTGTCTGCATCGACAGGAATCCGCTTGCATTGGCGACGATGCCGATGACGGCGGCGCCGAGGGCATAGCCCAGCCGTTGCAGCACGGGGATTGCACCGGCGATGCGCTGCACTTCGTCGCCGTCGGCCAGCGCGGTCGCGCGGCGCAGGATGAAAGTCCAGGACAACCCAAAGCCTCCGCCCGTGGCCGCCATCGCCAGGGCAACCAGCCAGACGGACCCGGACGGCATGGCCCAGACCATTAGGAGGAGGCCGAGCGCGACAACGATCATGCCGATGGCAATCAAGGTGCGGTCCAGCCATTCGGGCGTCCCCGAAACCAGGATCGCCATCAGGGTCCAGCCGATCGAACTGGCGGCGATGACGTATCCGGCCTCGAGCGCGGTGAGCCCGTGTATCTGCACGAGCAAGATCGGGCCATAGGCAGTCCCGGCGATGGTCGCCATCGACATCGCCAGGATCATCACCAGCGCCGCTCCGGTCGGGCGCCTCAGGTCCAGCGGCCCACGCGGCAACAGCCGGCTGGCGGTCGCGCGGGCATCGCGGAGGAAGAACAGCACAAGGCAGACCAGCCCTGCAAGGACCAGCACACCGGTCCTGAGCGGCGCGACGACCACGCCGCCCTCGGATACCAGCACCACCCCCGCCGACAGCAGCGCGAGGCGCACCACCGGGAAGCTGCCTCCGCTACCCGCTCTCTGGTGTCGGGGCGCGATCCACAGGATCAGGCCAGCCAGCACCAGCGCCTCGACCGCGAAGAACCAAAAGCCGATGCGCCATGTCGCGTATTGGACGAACAATCCGCCCAGCAAAGGCCCGAGAAAAGCGGAGACGCCCCAGAGCGCCGAGATCGTCGCCAACACTCGTGCGATGTGGCGCCTCTCAAACAGCAGGCTGACTGCAATGAAGGACATCGAGACGAGGCCACCACCGCCGAGGCCCTGGAGCGTTCGGCCGATAAGAAGCACCCCCATTGACGGGGCCATGGCGCTAAGCGTGCAGCCGAGGCCAAAGGTCAGGGCCGCGGCGCTCATCGGCAGTCGCAGCCCGAAGCGCAGCGTCACCAGCGCACTGGCCGCCCCGAGGACGATCGAGCCAATCTGGTAGAGCGAGACAGACCAGCCGACATAGGCCGCGCCGCCGATGTCGGCGACGATCCGCGGCAGCATCGTCGCCACCACCAGGCTGTCCGCCGCGTGTAGCCAGACCGCCATGCAGACCAGTGAGAGTGATGCGACCGAGGCATCACCAAGGAACTCGCGCCACGACAAGCCCTGCTCCATACCTGAACCTTTGCTCAATGTCCTTGCCTCCCCATAACGGAGCAGTCCGTTCACGGAGCGGCCGGGTCAAGGCGAAATGTACGAGGCGCGAGGTGAAGCAATTCACTCGAAGCGACACGGATTGACCTGTGCGGCGAAGCGTGGGGCTTTGGCACCTTGGATATTCTGCCAATCCCCTGCCGAAGCCGCGGCTGGTACCAACCCGCGTTGCCCCCAATTCTCCTATTCCGATGAGTGTATAGGCAATCCGTGTTGATCAGCTATGCGCCCCCATTTCGGTCGTTCCGGGCCAGGATAACGTGTCCTGTACGCCGTGCGACCGTTTTCCCGCAGATCGGCGTCGGGCACGCCGAAAGGAAAGCAGATCTTCGCGGCGCGTGGCCGAAGGCTCAGGATGCGAACAGAGCAGTCATATGACGTTTTCTGTCGGGGTTTGGTTCCGCACAGCGAAACCCCGCGGTCGATTTATCTCCCGGCCAAGTCTCGGGGCAGCTTGAGCAAGACCAATCTGGTCGTTGCCACTGTCGTCGGGAACACGGCAAATGGCGGCGACTGCGCTATCATGACGATCACTGCTATCAGTCTGATTGTTCCGATCATCGCCACGACGATCATAATCACATGCTGTTCAGGATGTTCATCGTGCCCGGCATCCGCTTCAGCGAGTTCGCCATGTGTTCGCGCCAACGGGGGCCTACTTGCTGTGCGGTGACGTAGGCCCGGGACAGATCGTCGGGCCTGTCCTCGGCCATTGCCTCGATCAGAAACGCCGCCTGCTCCCGGTCCTTCGACGCCTTCAGGCTGCCCGCGCCATCGCGCCGTCGATCGGCGATGATCAGCTTGTGGATAGCATACCTCTCGGGGCGAGGCACCTGCACAAGAATGCCAGACCTATAAATGGCCGCTGCTCGGATCGGTTCGGCTATCAGGAAGTTGAGGTAGTTCAGTGCCTGCGCGTTGACGCCTAGTGCGGGCAGGTCGCGGATGGTTTTCCGCGACTGACCAAGGCTGGTTGACGCCGACGGGCCGGTTCACTACCGCACCTCCTCAAACTCAATGACAGCGGCTAAATGACCCGTACACCACGAGTGATTGGTTGCGTCTCACATTCCTTCCCAATTTGTGGCGCGCAAAGCGAGCGGATCAACGTAGGGGAGAAACGTAAACGGTCGCCAGCGCACAGATAGGACCGATCCCGGGATCTGTTTCAATCGCGCGACCACAGGGCTTTCAAGTCCTGCACCGGCTATCTTTCGTTCCAGCACATGCACATCTTCCGTGAGGTGCGTGATCCGATCCAAATACAGGCGCACTGCCTCCCGGAAATCGTCTGGAACTTTGTCCTCAGGGGCCTCAAGGACCTCCGCTAAGCGACCAGGATTGGCCATCCCCTGTGCCGCAACGTACCCGAACTCCGCCCGATGCGCGCGCAGGGCGTTCACCAGTTGCCCGAACGATCCTGCTGCCCTGTCAGCTTTGGACCTCGTTCCCGAATTGATCCGCATCGTTCAGGGCTTTGCCAACGAAGGGCCGCTTGAGCAGGTTTAGCAGGTCGTCGATATAAGTGAACACCACCGGAATCACCAAGAGGCTGAGGATCGTCGAAGTTATCAGACCGCCGATGACCACGATTCCCATTGGCTGCCGAAAGCTCGAGTCACCACCCGACAGGCTCAGTGCGACGGGTAACATACCACCACCCATCGCGATGGTCGTCATCACGATGGGACGGGCGCGCTTGTGGCAGGCGTCGATCAATGCGTCGATCCGCGAAGCGCCATGCCGCCTTGCGGTGATCGCGTATTCCACCAGAAGGATCGAGTTCTTAGACGCGATGCCCATCAGCATGAGCATCCCGATTACAACGGGCATCGAAAAAGGCGTGCCGGTCAAGACGAGCGGCAACATGGCCCCGCCGAGCGAAAGGGGCAAGGCGGTAAGGATCGTCACCGGTTGCAGAAAATCATGAAACAGCAGCACGAGCACGGCATAGATACAGAAGACCCCGATCCCCATCGCCAATGCAAAGCTGCTGAATAGCTCGCTTGTGCGCTGCAGCTCTCCCTGCTGGACGAATTTTATGCCCTTCGGTAAGTTCTGGTAGGCTGGCAGCTTCGTGGCGGCGGCATTGACCTCTCCGATTGCCAGGCCGTTCAACTCGACCGTCAGGGTAATGTTGCGGGACCGGTCTAATCGGTCGATCTCGCTGGGCCCGCCTCCGATGCTGACCTGCGCAATCGAATCGAGCGGCACCAACCCGTTGTTTCCCTTCAGTTGAATCGACTTGATATCGTCCAACGACAGGTGCGCGTTCCCCCCCAACTCGACACGGATGTCCACCTGGCGCTGAGGCAGGTTCAACTTTGACAGTTGCTGTGAATAGTCCCCTGCCGTGGCCACCCGGATCGCATCAGAGATTGCCTGCGATGTAATGCCCAAAGCTGCTGCACGCGAGAAATTGGGCCTGATCTGTACCTCCGGCGCCTGCAGGCTGTCGCTGGATCGAACTGACCCGATTCCCTTCAGTGTGCGCAATTGCTCCTCCAGCGCGCTCGCGGACTGCGTTATGAGGGTCGAATCGTCACCCGATAGGGTCAGCTGCAACTGCGTCCCGTTGCCCCCATCGCCGACTTGCACCTGAACACCGGGAAGGTTGCTCAACCGGTCGCGCATTTCGCCCTCAATCATAGTCTGGCTTTTGCTGCGCTTACCGATCGGTAGAAGGTCGGCCACAATGGTAGCTGTATTCACAGCCTTGGACGTAGTACCGCCAAGAGAACCTCCCCCGCTGGTGGTCCCGGTCGAGATGAACGTTGATTTCAGCCCGTCCACATTCTTGATCAGATCTACTGCCCTGCGTGCAAGTGCGTCCGTCTCCTTCAAGGTCGTGCCTGGTGCAGCAGTAAGTTTGATCTGGGTTTGCGCATTGTCCGAGGCGGGCAGGAATGAGACCTGTAGTTGCGTAATTGCCAATCCGGACAACCCAAGGAAGACCACCACAAGCAGCAGGGTCAGAAGCCTGTGGGTTAGCGTAAAATGGATTGCACGCAAGTAATTGCGCATGATCCAGCCGTCTTTCTCGTCCGACACTTTGGCGGGCTTCAAAATATATGCGGCCATCATTGGCGTCAGCAGGCGTGCCACGAGCAATGACGACAGCACTGCCACCGCGGCCGTGCCACCAAATTGCTTGAAAATCAGCCCCGGAATCCCCGCCATGAAGGCGGTTGGCAGGAAGACTGCGACCAATGTGAAGGTCGTTGCAATCACCGCAAGTCCGATCTCGTCAGCAGCCTCCAACGCAGCATCCAGAGGGGATTTGCCCATGGCGAGGTGACGCGAGATATTTTCGACTTCGACAATCGCATCGTCGACCAGAACGCCAACCACAAGCGACAAGGCCAGCAGCGATATCGTGTTCAGGCTGAAGTCAAAGAAATACATCGCCAAAAACGTCGGGATAATCGAGAGCGGTAGCGCCGTCGACGCTAGGATTGTCGCACGCCAATTTCGCAGGAACAAAAAGACCACAAAGATCGCGATAACCGCGCCCTCGTACAGCATGTCCATCGAGCCGTTATAGTTTTCGATCGTCGGCGCAACCGTGTTGTAAGCCTCCTGGAAATGCACGTCGGGGTGGGCCGCAGCGAAGGTCGCCATTGCCGCCCGGATCGCTTTGGTCACGCCGACATCGCTGTAGCCCTTCGATCGCTTAACTTCCGCTGCGATGACCGACTTGCCGTCGAGCCAGGCCAGCGAGGCCCGGTCAGCGTGACCGTCTTTAATTGTCCCTATCTCGTCCAACCGGATCCGCGCGCCTGTCGACAAAGGGATTGTAACCTCTGACAAATCGTGAATGGTCGGAACCGCGCCAAGTGTTCGTATGCTCTGCGACTGTCCACCGACATATGCCTGCCCGCCCGACGTGTCGGCCTGTACGTTCTTCAGCGCAGCATTGATGTCGCTCACGGACATGTTGAGCGAATGCAGGACATCCTGATTTACCTGAACCTTGACCTCTCGGGTTATACCGCCGACCCGGTCAATTTCGCCAACACCGTCAACCGAGTTCAGCATCTTCGTCAGATCGTTGTCGACGAACCATGACAACTCAGTCTCATCCAGCCGGTCCGACGTCAGTGCGTAGGTGATCATCGGTGACGCCGCGACCGAGCTTTTGGTGACCTGAGGCGCGGACATTTCGGGCGGCAATTCACTCTGCGCGCTGTCGACCGCGTTCTTGACTTCATTCAGCGCCGTCTGCGGGTCTTTGCCGACCTTGAACGTTACAACGATCGACACCATTCCGTCCGTAATCTTGGTGGTAATGTGGTCAAGCTGGGTTAGCCCGGGCAGCTTGTCTTCGATCTTGCGTGCAACCTGACTTTCCAGTTGGTCCGGCGCCGCCCCTTGCAACGTTGCCGAGATGTTGATGGTCGGGAGGTCCATGTCGGGAAAGTTCTGTACGGGCAGCCAGCTGAATGCCAGTAACCCCAGTCCGCTCAACATTACGAACAGCAGGATCGCCGGAACCGGATTCCGGATCGACAGTGCAGAGATGTTCATTGCGTCGCTCCTGTCGCAGGCACGACCTTGACAGTCGCACCGTCCGACAGGAAGGCACCGCCGACCTGAACCACCTCCGCTTTCGGATCAAGACCGCCGGTGATTTCGACGGCATCATCCATTCGTCTGTCCGGTACTACCCGCTGGCGGCTGACCGTATCATCGGCGTTCAGCGTAAAGACATAGTTCAACCCGTCCTTCAGAACGACGGCGCTTTGCGGGACCGTCATAGCCATCGCAGACCCGACCGAAATCACTCCGCTCGCATAAAGCCCTGCCTTGGGACTGCGGCCGTTGCTATCCGTTTGGGGCAACGAGACGTAGACCACCAATCGCCCGGTATTTTGATCAACCGTGGGTGAGATCAGGCGGATCGTCCCGGTCACAGATCCACCTGGCGTAGGGATCGTCGCCTTTTCGCCAATCGCGAGTTTGCCAATGAATTTTGGCGAGACTGCCGCTTGCCATTCGATACGGCCCTGACGGATCATTCGAAACATTTCTGTTCCTGTGCTCGCGACCGATCCCAAGGTCGCTGAGACGGAGGAAATAACGCCGTCGTCCGGCGCCAGAACTTGAGTCTTGCTGAGGTTGATTTTTTGCTCCTCCAGCAATGCCTTTTGGGCATCCAACGCTGCCTGAGCCGTTTGCTCGGTGATCTGATATTGCTTGACTTGCTGTTCCGAGACAGCCCCTGACCCGCTTAGCCGGTTACCGCGTTCCGCATCCGAGCGCGCCTGATTGAGGGTCGCCTCTGCCGATGCCACATGAGCCAGCGCCTCATCTACCTGGGCGCGGATCGACGCCGCGTCAAACTGAGCAAGTTTCTGGCCCTTCTTTACCGTATCGCCAACATCTACAAGCACAGCGGTGACCTGCAGCCCAGCGATTTCCGACGCGATCACTGCCTCGTGCCAAGGCCGTAACCAGCCGCTTGCGGGCACATTTATTGGCCAGTCCTGCTGCTTGGGCGCGGCCACCGTCACGGTCAACGATGCGGGCTTTTTCGGCTGCGTACCATCGGCTAAATCTGCAGCTTGCAAGCCAAATGGTGCGGCGGCAAGGCCAACGGAAAGCGTCAGGAGCGTTACACTCAAAAGACGGCTCATGGCAAAGCTCCTGTCGTTTTCGTTTGAGGTTCAGAATTACCTGGGGTGGTCGACCACCCGCCGCCAAGCGACTTGAAGAGGGCGATCCACTGGCGCAGCACGTCCATCCGGATGCTGATCAATGTCAGGTCTGCCGATTGCGAATTCCGTCTTGCGGTTTCCCTGTCCAACAGACTGATACCGCCGGCTTTCCAATTTTCGTCCACGGCGTTGAAGTATTGCCGCAGATTATCGGCGGCACGCGCGGCGTCGGAACTTTCCAGACGCGCGGCACGCAGTTTGACAAGATTGGTTTCGACTTCAGCCACGGCAGACAGGACCGTCCCGCGATAGCTTTCCGCCTGCTTCTGATACTGCGCCTTGGAATATTCCAAGGCCGCCCGTTTGGCGCCGCCCTGAAAGAATGGCAGGCTAAGTGCCGGGCCAAAACTCCAGCCTGTCACTCCGTTTGTGATGCTCAAGGAACCACTTAGGGACAAGCTGGGATAGATGTCAGCAGCCGAGGCGCCCGCATCGGCCAGCCGCGCGGCCATCTCGGCTTCGGAGGCGACGATGTCCGGGCGTTGCCGTAGCAGGTCCGCCGGCAGCGACTTGATCGCGAACGTGCGTGGCCGGGGAAGCATTCGGATGCCGTCTCCCAGTATCTTACGGGTTTCGCTCTCATCACCACCTGACAACTGGGTCAGAGTCTTGATAAACGCCTCGCAGGTGGCGATCTGGGCGGTGAGTGTGATCGAGGCGGTGGCCGCATTGCCCCGCGCCAAAAGCAGATCGTTTGACGAGGCCAAACCGGCATTGACCAGATCGCCGGTCGCCTTCAACGTCTCATTTTGCGAGTTGAGTGATCGGCGATACACATCCTCGGTCAACATGCAGCCGCGGTATTGGACGTAATCGTCGGCCACCTCTGCGGCCAGGGTGACCCGGGCGTCGTTCCAACTGGCTTGGGCTCCGGCAAGGCGGTATTTGGCAGCATTTACATTTGATCTCGCCTTGCCGAACAGGTCGATCTCCCACGAGGAATCAAACTGACCGCTTGCAATATTCGAGATCGTCGATCCTCCGGGGAAGGACGCGGTCGCGCTTTGACCAAGCTTGCGCGAGAGCGTTTCGCTTGCGGTCAGGGAGGGCAACAAGGACGACTGATTGCTTCTGACCGTTGCGCGGGCGGCGCGGATGCTCGCCACTGCAGACCCGACCGTGGGGCTGTTCGCCTCGGCAAGGGCCATCAACTGCGTCAAACGTTTGTCCCCGAGGCTGCCCCACCAATTGGTGAGTTCAACCGTCGAGCCGCCGTGTGGCAGTGTCGCGTGCCAACCCGGGGCGACGACGGGTTGCGTGTGGTTTACGTCAACACCTACCGAGCAGGCAGCGACTGAGGTTGCCATGAGGAGCGCTATGGATTGTCGGTACTTCACATCAATCCTTTGGCTTCGGCATGATTCAAGGGAAGTTCTGGCGTATCGCTTATCCAGGCCAGTCTCTTGGTCGAGAAGTAGCCGCTGGAACGTGAATTTGGGTAAAGGGAAGGTAAAGAAGCGTAAAAGGCTTACCGTCCTAAGCCATTTGGGTCGTAATGGGCTACCAATGAAACTGTCGGCACGGCACGGAGGCGCTGATGACACGCGTACTTCTGATTGACGATGATGTTGAACTGACGGGGCTCCTGGCGGAATACCTGACCGAGGAAGGCTTCGAGGTGCGGGCCTTCGCCGATGGCCGGGAGGGCGTGAAACAGGCGGTCTCGGGCGCTTATGACATCGTCGTGCTTGATGTGATGATGCCGCGCATGAACGGTGTCGAGGTGCTGCAGCGCATCCGAAGGGAATGCAAGGTGCCCGTCCTTATGCTGACCGCACGAGGCGACGATGTCGATCGCATCTCTGGCCTGAATCTCGGGGCGGATGACTATGTGTCGAAACCGAGTTCGTCCGGTGAACTGGTCGCTCGCCTGCGCGCCATTCTGCGTCGCACATCGACGGCCGAGCGGTCCGAGGCCGCCGCGGAAATTCAGGCGGGCCAGCTTACGCTTCATCCAGGCTCACGACGTGCCATCTGGCAGGGGAACGACCTTGATTTGACTGGCACTGAATTCAATCTGCTAGAGGTACTGGCCCGGCATGTTGGCACGCTGGTCACCAAAGAGGATCTCTCGGTACAGGCATTGGGACGGCAGTTGACCGCCTATGACCGGAGCATCGACGTCCATATCTCATCGATCCGGCAAAAGTTGGGCCCATGTCCAAACGGGCAAAGCTGGATCCGTAACCAGCGTGGATCTGGGTATCAACTTTCGACGGAAGGTTAGTCTATGTTTCGGCGTTTCTTCGTAGTGATATTTCTTTCGATGGCACTCTGCTTATTCGGTGGACTTGGCCTTAGCCTGCTGCTGGGGGTCGTGCCACCAAAAGACGTCTTGATGGAAAACCGGAACTCGAATGTGCTGGATCTTGCCCAGCAGGCGTTGGCGACCGGCGGCCCGGAGAGCTTGCAGGCGATCAAACATCTCGCTGCTGGCATGTCCCCCCCGGTTCAAATTAGCACCTCGCCAGTCGCCGTTTGCTCGCCATCGCCCCCCTCTGACGAGAGGGACGTGCCACTTGAAGGTGGCTGCACAAGAATTTCGGTCCAGCATCAGGCAATAAGTTGGCTGGTTAGGATAACGCCATTGCTTTTCCCCGCTGCGGGGGCCCTGATCATGGGCTTGCTCGCAGCCTTCTTACTGGCGAGGTACTTTCAAAAACCCCTTGAAATTCTGCGGGAAGGCCTGAACGCTTTCGCAGGCGGGGATTTCGAATACCGGATCGGGACCACTATTGGGCGGCGCGGTGACGAACTGTCCGATCTTGGTCGCGCATTCGACGGGATGGGTGACCGCTTGCAGGAACTGCGCGATACCGTCAGACGTCTGTTTCACGATGTAAGCCACGAGCTGCGCTCGCCGTTAGCGCGACTTCAGGCAACTGCCGGCGTGCTGAGGCAGAACCCGTCTCGGCTCTCCGACATGTTACCGCGGGTCGAACTGGAGATCCGCAAGCTAGACGGGCTGGTTGCAGAGATTCTGATGCTGGCGCGACTAGAGGTATATGACGTATCCGAACTTGAGATGCAGCGTCTCGACATCGTCGATCTTATTCAGGCCATTGCTCTTGACGCCAATTTCGAGGGTCAGCGCCGGGGTGTGACATGCGTGTGCGAGGGAGAAGATTCAGTCGTGGCGAAGGTTAACGGCGAGCTTCTCTACAGGGCGCTGGAGAACATCGTACGAAATGCCATCCGTCATTCTGCGGACAATACCGTGGTTGTGGTTCATACCCGGATTATCCCCGGGCCGGAGTTGCTCGTGTCAATTTGCGATCATGGCCCTGGCGTGCCTGCGAACGAGCTAGAGCGGATATTTGCGCCATTTTTCAAAGGAAGTAATGAACGGGGCGTGGCCTCGACAGTGGGCCGTGCTGGCTTGGGTCTGGCAATTGCGCGACGCGCTGCAGAGGCCCATGGCGGAAAAATCCTTGCCCGTTGCGGCAATCCTGACGGTTTGACCGTCGAGTTGAGGATCCCTATTTTGTCGTAGTTTGGATTTTGCCGCATGACCTGGGCGGCCAAACTGAACCGATGCGGTAGGGTAGCGTCCGTCAAGGTGGTGTAAATTCCCAGATGGCCTGAGGTCATGATCAGGCGGCTTTCGTGGTTATGCTGAGAAAGGGGTCGATCTCCTCCTTGTCGATCTGGGCGAAGGCCTCGACCATCATGTATCGGCTTGAGGTCTGCCATTCGTCATTCTGCTCGAACAGCACTGCGCGGATCAGACGCATGATTGATGCCTCGTTGGGGAAGATGCCGACGACGTCGGCGCGGCGTTTCACTTCCTTGTTCAGACGCTCGATCCATTGGCCGGCAGGCGAATGCGAGCATTCGCCGAGAGGCGGGTTCGTGCTGTGCAGCTTGGTTCGATGCTGGCGCGGGAATGCCATATAGGCCAGCACATCATGTTCGCTGGCATCCATCAGGTCGGCGAGCTTGGGCCAACGCGGGCGGAGCTGATCAGCCACGCGCTGCCAGGTTTCGCCGGCATGTTTACGGTCGGGCTGCTCGAACGCCTGCCCGATTGCGGCGGCCACGACCGTGTGCTGGCCGCGGGAGACATGTGCCGAAAAGCCTGCCGTCGCTCGCCGTCAAAGGCCGTTGCACGTCTGCCCGATGCGGCGTAAAACAGATCGCGCGCCTTTGTCGTACTGTCTGTCATGAAGCCATCGGGTAGGACAGGTGGAAGGGATTAGTTTCCGCAGAAGGCGTGAATGGAGTGTCACGTTTTGCCGAAGGATCGGCCGGTTTTGCCCCGGTCAGGGCGGTTTGAAAGGCTGGAGTGCATGACGCTGGCATCCCCGTACCGCGGTCGCCGAGCCGGATGAGCGCGGCGAACCCTTCTACCGCACAGGCGCGCACGTTGCCTGCCGATCTGCTGGTGCAGGGTGCAATCCTTGCATTGGGGGGGGTGCTTTACGTCGTGTCCGGCTGGTATCCCGCCGACATGCCGCTGATCGGGCCCTATGATTTCTCGGCGCCGATCTATCTGTCCTGCACGTTCGCGGCCTTCTGGTTCTTGCGCGGCCTTGCCCGCAGTACCCCATCCGAACGGCCCGCGCTGTGGCGGCAGCTGTCGTTTCTGACCGGGCTCGGGTTGATCTATGCCGTGGTGCAGACTAGGTTCGAATACCCTGCGCAGCGGATGTTTTTCATGCACCGCATCCAGCACATGATACTGCACCACACCGGGCCGGTGCTGATCGGAATGAGCATGGCGGGGCCGGTGATCTTGCGCGGCGGGCCGGTCTGGCTGACCCAGCTGTCGCGGATGCGCGTTATGCAGCGCGTGATGGCGGTGATCCAGCATCCGCTGCCCGCCACAATTGCCTTTTCCGGGCTGCTATACTTCTGGCTTTATCCGCCGGTGCATTTCACCACCATGTTGAACCGCCCGCTCTATGAGATCATGAACTGGACGATGGCCGTCGATGGCATCCTGTTCTGGGCGATGGTGCTTGATACGCGGCCGAAATCTGAGGCGGGCGTCAGCTATGGCACTCGGGTGGCACTGGCCTTCGGAGTGATGTTCCCCGAGATGGTGCTGGGCGCGCTGATCACCTTCTCTAACCGCGATCTGTTCCCGTATTACACGTATTGCGGGCGCTATTTCGCCTCGATCAGCGCGATTACTGACCAGCAGCTCGGCGGTATCATCATCTGGATACCGCCCTCGATGATGAGCGTGGTGGGCGTACTGCTGGTTTTGGTCAACATGCACAAAGCCGACGAGGCTAAGGCCGCGGCACGAGAGCGCAGGCGCGCCGCACAGGCGGGCGCCTAGCCTTCCGCTACCAACCGCAGCATGTCAGTGGTCACGCCGGGGATGTCGGCGGTGTTGTCGTAGAACTTAGGGATCATGATGCGCGCCGCGCCAGTCCGGTCGAAGACATAGACCGAGGGTCCGTGCAGCACGGTGTAGGGGCGGCTGCCTTCGGCGGGCAGCACCTTGTAGGTCACCCGGTAGCGCCGCGCCAGCACCGCAAGCTGGTTGTCGGTGCCGCGCAGAGTCTGCACACGTGGATCGAGCGCCGCGCCATAGGCCGCCAGCACCGGCGCTGTGTCGCGCACCGGATCGACGGTGACGAACAGCACGACGATGTCGCTCCCCTTGTCACCCAGTTTGTGAAGAATCTGCATCAGGTTGCCCATCGTCAACGGGCAGACATCGGGGCAGTTGGTATAGCCGAAGAACAGCATGACGATCTTGCCGCGGTAATCCGCCTCGGTCACCGGGCGGCCATCCTCGGCCCGCGTCAGGGTGAATGAGAGATCCGGCAGGGTGCCGTTCACATCGACCGAATTCCACGGGGCGCCGGTCTTGCAGGCCACCAGAAGCGTCTGCACCGCTGCGCCACCGAGCAGGCGCGCCAGCCCACGGCGCGTCAAGCCTTGCGGCTCAGGCGCCGCCATAGACCACCAGCAGCGCTAAGACCGCGCCGACCAGCACCAGCGCGATGTTGCGGTTCGGGCTCGCCATCTGCGCGCGCTGTTCAATCGTGGTGACGGGGACGTCGTCAATGGCAATATCGGGGTAGGTTGTCATGGTGCCTCGCAAAATCAGTCGTTTTCTAGCGAATCCGGAGCCCGTTTCCAACCCCAAGCCGAATGGTGCGTTGAAGGAGCGGCGAGCCGGGCAGGTCGAGCGGGCGGCTGTGCAGATCGCCATACGGCGGCAGGCGTTGATCGACTGGCAGAATGCAGAGCGTGGGGAGCTGCGCCGCGATTGGCGGAAGGTTGGACGCGGGCGGGGTGCGTCCAACCTTCGGCGGGGGGCCGAAGCGAGCGCGATGATCCGTTTGCGGCGCTCGATCGGGTGCGAGTTGAGCGCGGGCAGGAGCGCGATCCGTTTGCCGCATTCGACAAGCTGAAGGAAGCGCCCAATGAGGACCGCGCGCGCCCGGGACGACAAGCAGGATCGGGACCGCTAGTGAAGTTTGAACCGCCCCGGCCTTGCCACAAGGCAAATCTCTCGGAGAATTGCCAGTTATGGAACAGAAGAAGACATCAAAGCCGTATTCACCCGAGTTCCGCGAGTGCGAGGTTCGACCACCGCAACACTCACCGCCCCTTTGGGGACGGTGATGCTCCAGTCAAGCAAACTGGCGATGCGGCGCGATATTTCGGTGTCGGCAACCCGGTGTTGCTCGGGTAGCCGCTCGGCGGCCATGCGCGCAATCAGGCTTGGAACATGACCCGAAAGGGTTACAAAACCATTGCTGACCGTCAGGCTGATGCCCTCGGCATTCAGATTTGGCGCAACGCGTAGGGCATCAAGAACGTTCTGTTTCAGCTTGCTGTCTTGCATCGTTTCTGCCTTCACGCACGCTCGCCTCGGCGACTGTTACAGATGTGGCCGGCCCCGGTTTCAGGCGGGGCCAACCAGCAAGTGGCACGTCACGCCGCTTTGACCGTGATCGTGCGTTCCTTGGCCTTCGCCTCGGCTGACTTTGGCAGGCGAACGGTCAGCACACCCTTTTCAAACTTCGCCTCAATCTTGTTGGCGTCGATGCCCTTCGGCAGACCGATGCTGCGTTGGAACGAGCCGTAGCTGCGCTCTTGCAGATGAAAGTTCTCGTTGTCTTCCTTGTGTTCCGCCGATTTCTCGCCGCGGATCGTCAGCACGTCATCGCTGAGCTTGACCTCGATATCCTCGTTGGACAGCCCCGGCAGTTCGGCCTGCACTTCGTATTCGCCGTCCCGCTCCACAAGGTCCATCGACGGCGATACGGCCAGCGCGCTCCATGTCCGCAACGGGTCCACCCAGCCCATCTGGCGCTGCAACGGACGCCAGAGATCGGGCCCGGCGAAGTCTTCGAACAGGCGGTCGATCTCGTTGCGCAGCGCAGCGACGGGATTAGACCGCATGCCAGCGGCAGGCGTGGCCGCGGGCTTCTCACGCTTTACTTCGATGTTTGTCTTCTTCTGACCCATGATAGTTCTCCAAGCGATTGACAGACTACAGACGCACCACAGGCGGTTTTGGTCTGCTTGAACCCTTCGAAAATATGCCCGGCAGCACCGAGTAAACCTCAGCGAAGCGGCCCCGGTCTGCCCAACGATCCGACGCTACCCTTGGCGCTCCATTGCCGCATTGATGGGCGTCAACACGTGGTTCTGACGTGGTACTGAAGGCCCGTCAGCAGGCGCAATCCCGCCGCTTACTCGCAGCGAATGGCCCCTTTGCATGGTCGAGCGGGCACTGGCCAATACGGCGCCTGAGCGGGGCGCCTGTTGCTTAGACCCGCGCCCTAATTGGTTGCCGGCGGATGGGCGGCGAGTATGTCGATGACTTCCGAGTCTTCGAGTTGGGGAAACGCGCGGTAATGCGCCCCTACTGCGTAGAAGACTGCGGGGACCTCAAGGCAGATGATCTTATCCGCAAAGGGTTGCAGTTCCTCCAGCGCATCGGTTGAAGCCACCGGAACCGCAAGTATGATGCGCTTTGGATTTGCCCGTCTGATGGCCTGCAACGCGGCCTTTGCCGTCGCGCCCGTGGCAATGCCGTCGTCAACGAGGATAACGGGCTTGCCCACCAGCGATACATGCGCGCGCCCTCCCAGATAAAGGCTTTGCCGACGTCGCAATTCCTCCCGTTCCGGCTCGGCAAGGCGTTCCACGTCATTGTCCGACAGACCCGCCACCGCCGCGACGGTGTGGTTGATGACAATGTCTTGCCCGTCGGGCCCGGCTATTGCTCCGACCGCAAGCTCGCGATGCCAAGGGACGCCAATCTTTCGCACCAAAATAATGTCAAGCGGCGCCTTGAGCGTCTTGGCAATCTCGACTGCGACAGGCAGGCCACCACGCGGCAGGGCCAAAACGACAGGATGTTGGTTTTGCATTGAAAGCAGGCGTTGGGCCAATAGGCGCCCCGCTTCGGTCCGATCGGCAAACATCAGCGACGCCCTCCCGATTGGGTAACCAAATCCCTCCGCGTTTCTATGATCCCACAGGCTGGGTTGGCCGCATTGACCGCCATCAACGCCAATCCGGCCCTAGAATGGCTAAGGTGGTCCGGTCGTCTCAGGGAAGCTGGGCATGGAAGACTACGCAAAGCTGCGATGGGATATGGTCAGCCAGCAGATCTTTGCGCGGGGTGTGCGCAACGAGGCGGTGCTGTCGGTCATGCGTGTAGTCCCGCGCCACGCCTTCCTGCCGGAGTTCCTGCGTGGCCAAGCCTATGAAGACCGTCCGATCCCGATCGCGGAAGGGCTGACGCTGACGCAACCCTATGTCGTGGCGTACATGATCGAAGCACTCGGGCTGAAGGGCGGCGAAAAGGTGTTGGAGATCGGTGCGGGCCCGGGGTACGTCGCTGCTGTTCTGGCGGGGATCGCGGGGCAGGTCTATGCGATCGAACACATTGGCCAGTGGGCAGAGATTGCCGCGACGACGCTGATCGACATCAGCTGCCGGAATGTCCATATCCGCCACGATGACGGCACCAAGGGTTGGATCGACGAGGCCCCGTTCGACGCCATTCTGGTCTCCGGGGGCGCGCCATTCGTGCCTGAGACATTGAAAAACCAACTCAAACCCGGCGGGCGCATGGTCGTGCCGGTCGGCAGCGATCCACGCGCTCAGGAGCTTGTGCGCGTGACGCGGCTTGAAAAGGGCCAGTTCGCCGAGGAGGATCTGGCCGATTTGCGTTTTGTTCCGCTGATCGGCAATCAGGGATGGGAAGGCGAGCCGCCTGAACCCGACATCGGAGCAGCGCACATCCTGCCCGCGCCGCCAGCAGTCATCGGTAATCCCCCCCGAAAGTAAGGGGCTGCATAAGTAGAATTTTCTCGGCAAGATGCACGAGGAGATTCTGAATGAAGACAAGCAGATACACAGAGCCGCAGATCCTTGCGATCCTGCGTCAGGCCG
>JAJXZX010000022.1 GCA_021779835.1 Pseudomonadota bacterium | reverse complement strand
GACAACAGGAACATATCGGTCATGGCGGCCCCCCTTGGTGCCACCAGTGAATCAGTGGGCTCCAAGGCCCGCAAGCGATTTAATGGGTCCAGACCCTAGGGAAATTTTGAATTTTCTTGGGTGTCATCACTGGATTGGGCGGACCCCCTCTCGTGAGAGTCCGCCCGATTTTATTGGCTTAGCAGGCCGCGACCGCCCGCGCGGTCATCACCGCGATCAGGTGGGCGCGATACTCGGCAGAGCCGTGCAGGTCAGCAATCAACCCTTCCGCAGGGGCCTTCAATCCGGCGAGGGCGGAGGCGGCGAAATTTGCCGACAGCGCCTTTTCCGCCGCCGTCCAGCGGAACACACCGCCTTCGGACGCGCCCGTCACCGCGACGCGCACTCCGTCCTTGAACTGGGCGACAAACACGCCGACCAAGGCAAACCGCGAGGCTGGCTGCACAAACTTCTGGTAGTTGGCCTTGGACGGCACCGGGAATTTCACCTCGGTGATGATCTCGCCGTCCTCCAGCGCGGTGGTGAACATGCCCTGGAAGTAGTCGTCGGCCTTGATCTCGCGGTTCGAGGTGACGATCACCGCGCCAGAGCCCAGCACCGCCGCCGGATAGCAGGCAGAGGGGTCGTTGTTGGCCAAAGACCCGCCGATGGTGCCACGGTTCCGCACCGCCGGATCGCCGATCCCGCCGGCAAGGGCTGCGAGGGTGGGATAGGATTTCGCGGCCTCGCGTGCGACAACCGCATGGACGGTGCCGCCGCCGATGCAAACACGGCCCGCATCATCGACGCAGACCCCCTTTATTTCGGCGATGCCGTTGAGGCTGACCAGCACGGCGGGCGAGGCCAGCCGTTGTTTCAGCGTCGGGATCAGAGTTTGCCCGCCGCCCAATGCCTGCGCCTCTTCCGCGCCAAGCGCCGCTACTGCCTCGGCGATGGTGGAGGGCCGTTTGAACTCGAAGTCATACATGGTGCTCTCCTCTCACGCGTTGATCGCGGCCCAGACCCGGGACGGGCTGAGCGGCATGTCGATGTGGATGACGTTCTTGTGCCCGCCACGCTGTAGCGCGTCGATCACGGCGTTCACCACGGCAGGCGGCGACCCAATCGCCCCCGCCTCGCCGCAGCCTTTCACGCCCAACGGGTTGTGAGTGCAGGGCGTGATGCAGGAGAAGTCGGATTCGTAGAACGGCACGTCATCGGCGCGCGGCATCGCGTAGTCCATGTAGCTGCCGGTCTGAAGCTGGCCATTCGCGTCATAGACCGCGTGTTCCAGCAGCGCTTGCCCGATGCCTTGTGCGACACCGCCATGCACCTGCCCCTCGACCACCATCGGATTCATGATGTTGCCAAAGTCATCCGCCGCCCAGAAGTTGCAGATGGTGACCTTGCCGGTTTCCGGGTCCACCTCTGCCTCGCAGGCATAGGCGCCGGCGGGATAGGTGAAGTTGGAGGGATCATAGAACGCAGTTTCCTCCAGCCCCGGTTCCAGCGTTTCCAGCGGGTAGTTGTGCGGAACATAAGCCGAGAACGCGATCTCGCCAAAGGTTTTGGCCTTGTCGGTGCCGGTCACCTTGAACGAACCATCCTCGAACACGATGTCGCCTTCGGACGCCTCCAGCATATGCGCCGCGATCTTCTTGCCTTTGGCGATGATCTTATCGACCGCCTTAACCATCGCCGTGCCGCAGACCGCGAGGCTGCGCGAGCCGTAAGAGCCCATGCCGAACGGAATCTTGGAGGTGTCGCCATGCACGATGTCGATCGACGAGGCAGGGATGCCCAGCTTATCCGACACGATCTGCGCAAACACCGTCTCGTGGCTTTGGCCGTGGCTGTGCGCGCCGACCATCACCGAGATGTTGCCCGTCGCGTTCACCCGCACGGTGGCCGCATCAAACAGCCCGACACGCGAGCCGAGAACGCCGACAAGGTTAGACGGCGCGATGCCGCAAGCCTCGATCCAGGTTGAAAGGCCGATGCCGCGCAGTTTGCCCGCTTTGGCCGAGGCCGCACGCCGGGTCTCGAACGCCTTCATATCGACCATCTCGACCAGCTTGTTCAGCGTCGCGTCATAGTTGCCGGTGTCGTACACAAGGCCAACCGGCGTGGTGTAGGGATACTGGTCGGGCTTGATGAAGTTGCGACGGCGCATCTCGAACGGGTCGATGCCAAGCTCTCGCGCGGCTTTATCCACCACACGCTCGATCGAATAGGTCGCCTCGGGGCGTCCCGCGCCGCGATAGGCATCAACCGGCGCGGTGTTGGTGAACACTGCCTTGACGTTTACATAAACGAGCGGAGTTTTGTACGGCCCCGCCATCAGCGTGCCATGCAGGAAGGTCGGCGTCGCGGTCGAGAAGTTCGACAGATACGCGCCCACGTTGGCCAGCGTTTCGGTGCGCAGCGCCAGCATGTTGCCCTGCATATCGGTCGCAAGCTGGATCTTGGTGACGTGGTCACGGCCATGCGCATCCGACACAAAGGCCTCGGACCGCGTCGCCACCCATTTCACCGGACGGTTCAGCTTTTTCGCCGCCGCCAGCACCACGGCCTCTTCGCCGTAGTGATAGATTTTCGACCCGAAACCGCCGCCCACGTCGGGCGCGATCACGGTCAGCTTGTTTTCCGGGATGCCCATCACGAAAGCGGCGATCAGCAGGCGGTGCAAGTGGGGGTTCTGCGAGGTGGTGTAGAGTTTGTAGTCCCCGGTCCCCGCATCATAATCGCCGATCGAGGCGCGCGGCTCCATCGCGTTCGGTGACAGGCGGTTGTTGGTCAGCTCCAGCGTGGTGACGTGCGGCGCGGTCTTGAACGCGGCATCGACCGCGGCGCGGTTATCCTCGATCCAGCCCCAATCGAACACCACGTTGTCGGCGATCTCGTCATGCACGCGGTTGGTTTTGTCAGCCACGGCCTGCGCCATATCGACGATGGCGGGCAGCTCGGTGATGTCAGAAATGATCGCCTCGACCGCATCGCGCGCCTGTTCGGGCGTTTCGGCCACAACGGCTGCGTAAGCGTCGCCCACATGGCGCACCTTGCCATGCGCCAGAACCGGGCGTTTGGGTTCCTTCATCGTCTCGCCATTGCGGCTTTGGATCAGCCAGCCGGCCGGGTTGCCGCCCATGCCGGTGAAATCCTCGCCGGTGAACACCGCGAGCACGCCCGGCATGGCTTCTGCCGCCGAGGTGTCGATCTTGTTGATCCGTCCATGCGCCACATCCGAGCGCAGGAACTGCACATAGGCCTGCCCGCGCAGGTCGATGTCAGCGGTATAACGACCAGCCCCGGTCAGGAACCGCACATCCTCGCGCCGCTTGGTGCTGGCGCCAATGCCTCCGTCTTTCGGCATCTCATCCTCCCTCATGTGATACGTTAGAAACGCACCAGATACATTTGATTCTGTTTCTTATTCCGCAGCGACAGCAGACACATCCTGCCCCGAGGCCGCCAGCACCGCCTTGACGATGTTATGGTAGCCCGTGCAGCGGCAAATGTTGCCTTCAAGGTAATGGCGGATCTCGGCCTCGGTCGGCTTGGGGTTCTCTTTCAAGAGCGCCGCCGTCGACATCACCATGCCCGGCGTGCAAAAGCCGCATTGCAGCCCGTGATGGTCCTGAAACGCCTGCTGGATCACGCCAAGCGAGCCGTCGGCATTGGCCATCCCCTCGACCGTGCGCACCTCGGCACCGTCAAGATCGACCGCGAAGGCGGTGCAGCTTTTCACCGCCGCGCCATTCACATGCACGACGCAGGCGCCGCACTGCGAGGTGTCGCAGCCGATGTGCGTGCCGGTCAGGTCCAGCGTTTCGCGCAGAAACTGCGCGAGCAGCGTCCGGCTTTCGACGTCGCCGGACATCTTGCGCCCGTTCACCGTCATCGTAACCTTGGTCATATCTTCCTCCCTTAAATCACGAACCGGCCTCAGCCGATGATCCGCTTCAACCAGCCTTTTTTTGCTTCGCCCTCAGGCGCGTCGCCTTCGGGTTCCGGCTCCGGTTCCGCGGGGCCCTCGATGGTTTGCTGGAACCGTTCAAAAAAATCGTCCGCCATCTTTTTGGCGAAACCGTCAATCAACCGGCTGCCCAACTGCGCAAGCTTGCCGCCCACGTTGGCTTCAACCTCGTAAGCCAACAGCGTGCCGTCGCCCTCGGGCGTAAAGGTGACCTTGGCGCCGCCCTTGGCAAAGCCCGCCGGGCCGCCTTTGCCCTCGCCCGAGATGGTCAGCGATTTACCCTCGACGATGTCGGACAGATGAACAAGGCCGGTAAAGCGCGCCTTTACCGGGCCGACCTTTTGCACCACCACCGCCTCGAACCCGTCGGCGGGCGAGCCGGTCATCGATTCGCATCCCGGCACGCAGGCTTTCAGCACCTCGGGGTCGAGGATAGCCGCCCAGACAACCGCAGGCGCCGCCTTTATCTGGCGTTGATCACTAAGCTGCATGTTTTCCCTTCTCCCTTTTGGAGAACACTACGGTCTTGGCCGCCGTCGCGCCATCTGACCAAAGTCGTAGCCTGTGCAAGCCTGCCCCCTGTTCGACCTTCCGACAAGTGGCTTTCGCGTGACGAAGTGTTACTGTCGGGCAAAGTCATGCGAGGCGGGCGGCGATGAACGCGACGGGGAACGACACGGGCAGGATCGCCACGGCGCTGGTGGTTGATGACCATCCGTTGTTTTGCGACGCGCTGGCGATGACGCTGAAGGCGGTTGCGGGGATTGCCTTGGTCGAAACCGCGGGCACGCTGGAAACCGCGCTGAACCGCATGGGGCTGAACCCGCGGCCGGATGTGGTGGTGCTGGACCTGAACCTGCCCGATGTTACCGGCTTTGACGGGTTGATCCGAATGAAGGCCGCAGCACCCGGTGTGCCGGTGATTGTGGTGTCCTCGATGGCCGATAACCGGGTGATCGGCGCGGTGATGAGCGCGGGAGCCGCGGGCTTTGTGCCCAAGCACAGCCAGCGCGAGGTGTTTCGCGCCGCCTTTGCCGCGCTGAACGCGGGCCAAACCTATGTGCCCGACGGCTACACCCCGCTCGACAGCCCCTCCGCCCCCGCCAGCCAGCGTGAAGAGGCGATTGCGCGGCTGACCCTGCTGACGCGCCAGCAAGCCAAGATCCTGCAACTGATCTGCGAGGGGAAGCTGAACAAGCAGATCGCCTATGAGCTGACCATCGCGGAAACCACGGTCAAGGCGCATGTCACCGCCATCATGCGCAAACTGGGCGTGCAAAGCCGCACGCAGGCGGTGTTGATGGCGCGCGGCGTCAGTTTCGCCAGTCTCTTGCCAGAGGCCAACCTCTTGCCAGAAGGCTAAGGCGGCGCATACCCTGCCCCAAGGGAGACGCGCAATGCAGATGAACGGGGCCACGCCCCTCGGCACGGCCAGCAAGATCCTGCGCACCGCGCATGTGGCCGCCGCCCGCCCCGGCGCTGCGCAAGAATTGTGCGCGGCGCTTGGCCCCGGCCCTTTTGCCGTCGTGATCCTGTTCATCTCGCCCGAGGCCGACCTGCCCGCCCTGACCCGCACCGCCGCCCGCTGTTTCAGCGGGTCGATGGTGATCGGCTGCACCACGGCTGGCGAGATTTCGGCGCAGGGCTATACCGAAGGCGAGATCGTCGCGGTCGCGCTGCCGACGCGCCACTTTGCGGTGGAAACCATCCTGATCCCCGACCTTGGGCGGCTGGAGCCGGAGGCGCTGATCGGCCGCATGATGCGCGCGCGCCAATCGCTCGGCCAGATGCACCCGGAATGGGCGCATGAATTTGCCTTTCTGATGGTTGACGGCCTGTCGATCCGCGAGGACGAGTTGACCTCGACCCTCGCCTCCGGCCTTGGTCCAGTGCCGCTGTTTGGCGGCTCTGCGGGCGATGGGGTGCGGTTTGAACGAACATTCGTTCTGCATGACGGCGAGGCGTTGCAGAACGCGGCGATCCTTAGCCTGATCCGCACCGAATGCCCGGTGCGCGTCTTCAACCTTGACCATCTGGTGCCCACCGCGTTGCGCATGGTGGTGACAGATGCCGACCCCGAACACCGCATAGTGCGGCGCATCAACGCCGAACCCGCCGCGCAGGAATATGCGCGCATCCTTGGCAAAGATCCGGGCCAACTGACCACCTTCACATTTGCCGCGCATCCGGTGGTGGTGCGCATCGGCGGCAAGCATCATGTACGCGCCATCCAGCAGGTCGCGCCCAATGGCGATCTGGTGTTCTTTTCGGCCATCGACGAAGGGCTTGTGCTGACACTGGCCGAACCGCAGGACATGGTGGCGCATCTAAGCCGCGAACTTGCCGCCCTGACGCGCGGTGCGGCGCCCGAGGCGATCCTTGCGTGCGACTGCATCCTGCGCCGCATGGAGGCGCAGGAGAAGCAGAAAACCGGCCAGATCTCTGACCTGTTGCGCCAGCACCGCGTGGTGGGGTTTTCGACCTATGGCGAGCAGTTGAACGGCATGCATGTCAACCAGACCATGACGGGCGTCGCGATTTACGCGCCGGGGACGACGCCATGACCTATACCCTTGTCAACCCAGCGGATTCGCTGGAGCGGCAGAACGAAAAGCTGGTGCAGATCGCCGCGGTTCTGATGAAACGGGTGGAGCAGGCCACCGATGCCTCTGGCGCCGCCTACGCCCAGTTCCAGCGCGCCGCGATGCTGGAGGAGCAGGTGCGCGAACGCACCCGCGATCTGGAACGCACGCTCGATTTGCTCAACCTGTCGAACGCGCGGCTGGAACAGGCCAACCGCGATACCGAGGCCGCGCGCCAGAACCTCGCCAATGCGATCGAGACGGTGCAAGAGGGCTTCGCGCTGTTCGATGCCTCTGACGTGCTTATCATGTGCAACTCGCGCTTTGGCGCCCACATGCTGGACCTGCGCGAGGCGCTGCACCCCGGCCTGACCTTCAACGACTACATCGACCGCGTCAGCCGCTCGCGCTACCTTGAACTGCCCGACGGCGACAGCGCCGACGACTGGGCGATCCGCCGCAAACGCCGCCACCATGAACGCCATGTCATCTTCAACGTGCGCATGGTGCAGGACCGCTGGGTGCAGGTGTCGGAACATCGCACGCCCGATGGCGGCACGGTGATCCTGCAAACCGACGTGACAGAAATCATCCGGACCGAGCGGGTCGAACGCGGCAAGCTGCTGGACGATCAAGCCCGCATGATCCGCGCCACGCTTGACCACATCCACCAAGGCATCGCGATCTTCGATGCGGACAATCGGTTGGTGGGCTGGAACCAGCGGCTCGAGGCGCTTTTGTCGCTACCGATGCCGCGCCTGCGCCTTGGTGCGGGGCTGGAGGTGTTGTTTCAGGGCGCAGGCGCCACCCTGCGCGAGCCGCCGTTGCGGGCATGGACCCGCACCCCCAGCCCGCGCGCGCCCCTCGCCTTTGAATTGCGGCCAAGCGCCGATACCGTCCTGGACGCCTCGGCGCAGGAAATGCCTGACCATGGCTTTGTGATCTCCTTCACCGACGTCACCGCCGAACGCCACGCCATCGCCGCGATGGCCCATGCCAACGAAACGCTGGAGGCCCGCGTTACTGCCCGCACGCTGGAGCTGGAGGATGCCTTGGCCGAGGCCGAACGCGCAAACGCCGCGCGCGCGCGTTTCGTCGCGGCGGCCAGCCATGATCTGCTGCAACCCCTTTCAGCGGCAAAGCTTTTCATCGCCTCGGCCGCCGACGACAGCGCGGATGAGACCACGCGGCAGACACTGGAAAAGGCGCAAAACGCCCTCGTCAGCGTCGCCGAAATCCT
This sequence comes from Pseudomonadota bacterium, assembly GCA_021779835.1. Classification (GTDB taxonomy): domain Bacteria; phylum Pseudomonadota; class Alphaproteobacteria; order Rhodobacterales; family Rhodobacteraceae; genus Solirhodobacter. The sequence goes on along the minus strand of JAJXZX010000022.1, from coordinate 41,254 downwards.
TGACGCGCTGCTTGACATCTCGCGCCTGGAATCGGGGCGCAGCCAGGTCGATGTGCAGCCAGTCCGGCTGGACCGCCTGCTGGGCCAGTTGCGCGACGAATTCACGCCGCTCGCCGCGCGCAACGGGCTTGGCCTGTGCATCATTCCCTGTGCTGCGCTGGTCGCCAGCGACCCGACCTACCTGCGCCGCATCCTGCAAAACCTCATTGGCAACGCGCTGCGCTACACCGAGGCGGGCCGTGTTCTGGTTGGCGCACGCCGCCACGGCGGCCACCTGCGGTTGGAGGTCTGGGATACCGGCCCCGGCATCGCCGAAGCGGATCAGGAGGAAATCTTCAAGGAGTTCGTCCGCCTTAACGCCCGCGCGTCTGCGGCTGAAGGCATGGGGCTAGGCCTTGCCATCGTCAAACGCGCCTGCGACCTGCTGGACCACCCGCTCAGCCTGAAATCCATCCCCGGTCGCGGCACCTGCTTCGCGGTCGAGGTGGCGCTGTCCGACCGCGCGCCCGCCAGCACCGCCCCAACCGACCGCAACCACGCACCGCAAAGCGCGCCGCCCCCGGACCGCATCGCGCTGTTGATCGAGGACGACGACGCCTTGCGTCACGCCATGACCGGTTTGCTGGAGAAATGGGGCCTTCATGTCATCGACTTGAAGACCGGCGAAGAAGCCATTGATATCGTAAACGAAATTGGCATCACGCCAGACGTCATCCTTGCCGATCACCACCTGGGAGGAGAGATGACCGGCCTTGACGCCATTGTGCGCCTGCGTGCAACCCACGGCGCGATCCCCGCCCGCATCCTCACCGCCGACCGCGCCCCCGCGCTGCACTTGGCCTGCATCGGCGAAGGCGTGGCGCTCATGCAAAAGCCGATCGACACCGCGGCGTTGCAAGCCTACCTCGGCGCCCTCGCCTCTGGCTGAACCTTGGGCTTCTTCTTGGCAAAAATACTCAAATTCCGCCGATAACGCCCGCGCGCCGTGTCAATACCAGGCGTCGTCGGCCGACGTCTTCCGTCGAGCAATGAAATCACACAATGCGTCGTCAATCCCCGCATCCAGCGGCGGCGCCTCAAACTCGGCCAGTTTCTTTTTCCATGCCCGGTTGGCCCGCGTCGCTGCATCGGTGGAACCCGCCGCTTCCCATTTCTCGAACGGCTCATTATCCGACAGTTCGCTGTCCCAGAACGCGGTCTGATAATTTGCCATCGTATGCGCGCAGCCAAAGAAGTGATTGCCCGGCCCAACCTCGGCAAAAGCGTCAACCGCCAATTGGTTATCGTCGATCTTCACCCCATCCAGATAGGTGTGCAGCGCGCCGCACAAGTCGGCATCCAGCATGAATTTCTCGTAGGACATGCTGAGCAAACCATCAAGGAACCCCGCCGAATGCAGGATGAAATTCGCGCCACACTGCACGGCCGCCAGCATCGACATGGTGCCTTCGGTCATCGCCTGCGCGTCGGGCAGTTTTGAGGTGGTGAAGTTTCCCGAGCAGCGCAGCGGCAGGTTCAGCCGCCGCGCCAGTTGCCCGACGACCAACGAGCCGACCGCGGGCTCTGGCGTGCCAAACGTCGGAGCCCCAGACCGCAGGCTCATCGACGACAGGAAGTTGCCAAAGATCACCGGCGCGCCGGGACGTTCCAACTGCGCCAGGGCGCAGCCGGCCATCGTCTCGGCCAGCGACTGCGCAATCGCGCCCGCATTGGTAACTGGCCCCATCGCGCCGCCAAGGATGAACGGCACGATCACCGCCGCCTGATTGGCGCGCGCATAGGCCCGCAGGCTGGTGGTCATGGTGGCGTCCCACACCAAAGGTGAATTGACGTTCACGTTGCCAAGAATAACGCAGTGATCGTTCACAAAGCCCTCGCCAAACACCAACCGCGCCATCTCGATCGAGTCCTCGGCGCGGGTTTCAGCGGTCACCGACCCCATGAAACAGCGGTCGGAGTATTTGATATGGCTGTAAACCATATCCAGATGGCGCTTGTTGACCGGCACATCGGTCGGCTCGCAGATGGTGCCGCCGGAGTGGTGAAACCACGGGCTGCCCTGCGCCAGTTTGATGAAATTCTGGAAATCCTCCAGAGTTCCAAAGCGGCGCCCGCGGTCAAGGTCCATCACGAAGGGAGAGCCGTAGGCCGGCGCGAAAACCACCGATTTGCCGCCAATCTCGACCGAATTGGCTGGATTGCGCGCGTGCTGGGTGAAGGTTGCAGGCGCGGTTTTCAGCAGCTCGCGCAACAGGCCGGGCGGAAATTTTACAAGGTTTCCCGTAACATGCGCCCCGGCGCGGCGCCAGTGGTCCAGCGCCACCGGGTCATCGCGGAATTCTATTCCGGTTTCCGCAAGGATACGGTCCGCCGCCTGCTCTATCCGGACCAGGTTTTCCTCGGACAGGATGTCATAGGTCGGGATATTGCGCAGGATATAGGGCCGACCGAGCCCCTCGCTGCGATGGCTGCGTTCTTCCTGGCGCGCGGCGCGACCGCCTCTGGTGCGGCCCGCGCGCGGCTCTTCGGTTGCGGTGTCCATCTGGCGCCTCCCTGCCCCGTTCAAGTCAAGACTAGCGCCGAGACCCCGCCAAAGCCGCGCGAAATCCCCACGACTCGGGCGATTTGCGACACGCCTCAGGTGATGACATTGGGCCGGTCGCGGCCGATCTGTTCCTTGATTCCAGCCAGCGCATGGGCGGCGCGGATCACCGGGCCCAGTGCCTCTTGCGGGTCAAGGTCCTGTTTGGTCGCGTCCGGCTCGTAGCGTTCAAGGTAAAGCCGCAACGTTGCGCCCTCGGTGCCGGTGCCCGACAGGCGCAGGACGATGCGGCTGCCGTCGTCGAACTTGATCCGCACACCCTGCGCACGGCTGACCGATCCGTCAATCGGATCGTGATAGGCGAAATCGTCGGCAGAGGCGATCGACATCCCCTCAATCTCGGTGCCCGGCAGGGTTGGGATCGAGGCTTTCAGCGCGCTCATCATCGCGTCGGCGTGGCGGGTGTCGATCGCCTCAAAGTCGTGGCGCGAGTAGTAATTGCGCCCGAAACGCTTCCAATGGGCGTGCATGATATGGGCCACGCTTTCGCCCCGCACGGCAAGAATGTTGAGCCAGAGCAGCACGGCCCATAGCCCGTCCTTCTCTCGCACATGGTCCGATCCGGTGCCAAAGCTTTCCTCGCCGCAGATCGTGCAGCGGCCCGCGTCAAGCAGATTTCCAAAGAATTTCCAACCAGTTGGCGTCTCAAAACACTCCACGCCCAAGGCTTTCGCGACCCGATCCGCCGCAGCGGAAGTCGGCATCGAGCGCGCGATTCCCTTGAGGCCGCCCTTGTAGGCCGGGGCGAGGTGGGCGTTGGCGGCGAGGACGGCTAGGCTGTCAGAGGGGGAGACGTAGATGTTGCGGCCGACCACCATGTTGCGGTCGCCGTCGCCGTCGGAGGCGGCGCCGAAGTCGGGGGCGTTGGGGGTGAACATCTCTTCCATCAGCACATGCGCCCAGGTCGGGTTGGGGTCGGGATGGTGGCCGCCAAAATCCTGCAAGGGCGTCGCGTTGATGACGGTTCCCGGTTCCATTCCCAGACGTTTCTCAAGAATTTCAGTGGCATAGGGACCAGTCACCGCGCACATCGCGTCAAAGCGCATACGGAAACCACCTGCCACCATCGCGCGGATGGCGCGGAAATCGAACAGGCTTTCCATCAGCGCGGCATAGTCGGCGACGGGATCAACGACATCGACAATCATCTCGCCCAGCCGCACCCGACCGATTTTATCGAGATGAATATCCGATGCAGTAATCATATGTATTTCATGCATACGTTGTGTGCATGCGTAGATCGCCTCGGTCACGCTTTCCGGGGCCGGGCCGCCGTTCGGCATGTTGAACTTGACGCCAAAATCCTCGGTCGGGCCGCCGGGGTTGTGGCTGGCCGACATGATGATGCCGCCGTCGGTCTGGTTGAGACGGATCAGATGGCTGGCGGCGGGGGTGGAGAGGATCGCGCCCTGCCCGACGATGACGCGCGCGGCACCGTTGGCCGCCGCCATCTTCAGGATCACCTGCGCCGCGCGGTCGTTGAAATAACGCCCGTCGCCGCCCAGCACATAGGTCTTGCCCTGCGCGCCGCCGGTGCCGTCAAAGATCGCCTGCACGAAGTTTTCCAGATACATCGGCCGCATGAACACCGGCGTCTTTTTGCGCAGACCCGAGGTGCCGGGCTTTTGCCCCTCGATCGGGGTGGTGGCGTGGATCGTGGACGTCATAGCAAGCAATCCTTCACGTCAGAGCCGGTCTTGGTCGAGCACGAGAACGGCGCCGGCTGGGGCCGTGATCTTGAGGTGGCCATGGATACAGGGTTCCGCCTCTGGCGTCGCGCTGTCAAGCAGCAGACGCCAGACGCGGCCCGGCGGGCAGGCGGGCAAGGTGACCGCGACCGCGTCGCCTGCGTTGAAAATGCAAAACACTACCTCGTCCGAGGCATCGGCACCGGGGTCTCCGGCGGCAAGGCGGATCTCGGCGCAGAGGGTGCGCCAGGTCTTGTCCTGCCAGTCGGCGGAGGTCGGAAAGCTGCCGTCGGGGAGGCGCCATTGCAGGTCGATCAGGCCATCGCGGTCGCGTGGGCGGGAATGGAGGAACTGGCGCTGGCGCAGCACGGGATGCGCCTGTCGTATCGCAATCAGGCGGCGCAGATAGGCATTGAGCGCCTCGTCCGGCGTGGTCCAATCGACCCAGCCGATGTGGTTGTCCTGTGCATAGGCGTTGTTGTTGCCGTCTTGCGAGTTGCCGATCTCGTCGCCTGCCAGCAGCATCGGCGTGCCTTGCGACAGCAGCAACGTCGCCAGCATGGCGCGTTTGCGCGCGGCGCGGGCGGCAAGGATCGCCTTGTCTTTGGTTGGCCCCTCATGCCCCATGTTGTCGGCAAAATTCTCGGACGAGCCGTCGCGGTTGCCCTCGCCGTTCGCCTCGTTGTGCTTGACGGCATAGCTGACCAGATCGTGCAGGGTGAAGCCGTCATGGGCGGTGATGAAATTGACGGAAGCGGTGGCGGGGCGGTGCGCGCGGTCAAACTCGCCCGCCGAGCCCAGCAGGCGGTTGGCGAGTTCCGGTGTCATGCCGCCATCGCCGCGCCAGAAGCGGCGCACGCCGTCGCGGTATTTGTCGTTCCATTCGGCAAAGGGATGCGGCCAATTGCCAAGCTGATAGCCGCCGGGGCCAAGATCCCACGGCTCTGCGATCAGTTTGACGCGGCTGAGGACCGGGTCTTGGCGCACCGCGTCAAGGAAACCGGCGCGGCGGTCGTAGCCGCCATGTTCGCGCGCCAGCACGGTGGCAAGGTCAAAGCGGAAGCCATCGACGTGCATCACCTCGACCCAATAGCGCAAGGAGTCAGTGACCATGCGCAGCACCATCGGATGCGTCAGGTCCAGCGTGTTGCCGGTGCCGGTGTCGTTGACGTAATAGCGCCCCTCGTGCAGGCGGTAATAGCTGCGGTTATCAAGGCCGCGAAAGCTGAGGGTTGGCCCCAGTTCGTCGCCCTCGCCCGAGTGGTTATAGACCACGTCAAGGATCACCTCGATCCCGGCAGAGTGGAAGCGGCGCACCATCGCCTGAAACTCCCACACCGCGTTCTGGCTCATGTAACGCGGTTCGGGCGCGAAAAAGCCGATGGTCTGGTAGCCCCAGTAATTGCGCAAAGCGCCCTGCACAAGGAAGCGGTCGTCAAGATGGGCGTGGACCGGCAGCAGTTCAACCGCAGTAACGCCAAGGCGGGTCAGGTGATCCAGCATCGCCTCGCTGGCAAGGCCAAGGTAGGTGCCGCGCAGGCCGGGATCAACGCCGGGATGGGTGGCGGTCAAGCCTTTGACATGCGCCTCGTAGATCACCGAGCGGTCGAGCGGGTGGTCGGGGTGGCGGTCTGCGCCCCAGTGATAGGAGGGATCCACCACCACCGATTTCGGCACGGCGAAGGCGCTGTCGCGGGTGTCGAACGACAGATCGGCGCGCGGGCTGCCGAGGCGGTAGCCCATCACGGCGTCCGACCATTTCAGCCGCCCGTCAAGTTGCTTGGCATAGGGGTCGATCAGCAGCTTGTTGGGGTTGAAGCGGTGGCCCGCCTCTGGCTCGTAGGGGCCATGCGCGCGAAAGCCGTAGCGGGTGCCGGGGGTCAGGCCCTGCACATACATATGCCAGATGTCGCCGTCGCGGTGGCGAAACGGCAGGCGGGCGAGTTCCTTGCGACCGTCGTCCGAAAACAGGCAAAGCTCGATCTCGCCGGCATTGGCGGAAAAGACGGCGAAGTTGACGCCCTCACCGTCAAAACTGGCCCCCATCGGCCACGCGCGCCCCTCCGTCACCGGATGGTTGCGCAGATGCGCGGGCAGCGACCGGGGCGAGGCGTTCACGGGATCAGGCTCTCATAGAGTTGGGCATAGGCGGTGGACGAGGTTTCCCAGCCGACCGGCTGCTTCATCGCCTGTTTCTGCACCGACTGCCAGAGGGGTTGATCGGCGTATATCTGGCACAGGCGGCGCAGGGCCTGCCCGAACGCCAGCGCGTCGGTTGGGTGGAAGGTGATGCCGGTGGCGGCCCCGGTCGCCAGCGCCATCGGGTTGGCTGTGATGACGGTATCGGCAAGCCCGCCCGTCGCCGCCACCACCGGCAGCGCGCCATAGCGCAGGCCATACATTTGCGTCAGACCGCAAGGCTCGAACCGCGAGGGCACCAGAACGGCGTCGGCCCCGGCGAACATGCGGTGGCTCAGCGCCTCATCATAGCCGATGCGCACGCCGACGCGACCGGGATAGCGCGCGGCGGCGGTGCGCATGGCGGATTCCAGTTGCGCGTCGCCAGAACCAAGCACGGCCAGCGCGCCGCCCGCGGCGACAAAATCGGCCAGCACGGCGGGGATCAGGTCGATGCCCTTTTGATCGGTCAGGCGGCTGACGATGATGGCAAGCGGGCCGGGCACGTCATAAAGGCCGAATTCGGCCATCAGCGCGGTGCGGTTCGCGGCCTTGCGCACCAGCGTGCGCGCGCTGAAGCCCGAGATCAGCGGGTCGGCCTCGGGGTTCCACACTTCGGTATCGACGCCGTTAAGGATGCCATGCACCCGCGCGGCACGGGCAGCGATGACGCCTTGCAGGCCCATGCCGAACACCGGGCGCATCAGTTCCTCGGCATAGGTCGGGCTAACGGTGGTAATGGCGTCCGCTGTGACAAGACCGGCCTTCAAGGTGCTGATATTGCCGTAATATTCCAGTGAGTCCGCATGGAATTCGTGGGCGGGCAGCCGCAGCGAGACGAGCCGCGCGGCGGGCGCCACGCCCTGAAACGCGATGTTGTGGATGGTGATGACGGTTTTCACATCCGGCACCGGATCAAAGCGCAGATAGGCGGGCGCAAGGCCGCCCTGCCAGTCATGCGCATGGACGATGCCGGGGCGCCAGCCGTCCGACAGACCCTTGCGCGCGATCTGGGCCGCGACCCAGCAGAGTGCGGCAAAGCGTTCGGGGTTGTCGCCGTGATCGGCGCCCGCAACCGTGTAGGGCCCGCCATCGCGGTCATAAAGGTGCGGCGCGTCGAGCAGCAGCATGGCGATGCCATCCACCTGCCCCGCCATCACCCGCGCCGGGCCGCCAAAGACATCCGTGCCGGACCAGACCGCAACCGCGCCCGGCAGCTTGGCCAGAAGCCCGCGATAGGCGGGCATCAGCACCCGCATATCCCAGCCTTGCGCGGCAAGCGCCTTGGGCAGCGCGCCCACCACATCCGCCAACCCGCCGGTTTTCAAAAGCGGCACACATTCGGATGCCACCGAAAGCACCCGCCCGCGCGCAGTCGCCGCTGCATCCACCATGCTCATGCCCTCACTCTTGTTTTGCCTGAACACATGCGGAGCCCGGAGGCTGCGCCCCCGGATTTCCGTTCTGCCCCCAAGCCTTTCCCGGCCTCAACTTACCCCAGTTTCGCCGCGCGTGCATCCAGCATCGGTTGCGTCACCAGCACGATGCCGGACTCGGTGCGGCGGAACCAGCGCTCATCTTCCACCGGATCGGCGCCGACCACCAGCCCTTCGGGGATGATAACACCGCGATCAATAACGCAATTTTTCAGCTCTGCCTTGCGGTTCACAACCACCCCCGGCAGCGCCACGACATATTCAAGCGAGGCGAAAGAGTGGGTGCGGCAGCCGGTGAACAAGAGCGAGTTGCTGACCTCTGACCCCGAGACGATGCAATCACCCGACACCAGCGACGAGACGGCAGAGCCGCGCCGCCCCTCCTCGTTATGGATGAACTTGGCGGGCGGCACGATTTCCGAATAGGTCCAGATCGGCCAGGCGTTGTCGTAAAGGTCGAGCTTTGGCACGAAATCGGTAAGGTCGATATTGGCCTGCCAGAAGGCATCAATAGTGCCGACGTCGCGCCAGTAGGGCTCAGTCTCCAGCCCCGATTTGACGCAGCTTTCAGAGAATTTATGCGCCATCGCCTTGCCGTTTTTGACGATGTCGGGGATCAGGTCGTTGCCGAAATCATGGCTGGAATTCGGGTCCTCGGCGTCCTTGATCAGCAGATCGCGCAGGAAGGCCCAATCGAACACATAGATCCCCATCGAGGCAAGCGCGTGCGCCGGATCGCCGGGCATCGAGGGCGGATCGGCGGGCTTTTCCAGAAAGGCTGTGATGCGTCCGGCCTTGTCAACGTCCATCACACCGAAGGCGGTCGCCTCCATCCGGGGCACGGTCAGACAGCCGATCGTGACGTCGGCGCCGGTCTCGACATGCTGGCGCAGCATGATCTCGTAGTCCATCTTATAGACGTGGTCGCCGGCCAGAACGATGATGTATTTCACGCCGTAACTATCGACGATGTCGATGTTTTGCGTCACCGCGTCAGCGGTCCCGAGATACCATTTGCTTTCCGAGACGCGCTGGCTCGCGGGCAAAATATCAAGGTATTCGTTGCGTTCGGCGCGGAAGAAACCCCAGCCGCGCTGCATGTGGCGGATCAGGGAATGCGCCTTGTATTGCGTGGCAATCGCCATCTTGCGGATGCCGGAGTTGAGGGCGTTGGACAGTGCGAAGTCGATGATCCGCGTCTTGCCGCCAAAGTAAACCGCGGGTTTGGCACGGCGGTCGGTCAGCTCTTTCAGGCGGCTTCCCCGCCCACCGGCAAGAACGAAGGCCATCGCCTGACTTGACAGGCGCGCGTTTGGTTTCTGGTGCATTCGATCCTCCCTTAAGATGCAGGTTAGCCCTGCTTGAAAATCACACAGGACAGCGGCGGTATGGTCACCGACGCGCTTTGCATTTGGCCGTGCCACCCTTTCGGCTCGCTTTCGATGCCGCCAAGGTTGCCAAGGTTGGCGCCGCCGTAATGGGCGCTGTCAGAGTTGAAAACCTCGTGCCAATGGCCCGCCTTGGGCAGGCCAAGACGATAGCCGCGCCGCTCTATCGGGGTGAAGTTGATCGCGACCACCACATCGGCGTCTTTCGGGCCACCACGCCGGATGAAGGCGAACACAGAGTTTTCGGCGTCGTTCGCCTCCAGCCACTGGAAGCCCTCGGGCCGCGCGTCGTTGACATGTAGCGCGGGCGTGTCGCGGTAGAGGTGGTTGAGGTCGCGCACCAGGTTCTGGATACCGCGATGCTGCGGCAGATCCAGCAGGTGCCAATCGAGGCTGCGGTTGTGGTTCCACTCGACCCCTTGGGCGAATTCGCAGCCCATGAACATCAGTTTCTTGCCCGGATGGGTCCACATGAAGCTGTAATAGGCGCGCAGGTTGGCGAATTTCTCATCACCCTGCCCCGGCATTTTGGCGATCATGCTGCCCTTGCCGTGGACGACCTCGTCATGGCTGATCGGCAGGATGTAATTCTCGCTCCACGCGTAGTGCAGCGAGAAGGTCATCTGGTGGTGATGGTGCTTGCGGTAGATCGGGTCTTTTTCGATGTAGCCAAGGCTGTCGTTCATCCAGCCCATGTTCCACTTGTAGCCAAAGCCAAGGCCGCCGTGGTTGACGGGGCGCGACACGCCCGGGAACGCAGTTGATTCCTCGGCCACCGTGACGATGCCAGGGCATTCGCCATAGGCGGTGATGTTCATCTTTTGCAACAGCGCGATGGCCTCGTAATTCTCGCGCCCGCCGTCCTTGTTGGGCACCCACTCGCCCTCTTTGCGGCTGTAGTCGCGGTAGAGCATTGAGGCCACGGCATCGACGCGAAGGCCGTCGGCGTGGTATTCCTCCATCCAATACAACGCGTTAGAGATCAGGTAGTTCGCGACCTCCACCCGGCCGTAGTTATAGATCAATGTGTTCCAATCCTGGTGGAACCCCTCGCGCGGGTCGGCGTGTTCGTAAAGCGGCGTGCCGTCAAAGCGGGCAAGCCCGTGCGGATCGGTGGGGAAATGGCCCGGCACCCAGTCGAGCAGAACGCCCAAGCCCTTGCGGTGCGCCGCGTCGATCATGGCGCGGAATTCGTTGGGGGTGCCAAAGCGGATGGTGGGGGCGAACATGCCGGTGGGCTGGTAGCCCCACGAGCCGTCGAACGGGTATTCAGAGATCGGCAACAGCTCGATATGGGTGAACCCCATGTCGGCGGCGTAAGCGACCAGTTGGTCGGCGAGCTCAAGGTAGGACAGCGGCCGCGCGCCGCCATCGGCGCGGCGCCAACTGCCCAGATGCACCTCGTAGATCGAGATCGGCGCGTCGATCGCGTGGTGTTTTGCGCGCGATTTCAGCCACTTGTCATCCGTCCATTTGGCATTGTCGATGCGCCGCACCACCGAGCCGGTAGCAGGCGGATGTTCCGAGCCAAAGCCGACCGGGTCGGCCTTCAACGGCTCTCGCTTGCCGCCCTTGCCACGGATTTCGTATTTATAGACGGTGCCATCGCCCAGACCGGGAATGAAAATCTCCCACACGCCGGTTGCGCCGCGCAGACGCATCGGATGGCGGCGTCCGTCCCAGAGGTTAAAGTCGCCGGTGACCGAAACGCGCTCGGCGTTGGGGGCCCAGACGGCGAAATGCACGCCCTCTGCCCCTTCGTGGACCAACACATGCGCGCCAAGCGCGTGCCAGATGCGGCGGTGCGTGCCCTCGCCCAGCAGGTATTCATCCATCTCGCCCAAGACGGGGCCAAAGCGGTAGGGATCGTCGAATTCCCATGTCGCCTCGGCATTCTCGGCCCGCAGCGTATAGGCCATTTTCCCGGCCAGCACGCCCCCGAACAGGCCAGAGCCGCCGTCGAGAGGCTCCAGCACCACCGCGCCCTTGGCGGTCAGCGCGGTCAGCCGGTCGGCGCCGGGCACAAAGGCCACCAGCACTTGCCGCCCGCCGCGGTCGTGCAACCCCAGCACCGAAAAGGGGTCGCCGTGGGCGCCGGCCAAAATGGCCCGTGCCGCCTCGGGTGCGATCAGGGGCGCATCCTCCGCCTTCGGCTTGCGTGCCATCCGTCCTCCTCCCGCCCGTTAAAGGGCCGATTCCGTTGACCAGATATCTTTCATATAGCCACGGATTGTGCGGTCGGACGAGAAAAACCCGCCCCGCGCCGTATTCATGGCCGCCATGCGCACCCAGCGCGCCGGGTCGCGGTAGGCCGCATCAACCTCGGCCTGCGCCGCCTCGTATGCGGCATAGTCGGCCGCGACGAGGAAGTAGTCGTGGTGCCAGATGCGATCGACGACGCCGTAGTAGCGGTCGGGCTGTTCGGGGCTGAAGCGACCCTCGGCAATCATCTGCAAGACGTCCTGCAACGACTGGCTTTCGCGGATGGCATGGGCGGAATGTTCGACATCCTTGCGCCGCTCGACCACCTCGGCGGCGGTGAGGCCGAACAGGAAGAAGTTGTCCGCGCCGACCTCTTGCAGGATCTCGACGTTGGCGCCGTCGAGCGTGCCGATGGTCGGCGCGCCGTTCAGCATGAATTTCATGTTACCGGTGCCAGAGGCCTCTTTGCCCGCGGTCGAAATCTGCTCGCTGAGGTCCGCCGCCGGGATCAGCTTTTCCGCCATCGAGACGTTGTAGTTGGCGGGATAGATCACCTTCAGCTTGTCGCCGACCAGCGGATCGTTGTTAACAACGCGCGCCACGTCATTGATAAGGTGGATGATTTCTTTGGCGACCCAATAGCCCGGCGCCGACTTGCCGCCGAACACCTTGACGCGCGGCACCCAGTCCGCCGTCGGGTTTTCGCGGATAGCGTGCCATTGTGCGATGGTTTGCAGGATGTTCAGCAACTGGCGCTTGTATTCGTGGATGCGTTTGATCTGCACGTCGAACAACGCGTCAGGGTTAACCGTGACGCCACATTCCTTGGCGACCCAGCCCGAGATTGCCACCTTGTTGGCGCGCTTGGCGGCGGCGAAGGCCTCGGCAAAGGCCTTGTCCTTGATATGCGGCTCCAGATCGCGCAGGCGGTCCAGATCGCGGATCCATGCCTCGCCGATGGTGTCGGTAATCAGCTTGGACAACGGACGGTTCGCCAGATGCAGCCAGCGGCGCGGGGTTACACCGTTGGTTTCATTGATGATCCGCCCCGGATGCAGCTTGGCCAGTTCGGGGAACAGCGAGCTTGCCACCAGATCAGAGTGCAGCGCCGAGACGCCGTTGACCTTGTGCGCCATAATGAAGGCCAGCTCGCCCATGTGGACTTCCTGAAACTTCACGATGCCGACGTAATGCGGCCGCGAGGGGTATGTTGCCTTGTGCCACGCGTCGATGCGTTCAATGATCTGCATGTGGCGCGGCAGGACGTTGCCGAAAAGGAAGGTGGACCACCGCTCCAACGCCTCGGGCAGAAGGGTGTGGTTGGTGTAGCCCAGCACCGCTTGCGCGATCCGCAAGGCGTCGTCAAAGCTCGCGCCGTGTTCGTCCATCAAAAGGCGCATCAGCTCTGGCCCGGCAATCGCCGGGTGGGTGTCGTTCATCTGGATCGCCACTTTGTCGGGCAAGCCGTTGATGTCGTCATGTTCGGCAAAATAGCGGCGCAGGATGTCCTGCAATGCCGCTGAGGTCAGGAAGAATTCCTGCTTCAGCCGCAGTTCCTTGCCGGCATAGGTGGTGTCGTCGGGATAAAGCACGCGGCTGATAGTGCGCGCCAAAGCCTCTGGCTCGGCCGCCGCGGCATAGTCGCCGTGGTTGAACCGCGCGAGGTCGAATTGCGTGGTCGCCTTGGCGGACCACAGACGCAGCGTGTTCGCCCACTCGCCCTGCCAGCCGATCACCGGCGTGTCGTAGGCCGAGGCAAACACCGTTTCACCGGGCACCCAGACCTCGCGGCCCTCCACGGTTTCGACATGGCCCTTGAAGCCGATGGTATAGGCGCTTTCGGGGCGGTCGAATTCCCACGGGTTGGTCTGTTGCAGCCAATCCTCGGGGGTTTCGACCTGCTGGCCACCCTCAAAGCGCTGGCGGAACAGGCCGTGTTCATAGCGGATGCCGTAGCCATAGGCGGGGCAGCCGACCGTCGCCATCGATTCCATGAAACAGGCGGCAAGACGGCCCAGCCCGCCGTTGCCAAGCGCCGCGTCAGGCTCATCCTCGACCAGCGCGCGGAAATCGACGCCAAGGCCCGCCATCACCTGTTCGGCCATATCGCGCAGGCCGATGTTGATCGCGGCGTCTTCCAGAATGCGCCCGATCAGAAACTCCATCGACAGATAATAGACCCGCTTGCGGTCCTCGGCCCAGGTGCGGCGGGTCGAGGCGAACCACGGCGCCACGATCTGATCGCGGATGGTGAACGACAGCGCCATGCGCCAATCGTGCAGGCTCGCCTTGGGGGCATCCTTGCCGATCGTGTAGGTCAGATGGTGCAAAATCGCCGCTTGCAGGGTGGTGGCGTCAAGCGGTGCGGGTGTCAGGGTCTTGTCGTTCAAGCGCATGTCTTTCCGATTAGGTCGGCCCCCGCACCGGGCGGGACGCCACAAGATAAAGCCGGCCGTAACCCCTGCGATGAGACGGACCATCCAGCGCCCGGCGTGGAGTGCCCGGTCAACCATTCTGTCCCTTACCCCAATTACCGCAGAGGGCGCGCCGTTCACCGGCAATAATCATTCAAAGCAGGAAAACCGCAAGTCCAAACCGCTTTGAATGTGCAGATACCTGCGGCAACTGCCTAAATCGGAGGCAGTTCGGGTAGGTCACCCGCGCCCTCTCGATTTTCGGCGTCGCGGCGGATAGGGTGATGCGGCACACATCGCCCCAAAGGAACGCCCCGCCCATGCCCGCGCCCGGACCGATCGCCACCGTCGCCGAAGGCACCCACGGCCATATCCGCACCGACATCATCTTTGGCCGCCTGCGCCCCGGCGAAAAGCTGAAGCTGGAGGGGTTGCGCACGCGCTATGGTGTTTCGGTCTCGACCCTGCGTGAGACGCTGAACCGGCTGGCGTCAGAGGGGTTCGTGATCGCCGAGGGGCAGAAGGGCTTTGAGGTGGCGCCGGTGTCTGCCGCCAACCTGCTGGAAATCTCGTCGCTGCGCACGCTGTTGGAATGCACCGCGCTGGAGCTGTCGTTTGCCGCGGGCGGGCTTGATTGGGAGGGGCATGTCGTCGCGGCCCACCACAAGCTGCACCAGATGGAGCTGCGCATGATGGCGGGCGACCACTCGGTCAAGGAAGAGTGGAAGCGCTATGATTGGGAGTTCCATCAGGCGCTGATCTCTGCCTGCGGCTCACGCGAGTTGATGGCGCTACATGCGCAGGTGTTCGACAAGTATCTGCGCTACCAGATGCTTTCGCTGACCTACCGCGGCGAAACGGCCGCGACAGAGCATCGCGCCATGCTGGAGGCGGCGATGGCGCGCGATTTTGCCCAAGCGCAAAAGGTGCTGCGGGCCCATATCGAGGGCGGCGTGCAGCATTGCCTTTCGGCGGGCGATCTTCGACCGGCGTGACCCCTGCCAGATGTTGCGCCCGTCAAATGCCGACGCTAGTGTCATGCCCACAAACAAACCACCCGACGGGGCTTGGCCTGAACCGCCCGCCCGCGCCTGCGCGCTGCGGGCCTCGGGTTCAAAGGGATGACAGCATGTCCACCAACGCCTCCATTCTTGCCCGCCGCCAAAAGGCCATTCCGCGCGGTGTCGCCACCGGCGCACCGATCTTCCTCGACCGCGCCGAGAATGCCGCGCTGTGGGATATCGAGGGCAACCGCTACATCGACTTCGCCTCGGGGATTGCGGTCACCAACACCGGCCACCGCCACCCCAAGGTGATCGCCGCCGTGCAGGCGCAGTTGGAAAAGTTCGCCCATGTCGCGTGGCAGGTGACGGGCTATGAAAGCTATGTGGAGCTTGCCGAGCGGCTGAACAAACTGGCGCCGATCAACGATGCCAAGACGATCTTTTTCACCACCGGCGCGGAAGCGACCGAAAACGCGGTGAAAATCGCGCGCGCTTATACCAAGCGTCAGGGCATCATCACCTTCACCGGCGCGTTCCACGGGCGCACCGCGCTGACCGTGGCGATGACCGGCAAGGCGGTGCCCTACCGCACGCCCGGCACGCCGCCCGCAGTTGGCATTTTCCACTGCCCCTTCCCGATCGCCATTCACGGCACCACGGAAGAGGACTCGCTGCACGCGCTTTACCATATCTTCAAGGCCGACATCGCGCCGACCGACGTGGCGGCCATCGTGATCGAGCCGGTGCAGGGCGAAGGCGGCTTCTACCAAACCCCGATCAGCTTCATGAAAAAGCTGCGCGAACTTTGTGACCAGCACGGCATCTGTCTGGTGTCGGACGAGGTGCAAACCGGTTTTGCCCGCACCGGCAAGGTGTTCGCGACCGAACATTTCGGCATCGAGCCTGACCTGATCCCCGTCGCCAAGGCGCTTGGCGGTGGCTTCCCGATCTCTGGCGTGATCGGCAAGACGCATATCATGGACTCGGTGGAACCGGGCGGGTTGGGCGGCACCTATGCCGGCTCGCCGATCTCTTGTGCTGCGGCTTTGGCGGTGCTGGACATCATCGAAGAGGAAAAGCTGTGCGACCGCGCCAACTGGATGGGCGCGATCATGCAAAAGCGCATCAATGGCTTCAAGCAGTCCAACACGTTGCGCCCGATCGGCGACGTGCGCGGCTTGGGTGCGATGGTGGCGTTTGAACTGGTCAAGGAACGCGGCGGGAATGAGCCCGACGCGGATGCCACCAAGGCGGTAACGGCGGCGGCGCTGGATGCCGGGCTGATCCTGCTGTCGTGCGGCTATTACGCCAACACGATCCGCCTGCTGGCACCGCTGACGATCAGCGAGACCGACTTGAACGACGGCCTAGACAAGCTTGAAATCGCTTTGAAAAACATCTGACGGCTAGGAACGGAATGGCGCGCCAGGAGCAATCCGGGCGCGTCTTTTCATATGCCGAGCTTGTCCCGCAGCGCGTAATACCACGACCCGACCACCGAATAAGGCACGCGAAAGGCGCGCCCACCGGGGAAGGGATACCACGGCAGCTTGGCGAACACGTCAAAGCGGCCCAGATCGCCGGTGATCGCCTCTGACAAGATGCGCCCAAAGGTATGCGAGCCGGTGACGCCATGCCCGCTATAGCCATGCGCGAAATAGGTGTTCGCCCCGATCCGCCCCAGTTGCGGCACGCGGCTGAACGACAGCGCGAAATTTCCGCTCCACGCATAGTCGATCTTTTTGCCCGCCAGTTGCGGAAAGACCTTCAGCATGTTGGGTAACAGTTTCGCCTTGATGTCCTTGGGGTCCGATCCGCCGTAGACCGTGCCACCACCAAACAACATGCGCTTGTCGGCCGACAGGCGATAATAGTCGAGGATATACCGGATATCCTCGACACAGGCATCGCCGGGGATCAGCGCGGCGGCGAGGTCTTCGCCCAGCGGCTCGGTCGCCATCACTTGTGTCGATACCGGCATCACTCGGCGCGCCAGCCCCGGCACCACGTCGCCCAGATAAGCGTTGCCGCACAGCACAAGCGTTTTGCAGATCATCTTGCCCTTGGCGGTTTTCACCTCGGGTTTGGCGCCATCGGTGGTGACCGAGGTCACCGGCGACAGTTCATAAATCTTGCCGCCCAGCTTCTCGAACGCCGCGGCTTCGCCCAGGGCGAGGTTCAGCGGGTGCATATGCCCGCCGGTGCGGTCGATCAGGCCACCGGCGTAAAGATCCGAGGCGACATGCGTGCGCAACGCCTCGCGGCTCAGCAGTTCCTGATTGTCGATGCCATAGCTGCGCCACAGGGTCTGGCGCGCCTCCAGCTCGCGCATATGCGCGGCGGTCAGGCCGACGAAGATGTTGTTGTCCTTGAGGTCGCATTGGATGCCATAGGTCTTGACCCGCTCGCGGATGATCTGGCCGCCTTCCTGCACCAGCCCGGCGACAAAGCTTGACGTGGTGCGCCCATAGCGCCGCTCGATAGTGGCTAGGCTGGCGTTCAGCCCGTTGACAATCTGCCCGCCATTGCGCCCCGAGGCGCCCCAGCCGACGCGCGCGCCCTCGATGATCGCGACGCGGTGCCCCGCCTCTGCCAGATGCAGCGCGGTGGATAGCCCGCTATAGCCCGCGCCGACCACGCAAACGTCAACCTGATTGATCCCGGTCAATGCGGGGCGCTTGGGGGCTGGGTTGGCGGTGGCGGCGTAATAGCTGCCGGTGTGCTGGCCAGAGCCTGCATAGGATTGTGAAGTCTCTGACATTGACGGGTCCCTACACGAACAAAGGCCGCGTTATGCCGCGTCCTGCCCGCAGATCCTTAGCCGATCCGCCCGCGCCCTGCATGTCAAATCCGCCAGAGTTTCGTGCAGCCCCGCGCTTTACGTCGCGCTCATGCGCCGGTTATAGCGGATCGAGGCCCAAAGCGACGCGCCGATCAGGCCGACACCAATCGCCCCCGTCACCAGTTCGGAAATCTCTACCTGCGTCTGAACGAACATGATGACCGACAGCGCAAGGATCGAATAAAACGCGCCGTGTTCCAGATAGCGGAACTCTGCCAGCGTGCCGCGATCGACCAGCATCACCGTCATTGTGCGCACGAACATCGCGCCGATACCCAGCCCGATGGCGATCAGAAAAATATCCTCGGTCATCGCAAAGGCGCCGATCACCCCATCGAAAGAAAAGCTGGCGTCCAGCACCTCCAGATACAAAAACGCGCCCAAACCGCCCGATATGGCGCCATGCCCATCCAGCGCGCGCCCCAGCAGTTTCACCACGGTAAAGGCTAACAGTCCGGCGATGGCCGCAATCATGAAGCCGTCGGCATCCTCGTTGGGCAGCATCGAGGCAAAGCCAAGGATCACCACCAGCACCATCGCAATCTCCAGCCCGCGCAGGGAACCGCAGGCCTGCAACTTGCACTCCAGCCGGTTGAACCAGTGGATTTCCTTGTGCTCATTCACGAAATATCCCAGCGCCACCATCATCAGGAAGGTGCCACCAAACGCCGCGATCGGCACCCGCGCGCCCTCTATCGCCGCGTGATACCCCTCGGGGTTCACCGTCGCCAGCAGCAGCGCGTGCCAAGGCCCCAGATGGGTCGCGATGCCTACCACCGCCAGCGGAAACAGGATGCGCATCCCGAACACCGCGATTACGATGCCCCAGGTCAGAAAGCGCCGACGCCAAAGCGGGGACATGGTCTTGAGAGTGTTGGCATTAACGATGGCATTGTCGAACGAGATCGAGATCTCAAGTGCCGCAAGGGCGGTGCCAATTATCAGCGAGGCGATGCCACCGCCAAGCCCGCCGCCATGCCTCGTGCCAAGCCAGAACGCAAGCGCCAACCCGACCAGCGTCACGCCGAAGGTTGCGCGGAAATATGAAAGTGTCGTGCCCACAAACGCCCCTCAGTCCGCCAACATCCCCCGATGCCGTCGCTCTTGGGTTCGACATAGGAAGCACATTGCCGTGCCGCAACCCTTGCGCCGGTCGGCGCCGGATGTTTTCACACCGCTGGCGTAGCCCGGCCACGCCCAACTCTTGCACCGCGCTGCGGCCTGCCGCATCATCCGGCGCGATCTTGAACCGAAAGGCCCCTTCCCCATGCTTGACGAAACCGCCGCCGGGGTGTTCCCGATCGCCGTCACCCCCTTCCTGCCAGACGGCGCGCTCGACCTAGCCAGCGTCGATAGCATGACCGCGTTTTATATGGAGCGTGGCGCCACCGGACTGACCCTTTTGGGCATCATGGGCGAGGCACCCAAGCTGACCGCCGCCGAAAGCCTGACCGTGGTCAAGCGCGTGCTGCAAGGGACGCAAGGGCGTATCCCGGTGGTGGTCGGCGTCTCTGCCCCCGGCTTCGCCCCGATGGGCGAGTTGGCGGAGGCGGTGATGGCGGCGGGGGCTGCGGGTGTGATGGTGGCGCCGCCCTCGTCGCTACGCACCGACGACCAGATTTTCGATTACTACGCGCAAACCGTCCGCACGTTGGGGCCGATCCCCTTTGTGTTGCAGGATTTCCCGCTGGTAACCTCGGTGCAGATCCCGGTCTCGGTCCTTTTGCGCATTTTTGCGGCGTTTCCGACCTGCGTCATGCTGAAACACGAAGATTGGCCCGGTCTGGACAAGATCACCGCGCTGCGCGCCGCCCAAGCCAAGGGCGCGCGCCGCGTCTCGATCCTGTGCGGCAATGGCGGGCAGTTCCTGTCCGAGGAAGTGGCGCGCGGTGCCGATGGCGCAATGACCGGCTTTGCCTACCCCGAGATGATGGCGGGTGTGGTGGCCGCCCACCGCGCCGGCGAGGCCGAGCGGGCGCGTGACATCTTTGACGCCTACCTGCCGCTGGTGCGGTATGAGGCGCAACCGGTGCGCGGCCTCGCCATTCGCAAACACATCCTCGCCCGGCGCGGCGCTATCGCGCATGGCCACCTGCGCGCACCGGGAGGAAGCCTGACGGCAGAGACCATCGCGGAAATCGACACGCTGATTGCGCGGCAAGAGGCGCGGCTGGCCGCGCTGGGGCTCTAAAGCGCCGCCACCACGCATTCCGGCAACAGCCGTTCCACATCGACCAAACGGCACAGCCGCGTCGCCTCGGTCATCACCGCGGCAGAGGCGGCGGCGTTGCCGTGGCGCAACGCGGCCTCCGGCCCCTCGCCCCGCGCGATAGAGAGGACGAACGCGCCGACAAAGCTGTCACCCGCGCCGATCTTGCTGACCACCTCAACCTTGGCCGAGCGGCCATGCAGCCGCAGCCCGCGCGCCGCCAGAACGCCACCATCCGCGCCGCGTGCGATTATCACCACCTCTGCCACGCCGCGCGCCACCAACTCCGAGGCGAAGGCGGCGCTGTCATCCGCCTCGATCAGCGGGCGGCCGGCCAACTCTGCCGCCTCGACATCATCCATGCGCAGGCACCACGGCGCGACATCGCCACCCGCCGCCACCGCGCGCAGGCTGTCACCCGAGGTATCCACCAATAGCCGCACGCGCCCTTTCAGCCGCGCCGCCAGCCGCAAGGGCAAGTCCGCAGGCACACCCGGCGGCTGGCTGCCGCTTAAAACCACCAGCCCGCCCTCGCGCACGGCGCCCAAAATCGCCGCCATCGCGCCCTCGACATCCGCCGGATGCCAGAGCGGCCCCGGCAGCACAAAGCGGAACTGCTGGCCGGTGGCGCGGTCAGTCACAGCGAAACTTTGCCGTGTATCGCCCGGCGCACGCAGCGCCACTGTCGCCACCCCCTGCTCTGCCAGCAGCGTCACGATCTCGTCCCCCGCCACGCCGCCGACCGCCACCAAGGCGCGCGCTGTGCCGCCAAGCAGCCGCACCGCGCGCGCCACGTTGATGCCACCGCCGCCCGGATCAATCTGCGGCACCGCACAGCGCAGCTTTGGCCCCGCCACGACCGCTGCCACCGAGGTGCTCAGGTCTATCGTCGGGTTCAGCGTGACGGTCAGGATATCGAGCGGTGGTGCGGACACGCGCGGGCCTCCTTGCAGCGTGGCAGAAGGGTTCCCGATTTCGGCGGCGGACGCAATCCCGGCGTGGAGGCAAACAATGCGGCCAGATGCCTCCGGCGGGGATATTTGAACCAAAGCAATGGGGGGCGCGGGAGATGCCCCGGCGGGGGGGGGGCGCTATTCCGCCGCCACTTTGCGGGGCGCCAGCATGTGTTTGAGGTAGCGCCCGGTATGGCTGCCCTCGATCGCGGCGATATCCTCGGGCGTGCCGGTGCCAACGATCACGCCGCCACCGTCGCCGCCCTCGGGGCCGATGTCGATGATCCAGTCGGCGGTTTTGATGACGTCGAGGTTGTGTTCGATCACCAGCACGGTATTGCCCTGCTCGACCAGTTCGTGCAGCACCTCCAGCAGCTTGCGCACATCCTCGAAATGCAGGCCGGTGGTCGGCTCGTCGAGGATGTAAAGCGTGCGGCCCGTCGCGCGGCGGCTAAGTTCCTTGCTAAGCTTCACGCGCTGTGCCTCACCGCCCGACAACGTGGTTGCCTGCTGGCCGACCTTGACGTAGCCAAGCCCAACCTGCACCAGCGCATCCATCTTTTCGCGGATCGAGGGCACGGCCTGGAAGAAGCCCTGCGCTTCTTCAACCGTCATATCAAGAACGTCGGCTATGCTTTTGCCTTTAAAGCGAACTTCCAAAGTCTCGCGGTTATAGCGATGGCCTTTACATGTCTCGCAGGTGACGTAAACGTCGGGCAGAAAGTTCATCTCAATCTTCAATACGCCATCGCCCTGACACGCCTCGCAGCGCCCGCCTTTGACGTTAAAGCTGAAGCGCCCCGGCTTGTAGCCGCGCGCTTTCGCCTCTGGCAGACCGGCGAACCAGTCGCGGATCGGGCCGAACGCGCCGGTATAGGTCGCGGGGTTACTGCGCGGCGTGCGCCCGATGGCGCGCTGGTCGATGTCGATCACCTTGTCGAGGTGCTCAAACCCCTTGATCGTCTCGCACGGCGCGGGGGTTTCCTTGGCGCCATTCAGCCGGATTGCGGCGGTCTTATACAGCGTCTCGATGGTCAGCGTGGATTTGCCGCCGCCCGAGACGCCGGTCACGCAGACAAACTTGCCGAGCGGGAATTCTGCCGTCATCTCCTTGAGGTTGTTGCCCGTCGCCTTGACCACGGTCAGCTTCTTGCCATTTCCCTTGCGCCGCACCTTGGGCACCGCGATTTCGCGCGCGCCCGACAGATACTGCCCGGTCAGGCTGGCCGGGTCGGCCTGAACCTCGGCCGGGGTGCCATGCGCGATCACGCGCCCGCCATGCACCCCCGCCCCCGGCCCGATGTCAAAGACATAGTCGGCGGCGCGGATCGCATCCTCGTCATGTTCCACCACCAGCACGGTATTGCCCTGATCGCGCAGGTTTTTCAGCGTGGTCAGCAGGCGGTCGTTGTCGCGCTGATGCAGGCCGATGGAGGGCTCGTCGAGCACATAAAGCACGCCGGTCAGGCCCGATCCGATCTGGCTTGCCAAGCGGATACGCTGGCTTTCGCCGCCCGACAGCGTGCCCGCATTGCGGCTCATCGTCAGGTATTCGAGGCCGACGTTGTTCAGAAACCCCAACCGCTCGCGGATTTCCTTGAGGATCAGCCGCGCGATTTCGTTCTTTTGTTTCGTCAGCGCGCCGGGGACTTGTTCCACCCAGGCGAAGGCCTCTTTGATCGACATTTCGACCACCTGCCCCGCGTGAAGCCCGGCGATTTTCACCGCCAACGCTTCGGGGCGCAAGCGGAAACCGCCGCACGCCCCGCAGGCGCGCGTGTTCTGATAGCGCTCGAATTCCTCGCGCACCCAGGCGCTATCGGTCTCGCGGTAGCGGCGTTCCATGTTGGGGATCACGCCCTCGAACACGCGGGACACCTCGTAAACCCGCCCGCCTTCGTCATAGCGGAACTTGATCTCTTCCTCACCCGAGCCGCGCAGGAACACTTGCTGCACCGACTCTGGCAGATCCTTCCACGGCTTCTTCTTGTCAAAGCCGTAGTGCTTTGCAATCGAGTCGATGGTTTGCAGGAAATAGGGGCTTTTGCCCTTGCGCCACGGTGCAATCGCCCCGTTCGCCAGCGTCAGCGCCGCATCCGGCACCATCAGGCGCTCGTCAAAGAACAGCTCCACCCCCAGCCCGTCGCACACCGGGCAGGCGCCAAACGGTGCGTTGAAGGAGAACAGGCGAGGTTCGATCTCGGGGATGGTAAAGCCCGACACCGGGCAGGCGAATTTCTCGCTGAAGGTAATCCGCTCCGGCTCACCTTCACCCTCGGCTGGTGCGGTTTCCAGCACGGCGATGCCGTCGGCCAGATCCAACGCAGTGCGAAGCGAGTCCGCCAGCCGCGTCTCCAGCCCTTCGCGCACCACGATGCGGTCCACCACCACGTCGATGTCGTGGCGGAACTTCTTGTCCAGCGTCGGCGGCTCGTCCAACTCATGGAAGGCGCCGTTGACCTTCACGCGCTGAAAGCCCTGCTTCCGCAGCTCGATGAACTCTTTCTTATACTCGCCCTTGCGGTCGCGGATGATCGGCGCCAGCAAATAGGCGCGGCTGCCCTCCGGCATCGCCATGATGCGGTCCACCATGTCCTGCACCTGCTGCGCCTCGATCGGCAGGCCGGTGGTGGGGCTGAACGGCGTCCCTGCCCGCGCGAACAAGAGGCGCAGGTAGTCGTAAATCTCTGTCACCGTGCCGACTGTGGAACGGGGGTTTTTCGAGGTTGTCTTTTGCTCAATGGAAATCGCCGGGGAAAGGCCAGAGATATGGTCCACGTCCGGCTTCTGCATCATGTCGAGGAACTGGCGCGCATAGGCCGACAGGCTTTCGACATAGCGCCGCTGCCCCTCGGCATAGATGGTGTCGAAGGCGAGGCTCGATTTGCCCGACCCCGACAGCCCGGTAATCACCACCAGCTGATCGCGCGGAATATCGACGTCGATGTTCTTGAGGTTATGTTCGCGCGCGCCGCGCACCTCGATAAACTTCTGCTCGGCCATCCGCACACCCTCACGCCATCCAAGCCGCAGAAATAGGCGAGCGCGGCTGAGTCTCCAACTGCTAAACGTGAACTTATAGTGAACAAGTATCAGATTGTCGAAAATTCTTGCGTTCAAACGGTCCGGGGCCGTGTCGAGTCCATCACATATTCGCAATCATGAATGTTTTTACGCGCGCCCCCTTGCACCGACGCCCAACTCTCGCCAATTCTGCCAACAACGGACGGGCGCGCCGCCCGGCCCACTGCCACAGCGAAAGGGATGACCTCATGTTCTCGTTTCTGAAATCCTCCGGCCCCAAGGTCGAACGTATGTCCGGTGCCGATGCCGTCGCCCGTGCCGCCAAGGGCGAGCTTGTGGTGATCGACGTGCGCGATATTTCCGAGGTGAAGGCCTCGGGCAAGGCCAAGGGCGCGCTGCATATCCCGCTGATGCTGCTGAAAGCCAAGGCTGATCCCAGCCATCCGGAATATGATAAGCGGCTGGCAAAGGACAAGCCGGTGGCACTTTACTGCGCCTCGGGCGCGCGGTCTCAGGCGGGCGGCAACATGCTGGTCGGGCTTGGCTATGCGCAGGTCTACAACATCGGCGGCTTTGGCGAGTGGCGCCACGCGGGCGGCCCGGTCGGCGCCTGATCCACAAAAACGAACAAGGCGGCCCGGTTGGGGGCCGCCTCTCCTAGAACCGTCGCGCTTATCGTTGCAGAGCGCGAGCGTCAGGCACACCGTCACATGTGAATTACGCGCCCGTAGGCGTCCAGAACCGCCTCGTGCATCATCTCGCTCAACGTCGGGTGCGGGAACACCGTGTTCATCAGGTCTTCTTCGGTGGTCTCAAGCTGACGGCCCACGACGTAGCCCTGAATCAACTCGGTCACCTCGGCACCAATCATATGCGCGCCCAAAAGCTCGCCGGTCTTGGCGTCGAACACCGTCTTGATCATCCCCTCGGCCTCGCCCAAGGCAATCGCCTTGCCATTGCCGATGAAGGGGAAACGGCCCACTTTGACGGTAAAGCCCGCCTCTTTCGCCTTCGCCTCGGTCATGCCAACGGATGCGACCTGCGGGTAGCAATAGGTGCAACCTGCGATTGAGCCCGGCTTGATCGGATGCGGATGCCCGCCCGCGATCAGTTCGGCCACCATCACGCCCTCATGGCTCGCCTTATGCGCCAGCCACGGCCCGCCAGCGATGTCGCCAATCGCATAAAGCCCCGCGACGCCGGTGCGGCAGAATTCGTCGGTCACCACATGGGTGCGGTCGATCTTGACGCCCAAAGCCTCCAGCCCAAGGTTCTCGACGTTGCCAACGATGCCCACGGCGGAAATCACCGTGTCAAACTCGGCGGTCTCGACCTTGCCACCCACTTCGATATGCGCCACCACCTTGTCGGCAGAGCGGTCGAGCTGCTTGACGCTGGCCTTCTCCATGATCTTCATGCCTTGCTTCACAAAGCTTTTCTTCGCGAAGGCAGAGATTTCGGCGTCCTCAACCGGCAGCACACGGTCCATCACCTCGACCACCGTGGTATCGGCGCCCAACGTGTTAAAAAAGCTGGCAAACTCGATACCAATCGCGCCCGATCCGATCACCAGCAGCTTCTTCGGCATCCGTTTCGGCGTCAGCGCGTGCTTGTAGGTCCAGACCCGGTCGCCATCCGCCTCCAGCCCCGGCAGCGCGCGCGCCCGTGCGCCGGTCGCGACCACGATGGCTTTCGACGCCAATTCCTCGACACCCTTGTCGGTCTTCACGCTGACCACACCCGCCTTCGGCAGCGTCGCCTCGCCCATGAACACCGTCACCTTGTTCTTCTTCATCAGGTGCCCGATGCCCGAGGACAACTGCTTGGCCACACCGCGCGAGCGCGCCACCACGGCATCCAGATCATAGCCGATGTTATCGGCCTTCAACCCGAACTCCTTGGCGCGGTGCATCAGGTGAAACACCTCAGCCGAGCGCAGCAGCGCCTTGGTCGGGATACAGCCCCAGTTCAGGCAGATGCCGCCCAGATGCTCCCGTTCTACAATCGCGACGTTCAATCCAAGCTGCGCGCCGCGGATTGCGGCGACGTATCCGCCCGGACCGGCACCGATCACGATCATGTCAAAGGTCTTGGCCGCCATGCTGTCCCCTCCTCAGGAAAAAGTAGTTTGCCATTAAACTATTTTCAAAACCCTAGCAACCAAGCTTGCGCCGCAGGCCCATTCGCTGGGCGCATAGCTCAATTTTGCAGCGCCCGCACCAGCGCGCCGTAGCCACCCTCAGCCAGAAACGCGGCCTCTTCCGGCGTGTTCACCCGCCCCAGCGCCGCATTGCGCGCCGGGAAGCGGCCAAAGCGGCGGATCATTTCCTGATGCACGCGGGCGTGCAGCAAGTTACCGGGGTTTTCCGGCATCCGCTCTGCCATCAACGCCACCGCCGCTTCTTGATCCGCGGCATGTTCGGAATGCTCAAACGGCATATAGAAGAACTGCCGCTCCGGCTCGGGCGCCACCATATCCCAGCCCTGCGCCACCGCGACCTTCGCCGCCTCCAGCGCCAGCGCGTCGGTGGCAAAGGCCTCGGCCCGGTCGCGGAACATGTTGCGTGGAAATTGGTCGGTCAGCACGATGAAGGCCAAGCCCGGCCCCGGCCCCGCGACCCAATGGTCCAGCCCGCCCCCCAAAGCGGCGCGCCACACATCCTCAAACCGCTCGCGTATATCGACGTCCAGCGCGGCGCCGCCCGCATACCAACCCTCGGGGCCAATCGCGCCCAGCCAGTAATCCAACACATCCTCAGGACTGGACATATGCGCACTCCCTGCCGTTCCGCAAAACCTGACAGGTTTGTGCGCGCCTTGCAACGCAGGCCACCGTTACTCGTGCGCCAGTTCCGCTCCGTCATGTGCGGCCTCCATCGCCGCGCCGACCGCTAGGATTGAGGACGACGGCGACAGCGGCGTGTACGGCCCGGACTTCTCGACACTTATGGGCCGCCGCATCATGCGCCAACCGGCATAGCCCGCCATCGCCGCAAACAGGATGCCCATGAACAGGAAGAAGCCGGGCGGCCCCACCTGCGCCATCACCCATCCGGTAATCAGCGGCCCGGTGATCGCCCCCAACCCGTTGATAAAGATCAACCCGGCCGAGGCGGCGGCCATGTCCGGGCCATCCAGATAGTCGTTCACATAGGCCACGATCAGCGAATAAAGCGGGTTGGAAATTCCGCCACCGATCATCCCGATCACCAGCAGCGCATAGAACCCCGGTGCAAAAATCACCGGCACCGCCATCGTCACCGCACCCACCGCCGACAGTGCGAGGATCAGCTTGCGCCGGTCCATGCGGTCCGACAGCCAGCCGATCGGATACTGGTATACCAGTCCGCCGACATAGATCATCGCCACGAAAATCGAGATGTCGCGCAACGTCAGTCCCGCCTGCGTGCCCCAGACCGATGCCATGCCGAACTGCGCCGAGAACACGCCGCCCAGCAGGAACATCGACACGCAGCCCAGCGGCGAGGTGTTATAGAGCCGCCGAAAACTCAGCGCCTGCGTCGACTCGAACGCCGGCGCCGGGCTGATCGACAACAGGATCGGCGTGAACGCAATCGAGACCAGCACCGAGGGAATGATGAACAACACATAACCCGACGGGTCACCAAAGTTCAGCAGTGCCTGCGCCGCAATGATGCCGATCATCTGCATGATAAGATACAGCGACAGCGCCTTACCCCGGTTCGCATTGGTCGAGGCGTTGTTCAGCCAGCTTTCCGCCGTGATATAAACGCCCGAGAATGAGAACCCGATCACCACCCGCTCTGCCGACCACGCGATCCAGTTCGGCGCCACCGCATACATGATCAGCACTGCGGAAATCAGTGAGCCGAGCGCGGCGAACACCCGCACATGGCCCACACGCCGGATCATGTCTGGCGTCATGCGGCTGCCAAACAGAAAGCCAAGGAAATATGCCGACATCACCACCGACATATGCAGCGTGGTGATACCCTCGATATTACCGCGAATTCCCAGCAACGTGCCCTGCATACCGTTGCCCAGCATCAGCAGCATCATGCCCAGCAAAAGCGCCCAGGAATTGCGAAGAACGGTTAGCATCGGGGTATCCTTGATCAGGTCTCGCCGGTGTAGCGCGAGGATATGACAATTTCTGCGGCAGACGCGACTCCGCGCCGCCACGAACCGGCCTTATGGGAGCAGAAGCGAGGCATCGCCATAGGAAAAGAACCGATACCCCGAGGCAATTGCATGGGCATAGGCCGCGCGCATCCGCTCTTGCCCCATCAGCGCCGAGACCAGCATCAACAGCGTCGATTTCGGCAGGTGGAAGTTGGTCATCAAGCCATCCACAACGCGGAACTGGTAGCCAGGATAGATGAAGATATCCGTGGTGCCGCGCCACGGCGCAATTGCCCCGCCCGCCGCCGCACTTTCCAGCAGGCGCAGCGCGGTAGTTCCAACCGCGATCACCCGACCGCCCGCCGCCTTGACCGCCGCGATCTTTGCCGCGGCTTCCTCTGTCACCTCGCCCCATTCCGCGTGCATCTTGTGCGTGGTGACATCCTCGACCTTGACCGGTAGGAAGGTGCCCGCGCCCACATGCAGCGTCACCTCGACCGTCTCAACCCCGCGCGCGCGGCACTCGTCCAACAGCGCCTCGTCAAAATGCAGGCTGGCGGTGGGTGCGGCCACGGCCCCCGCATGGCGCGCGAAGACCGGCTGGTAGTCCGCGTTATCTTGCGCATCGGCGGGCCGCAGCGCCGCGATATAGGGCGGCAAGGGCATCGCCCCGGCCTCTGCCAGCGCGGCATCAAATTCGTCACCTACAAGGTTAAAGCGCAAGCGCACCACCGTCTCGTCCCGCCCCTCGACCGTGGCCGACAAAGCGTCGGAAAACCGCACCACCTCGCCCTCGCCCAGCTTGCGCATCGGCTTGGCCAAAGCGTTCCAGCAGCCATCGGCGCCGGGCTCCAGCAGAGTCACCTCAATCTTGGCGCTGACCAGTCCCTGCCCGGTCATCCGCGCCCGCGTGCCGTTCAGCCGCGCCGGAATAACGCGCGTGTTGTTCAGCACCAGCAGATCGCCTCGGCCCAGCAACCCCGGCAAATCGCGCACATGCAAATCGCGCAGCGCCTCGTCCACCACCAGCAAGCGCGCCGCGCTGCGTGGCCGCATCGGCCGAACCGCGATCAGTGCCTCGGGCAAGTCGAAATCGAAATCGGATAGCTTCACCAGTGCCTCACTTCGTCAGCTTCGGCGGGTCGGCCCGGAACAGGTCGCGGAACATCCCCGGCGTCAGGATCGACAGCGGATTGACCGCGACCCGTGGCGCCGCCGCCGTCCCCTTCAGCGTGTAATTGAACCCGAACAGCCCCTCGCCCTTGCGCGTCAGCAAGCTGCCGATGCCGTTCAGAATATAGATTGGCGAGATCACGCCCTGCATGTTGAATGCCTTGGTGTTCAGATCGTAAAGCCCCGCCAAGGTGATCCCCATCGATGGCCCCACAGCCGAGCCTTTGCTGACCTCGATCGCATCCGGCGTCAACCGAAAGTCCGCCTGCGTGTCGACAAAGCCGATACCCGGCCCGTTCAGCTGATCCAGCAGACCGATGATGCTGACCGCCTCCAACAGGTCGGCCAGCGCGGGCGCCTTTACCACCTTGATATTGTCGATGGCGACATGGCCGTCATATTGCCCCGCTTCAGCGCGCGGCAACAGGGTCAGCGTCATATGCCCGCCGCGCCCGCGGTCAAAGATCCCTGCATCGGCAATCACCGCCCCCGCATCGTCGGCCTGAATACGCACCGCACTCTTGGTGCCGCTGGGCACCACGGTGCCGGTGATCGGCGCGCCGCCATTCACCAGCGCGGTGAAATTACCGTTGAACCCGCCCAAGGTGGTGAAATCACCGTGAAATCCGGTCAGCACCATCCCCTGAGAGATCGTCAGCTTGTCCAGCGCCAGCGAAATCGGCACCGCATCCTTGCGCGCCGCCGACCGCGCAAATGTCGCGCGCCGCAGATCGATCGAGCCGCTGCGCACCGCCAGCGCAATGCCATGCCCGATGCCGCGCCCCAGCACGTCCACGCGGCCGTCCAGCCAGTCGCCCACTTTGACACGCTGAAATCGCACCGCGTCCAGGCTACCGTTCGGGTTCAGGGTCACCTTACCGCTGGCACTCAAGCCCGGCCCGTTGATCTCCAGCTTGTTGACCACCGGCGGCGCGCTTAACACTCCCTCGGCCACCAACTGGCCCTTGACCGCGGCCGGTTTACTCCAACCGAACTCAGGCAAAGCCAGCCCTAGGTTGACCAGATCCGAGGTCAGCGCAAAGCGTGCGGGCGCGTCCTTCGACAGATCCAGCCGCACCTGCCCCACCGCCGAGCCGCTGACCGCGCCCGGCGGCAGGCCGATGTGGAACTCATCCACGAACTTCTGCCCCAGATCGACGGTGCCAACGACCGTGCTCGACCCGCCCTGATCCTTGGCCAGCCCCTGCGTCCACGTCATATCGAACGGTGCCACGCCCACGGTGCCCTTGCCCGACACCGTCAGCGTCGTGTCATTCGCCGTCAGCGTCAGTTGATCGGCACTAATGGTGCGGCCTTTGACGATGCGGTCCGAATGAACCCCGCTCAGCGTGCCGGTCACATCATAAGACACATCGGGCAGCAGGATTTTATCGGCCAACGGCAGCTTGATTACGCCCGTCAGGCTGGCATGACCCTCGGCGATATCCACCGGCTTGCCCGCCTTGGTCATAAACTGAAACGGCGGCTGATCCAGCAGCGACAGCGCCGCAGTGATCGAGCTTTCTGTTTTCAGGCGCACCACAGCAGGTGGCGGCTTGATATCAATGTCCGGCACGGTGAACACCGACCCCGCCACATCAATATCCCCCCCCACTGGCGCTACGACATGCCCCGCGTCAACTACCATCGTATAGGTCTTGTCCTCGATCGTGGCATAGCCTCTGCCCTGCACGATCGGCGGCAGCGTCTTGATGATCCGCACGTCGGCGTCGGTGAAATCATAGCCGAGCGAGACCTTCGGCTCTGCCCCCGGCGTCAAGCGCAGCGCGGCGTTCACGTTGAACAGCACCCCGGTCTCGACGTTATTCTGCACCCATTCGCGCGTCAGCGGCACCAGCGCCACCGGCCACAGCGCCAGCAACTCTTTGTGCGAAATCTCGTTCAGCTTGGACTCAAGGCTGATATTCCAGCCCTTTGCCCCCGCCCGGAAATCCCCCTTCGCCTCAATCCGCCGCTTGCCTTCGACCAATGACATCTGCCCCAGCGTGAGATCGAACGGATCCAGCCGCAGACGCATATCCACCGCGCCTTCGGAAAACTTCACCGGCTCTTGGAACAACCCCGCCGGGTCCACCATCACCTGCGCGAATTTCACCTGCGACAGCAGCGTTTTCGGCAGCCCGTTCTCCATATCGCGCAAATACGCCTGCCCCGAGGCACGCACCCGCAGCACGGCGCTTTGCACCGTGGCGTCGCTGAACACCACCTTTTGGTCCACCGGGTCATAGGTAAAGGCAAGGCTGCCCTTCTCGAACGGGATCGGCGTCGTGGCCCCGCCGGGCCGCACCTCGCCCGCCCCGAAATCAAGCGAGCCTTCCAGCATCCCGATCACGCCCTTCGCATTGACACCGGCGCGGAAGGTGCCGGAAATCGGCGCATCAACCACCTTCAGGAACGCCAGCGCCGGGGCTTGCGCCGCGATGTCGCCCGCCGCCACATCATCGACCCGCACCGAGATGCGCGCCTGCGGGGAATTCTTGTTCGTGACAAAGGTCATCACCGCGCGCGCGGGCTGATCGCCGCTGCCCGACAGGCCGAACCCCAGCTCCATCGACACCGTGGTCGCGTCCTGCACCAGTGTCAGTCGCCCGTCGCTCACCTGCCACGTCCGCCCCGCCCGCGCATCGTCCAGCGTCAGCGTCAGCGCATTCGCCTCGACCCGGTTCAGCCCCGCCAACAGCGGCGTTGCCAGCACATTGTCCACCGCGGCAAGCACGCCCCCCAGCGTATCGACCTTGCCACCCTCGGAGCCCATATTCTTGCCCAAGGCCAGATCAAGGTCGCCCTTGGCGTTGCGGCGCAACGTCACGCTCGCCCCCGACAGGGTCAGTGAGGTCGGCTGGATTTGCCAGTGCATCAGCGCGCCAACCGACAGATTTACCCGCACCTCAGGTAAATCCGCCAGAGGTCCGCCCTGCGGATCGGTCAGTTTGAGATTGATAAGCCGGATGCGCGGCACATAGCCCTGATCGATGAACACCTCGGCGCTGCCCATTGTCAGCAGGGCCTTGCCTGCCAGCAACTCATCCGCCCGCGCCTCGACCCGCGCCACCGCCCATTGCGGCACGTCCAGCGGTCGCCCGGTCAACGCCATCAGCCCGCCGATACCCAGCAAAAGGATCAGCCCGAGGCTCATGAGAAGCCAGGGGCCAAATCGCCCCCGCCGCCGGTTTTCCCGCCGGTTTTCCCTCGGTGCGTCGCTCATTTACCCCGGTTGCCCTCAGGTTTCTTTTTTGGTTCTCTGCTCTGTCTTTATCTTTGCCGAAATGCAACTAAAACACAAAGCATGATCACCTTATCGAATGGAGCGCCCCAAATGCCCGACATCGGCGAGATTGCGCCTGATTTCACCCTTCCCCGCGACGGCGGCGGCTCTGTCACCCTGTCCGCGCTGCGGCCCAAGGCGGTGGCGCTGTATTTCTACCCCAAGGACGACACGCCCGGCTGCACCGTCGAGGCGCTGGATTTCACCGCACAAGCGGCAACCTTTGACGCCGCCGGAGCCACCATCCTCGGTATTTCCAAAGATCCGGTGACGGCGCACGACAAGTTTGTGAAAAAACACAGCCTCGGCATTGCCCTCGTCTCAGATGAAGCCTCCGACACCTGCGAGCGTTATGGCACCTGGGTCGAGAAAAGCATGTATGGCAAAACCTACATGGGCATCGAACGCACCACCGTCCTGATCGACGGCAGCGGTAAAATCGCCCGGATCTGGCGCAAGGTGAAGGTCGAAGGCCACGCCGCCGAAGTCCTCGCCGCCGTCCGCGCACTGTGAGCCAAAGCCTCGCGGAACGCGCGGTCGAGGTGCTGACCACCGCTGACGGGCGCGCCAAAACCGCCCTCAGCCTGCGTCATGTCGCCGACTGGACGGCGGCGCGCGCGGCGGGCACGCCTTTGCCGGTCGGCACTGCCACCCCGCCGCAAAATCCCGCGCGGCCCGCCAAGCCCGAACTGCTTTCCCCGCGCGACGTGCCGCGCCGTGGCCCCGGCTCGCCCGAGGGGCGCGTGGCGCTCTTGCACGCCGTCGCCCATATCGAACTCAATGCCGTCGATCTGCACTGGGACATCATCGCCCGCTTCACCGACACGCCGATGCCGCTTGGCTTTTATGACGACTGGGTCAAGGCGGCGGGCGAAGAATCAAAACATTTCAACCTGATATGCGATTGTCTTGAGGCAATGGGTAGCCATTACGGCGCGCTTGCCGCCCATGCCTTGATGTGGCGCGCCGCCGAGGATACCGCCACAGATCTGATGGGCCGCCTCGCCGTGGTGCCGATGGTGCTGGAGGCGCGCGGCCTTGATGTCACGCCCGCGATGATCGAGGTGTTTCGCAAAGCGGGCGACCAAGGCGCCATCGCAGCGCTTGAAACCATCTATGCCGAAGAGGTCGGCCACGTCGCCTATGGCTCCAAATGGTTCAACTTCCTGTGCGGACGCGATAATATCGACCCCAAGGACGAATTCCATCGCCTGGTGCGCCTGTATTTCCACAGCACGCTCAAGCCACCGTTCAACGAGGAAAAACGTGCCGAGGCAGGCTTGCCCCCGGATTTCTACTGGCCGCTCACCGAAAGCGCACCTTGAGGCCGGATCGAGCCTGATCGGCGGTGTTCCGCCAAATTCCGCCGGTCGCCCATCCCGCGAGCAAAAAAAATTGGCAACGCGGCGCCTCGGTCGTTATTGATCTGGGGCGCGCCGTGGTCGGAACCGACACCACGCCACCAAAAACGAAATACCCCTCGGGGACGCGACGAAGGACGGACTGGTGACGGGACGGATGACCTATCGGATCAATGCAGCCCTTGAACGGGTCTTGCCGGAACAGCGCCTGTTCCTGCGCTCTGACGCCGAGACCCGGTTTATCCGCCTGCGCCCGCTGACCCAACTGATCGCCCTCAGCGTCAGCACGGTCCTGATCGCCTGGACCATCGTCGCCACCGCGATCCTGCTGGTCTCCTCCATCTCGTCCGGGGACGCGCGCGAACAGGTGCTGCGCGAGCAGGCCAACTACGAATCCCGCCTCAACGACCTGTCCGCCGACCGCGACCAGCGCGCCGCCGAGGCCGCCTCGGCGCAGGACCGCTTCAACGTCGCCCTCGCTCAAGTCTCGGCGATGCAGTCGCAACTGCTGGCGTCAGAGGATCACCGCAAAGAGCTGGAAACCGGCATCGACGTGATCCAGCACACGCTGCGCCGCACGATCAAGGAACGCGACGACGCGCGCAGTGAAAGCGGTCAGCTCAAGGTCGCGCTGGCCAAACAGACCGGGTCGGATCACACCGCCGCTGGGCGCGTCAAGGATGTGGCAGCCACGCTCGACACCCTGACCACCACGCTGGGCGACACCGCGCGCGAACGCGACGCGATGGCCGACGCCGCAAAGAAGGCGCAGGCTGACGCCGACAACGCCGCCCTTGACCTGCGCCAATCGGAACAGCGCAACGACAAGATCTTCAGCAAACTCGAAGCGGCGGTGACCGTCTCGATGGCGCCGCTTGACAAGATGTTCCGCTCGGTCGGCCTCGACCCGCGAAAGGTCATCTCAGAGATTCACAGCGGTTATTCCGGCCAGGGTGGCCCGCTGTCCAAAATCTCGTTTCCGCTTCCCCCCGGCCAATCCCACGCCAACCTCGACAAGGCCAATGCGGTGTTGGCCAGCCTGAACCAGATGAACCAATACCGCCTCGCTGCCGCCACCGTGCCGCTTGGCCTGCCGCTGAAAAGCTCGTTCGTCTACACCTCGCCGTTCGGCTATCGCACCGACCCGTTTAACGGCTCGCATTCCTTCCACCCCGGGCAGGACATGGGCGCCGCCTATGGCACGCCGATCTACGCCACCGCCTCTGGTGTTGTGATCTATGCAAGCTGGATGAACGGCTATGGCCGCATGGTGCAGATCCAACACGCCTTCGGGATCTCGACGGTTTTCGGCCATATGTCCCAAATCCGCGTGACGGTTGGCCAAAGGGTCTCGCGCGGCGACCGGATCGGTGATATGGGCAGTTCAGGACGATCGACCGGAACGCATCTTCACTACGAAGTTCGCATCGGCAACAAACCCGTCAATCCCATGACCTACATCAAGGCAGCTACAAATGTTTTCTAAAAGCAGGATCAACGAACCGGGCCCCAAAGCTGGCGAGGCCGAAAAGCCCAAGGCAGAGACCACCACCCCGGCCGCGAAACCCTCGATGGAATTCACGCCGAACGCGCCAAAGGCAAAGCCTGCGGCCTCGGTGCTGTCGTCTGATCTGACGGTGGTGGGCAATCTGAAAACCACCGGCGACATTCAGGTCGAAGGTGTGGTCGAAGGCGACATCCGCGCCCACCTGCTGACGGTCGGCGAAGGTGCCACCATCCGCGGCGAGATCGTGGCCGACGACATCGTGGTCAATGGCCGCGTCATCGGTCGCGTGCGAGGTCTGAAGGTCCGCCTCACCTCGACCGCCCGCGTCGAAGGCGACATCATCCACAAGACCATCGCCATCGAATCCGGCGCGCATTTCGAAGGCTCGGTCCAGCGTCAGGACGACCCGCTGACCGTCGGCGGCAAGGCGGCCGCCCCGGCTGCGCCGAAGGCCTGATTTAGCGTACATTCGCAAAACGGGCGCCGCATTGCTGCTGCGCCCGTTTTCTTTTGCCCGGATCCCGCGGCGGCGCCTGACGGCGCCATGCCTTTTGCCTCGCCTGCGGCTCAGCGCTGCGCTCCGCGCGGGGAGTATTTTTTCCAAGAAGAAATAGCAGCTTAGGTTTCTTTCAGCGTGGCGCGGTAGATATGCCAGCTTGCATGGCCCAGCACCGGCAGCACGATGAAAAGGCCAAGGAACAGCGGCAGCATCCCCGCGAACAACAGCCCCGCGATCAGCAGCGCCCAGACCAGCATCGGAACCGGGTTATGCAGCACCACCGAGACCGAGGTGATCATCGCCGTGACGAAGTCCACCTCTTTATCCAGCAGCAAGGGTAAGCCCACCACCGTGATCGAGAACAGCATCGTGGCAAAGATCGCGCCCACCGTGCCGCCCACCACCATCATGGCGATGCCGTTCGGTGTCAGCAGGAACCAGAACGAGTCATTCACCTGATTGAGCGCCGAAAGCCCCATGAACAGCAGGAAGATCACATGGGCGACAAACATCCAGAACATGAAGACCAAAAGGATCACCACCGAGATCGACGGGATTTGCCGGTCTTTCTGGCGAAACACCACGCCCAGCACCTCGCGCCAGTCCAGCCGGAGGCCGAGTTCCAGCCGGCGGCTGACCTCGTACAGCCCGACCGCAGCGAAGGGGGCAAGGATGGGGAAGCCCACCGCGAACGGGATCAGCCACCATTGCTTGCCAATCGCCGCCAGCACGAGGTCCAGCACGATGCCGCCGGTGACATAGACCGAGGCGAAGAACAGCCCGAAGCCTGGCGCACGCAGAAAATCGCGGAGGCCCGCCCGCAGCGCGCCGAACACATCGGCCACCGCTATCATCCGCACATCGGGGATCTCGGACGCCTCGAGGGTCGCGTGGTTGTGCATGATCCTCCCCGGCGGTCGTTGGCGCCGCCTTTGGATCAAGGCTATGGCAAAATGTCGCAGTCAGGCAAGCGCTTTACGCAAACCGGGCCTGCCGGTCAGCTTAGTCCACCGCCTGCGCATCGGCGCGGCTCTTGCCCACCACTTCCTGCGCCAGCGTTGCCGCCATAAAGCGGTCGAGATCCCCGTCCAGCACGCCCTGCGTATCCGAGGTTTCCTCGCCAGTGCGCAGGTCTTTCACCATCTGGTAAGGTTGCAGGACGTAAGACCGGATCTGGTTGCCCCAGCCCGCATCGCCCTTCGCATCATGCGCCGCGTTGATCGCGGCAGAGCGGCGGTCAAGCTCCAGCTGATAGAGGCGCGATTTCAGCGCCGCCATACAGTTGGCGCGGTTCTGGTGCTGCGACTTCTCAGAGCTTGTCACCACGATATTGGTCGGCAAGTGGGTGATGCGCACCGCGGAGTCGGTGGTGTTGACGTGCTGCCCCCCCGCGCCGGATGAGCGATAGGTGTCGATGCGGATGTCGCGGTCAGGGATGTCGATCTCGATATTGTCGTCCACCACCGGATAGACCCAGACAGAGCTGAACGAGGTATGCCGACGCGCGGCAGAATCATAGGGCGAAATCCGCACCAAGCGATGCACGCCCGCCTCAGATTTCAGCCAACCATAGGCGTTGTGACCCGTGATTTTGTAGGCGACCGACTTGATGCCCGCCTCTTCGCCCTCTGACATCGACTGCAGCTCGACCTTGTAGCCCTTCTTTTCCGCCCAACGCACATACATCCGCGCCAACATGCTGGCCCAGTCGCAAGACTCGGTGCCGCCTGCGCCTGCGTTGACCTCCAGGAATGTATCGTTGCCGTCGGCTTCGCCATCCAGCAGCGCCTCGACCTCTTTTTCGGCCGCGCGCTTTTGCAAGCTGCGCAGGCTCGCCTCGGCCTCGGTGACGATCTCGGCGTCGCCCTCGGCCTCGCCCAGCTCGATCAGCTCAAGGTTATCCTTCAGATCGCCGTCGATGCCCTTGTACACCGCCATCGCATCCATCAGCCCCTGCCGTTCGCGCATCAGCTTTTGCGCTTTGGCCGGGTCCGCCCACAGATCGCCATCCTCGATCAGCGCGTTGAACTCTTCCAGCCGGTGCGGCGCCGTTTCCACATCAAGCCGCTGGCCCAGAAGGGTCAGCGATTTCTCGATGGCCTGAACGATATTCTGCATCTCGGCGCGCATGGGTCTGGCTTTCTGAACAAGCGGGTGTCAGCGGCGGGTGATAACTGCACAGGCAGGGTCAGTAAAGCCCGCCCGAGCTTACGGTCCCGAAATTGGCCTTGCCCGGGATCACCTTGGTCTCGCCGGTCGAGGTCGTCACCGCCGCATCGCCCGAGGTGTTGTCCCCCGGCACGAACAACGGCAGGTTCGCCCCCATCGCAAAGCCACCATCGACCATGCCCGCCATACCGAACACCGGGTTATCGCCATCGCGGAAATATTCCGCCTGCACGTTCGGCCCGGTTGCATTGTCCGGCAACCGCGCGCCGGACCAGCGGTCGATGTTGATGAAATGGCCGCCTGGTGGCACCTTGAACGGCCCGCCACCATAGGTCTTGATCGCGGTCGCCATGAAATTCTGGAACACCGGCCCGCACATGCTGGAGCCATAGGCCGAACGCCCCAGCCCGCGCGGCGTGTCAAAGCCCATGTAGCAACCCGCAACGATGTTCGACGAAAAGCCGATGAACCACACGTCTTTCGCGTCGTTGGTCGTGCCCGTCTTGCCCGCGATTGGCACCGGCAGGTTGACCACACCCGCCGCCGTGCCGCGCTGCACCACGCCCTCCATCATCGAGGTCAACTGATACGCGGTGATCGGGTCCATCACACGCTCGCGGTTCGACACGATGCGCGGGCCCTGCCCGGCTGGCAGGTTTTCGACATTACAATTGGCGCAGTCGCGCGCGTCGTGGCGATAGATCGTCTTGCCAAAGCGGTCCTGCACCCGGTCCACCAGCGTCGGCTCCACCCGCTCGCCGCCATTGGCGAATTCGGCATAGGCGCCCACCAGCTTGTAAAGCGTGGTTTCCTGGCTGCCCAAAGAGTTCGCGAGATACGGGTTCATCGGGTTATAGACCCCGAAGCGCTCGGCGTATTTCGCGATCACATCCATGCCCACCGCCTGCGCGATGCGGATCGTCATCAGGTTGCGCGACTGCTCGATGCCAACCCGCATCGGCACCGGGCCGTAATACTTGTCCTCGGCGTTCTTCGGCGTCCACAGCCCCTGCGGCGTGTTTACCGTGATCGGCGCGTCAATCACGATCGTCGCCGGGGTGTAGCCCGAATCCAGCGCCGCCGCGTAAACGAACGGCTTAAAGCTCGACCCCGGCTGCCGCGTCGCTTGCGTTGCGCGGTTGAACACCGAGGATTGATAGCTGAACCCGCCCTGCATTGCCAAAACGCGGCCGGTGTTCACGTCCATCGCCATGAAGCCGCCCTCGATCTCGGGCACCTGCCGCAGCGACCAGCGCGTAACGCCCTTGGCATCGGTGATCTGCTTGACCAGCACTACATCGCCGACCGAGACCAGATCGCCCGGCACCTTCGCCTTTGGCCCCAACTTGCCATCCGCCAGCTGCTTGCGCGCCCAGGTCACATCGCTCGCGTCGATGTAATCCTCGCCCTGTGCCGGCGGCGCGCCCTCGACTACAATGCGCGCCCGGGAGCCCGCAACATTCATCACAACTGCCGGATACCAGCCGTCGATGTCGCGCGGCACATTGACGTTGCTCAGCGCCGCCCGCGCCAGCGCATCGGTTTTCAGGTCGGCCAGCGGCAGCGTCTTTTTCGTGCCACGCCACAGCCCCTGCGCCCGGTCATAGGACTCGAGCCCATTTTGCAGCGACTTTGCCGCCAGCGCCTGCATCGCCGGGTCCATCGTGGCGCGCACAGCCAGACCGCCGCCAAAGAACTGCTCTTGCCCGAAGGTGCCAGACAACTGGCGCCGGATTTCATCGGTGAAATAGTTGCGTGGCGGCAGCGTGTCGCGGAATGCTGGATAGTCGCCGGTCTGCACAGTTTTCAACGGTGCCGCTTCCGCCTCGGCATCGGTCGCCTTGTCGATATAGCCGTTCAGATACATCTGGTTCAGCACATAATTGCGCCGATCCACCGCGCCCTGCATGTTGGTCACCGGGCTCAGCTTGCTTGGTTCCTTCGGCAGCGCCGCGATGTAGGCCGCCTCGCCGGGCGTCAACTGGCCCAGCGTCTTGTTGAAATAGGTCTGCGCCGCCGCCGCCACGCCATAAGAATTGGCGCCAAGGTAGATCTCGTTCAGATAAAGCTCCAGCACGCGGTCCTTGGAATAGGCCTGACTGATGCGATAGGCGAGGATCAACTCCTTGATCTTGCGCTCGCCCGTGCGCGAGCCGTCGAGCAGAAAGTTCTTCGCGACCTGCTGCGTGATGGTCGATGCGCCGCGCAGATCACGCCCGCCCGAGCGGATGCCGGTGATAACCGCCGACACGATGCCCCGCGGGTCAAACCCTTGGTGAACATAGAAATTCTTGTCCTCGGCAGAGACGAAGGCATTCTTCACCAGCGCAGGGATTTCATCGACCGGCGTATAAAGGCGCCGCTCGGTGGCGAATTCGTCGATGATCTGGCCCTTACCGGAAAAGATCCGGCTGATGGTCGGCGGCTGATACTGCGCCAACAGGTCATAACTGGGCAGGTCACGCGAATACATCCAGAACAGCGCGCCAATGGTCAGCGTGCCAAAGACCAATGCCATGGTCATCCAGCTGAAAAGTGCCCCGAAGAAGGACAATATTGCACGGCTCAAAGGCAAATCCCCACCTAAACTTGGCCCCCATATACGCAGTCTCTGCGGGAGGGTCAAAACAACACTCGCTCCCGAATGGCTGAAATCTGCTCAAGCCGGCGTCACGACGCGGTGAAGCGGCAGCACCAGGCGCTATTGCCGCACCAAAGCCGCCTCTGCCGCGTCCGACTTCGCCCATTGCTGAACCGCCACAACAATCGCCGCCGCCATCCGGGTGCGCCACCCCTCGTCCAGCAGGTTCTTCAAATCCGCCGCGCTCGACAGATAGCCCAACTCCAATAGGGCCGACGGCACGTCGGGCGATTTCAGCACCGAAAACGCCGCCACCTGATGGGGTCGCTTTTGCATCCTGATCCCCGCCGCCTTGATCGACGTCACCAGCGTGTTGGCAAAGCTCTCTGACCGCGGCATCGTCTCGGTCCGCGCCATATCCATCAACACCTTTGCGATCTGGTCATCCGCGTTCTTCAGATCAACCCCCGCCAACAGATCATCGCGGTCATGCCGTGCCGCCAGCTCGGCCGAGGCGGTGTCCGTCGCTCCCTCAGACAGCGTGTAAACCGTCGCCCCCACCGCCTCGCGCGAGGCCTCGGCGTCCGCGTGAATCGCCAGGAACAAATCCGCCCCCGCCGCCCGCGCCACAGTG
>JAJXZX010000003.1 GCA_021779835.1 Pseudomonadota bacterium | reverse complement strand
CAACTGTCCCTCTTCGAAGCTCTAGACGTCTCAAAGCCTGCTTGAACCGCCTGTTGTTGTGGCAATTCCGGAAATCGCTACAAGTGAATTCAATCACTTAACCGATTTGCTGTTGAACTTCTGGGGGCTCAACCCTAAATTCCTACCGGTTGGTGTCGAACTTGGGGGGGATTGCCGGAAACGACGAGAATTTTGCCCGGAAGAAGCGGAAAACGGAGTAAGTTTTCGGTTAAATGACGCGAAATCATTACATATCCGATAGATAGAAAGTGTCGCGAAATTCGACACCCGCTCAAACCACCCGAAACACCTTCTCGCGGCTCGTGGCCCCGCGCACCAGTTCCAGCCGCGATTTCGCGATCCCCATCGCTTTCGCCAGCAGCTTATGAACCTCTGCCGTCGCCTTGCCATCCTCGGGCACCGTCGTGACATAAACCCGGATCAGGTCGCCCTCGACCACCACCGCATTCCGCGAGGCTTTTGGCGTCACCCGCACCGCGATTTCAGCTCCCGGTCGGGCAAGTGCTGTCAGATCAGGTTTCATACCGCCTCCCGCTGGTCAAACTCATACCCCGCCCCTAGACTTCGCGCAAACCGAACGAGGCAGACCATGACCACCGCATTCTTCTGGGACGAACGCTGTTTCTGGCACCACGGCGGGCAATATGCCCTGACCTTGCCGGTTGGGGGTCTCGTGCAGCCGCTTGCGGGCGGGCTGGCCGAGAACCCAGAGACCAAGCGCCGCTTGCTGAACCTGATGCAGGTCACCGGCCTGTTCCAAGACCTCGCCACCAGTTCCGCCCCCGCCGCTACGCAAGTAGACCTCGCCCGCGTCCACCCCGCCGCATTCCTTGCCCGCTTCAAAGAGCTTTCCGACGCGGGCGGAGGAGAGCTTGGCCTGCGCACCCCGTTCGGACGCGGCGGCTATGAGGTTGCAGCGCTTTCAGCCGGCCTCGCCAAGGCCGCGCTTTTCTCGGTGCTGGAGGGGCGCGCGCAGAATGCCTACGCGCTGTCGCGCCCGCCGGGGCATCATTGCCTGCCCGATTTTCCCAACGGTTTCTGCCTGCTCGCCAACATCGCCATCGCGATCAAGGCCGCGCTTGCCCAAGGGCTGACCCAGCGCGTTGCGGTGATTGATTGGGATGTGCATCACGGCAACGGGACCGAGGCGATCTTTTACGACCGGCCCGAGGTGCTGACCATCTCGCTGCATCAGGAACGCAATTATCCGCTGGAT
This sequence comes from Pseudomonadota bacterium, assembly GCA_021779835.1. Classification (GTDB taxonomy): domain Bacteria; phylum Pseudomonadota; class Alphaproteobacteria; order Rhodobacterales; family Rhodobacteraceae; genus Solirhodobacter. The sequence continues at coordinate 180,923 of JAJXZX010000003.1, read as the reverse complement.
ACCGGCGACACCAAGGATCGCGGCACCGGCGCGGGGGTGGGTGCCAACATCAACATCCCCCTGCCGCCCGGCACCGGCCACCTGAGTTATATTGAAGTGATGGAGCGTGTGGTGCTGCCCGCACTGCACGCGTTCAGGCCCGACGCGATTGTGGTTGCCTGCGGCTATGACGCGGCGGCGCTGGATCCGTTGTCGCGCACCATGGCCACCGCCGAGACGTTTCGCACCCTCACCAGCCTCGCGATGGAGGCGGCGGCAGAGTTGTGCGGGGGGCGGCTGACCCTTGTCCACGAGGGCGGCTATTCCGAGGTTTACGTCCCCTTCTGCGGCCATGCAGTGCTGGAGCAGTTGTCCGGTAGCCCCCATCACGCGCCCGATCCGCTGGCCGATACCCTCGCCAAACGCCAACCCTCGCCGCGTTTCAACGCCTATGTCAGCACCCTGATTGGCGAGATGGCGGCGTTTTTCCTGTAACCCTTGCGTCATCGTCCCACTTGATCGGGACCACGGCCCGGCTTAGCTCCCCTCACAGACATACCCGAAAGGCCGCCGATGCCCACACCAAACCCCGCCGCCCTCGCCTTCCTGCTCGCCCGCCGCTCGCGTCCGGCGAAAACGCTGGGCCTGCCTGTGCCAGAGCGCGCAGAGCTGATCCCCATCCTTACCGCAGCCGCCCGCTCACCCGATCACGGCAAGCTGGAGCCGTGGCGGTTCGTCGTCCTTAGCAAACCCGCGCTGAATCGCCTCGCCGCTCTCGCGGAAACCCGCGCGACAGAACTGGGGTTGGACGCGGACCGCGCCGCCAAGGGCATCTCTCAATTCGCGCAATCCAACCTCGCCATCGCTGTGATTGCGTCGCCGGTGATCTCTGACAAGGTGCCGCCGATTGAGCAGACCCTGTCGACCGGCGCTGTCTGCCTTGCCCTGACCAATGCGGCAGAAGCGGCGGGCTGGGGTGCCAACTGGCTGACCGGCTGGCCCGCGCATGACCGTGGCTTTGTTGAGCCGGGCCTGTCGCTTGCCCCCCACGAATTCGTCGCGGGTTTCATCCACTTGGGCTCGGAAACCTCGGCCCCGCCCGAGCGCCCACGCCCGGATCTGGGCCGCATCACCACCTGGGCCAACGAATGATTCTGACCGATTTCCTCCGCGCGCTGGGGCAGATCGGTGACGCGCGTTTTCGCGGTGTGCTATGGCGCGGGCTGGCGCTGACGCTGGTGCTGCTCGCCGCCATAACGGCGGCGTTCCTGTGGGTCGTGCTGGATCTGACGCCGACCAGCCTGACCCTACCGTGGATCGGCACGCTGCATCACTTTGCCGCCGTGGTCAGCTTTGCCTCGTTTTTTGCCATGCTGGGCCTGTCGGTGTTCCTGATGGTGCCGGTCGCCTCGGCCTTCACGGGGTTCTTCCTCGACGATGTAGCGCAGGCGGTGGAGGATCGTTATTTCCCCGCCCTTCCCGTCCCCAAACCGCAACCGCTGAGCGAAGTCGCGTTAGACAGCGTCGGCTTCTTCGCGGTGCTGATCGTTGTCAACGTCATCTCAGTCCTGCTGTATTTCTTCGCCGGACCGTTCATCCCGATCCTTTTCTGGGCGATAAACGGCTTTCTGCTGGGGCGCGAGTATTTCCAGATGGTGGCGATGCGCCGCTTGGGTCGCGACGGCGCGCGGGCGATGCGGCGGCGCTATCCGCTGCAAATCTGGCTGGCGGGCGTGCTGATGGCCGCGCCGCTGTCAATCCCGCTGGTTAATCTGGTGGTGCCGATCCTTGGCGCCGCCACCTTCACCCATTTGTTCCACCGTCTTGCAGGGACGGCGGCATCGGCAAGTCATTCAACCCCGGCGGCTTGATCAGCCCCGACCAGATCACGCCCCAAGCGATCAGGAAAAACACCAACGACAGCGCCGTGGTAAAGCGCGCGCGCCGCATCAAATTAACCTTTGCGGGGGCAGAGGCAGGGGTGCCGGGCACCACCTCGCCCTTTTCGCCCTGCGTCTGGAACGGCATGGCGAGCGCAAGCATGAAGACCAGAAACCAGATCATCACGAACAGCAAAAGCCCGTTTGCGATGGTCATCAGACCTGCTCCAACTCGACCAGACAGCCGTTGAAGTCCTTGGGATGCAGGAACAACACCGGCTTGCCATGCGCGCCGATCTTCGGCTCGCCAGAGCCCAACACCCGCGCGCCCACCGCCTTCAGCCGGTCACGCGCCGCCAGAATGTCATCGACCTCATAGCAGATATGGTGAATGCCACCCGCCGGGTTTTTCGCCAAAAAGCCCGCGATCGGGCTATCCGCGCCCAGCGGATACAACAGCTCGATCTTGGTGTTCGGCAGTTCAATGAACACCACGGTCACACCATGCGCGGGCTCGTCCTGCGGCGCGCCAACCTTCGCGCCCAAGGTATCACGGTATTGCGCCACGGCAGCGGCAAGGTCGGGAACGGCTATCGCGACATGGTTCAGGCGACCGATCATGGGCAGGGCTCCTTTGGGCGCAAGCAGGCGGATGGGTTGGCGTGGTTATGCGGCGCGATGTCCCGCCGCGCAAGGGCACCCATCGGCGCGGGGCCGCGACACGAAAACAAGCCGCCGTCGCTTTTGGCACCCGGCGTTTACCATCCGTTAGCCAGAATCGCGCTTCACTGAGCCTCGAACCAGCCAGAGGAGCCCGCCATGCCCGACGCCACCTCCCCCTTCGCCCTAAGCCTGCTGCCAACGCCGTCAAAGCCGCTGATGGGCCTGACGATGCTGGTGGTCGAGGATAGTCGCTACGCCTGCGAGGCACTGCGACTGTTGTGCCTCTACAGCGGCGCGCGGCTTAGGCGTGCCGATTGCCTTGCCTCGGCGCACCGCCACCTTGGCGTCTATCGCCCTGATGTGCTGATCGTCGATCTCGGCCTGCCCGATGGCCCAGGCGAGGGGCTGATCCACGATCTGGCCCGGCGCCCGCAACGGCCGAGCGTGCTCGTGGCCACCAGCGGCGACCCCCTGCTGGGGCCAGCGGCGATGGCGGCGGGGGCCGATGGCTTTCTTGAAAAACCAATAGACAGCCTGCGCCATTTTCAATGCACGATCCTGTCGCTCCTGCCGCTTGGCCCGGGGGAAAGCAGCCCGCGTCCGGCCTGCCAAACCGATACCGCACTGACCCCGGACCCGATTGCGCTGCGTGACGATCTGGCCCATGCCGCGGTGATCCTTTCCGACCACCCCGACGCCCACGCCCGCAACTATGTCTCGCAGTTTCTGGCGGGAGTCGCGCGCAGCGCGCACGATCCCCAACTTGCCGACGCCGCCAGCGGTCTGGCCCAGCGCCGGTCAGACGCGGAGGGCGAGACGGGAAAGGATGCGGCCCTCGGCCGCGTCGCGCGCCTGGTGCAGGCCCGCCTTGAAGCGACTGGCCCGCTGTGGACCCCGCCGAAAACCGCAGCGCCGCCGCCGCACCTTGTTCCGACTGCGGCCATTCCGGCGCGCAGCCTTCTGCGGTAACGACGCTCAGCCGTTCAGCAACGGGTCGCTTGCCGCACGCACCAGCCGCGTCAGATCGGACAATCGCTCGATCTGACGCCCATCGGCGTCGAAGTTCCCCGGCGAAAGCCACGCCTCGAAAGCAACCTTCAGCGCGGGCCATTCCCGGTCAATCGCCGCAAACCAGGCCGTGTCGCGATTGCGCCCTTTGACGATCGTCGCCTGCCGGAAGATCCCCTCATAACTGAACCCAAGCCGCTGCGCCGCGCGGCGCGAGGGCAGGTTCAACGCGTCGCATTTCCACTCATAGCGCCGATATCCCGCCTCAAACGCCCAGCGCATCATCAGATACATCGCCTCGGTCGCGGCGCGCGTATGCTGCAACTCAGGCGCATAGTTGATATGTCCAACCTCAATCGACCCCACCTCGGGCGCGATGCGCAGATAGCTTGCGACCCCGCACCAATGCCCACTTTCCAGATTGCGAATCGCGTAAAACACCGGGTCCGCCTGCCCCGCCATATCCTTCGCCCAACGATGGTGGCGCGAGGCAGAGCTGAACGGCCCGTAGGGAAGATAATCCCAGATTGCATCATCGGCAGCATTAGCGCGATGGATGTCTCCCGAATGCAGATCCGCATCCAACAGCTCCAGCCGCGCATAGCGCCCCTCTAGCACCGGGGCATCGGGCCGCTGCGGTGCCGTCCAGTCTTTGACCTGCCACCCAACCTTGCGTTCGTCCACGACAGCCTCCCGTATTTCCCAATGCAGTTATGCTTAGCAAACCCGCGCCAAACAATGCAAAATTCGCGACAATGGCCGCAGAATAAACGCATTTTGGCTACCCACAGGGCGAATTGCTGCCCGATTTGTTAGATATTTTCGCTTACAAGCGTCATGGCTGCCAGTGCAGCAGGGTCAGAGTGCAGGTGCGGGGATTAGGATGAACGCGCGGATCGATGAATTTGTCAGATCGGAAAGTGGGGCAATCGTGTTTGACTGGCTTTTGTTGTCGGCTAGCCTTGCCACGCTCATTGCCGTCATCGTGATTACCTCCACCGGCATGTTGCCCCCCCCCTCAGCCGGTCACGCCCACAGCGCGCAGTCCATCTCGTCCAATACGTCGGCGGGCGGCTGACCCGGCTACAGCAGGATGCCCGGGTTGTTTCCCATATCAAGCCCCGGAAACACCGTCTTTTCCAACACCCCGGTGTCCAGCCCGTAAAGCCCGCGCATCGCCCAGGCCGCGTAGGCGCGCACATCGGCGGTCGGCATCAGATCGCGCCCGGCATATAGCGCACTTTCCGCCACCCCCGGCCATTTCCCATAAACCTTGCCGCCCCGCACCGCGCCGCCGGCCAGCACCATGACGCCACCGGTGCCGTGATCGGTGCCGCCCGATCCATTTTCCCGCGCCGTGCGCCCGAATTCCGTCATCGCAATCACCGTGGTCTTTTTCCACACCGGCCCCAACCCCTCGCGCAGGGTCAGAATCGTAGCCGCCAAGCCCGCCAACTGCCCATGCAACACCGCCCGTTGCGCCCGGTGCGTATCCCATCCGTTGATCGAAAACGCCGCGATCCGCGTCTCTTCGCGCAGCCGCTCGGCCGCAAATGCCGCCAACGGGTCCGGCTTCGGCGCGCCCGCTGGAACCGCCACCGGCGCGCCCATCCCGCCGCCCGTGTCAAGCCTATCGGCCAGCGCCATCGCCTCTTGCGCCGCGTCGCGAAACAGCGGGTCGTCGTGATACATCCGCTCCAGCAACACCCGGCTTTGCGCCGACAGGCCAAGCCGCGCATCCGGCGCCCAGCTTGCGTGCGCCGCAGGCCCCATTAGCACCTTCATCTCATCCCGCCCCACCGCGAAGGCGGTTTGCGCCGTCAGCCCCGGCACACCTTGCAACATCCGGTTCAGCCAGCCATCGCGCACCGCCGCCACCGGCACATCCATGCCGGTCCCGGCCTCCAGAATGTCCTGCCCGTCAAAATGGCTACGCTTGTCGCGGTAAGGCGTTGAAACCGCATGGGCAAAGCCCAACTGCCCCGCATGCCACAGCGGCATCAGAGGCGCCAGCGCCGGGTGCAGCGCGAAAATCCCGCCCAGCGGCAGGGCCGCATCGCCTTCCGCAATCGTCGTGCGATAGCCTGCAAAGGCCGGATCGCCCACCGGGCGCACCACGTCAAGCCCATCCATCGCCCCCCGCAGGATCAGCACGACCAGCCGATGATCCCACGGCGCTTGCGCCAGCGTCATCGTGGTCAAGAACGGCTCTGCCGCCAGCGAACAGCCGATCAGCGCGCTGGATTTCAGGAAAACCCGCCGCGAAAGGGGCGCCTCAAAACCACCGTTTATCATCGCGACCCTCCCCTAGCGTCGGTTGAAATCGGCAGAGGCCAGCACTAGCCCCACACCCTCGCGCCGCGTCTCGGCCTGCCGCGCCGCGTCCTTAACGCCCGGCCCCGCCGCATCGCCCAGCGCCGCCGTCACAAACTCGCGTGGGTCGGGCAGGTCGGGCACAATTCGCCCCGGAACCGCCATCGCCCATTGGATGCGCGCCGCCAGCGTCTGCGGCTCAATCCACGCCGCCGCCGCCTCCGGCCAGCCATTCGGCCCCGGCGCGCGCTGAAACGGCTGCCCCATCCGGGCCAGCGCGCCCACCATCTGGCGCACTACAAACACCAGCGGCATCCCCGCCAACGCCTCGGGTGCCACGCCCAGCGCGCGCAGAGATGCCGCCATGAAATCAAAGGGTTGCCGTACCTTTGCCCCCAACGATGCCCAAGCCGCCGGATGGGTCAGCATCGCCTCATACACCGAGGGCAGCAAGCCACCGCTTTGCATATAGGCCCCCGTCATCGCCGTCACCAACCCCGCGTCGGGCGTGTCGGAAACGAAATGCACCGCCAGCTTCGTCGCGATATGATGCGCGGTCTCGGGCCTGTGCGCGATATCCTCAAGGGCCGCGAAAATATCGGCCAAGCGCGCGGGCTGTTCGCCGCCATAGCGGCGGCCCAGCACCAGTTCCGCCCCCGGCTCCGCCGCCGCCGGGTCAAAGCGGAACTGCCCCTGCTTCGGCGTATAGCTCAGCCCGGTCAGCAAATCGGCGAACTGGCGCACATCGGTCTGGCTATAGCCCGCGCCAACCCCGAGCGTGTGCAGTTCCAGCAATTCACGCCCCAAATTCTCGTTCAGCCCACGCCCCTTGCGCCGACCAACACGCGAATCCGGCCCGATAGAGCTGTTTTGATCCAGATAGGCCAGCATCCCCGGATGCGTCACCACCGCCTTCAGCATATCGGCGAACCGCCCCGTCAGATGCGGGCGCAGCGCCTCTTCCGCGAAGGCGGTGGGCAGGCCGATAAACACCGCCTGCTTCGCCACCACGGTAAAATGCCCCGACCAGAAGTTCTGCAACCTCTCGCGAAAGCCGTCGGGCGATTGCACCGCGCGTTGCAGGATATTCACAAACCCCTGCGCCGCCATGATGCGGTTTTGCTGCCGCGCCGCACGGTAATGCGCGACGGTGTCAGGAGCGCCCAGCTTGGAATCGCGGCGCAGTTGGGCCTCTGCCATCGCCAGCGGCCAGACCTCGGTCAAGGGCGCAACCGGAAAGGTCGCCGCCACCGGGTCCGGCCCCAGCAGCGCCGCCATGATCGCCGCCGCATTGGCGGGCGGCGCAATGTGGGGCGACAGGCCAAAGCCGAAACGGATCGCGGCAATCGTTGGATTCGCGCTCATCTTCCCCCTGCATGCGTCAACGCCCGGCGCAATCCGCCGCACGTCCAACGCAGCCTAGCAACGAATCCGTCGCTGGAGGGTTAACAATCGCAGGATCGCCTCGCGATAAATTGTGCGTCAGTCCTTCGGCACCACGCGCAGCCCCAATTCGCGCAACTGCTCGTTCATCGGCTCGGACGGCGCGCCCATCAGCAGGTCTTCCGCGCGCTGGTTCATCGGGAACATGATGACCTCGCGGATGTTCGCCTCGTCCGCCAGCAGCATCACGATCCGGTCGATGCCGGCCGCACAACCGCCGTGCGGCGGCGCGCCATAGCGGAACGCCTTGACCATGCCGCCGAAGCGTTTTTCGACCTCGTCATGCGGGTAGCCCGCGAGTTCAAACGCCTTGAACATGATCTCCGGCTTGTGGTTGCGGATACCGCCCGAGATCAGTTCGTAGCCGTTGCATGCCAGATCATACTGATACGCATAGACTTTCAGCGGATCGCCCATCAGCGCCTCAAGCCCGCCCTGCGGCATCGAAAACGGGTTGTGGCTAAAGTCGATCTTGCCGTCGTCGGTTTTCTCGAACATCGGGAAATCGACGATCCAGGCGAATTTGAAGCAGTTTTCTTCCGTCAGGCCCAACTCGCGCCCAATCTCGTTGCGCGCACGGCCCGCGACCGCCTCGAACTGCTCCGGCTTGCCGCCGAGGAAAAAGGCGGCATCGCCGACACCGAGGCCCAGTTGCTGGCGGATTGCTTCGGTCCGCTCCGGGCCGATATTCTTGGCGAGAGGGCCAGCTGCGTCCACTCTGAGCTGCGAGAAGTTCACCCTTATCAATTCTCTGGCGTTTTCTCGGTCTATGCCGTCGCCAGTATTGATAAGTTTGGCTATCTCCTCAACCACCGCGAGAGCGTCTTTAACGTCGTTCCCACGAAGTCTCTCGAGCTCGTCAGTAGAAACCGCCCCTGCTTCGATCCACCCTTCCAGCAACCTGTTCCGGCTTTCGTTGAAAATGGGATTCGCTTCCTCCCGCCAAAAGATATACCCCATCCCCGGCAGCCCCTGCGCTTGCGCAAAGGCGTTCATCCGGTCGCAGAACTTGCGGCTACCGCCCTTCGGCGCGGGAATGGCGCGCACCTCGGTGCCCTCATTCTCCAGCAACTTCGCGAAAATCGCAAAGCCCGAGCCCGCGAAATGCTCAGACACAATCTGCATCTTGATCGGGTTGCGCAGGTCCGGCTTGTCCGAGCCATACCACAGCAAGCTGTCGCGATAGGCGATGCGGGTCCAATCCGAATAGACCTTCTTGCCGCCGCCGAACTCCTCGAACACGCCCTGAATCACCGGCTGAACAGCCGCGAACACATCCTCTTGCTCGACAAACGACATCTCGACGTCCAGCTGGTAGAAGTCGGTGGGCGAGCGGTCGGCGCGCGGGTCTTCGTCGCGGAAGCACGGCGCAATCTGGAAATAGCGGTCAAAGCCCGCCACCATGATCAATTGCTTGAACTGCTGCGGCGCCTGCGGCAGCGCGTAGAACTTGCCCGGATGCAGGCGGCTCGGCACCAGAAAGTCGCGCGCACCCTCTGGCGAGGATGCGGTGATGATCGGCGTCTGGAATTCGTTGAAGCCCTGATCCCACATCCGGTTGCGGATCGAGCGCACCACGTTCGAGCGCAACATCATGTTATTGTGCAGCTTTTCCCGACGCAAATCGAGGAAGCGATAAGTCAGCCGGGTTTCCTCGGGGTAATCCACTTCGCCAAACACCGGCATCGGCAGCTCGTCCGCCGCGCCCAGCACATCGAGCGCGCGCACATAGACCTCGATCTCGCCGGTCGGGATCTTGGCGTTCACCAACCCCGCATCGCGCGCCTTCACAGTGCCTTCGATCCGCACCACCCATTCGGCACGCACCTTTTCCACATCCTTGAACGCCGGGCTGTCGGGATCGCACAACACCTGTGTGATGCCGTAATGGTCGCGCAGATCGATGAACAGGATGCCACCATGGTCGCGCACCCGATGCACCCAGCCCGAAAGCCGGACGGTCTCGCCCACGTTGGACGTTTTAAGCTGGGCGCAAGTATGGCTGCGATAGGCGTGCATGGTTATCCCCTTTGAGAGGCGAAAAAACGGTTCGCGCCGATACACCCCGCCCGCACCGGGAAGTCAAGCGCCGCGCCCCGTCGCAACGCGATAATAACCCCGCAAGCGCCCCTTTCCCTTGAACGAAAAATTTCATAAGCTAGGTTATGATTTCGTGATGCGCCCAAGGGCGGGCGCGAAGGAGGTGCGGCATGTGGACAGGCTTGCTTGACCGGATGCTGGGGCGGCTGGTCAGCCAGGGTGCCCTGGATGTCACTTATCCTGACGGGATCATGCGGCGCTACGGCAACGGCCGCGCGCCGCAAGTGGCGGTGCGCCTTTCCGACCCCGACCTGCCGCGCCGTCTGGTGGTGAACCCAGACCTTGCGCTGGGCGAAGGCTATATGGATGAAACCGTGCAGATCGAGAACGACGACCTGCACGGCATGTTGAGCCTTCTGCTGTCCAACGTGAACAATGCCCCCAACAACTGGCGCGAAAAGCTTTTGCACATGCGCGGCTATTTCCGCTGGGCGGCACAGTTCAACCCCGCGCCGCGCGCGCGGGCGAATGTGGCGCACCACTATGATCTGTCGGGCGCGCTCTACGACCTCTTCCTTGACGAGGACCGGCAATATTCCTGCGCCTATTTTGCGCGCCCCGACATGACGCTGGAAGAGGCACAGCGCGCGAAAAAGCATCATATCGCCCGCAAGCTGTTGATCGAACCGGGGATGAGCGTGCTGGACATCGGCTGCGGCTGGGGTGGTCTGGCGCTGACACTGGCGCGCGACTACGGCGCCCGCGTGCTGGGCGTCACCCTCAGCGAGGAACAGCACAAGCTGGCGACCCAACGTGCCACGGATTCAGGCCTTTCCGACCGCGTCGAATTTCGCCTCTGCGATTTCCGCGCAATCAAGGGGCAGTTCGACCGCGTCGTCTCAGTTGGCATGTTCGAACACGTCGGCATCCCGCATTACCGCGAGTATTTCCGCACAGTCCACGACCGCCTCGCGCCAGACGGGGTCGCGCTGATCCACACCATCGGGCGCACCAACCCGCCCGGCGCCACCAGCCCGTGGATCACCAAATACATCTTTCCCGGCGGCTACTGCCCCTCAATGTCCGAAATGATGGCTGCGATTGAACACGAGACATTCTGGTCCACGGATGTCGAAGTCTGGCGCCTGCATTACGCGCTTACCTTGCGCCATTGGTATGACCGTTTCACCGCCAACATCGATAAGGCCCGCGCGCTGTATGACGACCGCTTCTGTCGCATGTGGCGCTACTATCTTGTCGCGTCCGAGATGACCTTCCGCCATTACGGGCAGGCGGTCTTTCAGGTGCAGCTTGCCCATAAGCAGGACGCCGTACCGCTGACGCGCGACTATCTTTACCCGCCGCAGGCGCAGACGCGCGACCTCGCCGCCGAATAAGCGCGCCGAAATCCTCCGGAACCTACATTGGGCGCGACTATTTGCGCGCCGTCTGAGCATTTGCGCGCCCCAAAAGTCGTCAACTTTGCAATGGAAAACGGTGCCGCACTGAAACGATCATTACAAAGCTTGCCGAACTGAAATTTTCATGCCCAACTCTACCCAGCGGGGTGTTCATCCCCGCGCTGGACAGTGCGTGGAAACCAACGGTTCGGAGGAACCCCAATGGCTATCGACGACTACACCGACCACGACCGCAAAGAGGACATCAAGACCCTCCACGGCATGGGCTACGCCCAAGAACTTTCGCGAAGCATGTCGAAATTCTCGAACTTCGCGATTTCCTTCTCGATCATTTGCATCCTTTCCGGCGGCATCAACTCCTTCGCGCAGGCCATAGGCTCGGTCGGTGGCGCGGGCGCGGGGCTTGGCTGGATCTTTGGCTGCTTGGTCTCGGCGATGTTCGCCCTCGCGATGGCGCAAATCGCCTCGGCGTTTCCGACGGCGGGGGGCCTCTATCACTGGGCCTCGATCCTCGGCAACCGCTTTACCGGCTGGCTGACAGCTTGGCTTAACCTACTTGGCCTCATCACCGTGCTGGGTGCCATCAACATCGGCACCGCCGGCTTCTTCGCAGGCACCTTTGGCGCCAATTTCGGCTTTACCGGTTCGCCCGGTCAAACCGTGGTTTTTGTTGCCGTCCTTACCATTGTGCAGGCACTGTTCAACCACGTTGGCATCAAGGTCACTGCGCTGCTGACTGACATATCGGGCTTCATTATTCTTGGCACCTCGGCGCTCCTGATCGTGCTGTGCTTCGCGCTGGCCCCGCATATTGACGTGACGAGGCTGTGGACCTTCACCAACTACTCGGGCCTGCCCACCGCCAACACCGCGGTGTTCCCGCATTCGGACTCGCTCACCTACCTCTTCCTGCTCTGCTTGCTGCTGCCGGTCTACACGATCACCGGCTACGACGCCTCGGCCCATACCTCCGAGGAAACGGTGAAGGCCGCGCATTCCGTGCCGCGCGCCATCGTCTCGTCCGTGCTGTGGTCCTCGCTGATCGGCTGGGTCATGGTTTGCGCCATCACCCTTGCGATCCCGAACCTGAAAGACGCCGCGGGTCAGGGCTGGAACATGTTCTTCTGGACCATGGATCAGATCATGCCGTCCGGCCTGAAACTGGTGCTTTATGTGCTGATCCTGATCTCGCAGTTCCTCTGCGGGCTTGCCACCGTCACCTCGGCTTCCCGGATGCTCTTCGCCTTCTCGCGCGATGGCGGTATGCCGGTCGGCTCTGCTGCTCTGGCGAAAGTCTCGCCAAAGTTCCGCACCCCGGTCACCGCGATCTGGACCGCCTCGGTGCTAGAGGTGATCTACGTCTACGCCGCGCAATTCGTGCAAATTGCCGGCTCCAGCCTTTACACCATCGTGGTGAACTCGACGCTGGTCTTCTTGTTCCTGTCGTTCTCGATCCCGCTCACACTGGGCATGATCGCCTACGGCGGTAAGAAATGGCCCACCCCCGGCCCCTGGGCGATGAGCGCGGGCCTCTACAAACTGGTCTCGCTGCTTGCCCTCGCGGGTATGGTGCTGATCTTCTACATCGCGGTGCAGCCGCCGAACGACTACGTTCTCGACATCACCGTGGGCTTCGTCATCCTTGCCCTGATCATCTGGGTGCTGTTCGAGCGTCGCCGCTTCCAAGGCCCGCCGATCGGTGACGCCGCCATTGCCAAGCGCAGGGCCGCCATCGCTGCAGCTGAAAAAGCGGTCGGCCAAAGCGCCTGATTCCTGCCTGACACGCCTCGGCGGCCGGTTCACCCCCGGCCGCCGAACGCACACTCCCCTCCCCGTTGCTTTGGTCAAAATATCCCCGCCGGAGGCGCACCTCGTCCCCCGCGACCGAGTCAGGGGTTGCGCCCAAACCTCGCATGGCTATAACCCGCAAAGTTTTGCGCTGATGGGGGCCGACATGCCAAAAAGAACCGATATCAAATCCATTATGATCATCGGCGCGGGTCCCATCGTGATCGGGCAGGCGTGCGAGTTCGACTACTCTGGCGCGCAGGCCTGCAAAGCGCTGCGTGAAGAGGGCTACCGCGTCATCCTCGTCAACTCGAACCCGGCGACGATCATGACCGATCCGGGCCTCGCCGATGCGACCTATATTGAGCCGATCACCCCAGAGGTCGTGGCCCGCATCATCGAAAAAGAGCGCCCCGATGCGCTGCTGCCCACCATGGGCGGCCAAACTGGCCTTAACACCAGCCTCGCGCTCGCCGACATGGGCGTGTTGGAAAAGTATAACGTTCAACTGATCGGCGCCAATCGCCAAGCCATCGAAATGGCTGAAGATCGCAAGTTGTTCCGCGAAGCGATGGACCGCATCGGCTTGGAAAACCCCAAGGCCACCATCATCGCCGCCCCGAAACTCGCCAGCGGCAAATATGACATCAACGCAGGCGTGGCAGAGGCGATCGCTGCCATCGAATATGTCGGCCTGCCCGCCATCATCCGCCCCGCTTTCACCCTTGGCGGCACCGGCGGCGGCGTCGCCTATAACCGCGACGACTACGAACGCATCGTGCGCTCGGGCCTCGACGCCTCGCCAGTCGCGCAGGTGCTGATCGACGAATCCCTCCTCGGCTGGAAGGAATTCGAGATGGAGGTGGTGCGAGACCGCAAGGACAACGCCATCATCGTCTGCGCCATCGAGAACGTCGATCCGATGGGCGTGCACACCGGCGATTCGATCACCGTCGCTCCGGCGCTGACGCTGACCGACAAAGAATATCAAATCATGCGCAACGGCTCGATCGCCGTGCTGCGCGAAATCGGCGTCGAGACTGGCGGCTCCAACGTGCAATGGGCGATCAACCCCGCCGATGGCCGCATGGTGGTGATCGAAATGAACCCCCGCGTGTCGCGCTCCTCGGCGCTTGCGTCCAAGGCCACCGGGTTTCCCATCGCGAAAATCGCCGCCAAGCTGGCGGTCGGCTACACGCTCGATGAACTCGACAACGACATCACCAAGGTGACCCCGGCCAGCTTTGAGCCGACCATCGACTATGTCGTCACCAAGATCCCCCGCTTCGCGTTTGAAAAATTCCCCGGCTCCAAACCCGAACTTACCACTGCGATGAAATCGGTGGGCGAGGCGATGGCGATTGGCCGCACCATCCACGAATCCATGCAAAAGGCGCTGGCCAGCCTGGAAACCGGCCTCACCGGCTTTGATGAGATCGAAATTGAGGGCGCGCCCGAAAAGTCCGCCATCATCCACGCGCTGTCGAAACAAAACCCCGACCGCATCCGCACCATCGCCCAAGCGATGCGCCACGGCCTGACCGACGACGAAATCAACGCCATCACCGCGTTCGATCCGTGGTTCCTCGCCCGCATCCGCGAAATCGTCGAGATCGAGGCGGAGGTGCGTGCGAACGGCCTTCCCGTCACCGAAACCGGCCTGCGCCGCCTGAAAATGTATGGCTTCACCGACGCCCGCCTCGCCATCCTCACCGGTCGGGATGAGGCGCAAATCCGCCGCGCGCGCCGCAATCTTGGCGTCGTCGCCGTCTTCAAACGCATCGACACCTGCGGCGCCGAATTCGAGGCGCAGACCCCCTACATGTATTCCACCTACGAAAGCCCCGTCATGGGCGAGGTCGAATGCGAAGCGCGCCCCTCCAACCGCAAAAAGGTCGTCATCCTCGGCGGCGGCCCCAACCGCATCGGTCAGGGGATCGAGTTCGACTACTGCTGCTGCCACGCCTGCTACGCGCTGACCGACGCAGGCTATGAGACCATCATGATCAACTGCAACCCGGAGACGGTCTCCACCGACTACGACACCTCCGACCGCCTGTATTTCGAGCCGCTGACGCTAGAGCACGTCCTCGAAATCCTCCGCGTTGAACAGCAAAACGGCACCCTGCACGGCGTCATCGTCCAGTTCGGCGGCCAGACGCCCCTGAAACTCGCGAACGCGCTGCAAGACGAAGGCATCCCGATCCTCGGCACAACCCCGGACGCCATCGACCTTGCCGAAGACCGTGAGCGTTTCCAGCAACTGCTGCACAAACTCGGCCTCAACCAGCCGGTCAACGGAATGGCACGCTCGCGCGACGAGGCCTTCGCCATCGCGGCCCGCGTCGGCTACCCGCTGGTGATCCGCCCCTCCTACGTCCTCGGCGGCCGCGCCATGGAAATCGTGCGCGATGACGCGCAGCTTGAACGCTATATCCGCGAGGCCGTCCACGTCTCGGACGGCAGCCCCGTCCTGCTCGACAGCTACCTGACAAACGCCATCGAGGTTGATGTCGATGCGCTGTGCGACGGCACCGCCGTCCACGTCGCGGGCATCATGGAGCATATCGAAGAGGCCGGCGTTCACTCCGGCGACTCCGCCTGCTGCCTGCCGCCGCACTCGCTCTCCGGCGAAACCGTCGCCGAGCTCAAACGCCAGACCGAACTGATGGCGCGCGGCCTTAATGTCGTCGGCCTGATGAACGTGCAATTCGCCATCAAGGACGGCATCATCTATGTGCTGGAGGTGAACCCCCGCGCCTCTCGCACCGTGCCGTTCGTCGCCAAGGCCACCGACAGCGCCATCGCCTCCATCGCCGCGCGCGTCATGGCGGGCGAGCCGCTGTCGAACTTCCCGATGCGCGCGCCCTACCCCTCCGACGTTGGCCCCGACAGCGCGCTTCCGCTGGCCGACCCGCTCACGCTCGCCGACCCCAAAACCCCGTGGTTCTCGGTCAAAGAGGCCGTGATGCCCTTCGCCCGCTTCCCCGGCGTCGACACCCTGCTTGGCCCGGAAATGCGCTCCACCGGCGAGGTTATGGGCTGGGACCGCAGCTTTGCGCTGGCCTTCCTCAAGGCGCAAATGGGCGCCGGAACCAACCTGCCAGCCGAGGGCCGCGTCTTCCTTTCGGTCAAAGACACCGACAAAACCGCCGCCCTCGCCACCGCCGCCCGCGACCTCGTCGCGATGGGGTTCGAGATCGTCGCCACCCGCGGAACCGCCACCTGGCTGGCAGAGGCGAACGTCGCCTGCGAGATCGTCAACAAGGTCTATGAGGGCCGCCCCAACATCGTTGACCGCCTGAAAAACGGCGACCTCGCGCTGGTCTTCAACACCACCGAGGGCACGCAAGCGATCAACGACAGCCGCGACATCCGCGCCGTCGCGCTCTACGACAAGATCCCCTACTTCACCACCGCCGCCGCCAGCATCGCCGCCGTTCAAGCGATGCAAGCCCGGTTGGTTGGCGAGATTGGGGTGAGGACGCTACAGGGGTGAGTTACTCCTTGAACAGGTATTCTTGGCCGGTGCCGAATCGAGCATGAATATTGTGCGATGCAGTTAAGCAAACACTGTAGGCGCCTTGCAGCATCGCGCGCGTGTTAACCTCGTCTGAAGGGGCAAATAGAGCCAATTGGGCAAGGCCTTGGTCAGCTTTGAAGTGTCGTCCAAGCAGGCCTGTCACGTTATTATGGCAATAAGAACTGATAGTTCGATACACGCCGTCATAAATATCTTGCATCCCTGCGCGCCGAAACTTTTGTTCTATACTCATTTTTTTGCGCCATCTGCTTCTAGCTTGGCGATTTTCTGCTTCTTTGCTTGGACAAAATGGTCGTCCATCTCATTTGTCAGCGAACTCAGCAGTGGATTACCGGACTTTGCCAGATCGGCCCAGTACACCCAACTCTTCTCGTCCTGAAGAAACAATACCATTGCATATTTGTGATCAGAGAGAAGATTTTGGAAGTCTGCGTACGCCTCAAACTGTGCACGAGCCAAAGGAAAGGCATGCATCGACCTGTCCCAATGAATTAGAAGGCCGATCGCATCAGCAAGCTCGACAATCGAGCAATATAGCGCCGCAATAAGGAATTCGTCCTTAGCTCCGGGATCAAATCGAATGTGCGCGGCCGCTTGGATCACAGGGCCACGGATAAGGTCCTGCAGAATTTCCACAGTCACCGTCTGGTCTCGTTCTCCCGAATCCTCGCTCACCGCTCCCCCCTCACCCACAAACAAAGACCGCCCGCGCATCTGCCCCTGCCTGCGCTAGGAGCCAATGATCGCGGACCACCTTAGCGCCAACTCTATCGATTAACACCAACCGTAGGGTGCGCATTCATTGCGCACTCTCACCCCCTCCAAAAATCGTTAAAATTCCCTTAACAAAAAAACAAAAACCCTTCCAAACCAACACCTTACCCAAGTGTTGCACAGCGCAACACCCTCCCTTCACCCCCCAAATTTCCGCCGTGCATCCAGCGCAAGGCCCGTCCCCACGCTCCCCAAAAGATCGCCCGTCCTAACCGGAACCCCCGGCAAAATCGCCCGGATCGCCTGATGCAAAACCGGCAGGCTGCTCGACCCGCCGGTCATGAAAACGCTGCCGATATCCCCCGCCCGCAGCCCCGCTTGTGCCAGCAAATCCGCGACCGTCGCCCGGATCCGCCCGATCGGCACCGCAATCGCCGCCTCAAACTGCTCACGCCGCGCCACCGGGTTCGGCCCGTTCGTGAAGGCCGACAGAACCAACCGTGCCGCCTCCGCCTCCGAAAGCGTGATCTTCGCCGCCTCCACCGCCATCGCCACCGAATGCCCCTCGCGCCGCGTCACGACATGGATCAGCCGGTCGATCAACTCCGGCCGGTCCGCTTCATGGCGCAGCGCCTTCAGATCGGCCAGCGTCGCGCCGGAATACAGCATGTTGATGCGGTGCCACGTCGCGAGGTCCAGGAAGTAATGCCGCGGCATCAGACCCTTGCCGCCGCCCGTGCTGGCCCCGAACCCCAACAGCGGCATCACCGCGTCAAGGCTCAGCAAGCGGTCAAAGTCGGTGCCGCCCACCCGGATACCGTCGTTGGCCAGCACATCCTCCTGCCGGTCCGCCTTGCGCGCGCGTTCAGGCGAGACCCGCACGATGGAAAAATCCGACGTCCCCCCACCAATATCGACGATCAGCACCAGTTCCTCCGCCGCAATCCCCGCCTCGTAATGCAGCGCGGCGGCGATGGGTTCATACTGAAACGCCACGTCGTGAAAGCCCTGCGCGCGGGCGATCGCCTCCAATACATCCTGCGCTGCGCGGTCGCCGTCGGCATCGCCATCGACAAAATGCACTGGGCGGCCCAGTACGACCTGAGTGATCTCGCCCTCGGTTTCAGCCTGCAATCGCGCTTTCAGATGCCCGAAAAAGCTCCCGACGATGTCCTTGAACGACACCGCGCGCGCGCCCACCCTGGTCTTCTCATGGATGAGGCTGGAGCCGAGCGTGCTTTTCAGCCCCCGCATCAGCCGCCCGTCGTCATGCCCGACATAGGCCGCAATCGCCGCGCGGCCGAACAGCGGTGCACCGCCATCGCTTTCCCAAAACACCGCGCTCGGTAACGTGCGATGCGCGCCTTCCAACGGGATTAGCCAGGCGGCCTCGGCATTGCTTAACCCGACGGTCGAATTCGATGTGCCAAAGTCGATCCCACAGAATTGGCCAGCCATGACGTCCCTCGCGCAAATGGATAAGGGACGCCGGGTAGCCGTTGCCGCGCGGGGTGTAAAGACGGATGCACCTGCGCCCTGTCACTCAATCTTGAAGACGCGCGCCTTGGAGGATGCCTCGCAAGGTTGTAGCGTCCCCTGATATGCATTTTTCAGAAGGCAGCGCGAACGTGTCAGCGACCACCTCCAGTGTTTCCAAACTTAGCCCGGTTGTGCTCTCGATCCTGCGCATCGTGACGGGTCTGCTCTTTGTTGAACATGGCACCGTGAAGCTGCTCGACTTCCCCGCGTCGGGCCACGGCTCGACGGCGCTGTTCTCGCTGATGGGCCTTGCGGGCGTGCTGGAATTGTTCGGTGGAGCGCTGGTCACGATGGGCCTCTACACCCGCATCGCGGCATTCATCCTGTCAGGCGAAATGGCCTTCGCGTATTTTATGGCGCACTTTCCACACAGCTTCTTCCCGATCGTGAACAAGGGCGAGGCGGCGATTCTGTTCTGTTTTGCGTTCCTCTACTTCGCCGTCGCCGGTGGCGGCAGCCTTAGCCTCGACGCGAAACGCGGCAAGGCCTAGCCCGCACGCAACCGCTCCACGATATGCGCCGCGATCGGAACGGCCGAGGGCATACCTACGGAAGTGTTGCCTAACCCAACACTTCCATCAAACCGCCGCCTGAACCGCCGCCACGATTTCGGCCACTACCTCGGCCAACAGCGCCTCATCCGTGCATTCGGCCATAACGCGAACCAAGGGCTCTGTCCCCGATTTGCGGATCAAAAGCCGCCCCGAGCCATTCAGCCGCGCTTCTGAGGCCGCGATGATCCGAATGACCGGCTCCGCCTTCAAAGGCTCCTGCCCTGCGCCATAGCGGACGTTCTGCAAAAGCTGCGGCACCGGGGTAAAGCTGTGCACCAACTCCGACGCCGGACGTCCGGTCCGCACCATCTCGGCCATGAAATGCAGCCCCGCGATCAGCCCGTCGCCGGTGGTCGCGAAGTCGGTCATCACGATATGCCCCGACTGCTCGCCCCCCAGGTTCCACCCGCCGCGCCGCATCGCCTCGACCACATAACGGTCGCCCACCCCCGTCCGCTCCAGCCCGATATTGTGGTCGCGCAAGAACATCTCCAACCCGAGGTTCGACATCACCGTCGCCACCAGCGTGTTGCCGTTCAACCGCCCTTCGGCCGCCCACCGGCTGGCAAACAACGCCATGATCTGATCGCCATCCGCAACGCGGCCGGTCTCGTCGATGATCATCACCCGGTCCGCGTCGCCGTCCAGACAGATGCCGACATCCGCCCCATGCGCCAGCACCGCCGCCGCCGCCGCCTCGGGATGGGTAGAGCCGCATTTCTCGTTGATGTTGAACCCGTTTGGCGTCACCCCAATCGGGATCACCTCGGCGCCCAATTCCCACAGAACCTCGGGCGCCGCCTTGTAAGCGGCCCCGTTGGCGCAGTCGACCACGACCTTGAGCCCGTCAAGCTGACCACGCCCCGGAAAGGTGGTCTTGGAATATTCAACATAGCGCCCAAGTCCGTCATCGATACGCTTGGCACGGCCAATCTCGTCAGCCCCGGCAAGTTCGATGGTGGTCGCGACGATACGCTCAATCTCGATCTCGGCTTCGTCGGACAGCTTGAAGCCATCGGGGCCGAAAAACTTGATGCCGTTATCGTGGTAGGGGTTGTGGCTGGCCGAGATCATGATGCCCAGATCGGCGCGCATCGACCGCGTCAAATAGCCGACCGCAGGCGTCGGCACCGGCCCCAGCAACAGGACGTTCATTCCGGTCGAGGTCAGACCGGCGGTCAGCGCATTCTCGATCATGTAGCTGGAACGTCTTGTATCCTTGCCGATCACCACCCTATGGCCATTACGCCCGTCGGTGCGGAAGAACTGCCCCGCCGCGGCACCCAGTTTCAACGCAAGCTCGGCGGTCATCGGATAGCTGTTCGCGCGTCCGCGCACGCCGTCAGTTCCGAACAGTTTTCTTACCATGTCATACTCTCCTGCGGCGCGGCCAACCATTGCCAAAGCCGGATGGCTTGCAGCGTCGGTTCAATATCATGCACGCGCACCATCTGCACACCCTGCGAAATGCCTGCCAGCGCCACGGCCACTGATCCCGGCATACGCGCCTTGGGATCAGTGGCGCCGCCTATCTTGCCAATCGTCCGCTTGCGCGAGACACCCAACAGCAGCGGGCAGCCAAGACCGTGGAACAAGGACAGGTGACGCAACAGCTCTTTGTTATGCACATCGGTCTTACCGAACCCGATACCGGGATCGAGCAGGATGCGGTCACGCGACATCCCAACCGCTTCGGCGCGCGCAATCCTCTCACTGAGGAAATCGTAAACATCCAGAAGCACATTCTCATACTGCGGATCTTGCTGCATCGTAGCAGGGGTGCCGATCGAATGCATCAGGCAGAGCGTCGCCCCTGCGGCAGTCGCGGCCATCGCGGGATCAAACCCAAGCGCGGTCACGTCATTTACCATGTCGGCACCTGCGGCGAGGGCCGCCGCCGCAACCGCCGCCTTGCGCGTATCAATGGAAATCGGCACCGTTTCGCCAGCGCGCCGCAGGGCTTCGATCACCGGGACGGTGCGCCGGATCTCCTCATCGGTCGCGACCTCTGCCGCGCCGGGCCGCGTGCTTTCACCGCCGACATCCAGCATCGCCGCGCCGTCAGCGATCATCGCGCGGGCACCGGACAGCGCGGTATCGGGGCGAAGAAAGTCGCCACCATCCGAAAAGCTGTCAGGCGTCACGTTCAGGATGCCCATCACTTGCGGGCGCGTCATCGGCAGGCCACAGACCGGCGCGCGCGGCGCCGTCAGACGGCGGCGCCAGTCGTCGGGTAAGTCGGCGGCGGGGATCAGCCGTGGTGCCGCGCTGCGCGACAAAACCTCGACCCGGTCGAACCAGCACCATCCCCCCGCCAGCGTCAACGCCTCGGGCGGGCGGGCGCTGTCGGTCATCGCCACCGGTCGGTAATAAAGCATGCCTTGTCCCGCATTGCCGAGCGTGCAGGCTTCGCCCGTTCCGTGCCCGTTCCAGTCATTCTGCCTGCCAAACGTCCCAACCAGAGGTTTCCCACCGCTTGCTGGGGCGCTTGGGATCAGGGATTACGGGGCTGCAAACGTCTTGGCAAGCCTCATGCCCCAAGGCGTTCCACCGGCACGCGACTTCCTGCCGGAACCGCAACGTTGCCGTGAACGATCAGGCGGTCAGCGGCCAACGCTTCCGCAAGCCAAAGGGCCAAAGCCACGGGATCGTGCGCACCCGGCCCATCGACCGCGTCGAGCACCAGCTTGGACGGCGCCCAAACGACAGTTTGCCCATGCTTCATCGCCCAGTCGATCTCGGTCCGGCTGGACACCACCACGCAGCGGCGGTCGCGACCGGCAAGAACCCACGCCTCTTGCTCGATCGTCAGAAGGTCAATCCGGCGCTGCGCCGCGCGGGATGCAGCACGCGGCGGGCGGGCATCGGGCAGACCGACCGTCAGGATCAACGGCAAGCCGCGCGACTCCAGCGCGTCAATATAGGTGCCAATGTCAGGCGCGGCGACGGTGGCGGCATCAAGATAGGCAACCAGCGGGTGCAAAGCGGCAAGGCTGCCGTCGGCTTGCACAGCCTGGAGCGGCACCTCGGCGCGCGACCGCACAATCTCTACGCCCAACGCGCCGGGGCCGCGGTCAAGCTTTTCGATGCGCACGAAAACGCGCATCGCCTGCGGTTCGGCAAGGATGCGTTCCGCAATTCGGGCGGCGAGGGTTTCAAGCAGGTTCAGACGTTCCGCGCCAAGCTCGGCGGCAATCGCCTCGGTCAAATGGTCGTACGACAGGATGCGGTCAACGTCATCCTCGATCGGCGCGGGATGGGGGCGCACCTCGACCACAATATTAAAGCGGACATGCTGCGTCGTGCCGCGTTCGGCCTGAAAGGCACCAATCTCGACCTCGACGATATGGTCGCGCAGCGAGATACGATCACGCGGGTCGGCGCTGGCGGTGGCCTCGGCGCGCTCTTCCGGGTGGGCGAAGGCGAGGCGGATATCAGAGGTCATGGCAGCTCCGTCGGGTCCGCCGTTTGGGGCGGGCGTTCAGACGCAGATTACGGCCAACGCGCGGAATGTGCCATGCCCAAGCGCGGCAAGCTGGATGCCTGCCGCGACCTTAAAGGCTCAGTTGCTCGCCAACTGAATCGGGGCGCGATAGAACATATGCGCGCCAATGGCGGCAGTTTCCTCGAAGCGATACGACCAATCGGGCCGCACGTTCACGGTGTGGAAATAGGTCGCCCCATCAGTCAACACGCGCGGCGCGCCATCAAGGATCAGGCGCGCGATTTTGCCCGCCTTTTCGTATGCCTGACGATCGACAATCACATCCGACATACCATCGCAGGTAAAGCTGAACTGGCAGGCATTGCGATGGCCGGTGCCCTGATTGATCACGTCGCACATCGACTTGGGAAATTCCGGGGCATCAACGCGGTTGGCAATCACTTCCGCCACCGCGAACTCGCCTTTGACTGACTCGCCGCGCGCCTCAAAGTAGATCGCGTGGGCAAGGCAGCTCCATTGCTGGTCGCCGGTCGCGACGGGCAATTCAGCAAGCCAGGCGTCGCTATATTGCACCGCCTTGGCGGCGGCATCCGGCGTGTCGCCCGGGCGCGCCACCGGATCGGTGATCGCTTGCAGGCGCGTCGCCGCGACCGCCGTAAACGCTGTGTGTTCCTGCCCGAGCAGCATGGACAGGCGTGTGTCGACCGAAGCGGTCGGGTCGTTCGTTTGGCTCACCGTAGTGTCGGCATATGCCGTCCCACTCAGGGCCAAAAGCACCAAAATGCTTCGCGCCCAAGTCAGTAGAATGCGCATGTATTCCGTTCCAGGTATCGTTGCGACGACCCTGCCCCCAGGCAGCGCCGTCAGCCCGGTTAAAGGAAAAACTCGGGCGCGTCCATCAATGTGGCATTATTGCAACACAAATCGGCGGATTTCCGCGACTCAACACGCCAGATCGCGAGCGGATTTCGCCGAGTCAAGGGGCGCCGATCACCCCCTAAGCGATTGTTTTAGGGTGTATTTTCCAAGCCACGCCCACGATCATTCAGCGCCAGATGCGCTGCCGCCAGCCGCGCCACCGGAACCCGGAATGGAGAGCAAGAAACATAGTCAAATCCGGCACTTCGGCAGAATGCGATAGAATCGGGGTCGCCGCCATGTTCGCCGCAGATCGACAAAGTGAGGTTTGGGCGAGTCGCCCTGCCACGCTCGGCGCCGATGTGCAAAAGCTCGCCCACGCCGTCGACATCAAGGATGTGAAACGGGTCTTCGGGGAAGACGCCCTGCTGGATGTAGGTGTTCATGAAACGCCCGGCATCGTCGCGCGAAAGGCCGTAGGTCATCTGCGTCAGGTCGTTGGTTCCGAACGAAAGGAACGCCGCGTGCTGGGCAATGTCTCCGGCGCGAAGTGCTGCGCGCGGGGTCTCCACCATGACGCCCAGACGATAGTCAAAGCTGACGCCCATGTGGGTGCGCACGGCGGCGGCCACGGCGTCTATGCGGGTTTTCACCAGTTCCACCTCGCGCTTGGCAGACACCAGCGGGATCATGATTTCGGGCACCACCGGGGTGCCTTTGCGCGCCGCCTCGACCGTCGCCTCGAAAATGGCGCGGGCTTGCATTTCGTAGATTTCCGGCAGGGTGATGCCAAGGCGGACCCCGCGCATGCCCAGCATCGGGTTGAATTCAGACAACGCCTCGACCCGGCGCACCACTTCCGACAGGGGTTTGTCAAGCGCCTCGGCCAGTTCGCGCATACCGTCACGGTCATGCGGCAGGAATTCATGCAGGGGCGGATCGAACAGCCGAATGCAGACCGGCAAACCCGCCATGATCTCGAACAGCCGCACAAAATCGGCGCGCTGCATCGGCAGCAAGCGTTCCAGCGCGGCGGCGCGGTCCTTGGAGGTGTCAGCGAAGATCATCTCTCGCATCACCGTCAGGCGGTCCTCATCAAAGAACATGTGCTCGGTGCGGCACAGGCCAATTCCCTCCGCCTCGAACATGCGCGCGGTAGTGGCGTCGGCGGGCGTATCTGCGTTGGCGCGGATACCTATGTCGCGCACCGCATCGGCCCAGGTCAGCAGCGTTCGGAAGGTGTCATCCAGTGCGGGCTCCAGCATTTCCGCCTCACCGACCAAAGCCTCGCCCTTGGTGCCATCGACGGTGATCAGGTCGCCCTCGTGAAAGCTGCGCCCATCGGCGGCTTTCAGCACCTTGTCGCGGGCATTGACCGACAAATCGGTGGCGCCCACGACGCAAGGCAGACCAAGGCCGCGCGCGATAACGGCCGCGTGGCTGGTAATGCCGCCGCGTTCCGTCAGCACGGCAGAGGCGGCGTGCATGCCGCGGATATCTTCGGGCGCAGTTTCGCGGCGGACAAGGATGCAGGGCTCGCCTCTCGCCGCGCTGGCTTGCGCGGCGGCAGACGAAAACACGATACGCCCCCGCGCGGCGCCGGGCGAGGCGGCAATGCCCTTGGCAAAGCGGTCGCGCGGCCCGCGTGGATCGACCTGACGGTGCATGAGTTCCGACAACGCGCGCGGCTCTACCCGCAGCACTGCGTCGTCACGGCTGATGATGCCGTCCTCGGCCAGCGCCACCGCGATACGCACGCCCGCGCGCGACGACCGCGCAACCTTGATCGCATCCAGAACATGCAACTGACCGGATTCTATGGTGAATTCGATCTGCATTTCCTCGCGTAGCTTGGCGCGACAGGCGGCACCGAAGCGCAGAAGATCGGCGAAAACCTCGGGGCAGACCTCTTCTAACGAGGGGCCGCGCGGGTCGCGGGTCAGGTAGATCGCCTCGGGGCCTGAGAGGGCGGCGCGGCCCTGACTTTGGCCGACGTAGCGCCCCGTCACCTGCGGCTGACCGGTGACAGGGTCAACGAACTGGATCACGCCCGACCCGGAAATGCCCGGACCAATGCCCAGCGCCATTTCCTGCACCACCAGCCCCAGCCCGGCGTCGGTCGGCGCGCCCTTGACCTGACGCAGGATGCGGGCGGTCGTGCCCTCCCACGCGCGCGCCATCGAGCGTAGCACTTCCGTCAACTGCCGCACCGGGTCTTGCGGGAAGGGCTCGTCCATCTCGGTCTCATAAGCCTTGAGCGAGGCGCGCAGCGACTCTGGCGACGGCTCGGCCATTTCGAACATGTCGGGGTCAAGGCGGGCGACGTGAACTGCGTAGGATTGCACAAATCGGATATAAAGCGCGGTGGCCGCGGCCTCTCCCTGCGTCTGGGTCAGCGTTTTGTGGCGCGCGTCATTCATGCCGATGTTCAGGATAGTGCCGGGGCCGCCCCATTCGGTGTTTTCCGGCGAGGGGCGGACAGAAACCAGCGGCGCGTCACCGAAATGGGCTAGAATGGCGCGGCTGTCGGGCTGTTGACCGGCGGCAATGGCGCGCACAGCGCCCGCGGAAAGCGCCACGGTCGGCGGCACTGGCATATCAAGGCGGATCAGACGTTGCAGACACTTCGCACGCCAGCCATGCACCGCGCGGGAAATTGCGGCGGTGGCGGTGACTTCGGCAAAGTCGTTGATCTCGGACGTTTTCTGCACTGCGGCGCCTTTCTTGTTCGGGCGCAGCATACTCGCTTGACAGGTTGGCGCAAGCGTGGTGAGGGCGCGCATCCCAAGGGGATATTTGCCCCAAAGTAATGGGCAGGGGGTGCGCCCCTGCCCTTGCGCGGCCTACCCTTCGACCTTGGTCAGGTCCGCCACTTGTGTGCAGGTGGCGCGGATGCGGCTAAGCAGGTTAAGCCGGTTGCGGCGGATCACCGCGTTGTCAGAGTTGACCTGCACCGTGTTGAAGAAGGCATCAATCGGCGCGCGCAGGGCCGCCATCGCGCCCATCGCGGCGGGGAAATCCTCTGCCTTCATGGCGGGGGCGATGGTGGCCTCGGCTTTGTCGAGCGCGGTGAAAAGCGTCTTTTCCTCGGGTGTTTCGGCAAATTTCGGGTCGGCACCGTAGGAATATTCCACGCCGTCCTTCTTCTCTTCCGCCGTCAGGATGTTGTTGGCGCGCTTGAAGCCCTGCAACAGGTTGGTGCCGTCGTCGGTTTTGACAAAACCCGACAGCGCCTCGGCCCGTTTGACGAGCAGCGTGAGGTCGTCATTGTTCGGCATGGCGAGGCAGGCGTCGATAACATCGTGACGAATGCCCTGGTCGCGGAGGTGGACCTTCAGGCGGTCGTGGAGGAAGGCGAGGAGGTCTTCACACTTCGGCAGCGCCTCTCGGATTGCTGACTCTACGATCTCCGAACTCACTTTACGGGACTCGGCCTGCATTGTGCTATTGAGGGTTTCCGCCGCCTCCTTAAATCCGAGATCAGCGACGCCACGGATCAGCTTCAAAGAAAGCTCGTGTTTGCCTGCCACCCGTTTAGTGATTAGTTGGCTGACCATGGAGCTGTAAATAGCGCCGTAAAGCCCTACCCGCACCCCATTCCCCAGCACCAACCGAACAACCCCCAGCGCCGCTCGTCTTAGCGCAAACGGGTCTTTGCTCCCGGTCGGTTTTTCGTCAATCACCCAGAAGCTGGTCAGCGTGTCGATCTTGTCGGCCAGCGCCACGGCGACAGAGACCGGCTCGGTCGGCACATCGTCCGACGGCCCGAGCGGTTGGTAATGCGCCTTGCAGGCGTTGGCCACCGCGTCGGGCAGGCCGGCGGCGCGGGCGTAGTAGCCGCCCATGGTGCCTTGCAACTCGGGGAACTCACCCACCATCGCCGATTGCAGGTCGGCCTTGGCGATGCGGGCGGCCTCGGCGGCCAGATCGGGCGCGGCGCCGACGAGGGGGGCAATTTCGCGGGCCAACGCCTCGATCCGGGCGATGCGGTCGGCTTGCGAGCCGAGTTTGCCGAGTTTATTGTGGAAGGTGACTTGGGCGAGGCCCGCAGCCATCCCCTCCAGCCCATCGGATTTCACCGTGCGCAGGTCGTTTTCCCAGAAGAACTTCGCGTCCGACAGCCGCGCGGTCAGCACCTTTTGGTTGCCCGCAAGGATGGTGGCACCGTGGTCGGCGGTCTCACGGTTGGCGACGGTGACGAATTTCTCAATCCGCCCGGTCTTGGGGTTTTTCACTGAAAAGAACTTCTGATGCTCGCGCATCGAGGTTTGCAGAACCTCGGGCGGCAGGGCCAGAAACGCCTCGCCAATCGCGCCCATCAGCACAACGGGGTGTTCGACAAGGCCCGCGACCTCGGTCAGCAGCCCGGCGTCGGGGACAACCTCCAGCCCCTGCGCAAAGGCCTGCGTGGTGGCGTCGTGCCAGATCTGCGCCTCGCGCTCGGCGCTGTCGAGAACGACAAACGCGCGTTTGAGTTTCGCCGCGTAGTCGTCGAACGAGGTGACAGCGAAACGGCCGGGTGCCATGAAACGGTGGCCCTCGGTGGTGTTGGTGGTGGCGATGCCATCAAGCGTAAGGGGGACGATTTCGGTGCCGTGATCGTCGGTCAGAATGCACAGGATCGAGTGCAGCGGGCGCACCCAGCGCAAGGAGCCTGCGCCCCAGCGCATGGATTTTGGCCAGGGGAAGGTGCGAATGGTGGCTTCCAGCACCTCCGCAATGATCTCTGGCGCTTTGCGGCCCGGACGGGTGAGGGTGGCGAAAAGGGTCGCCCCCTTCTTGTCCTCGCGAACCTCCAACTGGTCACGCGTCAGGCCAGTGGCGCGCAAAAATCCCTCAATCGCGGCGTCAGGCGCGTCGGCTTTCGGGCCTTTGCGTTCCTCGCGTTGCGTCGGGCTTTCCGCCGTCAGCCCCTCGATGGTCAGCGTCAGACGGCGCGGGGTCGAGAAAGCACCGGCGCTGGCATAGGTCAGACCGGCGGTGACCAGACCGTCGGTGACCAGCTTTTTCATATCCTCACGCGCGCGGAACTGCATGCGGGCGGGGATTTCCTCGGAGAAGAGTTCGATCAGAAGGTCGGGCATGGCATCATTCTTCTATGGAGGTGTCGACGGGGACCGCGGGGTCTAGCTGCTGCCAGGCAAAGGCGCGGCCATCGGGATAGACCGCGATAACGCGATCGACGCCGGGGAAAATGTTGTGTTGCGCAAGGTAGGCATGCGCCTTGCCCGCCGCGAGGTCCAGCGTCAGGGTCTTGGCGTTGTAGCACGAAAACCAGAACGGCGCGATCAGCGGGGTCGGCTTGACATAGGGTTGCGCCGTGGCGGTGGCCTCGGGCGCAAGCGTGAAGCAAGCGCGAAAGCGCAGCGGCGAGGAGGTGGCGTCGATGCCGGTGAACGCGGTCGCCGTGACCGGGGCGGGCGTGGTGCCGGAGGCGGGAACCAACGTCATCTGAAGATCGGGGCCAAGGCTGACCTTGGTGTAGTAGGCATAGAGCTGGGTATAGAACAGCCCCGCCCCCATCAGTACTGCGACCGCAACCAAACCGCCTGCTAGGATCTTGCCGTTCATATCCAGTCCAAATTCACGTGCTGAGGCGAGTATTTTTCCGCGAAACGTTCACGCAGCGCCTGATACCGCGGGCGCAGGTCGGCAAACTTGCGTTCGTGGGTTTCCACCACCGTGCTTTTGATCGATGCGAAAAGGCCCGCGTCGTCCATCGCCTCCAGCAGATCCAACTCGGCCCCTTCGATGTCCATCTTGAGAAAGGCAATCGCGCCGCGCGTCGCGATCAGATCCTTCAGGAAGGCCACGAAATCAATCGCTTCGATGTCGATCGCCTCGCCGTCCGCGATGCCGCGCCCGCCTTCGAGAATGGTGCTTTTCACCGAGCCGCCACGCGGGTTGTCGGCGAAATTCGAGGCGCGCATCAGGCGAAGCGTGCCGCCTTTGGTTGCAACGGCCTGCTGGCGCAAGGTCACGTTCGGGGTTTCGCCCAGCCGTTTGGTCAGCTCGCCAAAGGCGTAAGGATCGGGCTCGAATGAAATCACATCGGCACCCGTCGCGGCCAGCGGCTCTGACACGACGCCAAGGTTGGCGCCGCAGTCGATGACGATGTCGCCCGGGCGCAGCATCGCAAGGACGCCATCCAGAAACCCGTGCGCGCGCGCATGGCGCAGGTTGCGCTTTTCGCGCCGCTTTTGCTTTTGCAGGCGGTCTTCAAGATCCGCGATGCGGTCCGCAGGATCGCTGGTTTGCGCTTCGTTTTCGTCGGTCACGCCGCCACCCCGCCCGCTTCGGTCTGCACAAAAGTGTCCGCACAGCGCTTGGCAAGGGCGCGGACGCGGCCGATATAGGCCTGCCGCTCGGTGACCGAGATCACGCCGCGCGCGTCCAGCAGGTTGAACAGGTGGCTCGCCTTGATGCACTGATCATAGGCGGGATGCGCCATCAGGATCGTGCGACCCGCTTTGTCGGGCTGCGGGGCGGTCAGGATACGGTCACATTCAGCCTCGGCATCGACGAAATGCTGAAGCAGCATTGCCGTGTCGGCCTGATCGAAGTTCCAGCGCGAATATTCCTGCTCGGTCTGGCGGAAGATGTCGCCATAGGTCAGCGGGATCGGGCTGTCGGGGTCGTTGAACGGCATGTCCATGACGTGACCCACGCCCAGGACATACATCGCCAGACGCTCCAACCCATAGGTCAGCTCGCCCGAAACCGGGTGGCAGTCGTGGCCGCCGACCTGTTGGAAATAGGTGAACTGGCTGACTTCCATGCCATCGCACCAAACCTCCCAGCCCAAGCCCCAGGCGCCCAGCGTCGGGCTTTCCCAGTCATCCTCGACAAAGCGGATGTCGTGCAGGCTGGTGTCGATGCCAATGGCGTCGAGGCTGCCAAGATAGAGCGCCTGAAGGTCGGGCGGCGAGGGCTTTATCAGCACCTGATACTGATAGTAGTGCTGCAAACGGTTCGGGTTCTCGCCATAGCGCCCGTCAGTGGGGCGGCGCGACGGCTGCACATAGGCCGCCGCCCATGGCCGGGTGCCAAGGCTGCGCAGCGTGGTTGCCGGGTGAAAGGTGCCCGCGCCCACTTCCATGTCGTAGGGTTGCAGGATGGCACAGCCTTTGGCCGCCCAATAGGACTGAAGCCGAAGGATGATTTCCTGAAAACTGCGGGGAGTGGTGCTTGTCGATGCCATCGCCAACCTCGTTTGCCACCCACACTTGGGCGCGCGCTCTCAATAGGCAACGGTGGCGCAAGGGTCAATCACGCCTTTCAGCCGAGAGGGGATTATTGACGTGCATCGCGGGCGATGTCTGTTAGTTTCTACGGCGTTGGACTAGGCAAAACGGCAAATTCAGGGGTTTGAATGGCATGACGCAACGGTTTCTTGGGGTCTTGGCGATGTGTGGTGCGATGGTCGCGACCTACGCACGCGCAGAAGACAAGGTCTGGATTCAGGTAGAGGCACAGCCGACGCAGGCCCAAGCCGAGGCTCGCGCCCAGACCTATGCCGGCACTTTCGACAATGTGAACGGCTTCCTGCTGAAATCCGGCTGGTATGCGATCGAGCTTGGCCCCTACGCCCCAAGCGACGCGGCCGCCGCCCTGTCGCGGCTGAAGCAAGGCGGCCAGATACCCCCGGATTCATTTGTCGCCGACGGTGGCGAGTTCCAAGCGCAGGTTGTGCAGGCAGCGGTAAACAGTGCGACGCCGACGGTTGCGGCCCCGACACCGCCCTCCGCCGCGGCGCCGAGTGCCACCACCGCACCAGCAGATGCGGTCGTGACGCCGGAGCCTGTGTCAGCGCCAACGCAGCCTGTGGCGGAAACCCTCGCCCAATCGCAGAAAGCCGAAGCAGCCCTGTCGCGGGCGGACAAACAGCAATTGCAAACCGCCTTGCACTGGTTTGGCTTCTACAATTCCACCGTTGACGGCGATTTCGGCCCCGGCACGCGGGCGTCAATGTCGGCGTGGCAGAGCGCCAAGGGTCAGGAGGCGACCGGCGTGTTGACCACGCAAGAACGCGCCGATCTGGTCGCAGCCTACAGCGCCGCGCAGGCCGAACTGGGATTGCAAACTGTCACCGACGCGGATGCCGGTATCTCGATCGATCTGCCGATGGCGATGGTTGCTTTCTCTCGCTACACCCCGCCTTTCGCCCATTACGACGCAAAGGGCGACAGCGGCGTGACCGCGCTTCTGATCAGCGAGCCGGGCGACCGCAACACCTTGGGCGGGCTTTACGGCGTGATGCAGACGCTGGCGATCGTGCCGCCGCAGGGCGCGCGCGGGCTGAACGGGAACAGCTTTGACATTGCCGGGCAAAACGACACCGTCCATTCCTTCACCCATGCCGAGGTGATTGGCAGCACCGTCAAGGGCTATACGCTGGCTTGGAAACCCGCCGACGACGCGAAGATCGCGCCAGTTCTGGCGGCGATGAAGCAAAGCTTTCACGCGGCGAACGGCAATTCACTGGATGCGACGATGGTGCCGATCTCAACCGATCAGCGCGCAGGCTTGCTGGCCGGGCTGGAGTTGCGCAAACCGATTATTTCACGCTCTGGCTTCTTTGTGGATGCCGAGGGTGACGTGCTGACCACGACCGATGTGCTGAAATCCTGCGGGCAGATCATGATCGGGACCTCGACCGAAGCGAGCGTTGCTGCCAAGGACGATACGCTGGGGATCGCGCTTTTGAAGCCCGCAAAGGCGCTGAGCCCGCAAACCTACGCGCGCTTTCTCGGCTCTGTGCCGCCCATAAAATCCGAGGTGGCGGTTGCGGGCTATTCCTATTCCGGCCTGCTGAACGGCGCGACGATGACCTTCGGCACGCTGGAGGACAACAAAGGGCTGGCTGGCGAGGACTCCTTGCGGCGCCTGTCGCTGACCGCGCTGGACGGCGACGCTGGCGGTCCGGTTTTTGATGCAAGCGGCGCGGTAATCGGCGTGCTGCAGCCGCACCGTTCAGATGCCGGCAGGGTGCTGCCCCCAGACGTGAACTTCGCGGTAGGCTCTGCCGCGATCCAATCGGCGGTCGGTCAGGCGGCGACGCTCTCAGTCAGCATCGAGAACAAGCCGTTGGCGCCCGAGGATCTGGCAAAGCTGGGCATCGGCATGACGGTTCTGGTGTCCTGCTGGAACTGATCCAGCCCGGACACTTTCCTGCAATAGCGGCCGCCCCTAACCGGGCGGCCGTTTTGCTGTTAGCCGACGTGGAACAGCGTGTTGAACAGCTTGGGGTCAAGGCTTTCCGACGCGAAGGTCGGTCCTTGGGTCAACACCGAAACCGCGTCATGGCTGTGCAGGCTTTCCTGATGGCTGGCGACAATGCGGAAATCGCCGACGCGCGGTTCGTCCAGAAGCACGGCACAGAAGCTGCGCGCGGCGTCCTCGACAAAGATCGGGTTCGCGGCGTTCAACTCGGCAAAGGCCTGTTCATCCTCGCGCTTCACCATCACCTGCGTTTCGGTCGGAACACCCTGACGGCAAAGGTCCACCAGATCCTCGAACCACAGGCGCGGGCCATCCTGCAACTCAACCGAAATCCGCGCGACCGAGCGCTGCGAATGCGGTGTCGCCAGTTGGTTGCGGTATTGGCGCGCATGTTCCGACAGCTCTAACGAACAGGGGCAGGTCGAGGAATAGACGTAATCAAGATGCATGATACGTTTGCGCACGCCCGCTTGTTCGACCAGTTCCAACGCGATGTCGTAATACTGATAGCCTTGCAGGCCAGAGCGTAGCGAGCGGACCTTCATCGGGAACGAAAACCGCATCTGAATACGCGCATCAAAGCTTTCGAGGTTCGATTTGTAATCGTCCAGCGCCGCCTCGATCACTGCAAAGCTGAAGGTGCGTTCGCTATGCGCATAAAAGCTGCGCATGATGCGGGACATGTTGATGCCCTTCTTTTCCGCCTCAAGGCTGACGGTGCCGGTCACCGAGGTTTCCAGCGTCAGATCGCCATTGTCGCGCGTGTGAAAGCGGATCGGCAGCCGGAAGTTCGAGATGCCAACATGCTGGATCTGCTGGCGCGCGCCAACGATCAGGCTGGCGGGGCCGTTCTGCAAATCCGGCAACGAGGCCTTGTAGGCTGCGTCTGCCGTAAAATCGCTGGGATAGGCGCGGCTCAGGTCGGGGTAGTTTGTCCCCTGCCCCGGCGCCAGCGCCACCAGCGCCGGATCAATCCGCGCGATATCTGCGTCGCTGGTTTGCCCCGCCCATTGGCGCAACAAGGCCAGTGCGCGCAAAACCTCCTCGCGGTCAGGAATGCGGTCGCCCTCCGGCGTTTGGATGTTCATGGCAGGCTCCTTCGTCGGGTCCACGGCGACACCCATGTAAATGGGGCGTTGATGGACTATGTCCAGTCCTCACCCCATGTCTACGCAGGATACGACCTTTCGGATCATAACATCGGTAACGTGACAGGTCTGTAGCGTCCAAAGGGCACGTCAGACGGCCGCAAGACCTCGCTGAAGGTCGGCCAGCAGGTCGCCTGCATCCTCCAACCCGACGCTCAGACGCAGCAGGCCCGGCGTGATGCCCAGTTTGGCTTTCTGGTCGGCTGGCAGGCGCTGGTGCGTCGTGGTCGCCGGGTGGGTGGCGATGGATTTCGCGTCGCCAAGGTTGTTGGAGATCTTCCAGATCTCCAGCGCGTTCATGAAACGGAACGCCGCCTCTTTGCCACCCTTCAGATCAATCGACAGCATGGTGCCGCCCGCGCTCATCGTCGCCTTGGCAAGGTCATACTGCGGGTGCGACGGCAGATGCGGATAGATCACCCGCGACAGGCGCGGGTCCCCCTCCAGCGCCGAGGCGATGTGCAGCGCCGAGTCCGCCATAGCGCGGCAGCGCAGGTCCAGCGTCTGCATACCGTTCAACATCACCCACGCGGTGAACGGGCTCATCGAGCCGCCGGTGTGCTTCAGATAGGGCTCTGCCACCTTGCGCACGAAATCCTTGGTGCCGCAAATAACGCCGCCAAGCGCGCGGCCCTGCCCGTCGATGTGCTTGGTCGCGGAATAGACCACAACATCGGCGCCAAACTCCACCGCGCGCGAAAAGATCGGCGTGGCAAAGACGTTGTCGACAATCACCAGCGCGCCCGCCGCGTGGGCGATCTCGGCCACCGCGCGCACGTCGATCATCTCCAGCGTCGGGTTCGAGATCGATTCAAGGAACACCGCTTTGGTGGTCGGGCGCACGGCAGCGCGCCATTGGTCAAGGTCGGTGCCATCAACGAAAGTCACCTCGACGCCAAAGCGGCCAAGGACGTCTTCGAGGATGTAGAGGCACGAGCCGAACAGCGCGCGCGACGACACGATATGATCGCCCGCCTTGACCAGCGCCGTCAGCGCACCGTTGACAGCCGCCATGCCAGAGGCGGTGGCAAACGCGTCCTCCGTCCCCTCGACGGCGGCGATGCGGTCTTCGAACATGCGGGTGGTCGGGTTGCCGTAGCGGGCATAGATGAACTCGTCATCGCCCGACTTGATGAAACGCGCCTCGGCGGATTCGGCGCTTTCATAGGCGAAGCCCTGCGTCAGGAAAATCGCCTCGGCCATCTCGCCATATTGGCTGCGGCGCGATCCCGTATGCACCAGTTTCGTCTTGGTTTTCCAATCGTCCGCCATCGTCGCATCCCTTCCGCGCAACAAAAAACCCCCAGCCGGGAAAAGGCGTGGGGGTCATTCCCGCCCTCTTTAGCGGAATATTTAACGTGGCCCGCAATCCGGTCGACAAAGCGCCACGAAGGCCCGGATACGCCGGTTGCGACATTTCGTCAACCATGCTGGCGTCACGCATCTGTAACCTGCGCTTCATTCGCCTGTCTTGCGGGTCAGCTAGATCTTTGCCCAAGATATTGTGGAGGCATGGGATGCCCCTTCTACGGATCAACGCTGAGGGCGAGGAGCCGCTGTGCGAGGGCGGCGAGGCAGCCCTCGCCCGCGCCTTGGCCGCGCTGCCCGAAGGGGCGCCCGTGGTCGTGATGATCCACGGGTTTCGCTTTTCCCGCCATGTGCCAAAGGATGACCCGCACCGCCATATCCTTGCTCTCGATCCCGATCCGGGGTGTTGGAAGGCGGTATCCTGGCCGCGAAGCCTGGGGTTTGATGGCAGCGCCGCCGATGAGGGGCTGTGCATCGCCTTTGGCTGGGAATCAATCGGCACCATTTGGCGCGCCTATCGCGAGGCCGCCTGCGCGGGCCGCGCTCTGGCCACCCTGCTGACCCGGATCGATGCTTTGCGTCCCGGCACGCGCGTTGCGGTGCTTGCCCACTCACTTGGCGCGCGGGTGGTTCTGCAAGCTCTGCCACATCTTGAACGCCCGGTCTTGGGGCCGGTGGTTTTGATGGCCGCAGCAGAGTTGCGCGGCCCGACCGATGCGGCGCTGGCAAGCGTGGCCGGGCGCGCCGCACAGTTCGTCAATGTCACCAGCCGCGAAAATGACCTGTTCGATTTCCTGATCGAGCGGCTGTTGCCCCGCCGCCCCGACCGCGCCTTGGGGCATGGATTAAGCGCACGCCCCGCGAATTGGATCGACATCCAGTTGGACCACGAACCGACGCTGCGGGCCCTCGCACGGCTGGGTCACCGCATCGCCACGCCGGACCTGCGCATCTGTCACTGGAGCCTCTATCTGCGCCCCGGCGTCTTTGACCTTTACCGCGCCATCCTGCGCGACGGGCCGCCGATGGACCTGCTTGCCGATCTGCTTCCCGGCGTGTCAACCCCGCGATGGTCACGTCTTCTTGCGCCTCCGCGCCGAATGTCCGGGTTGCCCTTCGGCCAGAAAGCGCCACTATAAGGCACTTTCGCGAGGAGGCGGATTTGTCAGACCCCATTGAACTTTACTATTGGCCCACGCCGAACGGGTGGAAAATCTCGATCGCCTTGGCCGAAATGGGGCTGCCTTACACCCTGAAGCTGGTCAACATCGGCGCGGGAGAGCAATTCACCCCCGATTTCCTGAAGATCGCGCCCAACAACCGGATGCCTGCGATCATCGACTCCGATGGGCCCGACGGCGCGCCGGTGTCGATCTTTGAATCCGGCGCGATCCTGCTTTACCTTGCGCGCAAAACCGGCCTGTTCCACGGCATCACCGCGCGTGACCAACTCGCGGTTGAGCAATGGTTGATGTGGCAGATGGGCGGCGTCGGCCCGATGGCAGGTCAGGCGCATCACTTCCTGCAATATGCCCCCGCGATGGACCCGCCCAACGACCTGCCCTATGCGAAGGCGCGCTATCGCAACGAAGTCGCGCGGCTATACGGCGTGTTGGACCGGCAACTGGCCAAGCACCGCTATGTCGCGGGCGACTTTCTGTCCATCGCGGATTTTGCAATATGGCCCTGGGCGCAGCTTTGGCAGCGGCAGGAACAGACACTTGATGACAAACCCCATCTGAAACGCTGGCTAGACGAGTTGGCCGCGCGTCCCGGCTTTCAGTCCGGCATGGCGGTTGCCGCAGAAAAACGATCCAATATCGCCGCCGACAAGAAAGCACAGGACGTCCTGTTCAAAAAGCAATAGACGAGTAACATGCAGACACAGACCTCAGCCCCGTTCAATTACGCGATGCTGGCGGTGAAAATCACCGCCGTCATCGTCGTCGAGATCCTCGTGGTCGCCTTCCTGCTGTTTTACGGCGCGGGCACCATCCGATGGGAGGGGGGCTGGATCTTCCTGCTGCTCGTCACGGTTTCGGTGATCCCGGCAACCATTGCGCTGGCGATCCATGACCCCGCCCTGCTAGAGGCACGCACCAACCTGGCACCAAAGGGGCAGCCCTTGGCAGACCGGCTTTTCGTGCCGATCCACACCGCGATGATGCTGTTGTGGACGCTCGCGGCCGGCTACGATTCCGTGCGCCATGACTGGTCACATGTGCCGATGAGCCTGCGTGTGCTGGCGGCCCTATTCATTCCGGTTGCGACGTGGATGGGCTATCAGACCATGCGGCAAAACCCGTTTCTGACCACCTGCGTTCATGTGCAATCCGACCGCGGCCATCAGGTCATCGACACCGGTGCCTATGCGATCGTGCGCCACCCGTTCTATGCCGTGACCATCGCCTACCAGCTTTCCGCCTCGCTTTTGCTGGGAAGCTGGCTCAGCGTGACGCTGTGTCTGGTGATTGCGGGCATGATCGCGCTGCGCATCCAGTTCGAGGAACAGCATCTGGAACAAGGGCTTGCAGGCTATGCCGCCTACAAACGCGCAACGCCGTGGCGGTTGGTGCCGGGCGTCTGGTAGGGGCGCTTAGTCCTTATCCGGCAAGCCATACCGTGCCATCAGCTTGCCCTGCGCCATGAAAAAGGCGAACAGTGCGATGGTCAGCACGAAGGTCTTGAACGTCACCCAAGTGGCGGTGGACATCGTGCGCCACACGATCTCATTCGCGATGGCGAGGCCAAAGAAGAACAGCGCGATGCGTTTGGTCAGGATCATCCAACCCTCTTCCTGCATCGGCAACACCTCTTCAATCACCACCTTTAGGTAGGATTTGCCGCGCAGCAGCCCCACCCCAAGGATCCCGGCAAACAGCAGGTAAATCATCGTCGGCTTCATCTTGAAAAACCGCTCGTCGTTAAGCCAGACCGACAGGCCGCCGAAAAACACCACCAGCACCAGCGTGGCGATCTGCATCTTCGACAGCTTGCCGGTCAGCCACCACAGCAAGGCGGTGGACAGCATCATCAGCGGGATGAACGCAGCGGTGACCGCGATGAAGCCGTTGTAGGTGGTGCCCGCGAAGGTAAAGCTTTGCCCCTTAACCCGCGAATAGGCGATGAAAAAGATCACCACCGGGCCAAGCTCGATAGCCAGCTTAAGGATAGGATTGATCTTTTTCTGCGCCATGATCCGGGGCCTCGCTCTGGGGTGCCGCCAAATCCCTAGGTCAGCGCGGTGCGAAAGGCCAGTCACTTTCGAGGGCGGCGCGCGTTAGCCCGCCAGTTCCACGACAATCGCGCCCGCCGCAATCAACACCATCAACGCCAATCGGCGCGGCCCGACCTTTTCGCCCAGCACCAGCCACCCGATCAGCGCAGCCCAAACGGTTGACGTTTCGCGCAACACCGCCGCCTCGCCGACCTTGTCGAGCCGGGTCGCCATCATGATCGAGCCAAAGGAAAACCACGCAACGAACGCGCCAAGGACGCCTCGTTTCAGCAACGGCACCAGTTCAGACGCTGGCAGAACCCGCCACCGCCGACGCGTAAACACCGGCATGAAGATGCCGTCGATGGTGAAAAACCATGCAAGGAAGGTGAAAGGGTCCGCCGCCGCGCGAATGCCGTAAGCGTCGTAAGTGGTGTAAAGCGCCACGAACGCGCCGGTCGCCACCGCAAAGCCCAGCGCGGGCACCAGCGTGTCACGGTCCACGCTGACATGGCGATAGTTATACACTGCAAAGCCAAGGATGCCCGACATCAGCATCATCACGCCGCCCCATTGGCCCGGAGTGAAATGTTCGCCGAACACCACGGTTGCACCGATCACCGCGAAAAACGGGCCAATGCCGCGCACCACCGGGTAAACCACGGTATAGGCACCGCGTTCGTAGGTCATCGCTTGCAGTAGCTTGTAAACCACATGAATGACGAACGCGCCGCCAAGCAGCAGCCACAGACGCGGCGTAGGCCATGGCACCAGGAACAGCGCGAGCGGCAGCGACATCAGCCCATAACATGCATCAATCGCGGCGCGACTAAGCCAGGGATCATGGCGCCCCTTTTGCAGCGCGCCAAAGATCGCGTGCAGGATAGCCGCCAGCAGCGCGAGGCAAAGCGCGGTCACATGGCCTGCATGCGTGCCTTCAAGCGAGGAGATCAGGGCGGTCATCTAGGGTGCGTTGCCTTGCGGAGGAAGCCGAGGGCACGGCCCCAGACTCCCGGAATATTTGAAAACGGTAAGGGAGGTCAGGTATCAAGCCCGACAAGGGCGCGGGCAAAATCCTCGGGGTCGAACGGGGCCAGATCGTCGATCTGCTCGCCCACGCCTATCGCATGGATCGGCAGGCCGAACTTATCGGCCAGCGCGACCAGCACGCCGCCCTTTGCGGTGCCATCCAGCTTGGTCATCACCAGCCCCGACACATCGGCAAGCTTACGGAAGGTTTCTACCTGCAACAGCGCGTTCTGCCCGGTGGTCGCGTCCAGCACCAAAAGTGTGTTATGCGGCGCGGTCGGGTCTTTCTTGCGGATAACCCGGACGATCTTCGCCAACTCTTCCATCAGATCGGCGCGGTTTTGCAGACGGCCCGCGGTGTCGATCATCAGAAGATCAGTGCCCTCCGCTTCGGCCCGCGTCATCGCATCGAACGCCAGCGACGCCGGGTCAGAGCCCTCGGGCGCCGTCATCACGGGCACACCGGCGCGTTGCCCCCAGACCTGCAACTGTTCGACCGCAGCTGCGCGGAAGGTGTCGCCCGCCGCAATCACCACCGTCTTTCCGGCGGCGCGGAACTGGCTGGCGAGCTTGCCAATGGTCGTGGTCTTGCCTGAGCCGTTGACGCCCACCACCAAAACCACCTGCGGTTTCGACGGGTAAAGCGGCATGGGTTTCGCCACCGGCGCCATGATGCGGGTGATCTCTGCCGCCAGCAGACGCTTGATCTCGTCCGAGGTGATGCGCTTGCCAAACCGCCCCTCGGCAAGGTTCGCGGTAATCCGCAGCGCAGTATCAACGCCCATGTCGGACTGGATCAGCAGCTCCTCAAGGCTTTCCAGCATGGCGTCGTCAAGGACACGCCCACGCTCGCCCACCGCCCCCATCAGGCGCGCAGCAATGCCGGGGCGCGCGGGTTCAGCCGATGCCGGCGCGGGGGCCGCCGCCGCTGGCGCCGCCTCTGCCACCAGCTTGTCCAGCCCCTCGTCGAGACGCGAGGAAGACTTGACCAGCCGATCCTTGAGCTTCTTGAAGAACGACATGCGCCAACTCCTGCACCTTGGCCCGCCCGCGGGCTTCCCTGTCCCTAAACCGAAGGGCTGCCGGATGGAAGCCCACGCCCGCGATTCCGCCGCAGCGCGCCAGAGAGACGCCCCTTGAAAGCCACGCGGTTCCGAGGATACTGCGCGCCATTCAAGCCTTGAGGAAACATCCAATGCAGCGGCCAATCGTCCTTTTCGCCATCGCCACGCTGGTGCCGGTTCTCTTGCTGCTGCTGGGCGCATTCTTTGGCGGCCTCTGGGCTTGGGTTGCGCTGCTTTACATGACGGTCTTCACCTTCGCGATGGACGAACTGGTCAGCTACGCCGCCCCGCTTGCGTCCGAAGGCAGCGAGTTTCCTGCCGCCGATCAACTGTCGGTCGGGCTTGGCTTGGCCCACTTCCTGTTGCTGTTCACCGGGCTTCTGGCGCTGACCGGTTGGGGGGGCGTCGGCTGGGGATCATGGCTGCCGCTGTTCCTTGCCTATGGCATGTTCTTCGGGCAGGTCAGCAACTCCAACGCCCACGAACTGATCCACCGCTCCGACAAGGGTTTGTTCCGCTTGGGGATGTGGATCTACATCAGCCTGCTGTTCGGCCACCACACCTCGGCGCATCGGCTGGTGCATCACCGTTTTGTCGCGACAGAAGACGACCCCAGCACGGCGGAAGAGGGCGAAAGCTTTTACGAATTCGCGCCGCGCGCATGGCTAGGCGCCTTCACCGCGGGGCGAGAGATGGAAAGCACGCGGCGCGCGCAGGCGGGCAAGGATGGCGTGCATCCCTACGTCATCTATATCGCGGGCGCGATCGGCTTCATCTTGCTGGTGTCGCTACTGTTCGGCCTGCCGGGGATGATCGTCTATCTGATGCTGGTGATCTATGCCCAGATGCAGCTTCTGCTGTCAGACTATGTCCAGCACTACGGCCTTGTGCGCGCCCAGACCGCGGAGGGCGAGATTGAGCCGGTGTCGGACAAACATTCGTGGAACTCTGGCCGCTGGTATTCCTCGGCGTTGATGCTGAATGCACCGCGCCATTCGGCGCATCACGCCCATCCGTCCTGGCCCTACCCGGAACTGTCGCTTCCACCCGCCGGGGCCGCGCCGCTGCTGCCCTACAGCCTGCCGGTGATGGGGGCGATCGCATTGGTGCCGAGCCAATGGTTCCGTGTGATGGACCGCCGTCTGGCGCAATGGCGCGCAGTGGCCCCGTAAGCCCTGCCGTTTTGCTTTCCGACCGGCGCGCAGTGTGGCACCATATCGCAAACCGCCGCGAAAGGTCTGTGCCATGCGCCGTCTTGCCGCCCTGCCGCTGTTGCTGTGCCTCTCCCTGCCCGCCGTGGCGCAGACAGCGGCAACACCTGCGCCCCTCACAGCGGAAGCCTTCGACGCCTATTCGCTGGGCAAGACGCTGTACTACAACGCCGGCGGGACACCCTATGGGGCCGAGGAATATCTTCCCGATCACAAGGTGATCTGGGCCTTCATCGGGCAAGAGTGCAAATACGGCCGCTGGTATGTCGATGCGCAACAGCACATTTGTTTCGCCTATGACGGCGACAAAGACCCTCCGCAATGCTGGAGCTTTTATGGACAGGGAACCGGTCTTGCCGCGCATTATGAGGGGCTGCCCACCTCCAACGATCTGATCGAGGTGCAGCAAACCTCGGCCCCGCTGTTTTGCCCCGGCCCGAAAGTTGGCACCTGAGCTGCGCCTTGCCAGACGCACGCCACGCGCCTATTGCTCGGCCATACTCAACTGCCGGGACACCTGCTGGACCAAATGGCCCTTTACCGCGCGATCCTGACCCTGCTCGCCCCCTTCATCGCGGCGATGTTCCTGTGGCGCCGCGCGACCGGCACCGAAAGCGCACGCACCCTGCGCGAGCGGTTGGGCCGTGGCGAAGCCCCCAAAAGCGACACCTCCAGCGACACCGTGACCCTCTGGCTGCACGGCGCCTCTAATGGCGAGCTGACATCGGCGCGCTGGCTGATCGAGGCGATGCTGAAGCGCGCGCCCGATCTGGCGATGATTGTGACCTGCAACACCGAAACCGCGCGCCGCATGGTCGAAGGCTGGGATCTGCCCCGCGTCACCGCCGCGATCGCGCCCTTGGATTACCGCTTTGCGCTCCGCCGCTTTCTCGCCCGCCACCGTCCCGCCGCGCTTGCCACGCTGGAGGGGGAGTTTTGGCCCAACCGCATCGTGATGGCGGCAGAGGCCGGGTTGCCAGTGCTGGTTTTGGGCGCGCGGATGTCAGAGCGTAGCTCGCGCCGCTATGGCTTTGCCGCCGCCATCACCGGCCCGGTGATGCGCCGCATCGCCTTTCTCTCGGCGCAAGACGCTGCGTCAGAGGCGCGCTTTCGCAGCCTTGGCGTGCCGCTTGCGCATATCGGGCCGGTGCTGAACCTCAAGGCGCAGGGGCCGGGCGCACATAACGGGCAATCCTTGCAAGCTATCCCCGAAACGTTGCGCGCCGCCTTCCATCCCGGCGCCACGCTTCTGGCCGCCTCGACCCATCCGGGGGAAGAGGCGGTGGTGCTGAAGGCCTTCGCCCTGGCCCGCGAGGCCGGCAGCGTCACCCGCCTGATCCTCGCCCCCCGCCACCCCCGCCGCAGGTTGGAGATCGAGGCGCTGATCCGCGCCGCGGACCTTGCCTTTGCCACCCGCTCGCTTGGCCAGGAACCGGGGGCAGCACCCGTCTATCTGGCCGACACGATGGGCGAGATGGAGCTGTGGTATCGCCTTGCCGGTGTCACGCTGGTCGGCGGCTCACTGGTGCCAAACGGCGGCCACACCCCCTATGAGCCCGCGCGCTACGGCTCGGCCCTGCTGCACGGGCCCCATGTGTCGAATTTCACCGACATCTACCGCGCGCTTGACCGCGAAGGCGGCGCGCGGCAGGTGACTGACGCCCCAACCCTCGCCGCCGCGCTGCGCGATCTTGCCGATACCACGCGGCGTGTGCGCATGGCGGGCATTGCCCACGACGTGCTGGCCGGGCAAGGGCGCGGCGGCGAGGCGGCGCTGTTCCTTGCCCTTTCGCGCGCGTTGGATCTGCCGGAATTACGCTCTTGATCCCCAGACTGGCCGCGCCCCGTTTTAGGCGCACGCCCGCAGTCCGGCCCTCGGATCA
This sequence comes from Pseudomonadota bacterium, assembly GCA_021779835.1. Classification (GTDB taxonomy): domain Bacteria; phylum Pseudomonadota; class Alphaproteobacteria; order Rhodobacterales; family Rhodobacteraceae; genus Solirhodobacter. The sequence goes on along the minus strand of JAJXZX010000003.1, from coordinate 137,652 downwards.
TCGCGCGGCCAGCCGTTGCAACCGCACGCGGATCTCATCGCGCACCGGCCCTTCGCGCGGCGAATCGTTCAGCGTGGTGAACAACGCCTCCGCCACCGGGCGCCCGCGATCATGCCCAGCCCCTGCCAGCGCGCGCAGCACCGCCTCGGCGGCCTGCGGCAAGCGGTCGGGGATCTCCTCGCCCGCCAAGGTCGCCCACACCCCGGCCCAACACCGCGCCACCGACCACGGATTATAGCCGCCACCGCCCACCACGATCAGACGTGGCGCCAGATGGCGCAACGCCGCAACCACGCCGCGATGCGCGTTGTTGGACAGCGCAAGACGCGACAACGGATCCTCCAGCAACGCATCCGCCCCGCATTGCAGCACGATCGCCTCTGGCCGGTGCGCCGCCACGCGCGGCAGGATCAGCCCGTCCAACACCGCGCGCATCTCGGTATCGTTGAACCCCTTCGGCACCGGCAAGTTGAAGCAATTGCCGCCGCCGTCGTCCTCCAGCTTGCCGGTGAAGGGCCAGCGTCCCTCCTCATGCACCGAGACCAGCGTGACGCGCGCATCCCCGGCAAAGGCATGTTCCACCCCGTCGCAATGATGCGCGTCGATATCGACATAGGCGACGCGGGTAATCCCCAAACGGCGCAGCGTCAGGATGCACAACACCGGATCGTTGAGATAGCAAAACCCGTTTGCGCGGTCCGGCATCCCGTGATGCGTGCCCCCGGCGGGCGTGTAGACAACGCCCCCATCGCGCACCAGATCGGCGGCCAGCATCGCAGCCCCGGCAGAGGTCGCGGGGCGGCGAAACACCTCCGCAAACACCGGGTTCGAGTGGGTGCCCAGCCCATGCCGCAGCCGCACCGCGTCCGTCACCACCCCCGCCGCCTCGGCATCCTGCAAAGCCTCCACATATTCCGGCGTATGCCAGGCCATCAACGCCGAAGGCTTGGCGCGCGGGCTGGTGCGATAACGCCCCTCGAGCCACCCCATCGCCCGCGCAAGGTCCATCACGGTCGAGACGCGCGGCACCCGCAGCGGATGCCAACCGCCATACGACGACCCGCGATAAATCTCTGACCCGATGAAAACAGGCGCGCGTTTGCTGTCTGCCATCTGCCCGCCTCCGCCCCCATCGGTTGCCCCCGGCACAAAGGGACCCGCCCATTCTGCGACCCCTCGCAGCTAGCGTAAAGTCACACAAATGCTAGGCACCGTGTAGAAAATCCGCCCTTGCTGGACTAGAGATATATCCAAAGTCATGCTATATCTTGTGTCAGAGCAGTTAAACACACGAGTCCAAGCGTAAGCCGGACCGAACCGGATCAACCTATTATGTCCATCGAAGGCAAATCCCGGCCTCAGATGCCCCTTGGCGAGGCGCTTGCGGCCAGCGACACCGCGACGCAAGTCGCTGGTCTGTGCTGGCGCATGTCGGGCCGCAAGCTGGAGGTGTTGCTGGTCACCAGCCGCGATACCGGCCGCTGGATCATCCCCAAAGGCTGGCCGATCAAAAGCCTTTCGCACGCACAATCCGCCCTGCGCGAGGCGTTTGAAGAGGCGGGCGTCGATGGTGCTGCCGCCAAAACGCGGATCGGCTATTATCCCTACATCAAGATCATGGGCGAGGATTGCGGCATCCCCTGTTCGGTCGATGTCTATCCGATCAAGGTGAAACGCCTGCTCGACGCCTTCCCGGAAAAGGGCCAGCGCCGCCGCAAATGGTTCCCGCTGGAAAAGGCCGCGCTGAAAGTCGATGAGCCAGAGCTGGCGGAAATGTTGCGCAACTTTGCGCCACTTCGTCCCACCCCAGAGCCTTCGCAAGAAGCCAGTTGAATTCCGCCGCCAAGTCCATAAGTGTTGGGGATCGGCGCCGAGCGGTCCAAAACGCCCGTGTCCGGGTGGTCGAAAAGAGGGCGCGATGATCCGTTACGCATTGAAGTGCAACAACGACCACGGCTTTGAGAGCTGGTTCGCCTCGGCCGCGGCCTTTGACACGCTCGCCGCGTCAGGCCGGATCAGTTGTATGCACTGCGGCTCGACCGAGATCACCAAATCACTGATGGCCCCCAATGTGCGCCCCGCGCGCAACGCGGTCCCGAACGCCGTCGACACGCCTGCGCCAGAACGCCCCCTGTCTGCCCCCGCCAACCCGATGGAGGCGGCAATCGCCGCATTGCGCGCGCAGGTCGAGGCGAATTCGGAATATGTCGGCATGAACTTCGCCACCGAGGCGCGCGCCATCCACGACGGCGACGCCCCCGAACGCGCGATCTTCGGCGAGGCGCGCTTTGACGAGGCAAAGGCGCTGTTGGACGATGGCATTCCCGTCGCCCCCCTGCCCTTCATGCCCCAGCGCAAAACCAACTAAAGCCCCCTCGCGAAAGGCCAAACCATGACCACCCTGATTACCGGCGCCACCCGCGGTGTCGGGCGCGCACTGTTTGAAACCTATGCCGCCGCTGGCGAGCCGGTCATCGGCACCCACCGCAACCCACCCGACGCAGCCCTTGCCGCCAAAGGCCGCTGGCTGCGCTGCGAGATGACCGATCCCGCCCAAATCCGCGCCCTCGCCACCGCACTCGACCCTGCGCCGCTGGACATGCTGATCTGCAACGCCGGGATCTTGCTCGACCGCAACCAACCCCTCGCCACCGGGTATCCGCCCGAGCTTTGGGCCGAGATGTTCGCCGTCAACGTCACCGCCGTCTTCCTGACCATCCAATCGTTGCTTCCCGCCCTGCGCCGCGCCAAGGGCGCCCGCATCGCGATCGTTTCCTCGCAGATGGCCTCGTCCAGCCGTGCCAGCGGCGGCAGCCTGATCTACCGCGCCTCCAAATCCGCCGTCCTCAACCTCGGTCGCAACCTCGCGACCGAATTGGCGCCAGAGGGCATCGCCGTCGGCATCTACCATCCCGGCTGGGTGCAAACCGACATGGGCGGCCCCTCCGCCGCGATCACCGCCCAAGCCGCCGCCACCGGCCTTGCGGCCCGCTTCGCCGCGCTTTCCCCCGCCACCACCGGCTGTTTTGAAACCTGGGACGGCCAGCCGATGCCCTACTGACCCACAAAACCCCGGCGTCCCGCCTCTTGCACCCCGCCGCCGCCCCGCATAAAGAAGCCTCCGAAATACACCCAATCCGGCGGGGGGGTCTGATGCCGCTTCTCGTGATGAAATTCGGCGGCACGTCCGTCGCCAACCTCGAACGCATCCAGAACGCGGCCGCCAAGGTCAAGCGCGAGGTGGAGCGTGGCTATGACGTGATCGTCATCGTCTCGGCCATGTCGGGCAAAACCAATGAGTTGGTCGGCTGGGTCGAACAAACCTCACCCCTTTACGACGCGCGCGAATACGACGCCGTGACCTCGTCTGGCGAAAACGTCACCGCGGGCCTGATGGCGCTGCGCTTGCAGGAAATGGACGTCCCGGCGCGCAGCTGGCAGGGCTGGCAAGTGCCGATCCTCACCACCTCCGCCCACGGTGCCGCGCGCTTCATCGACATCCCGCGCGCGCATATCGACCAGAAATTCGCCGAGGGAATGAAGGTTGCCGTGGTCGCGGGCTTCCAGGGCGTCAGCCCCGAGGGCCGTATCACCACGCTTGGCCGTGGCGGATCTGACACCACCGCAGTCGCCTTCGCCGCCGCCTTTGGCGCCGAGCGGTGCGACATCTACACCGATGTGGATGGCGTCTACACCACCGACCCCCGCATCGCCAAAAAGGCGCGCAAGCTCGACAAGATCGCGTTTGAGGAAATGCTGGAGCTTGCCTCGCTGGGCGCCAAAGTGCTGCAAACCCGCTCTGTAGAACTCGCCATGCGCTACAAGGTGCGCCTGCGCGTGGTCTCCAGCTTTGAAGAGATTGACGAAAATTCCGGCACCCTTGTGTGCGCCGAGGAGGATATCATGGAATCGAAAGCAGTTTCCGGCGTCGCCTATTCGCGCGACGAGGCCAAGATGACGCTTCTCGCCGTGGCCGACCGCCCCGGCATCGCCGCCGCGATCTTTGGCCCCCTGGCAGAGGCAGGCGTCAACGTTGACATGATCGTGCAAAACATCTCGGAAGAGGGTCACACTGACATGACCTTCTCCTGCCCCACCGATCAGGTGCTACGCGCGCAAACCGCGCTTGACGCCGCCAAGGCCAAGGGGTCCATCGCGTTTCAGGGCCTCGTAGCTGACACCGACGTCGCCAAGATTTCGGTCGTGGGCATCGGTATGCGCAGCCATGCAGGTGTTGCCGCGACTATGTTCAAGGCACTTGCCGCGGAAGGCATCAATATCAAGGTCATTACAACCTCCGAGATCAAGATTTCGGTGCTGATAGACCGGAAATATATGGAACTCGCCGTTCAGGCACTCCATGATGCCTTTGAACTGGACAAGGCGGCCTGACAGGGCCGTTTCGTCCGGGCCAACCGGATGGGGACGATGGCCGACCGAAGCGAAAGCGATAGCCGCAAACTGCTTAGGCGTTTGCGTGACTCCCTTGCCGAACCAGGGCAGGCGCAGGATCGGCTTGACCGCATCACCCATCTGATTGCAGATTCGATGGGCACCCAGGTGTGCTCGATCTACCTGTTCCGCGACGACGAAACGCTGGAGCTTTGCGCGACTGAAGGTCTGAAAGCCGAAGCCGTTCATAAAACGCGGATGCGTCTGGGCGAGGGGCTGGTCGGGCGCGTCGCGAAATCCGGCAATCCCATCAACACCGGCAACGCCCCCGCTGAACGAGGCTTCCGCTACATGCCTGAAACGGGCGAGGAGCTGTATTCCTCGTTCCTCGGCGTCCCGATTCAGCGTCTGGGCGAGAAACTCGGCGTTCTGGTAGTGCAATCCAAAGCCGCGCGCCAATTCTCCGATGACGAGGTCTATGCCCTTGAAGTCGTTGCCATGGTCGTCGCCGAAATGACCGAACTCGGCGCCTTCATTGGCGAGGGAGAGGCGCTGTCGGCCCTCCACCAGCACCCGGTGTTGTTCCGCGGCGGCACTGGGCAGGAAGGCTCTGCCGAGGGGAATGTCTGGCTGCACGAACCCCGCGTCGTGATTACCAACCCCGTTGCCGACGATCCGGTTGCCGAATGCGAACGCCTTGGCGTGGCGATTGAACAGTTGCGCGTGTCGGTCGACGACCTGCTGACCTCGGTGGGCACCGCCGATACCGAACAGGTCCAGATCCTCGAAGCCTACCGCATGTTTGCCAATTCGCGCGGCTGGATGCGCCGGATGGAGGAAGACATCCACCGCGGCCTGTCCGCCGAAGCTGCGGTGGAAAAAGAACAATCCGCCACCCGCGCCCGCCTCGATCAGGTGCCCGACCCCTACATGCGCGAGCGTTTGCACGATCTTGACGATCTCTCGAACCGCCTGCTGCGCATTCTCACCGGACAGGGCCGCGAAACCGGCGCGGCGATGCCGCTGAACCCGGTGCTGGTCGCGCGCAACATCGGCCCGGGCGAGCTGTTGGAGTACGGTCGCAAACTGCGCGGCGTCGTGCTGGAGGAAGGCTCGGTTGGCAGCCATGCCGCCGTGGTGGCGCGCGCGCTTGCGATTCCGCTGGTCATCCACGCCGAACGCATCACCACCGAGGCGCTGAACGGCGACCATATCCTTGTCGATGGCGATCAGGGCATCGTCCACCTGCGCCCCGACGAAAACGTGGCCGCCGCCTTCCGTGACAAGATCGCGATGCAAGCCAAGGCGATGGAGCGCTATGCCGACCTGCGCGAATTGCCGGCCGAGACAAAATGCGGCACCCGCATCGCGCTGCACATGAATGCGGGCCTGATGGCCGATCTGCCCTCGCTGGAAGGCTCCGGTGCCGAGGGCGTCGGCCTGTTCCGCACCGAACTGCAATTCCTGATCCGCAATCAGGTGCCTAAACGCGGCGAGCTCGCGGCGCTTTATTCGCGCGTCCTCACCGCCGCCAAAGGTCGCCGCGTCGCCTTCCGCACGCTCGACATCGGCTCGGACAAAGTGCTGCCCTACATGAAACCGCAGGACGAGCCCAACCCGGCGATGGGCTGGCGCGCGATCCGCGTCGGGCTCGACAAGCCGGGCGTGTTGCGCATGCAGTTGCAGGCGCTGATCCGGGCGGCAAACGGCGGCCCGCTAACCGTAATGTTCCCCTTCATCGCGCAATTCGCCGAATTCATCGAGGCGCGCGACTACCTCCTCCGCGAGATTGACCGCGAGGGAACGCTGGGCCACACCCTGCCCTCCTCGGTCGAAATCGGCGCCATGCTGGAAACCCCCAGCCTCGCCTTCGCACCCCGCGAATTCTTCGAACTGGCCGATTTCATCTCGATTGGGGGCAACGACCTCAAGCAGTTCTTCTTTGCCGCCGACCGCGAGAATGAACGCGTGCGCCGCCGCTATGACACGCTTAACGTGGCCTTTCTCGGCCTGATCGAACAGATCGTCGGGCGCTGCGCCGAGACCTCGACCCACCTGTCGTTCTGCGGCGAGGATGCCGGCCGCCCGGTCGAGGCGCTGTGCTTCGCCGCCATGGGCCTGCGCGCGCTTTCCATGCGCCCCGCCTCGGTCGGCCCGGTGAAAAGCCTGCTGCGCCGCGTCAGCCTGGTCGAGGCGCGCGCCGTGATCGACGCCGCCGCCGCCAACGGCGCGCAAACCGTGCGTCCGGCCATCATGGACTGGCTCGCCAGCCAGACCGAAACGGCGTGATGCGGCCACCCGTCTGAAAATCCTCACGATGCGTCATCCCGTCAGGTTGCTGCCAGCTTCGCAGTGCCATATCGACCGCACTGCGCCTCACACCTCGCGCGGTCTGCTGTGTTACGCCAAAGGACGACCGATGCCTCCCGCCTCTGAATATGCCGCCGCCCAGATCCGTATTCATTGGGCGATGATGGCGCTCATCACCTTTCAGTATCTGCTGTCCTATTCGGTGCTGCCCGGCTGGCACTACCTGATCACCACCAACGATTTCTTCTTTACCCCCGGCGTCATCGTGCATGTGGTGATCGGCACGCTGGTTCTCGCGCTGGTGGTCTGGCGGATGGCTATGCGTCTGCGCCACCCCGTTGTGACAGAGATCGAGGGCTTTGATCCGTGGCTGGAAAAACTTTCACACCTCGTGCATCTGTGTGCCTATGCCGTGATGATTGCGATCCCGCTCACTGGCCTCGTCGCCTATTTTGGCGACCTGATCCCGATGTCGGTGGTCCACAACGTGCTGGCGCTTGGCCTGCTGGGCTTGATCGGCGTCCATGCTTCGGGCGCGCTGTATCACCAGTTCATCCGCCACGATGGGCTTTTGATGCGCATGGTGAAATCGGAAAGCTCTGGGCAGTAATCTAGGCGCGCGCATCCACCGCCGCGCGGAACGCCGTCAGCACCGGCTCGGCGCCATGCACCGCTGCCAGCCGCATCAGGCCAAAGCGCACATGCGCCATTTCCTGATAATAGGACACGAAGGCATAGTTGATCCCGGCCCCGGCGACCGATCCCAACAAGGGCACCGCCTGAGCTGCAAGCTTTTCGCCCAACACCGTCGCAAAGCGCGGCGCGACCGCAGCAATCACCCGGTTCAACGTGCCCCCGGTAATCGCCACCCGCGCGCCCAGAAATGACGTGTTCACCCCATCGTCGCGCGCCAGCGGCCCGCCAGACCCAAAGACGCGCAGACATTCCAGCCGCACAGCCTCGTCCTCGGGGTCAAAACCATACTCCGCCGCGATCCGCTGCACCGAGCGAAAGATCACCGTCACCGTCACCGGCAGTTCCGCCAAAGCAGAGGCAAACCCGCCAAAACCGCCCAGCGCTCCGGTCAGTGTCGCCATCGCCAAATGCCCGCGCTCGCCGATCTTTGGCCCGCCCGCCCGCACCGTCTTGCCCGCCAGCCGATAGCTGCGCTCCAGCGCCTGCGCCGTCACACTCTCCAGCCGGTCTTTCAGATGATCTGGCAGCAGCTCCAGCCGGCTCTCGATCCGGCTTCCCGCCGCATTCACCAGCGACATCACCAACCCACCAGCCTTCGCCTGACGCACGGCAAGCGCGGTAATCTGCGCCGCTGGCACAGTGGCAGGAACAGGCAGGGTGTCGTCAGAGATTTCCATGCGAAACAATTAGGAACCAACGCCCTCGGTTACAAGGCGTCTCACCCCGCCCGGCAGCAATCCCCTGAAGCAAAGGATCGCCTTGAGCCCCTGCGGATTGGCGTGCCCGTTTTCCGCCCCCCGCGATGGGTCACGCCAACCCGCAATTCGTTGAACCATGCCGCTGCCCCTCCGTCCGTCCCAATTCCGGGAATGCGACCATGAACGTCGGCTTATTCAACCCAACGCGTCACGTCCCCCACCACGCCCGCCCAAGCGCCGGGGCGCAACTCATACCCCAGCACCCGCTCTGGGTTGGTCGGCGGCGGCATCACCACCCCGTTAAGCTTGCGAAAGCCAAAGCGGCTGTAATAGGGCGCGTCGCCCACCAGCATCACCCGACCCCAGCCCAGCCGCCGCGCCTCGGTCAGGCTTTCGTGGATCAGATAGCCGCCCAGCCCCTCGCCCTGCCGCGTCGGATGCACGGCCACTGGCCCCAACAGCAGCACTGGCTTGCCCGCCACCCGCACTGGCCAATAGCGAATCACCGCCGCCAACACGCCATCCTCCCGCAGCACGAGGCACAGTTCCGCCACCTTCGCCACGCCATCGCGCAGCCGATAGGACGACAGCGCCGTGCGCCCCGGCGCAAAGCAAAGGTCATAAAGCGCCTCAACCTCCCACAGGTCGGCCTCGGTCTCTTCTTCGAGCTGGTACATCGGCCAGCCCTCCCTCGGCACGCCCGCGAATCTTCTGGAAACGCGGGTAGCACGCAGCTAGGTCAGGTTCAAACCTGTTTGAGGATCCCCCATGTTCTATCGCCCCGCCGACGGCCACGGCCTGCCCCACAACCCGTTAAGCGCCATCATCTCCCCCCGCCCGATCGCGTGGATTTCCACCCGCGCCAGCGCGGGCCACGACAACCTCGCGCCCTATTCCTTCTTCAACGCGGTGGCCTACACGCCGCCGCAGATCATGTTCGCCACCACCGGTGCCAAGCCCGACCGCCCGCGCGGCAAAGACACGCTCGCCAACATCGAGGACAGCGGCGTCTTCTGCGTCAACATCGTCGAATACGCCGCGCGCGAGGCGATGAACGCGAGCTCTGGTGCCTACCCCGCCACCACCGACGAATTCGCCCTCGCCAGCGTCGAGCGCGCCGACTGCACCACCATCGCCTGCGCCCGCGTCGCAAACGCGCCCGCCAGCCTCGAATGTCGCCTGACGCAAGTGGTGCCCCTGCTGGGCAACGCCAACTTCCTCGTCCTGGCCGAGGTCGTGGGCATCCATATGCGCGACGATTGCCTTATCGACGGGCGCTTTGACGTCACCCGTTTCGCCCCCGTCGCCCGCCTTGGCTACAAGGACTATTCCACCGTGCGCGACCTCTTCCAGATGACGCGCCCCGGCGAGGCGTGACCCCGCCCGCTAAATCCGGCCCGGCTGCCCGCTTTACAGCCCGTAATCCATCTTCAACTGCCCCGCCCGCGCCAACTGATGGTGACAATCCCGGCTGAGAGGCCGCAACATCAGCCGTTTACCCACGGCCTCATACCGCCCCGCCAGCCGGCTCACCAGGGTGACGAACCGGTATTTCCCCCATGAGCACACACGAGCGCCACCATTACACGGTCCGCACCGCGCGGGCATAAACGGGCCAGATCGCACGGGCAAAAGACACGCGCGCGGATGTGGGCATTGGGGAAACCTGCTCTTTGTCCTATTCCCACCGTCTCCTTCCCTCGCATATGCCCTGACCATCACCGCCAGGGCCTGTTTTCGCCCATCTAAGCTGCTGCGATGCATGCGGCCGTCATGCATATCGTTGCTGCATGATAAACATATGATTCCTGCATAAGCGTTAACGGCGACCGCCCCCTTTCCCTGCCGCCCCATTCCGCCTACCCTCCGACCGCGCAACCCGAGGGAGATCCCCATGCAACGAATGATCGGCGTCATTGGCGGCTCCGGACTTTACGAGATCGCCGGGCTGGAAGATGCACGCTGGCAAACCGTGCCATCGCCGTGGGGAACCCCATCAGATCAAATACTTACGGGCCGTCTTTCAGGCGTCCCGATGGCCTTCCTGCCCCGCCACGGGCGCGGCCATGTCCACAGCCCGACCACTGTGCCCTACCGCGCCAATATCGACGCGCTGAAACGGCTTGGCGTGACGGATGTGATCTCTGTCTCGGCCTGCGGATCGTTCCGCGAGGCGATGGCACCGGGCGATTTTGTCATTGTAGATCAATTTATTGACCGAACTTTCGCCCGCGAAAAATCCTTCTTCGGCGAGGGCTGCGTCGCCCATGTCAGCCTTGCACATCCGACCTGCAAGACCCTCTCGGCGGCCTGCCTGACCGCCGCGCATAGCACCGGAATCACGGTTCACCCCCGCGGCACCTATCTGGCGATGGAGGGTCCGCAATTCTCGACGCTGGCCGAAAGCCGCCTCTATCGCGAACACTGGGGGGCGGACGTGATCGGCGTGACCAACATGCCCGAGGCAAAACTCGCCCGCGAGGCAGAGCTTTGCTATGCCTCTGTCGCGATGGTGACCGATTTCGATTGCTGGCACCCCGACCACGAACATGTTGATGTTGCTCAGGTAATCGCCACCCTGACCGCAAATGCGGGCCATGCGCGCGCGATGATCGCCATGCTTCCCGGTCTGCTTGGCCAAAGCCACGCCCCTTGCCCGCAGGGCTGTGATCACGCGCTGGAAAACGCGATAATGACCGCGCCGTCATACCGCGATCCGGCGCTGATTGCGCGTCTTGACGCAGTGGCTGGGCGGGTTCTGGGCTAGGCAAACCCACAACTTCCTGCGAAAAACAGGCATATTTTCAAGAGGTTCCGACATGGCGAAAACCGTCAAGGACTACATCCGCACCATCGCCGACTTCCCGCACGAAGGGATCATGTTCCGCGATGTCACCACGCTTTTCGCCGATGCGCGCGGCTTCCGTATGGCGATCGACCAGTTGCTGCACCCCTACGCGGGCCAGCCGATCGACAAGGTGGTGGGGCTGGAGGCGCGTGGCTTCATCCTTGGCGGCGCTATCGCGCACCAGCTTAGCCTTGGCTTCGTGCCGATCCGCAAAAAGGGCAAGCTGCCCGGTCGCACCATCGCCCAAAACTATACGCTGGAATACGGCGAGGCGATTGTGGAAATCCACGACGACGCGCTGCAACCAGGCGAGCGTGTGCTGTTGATCGACGACCTTCTGGCCACCGGCGGCACCGCCGAGGCTGGGATCAAGCTGATCGAGCGGCTGGGCGCAAAGGTCGTCGGCTGTGCCTTTGTCATTGATCTGCCAGAGCTTGGCGGCCGCAAGAAGCTGGAGGCGATGGGCATGGATGTCCACGCGCTCTGCGCCTTTGACGGGCTATAGGCGCGGTCAGGCGCGCAGCACCGCACCCGGATTTAGGATGCCCAACGGGTCAAGTGCTGCCTTGATCGCGCGCATCGCCGCCAGTTTTGTCGCATCGCCATAGCGTTCGAGATCGCCAACCTTCAACCGCCCGATACCATGCTCTGCGCTGACCGAACCGCCATGGGCATCGACCAGATCATGCACAAGCGTCTTGATCTCTGCGCGCCGGTTGTCGAAATCTCCACGCGCGCGACCCTTCGGCGGGAACACGTTGTAGTGCAAGTTGCCGTCGCCAAGGTGGCCAAAGCAGTTGATGCGCCAATCCCCCGCGCGTGCCAACGCGGCACCCGCTTCGGCAATGAAATCAGGGATTTCGCCCAACGGAACCGCGATGTCATGCGAGGAAATCGCGCCAATACGGCGGTTTGCCTCGGGGATCGTCTCGCGGATATGCCAGAAGGCCGCGCGCTGTGCATCTGACTGCGCGATGATGCCATCGCTCACAAGGCCCGCGTCCAGCCCCGCCTCGAACAGCGCCTCCAGCGCCTCGGTTGGGTTCTGGCCGCGCGGCAGGCCAAGGTCGATCAGCACCATCCATTCCGGCGCCTCGGCAAAGGGTTGGCGCACTTCTGGCAACGTCTCGGCCAGAAAGGTCAGCCCCATGCGGCCGATCAGTTCAAACGCCGAAACACCTTCGGCCAGACGGTCGCGGGCCAAGGCCAGCAGATGCAGCGCCGCCGCAGGGCTTTCGACCACCATCAACGCCGCCCCCTCGGCGGCAGGGATCGGCGAAAGCTTCAGGCTTGCTGCCGTGATTATGCCCAGCGTGCCTTCGGACCCGATCAGCAGGTTGCGCAGATCGTAGCCGGTATTGTCCTTTCGCAGCCGTTTCAGCCCATGCCAGATCGAGCCGTCGGCCAGAACCGCCTCTAATCCAAGGCAAAGGTCGCGCGCATTGCCATAACGCAGCACGTTGACGCCGCCTGCATTCGTCGCAAGGTTCCCACCGATACGGCACGATCCCTGCGAGGCGAGCGTGAGGGGAAACAGCCGATCTGCCGCCTGCGCTGCCTTATGGACAGAAGCCAGAATGGCGCCCGCCTCGGCAATCAACACGTTTTCCGCAGGATACACCGCGCGGATCGCTTGCATACGCTCCAAGCTCAGGATTACGGGCAGCGGGCCGTCCGGCATGACTTGCCCGCCGACCAACCCGGTGCCACCGCCCCACGGCACGATACCAACCTGGGCCTCCGCACACTGCCTGACGACGGTCGCCACCTCCTCGACGTTGCGCGGCGCGGCCACCGTGCCGCCTTCGCCGCGATACCGCCCGCGCGGCTCTTCCACATACGCAGGCGTGACCGGGCGCAGCGTGCCGTCTGGAAGCGCTTCGGCAAGGCGGGCAACAAAGGCGGCATCGGCGGGGTTCAGCATGGGCGGCTCCTCATCGCCTTGGTGACGTATGATGGGGCACGAGGCAAGGGCTCAGCCTCCCTCAAGCCCACGCGCCAGCGTAACAACGGCTTGCACGCTGGCAAGGTTTCGCGCGGTGGTCGGCTCCGCCAAGAAGCGCCCAAGTTTTTGCGCGAGGACAGAGCGGCCAATGCCCGACGGAGCGTGCAGATAAAACGCGGCATCGGTCAGATGAAACGCCTCATCCGGCGCGGCGAGGGTCTGAATGCCTGCAAGGTCGGCATCTGGGGCCGGGTGGTCGAGGAAGAAAATATGCACCGTCTTTTCAAGCCCCTGCGGTGGCGCAAAGGGGTTGGCGGCCAGCACCGCCTCGATCTCCGGCAGCGTCAGCAGGAACACATGGGGGCGAAAACCGAAGCGGCCGGCAATGCCTGACCCGATCGCCTCGGCCAATCCCGTGCGCTCGGCGCGAAACACCGCGTTACCGCTTTGAATATAGGTCTGAACGCCGGTGCAGCCGATCGCCGCCAACATCCCGCGCCACTCTGCCATCGGCAAGCGCCCCGCGCCGCCGACATTCACCCCGCGCAACAGCGCGATGAGAACCTCAGCCGACATCGGTGCGCCCGCGCCGGTCATTGCGCAGGTTGGCGTAAAGCACATGGTTACGCCAACGCCCGTTGATTTGCAGATAGCTTTGCGCGACGCCCTCGTATTTGAAGCCTGACTTTTCCAGCACCCCGCGCGAGGCTGCGTTTTCGGGCAAGCAGGCGGCCTCGATCCGGCTCAGGTCCATCACGTTGAAGGCATGGTGAACGATGGCCTGAATCGCCTCGCGCATATAGCCATGGCGCGCATGATGCTGGCCGACCCAATAGCCCAACGTCCCCGCTTGCGCCGGGCCGCGCCGGATATTGTCGAGCGTGATCGCCCCCAACAGCGCGCCATCGGTGCGCCGGGTCAGGAACACCGGCAGCGCCGTGCCGTTCGCCTCGGCGCGCGTTGCCCAGTAAACCCGGTTGGTAAAGGCGCGACGCGACAGGTGGTCGTCAGACCAACTTGGCTCCCACGGTTGCAGGAACGCCTTGCTGGAGCGGCGCAGATCCGTCCACGGCCCGAAATCGGAATGAAGCGGCAGGCGCAGGGTCATACGCTCTGTTTCAATCCGCAACTTCCGACGCAGGCGCAGCATCAGGCGGCAAGCCTTTGGCGCAGCGCCCCCAAATCCGGTGCAGAGGCAACCGGACCATACAGCGCCAAGGCTGCGCGGCTTTGCGCCACCATCTCGGCCGCGTGTTGCCGCACGCCTGCCGTGGTGACGGCGTCGATCTTGGCGACCGCCTCCTCAACTTCCGGCACCCGGCCCCACATCGACAACAGCCGCGCCAGACGTTCGGCGCGCGAGGATGGGCTTTCCAGCCCCATCAGCATCCCCGCCTTCATCTGCGCCCGTGCGCGCGCGACCTCCGCCTCGGTCATGTCATCGGCAGAGCGTTTCAGCTCGTCAATGGTGATGCCCGCCAATTCGCCGATCTCTTCCGCCGAGGTGCCAGCATAGATGGTAAAGATACCGGTATCCTCATAAGCGCCCGATTGCGCGAAGATCGAATAGCACAGGCCGCGTTCTTCGCGGATCTTCTGGAACAGCCGCGAGGACATACCGCCACCCAGCGCGGTAGAGAACACCTGACTGGTATAAACATCGTCGTGACGATAGCCCGGCGCCTCGAAGGCAAGGGCGAAATGGACCTGTTCAAGGTCTTTCGTCTCGCGCCGCTCGCCCCCGGCGAAGGCTGCAGGCTGAATGAGGGAAGAGCCCACCGCCTTCAGCGCGCCAAACGCCTCGGTCGCCAAAGCCACGATGGCGTCGTGGTCAACGCCCCCGGCGGCGGCAAGGATCATCTGGTCGGGCCCATAGTGTTCCTTGACGAACTGTTTAAGATCGGTGCGCGAAAATGCGGCGACGCGCTCTGCCGGACCCAGAATGGTGCGCCCGAAGGCCTGATCCGGGTAAGCCGCCTCTTGCAGCCAATCAAAGATGACGTCGTCGGGCGTATCCAAGGCCTGCCCGATTTCCTGCAAGATGACGTGGCGCTCGACCTCGATCTCTTTCTTGTCGAACACCGGGTTAAGCACGATGTCGGAAATCACATCAATTGCCAGCGGGACATCGGCCGACAGAACCCGCGCGTAATAGGCGGTCATCTCGCGGCTGGTATAGGCATTGATATAGCCGCCCACATCTTCGATCGCCTCGGCAATCTGCAACGCGCTGCGCTTTTTGGTGCCCTTGAACGCCATATGTTCAAGGAAATGCGCGATGCCATTCTGCTCGATCCGTTCATGGCGGCCCCCTGCCGTGACCCAAACCCCGACAGAGGCGGATTGCAGGCCGGGCATCGCCTCGGTGACGATGCGGAAACCGTTGGGAAGAGTGGTCAGGCGTGGGCTCACAAGGCGATCCTTTCGCGGATCAGGGTTTCAATCGCACGCAAGTCATTGGGCAGGCGCGTCACTCGCTCCTGCCGCTTGAACAGGTCGGCCATGCGCGGCGGCAGCGCGGGGCGTGTGCCCATCGCCGCCTCGACCGCATCAGGAAATTTCGCCGGATGCGCGGTGGCAAGCGTAATCATCGGCGTCGCGCCAAGGTAAGCTTCGGCCACCTTTACGCCAACCGCGGAATGCGGGCACAGGATCTCGCCGGTCGCGGCATAGGTGCGCCGGATCGTCTCGGTCGTGTCCGCTTCGGAACAGCGCCCAGACGCGAAGGTCGCGCGCAAACTTTCCAGCGCACCTTGGCTGATGGTGAAACCGCCCGTCTTCAATTCCTCCATCAACTGCGTCACGGCCGCGCCGTCACGCCCATAAGCGTCAAACAGCGCGCGTTCGAAGTTGGAGGAGACCTGAATATCCATCGACGGGCTGATCGACGGCTTTACCCCATCGGTCTTGTACGCGCCGGAAGTTAACGCGCGGTGCAGGATGTCGTTTTGATTGGTCGCGACCACCAGCTTTTCAATCGGCAAGCCCATCTGGCGCGCGATGTAGCCCGCGAAGATGTCGCCGAAATTGCCCGTGGGCACGGTAAAGCTGACCTCGCGATGCGGCGCGCCAAGGCTGACCGCCGAGGTGAAATAGTAGACGACCTGCGCCAGAACCCGCGCCCAGTTGATCGAGTTCACCCCCGCGAGCCGCACGCCGTCGCGGAACACGAAATCGTTGAACATATCCTTCACGCGCGCCTGACAATCGTCGAAATCGCCGTCCATCGCGATGGCGTGGACGTTCGCCTCTGACGGTGTCGTCATCTGGCGACGTTGCACCTCGCTGACGCGACCATGCGGATAAAGGATGAATACATCGACGTTCTTCAGCCCGCGAAATGCCTCAATCGCCGCCGAGCCGGTGTCGCCCGAAGTCGCGCCGACAATGGTGACCCGCTTGCCAGACCGCGACAACGCCGCCTGAAACAGCTGACCGATCAGTTGCATGGCGAAGTCTTTGAACGCCAGCGTCGGGCCGTGGAACAGTTCCAGCAGGAAATGGTTCGCTCCAAGCTGCACCAAGGGCGCGCGGGCGGCATGGCCAAAGCCCGCATAGGCCTTGGCGATGATGGTGCGGAATTCGGTGTCGGTGAACGTGTCGCCAATGAAGGGCCGCATTATGCGGAACGCCACATCCTCATAGCTCAGCCCCGCAAGCGCCGCGATTTCGGCATGGCCCAGCACCGGAACCGTCGCAGGCACATAAAGCCCACCATCGCGTGCGAGGCCGGTCAGCATCGCCTCTTCGAAACTCAATACCGGCGCGCTGCCCCGGGTCGAAACGTACCGCATTTTTCAGTCCCTATACTGTCCGCCGCCTATCACGCCACAGAAGCGTCCCTATCATTCCCAGCCAGCAGATTGCGAGCGAAAACCAAGTGATGGCATAGCCCAAGTGGTCGTTTGGAATGTCGGAAGAGTCCACCGGAATCGGCTCCATCTGCGCAATCTCGCCGTCGGTATGCCGCGCAACAATCAGCGTTGGCTCGGTGTGCAATTGCTTGGCCAGCACCGGAACGTCACGCGCGAACCAAATCCTCGCCTGGAGATCGGGCGCCGGGGTAAAGCTGTCCACCTCGCGCGGCCATTGCAGGTTGCCAACCACGGTCGTCTCCAGTGCCGGGCGCGGCGTGGCGCGGAATTTCTCGGGCAGGAAACCTCGATCCACCATCACGCGCCGACCATCCGCCATCTGCAACACCGAGATGATGCGATAGCCCGGCCCCTCATCGACGCGGCTGGTCAGCACATCGACTTCTTGATCCAGCAGTTGCCCCTTGGCCGTCACCGCAAGATAGGCGTCCTTTGCAGGGTCGGGCGCTACGGGCACCGCAATCGGTGCCTCGTCGATGCGCGCATTCACCGCCGCTAACTCGGCCTCTTTCTGTCCCAACCGTTGTACCTGCCAGACGCCCAAGCTGAACAGGAAGCCCGCGCCTGCGAGCATGAAAAAGATGGAAACGATAAGGCGGCGCATTTGCTGGTCCCTCAAAGAAAAAGCGCGCGCCTTTCAGCCCGCGCTTTGCCGTAGTGTCGCGCCCGGGGCGCTGCCCCGCGACGCAAGGCGCCCTTAGGCCGAGCCCCAGATGTAGATCGCGGCAAACAGGAACAGCCAGACCACATCAACAAAGTGCCAGTACCAGGCAGCCGCCTCGAACCCGACATGCTCGTCGGGCGTAAAGTCGCCTTTGATCGCGCGGATCAGACAAACGCCAAGGAAGATGGTGCCGATGATGACGTGTGCGCCATGGAAACCCGTCGCCATGAAGAACGAAGCGCCATAGATGTTGCCCGCGAAACCGAAAGCAGCTTCGGAGTATTCGTAGGCCTGAAACACGGTGAACAGCGCGCCAAGGCACATGGCGAGGATCAGGCCGTTGACCAGATCCTTGCGGTTGTTCTCATGCACCAGCGCGTGGTGCGCCCAGGTTGCCGCCGCGCCAGAGCAGAGCAGGATCAACGTGTTGATGATCGGCAGGTGCCACGGGTCGAAGGTGACGATCCCTTGCGGCGGCCAGACGCTGTAAACCGCAGACTCGCCGGTGCCGCCCGGATACATCGCGTGTTTGAAGAAGGTCCAGAACCATGCCGAGAAGAACATGACTTCAGACATGATGAACATGATGAAGCCATAGCGCAGGCCGATCCGCACCACCGGGGTGTGATCGCCGTGGTTGCCCTCATAAACAACCTCGGACCACCAGCCGTACATGACGTAGACCACCAGCAACGCGCCAACGATGAACATCCATGGGCCCATCTGGTGCATCCACAGCACCGCCCCGAACAGCATCACGAAAGCCCCAAGCGCGCCGAGGAACGGCCACGCCGAGGGCGCCAGAATATGGTAGTCGTGGTTCTTCTCATGCGCCATGTCAGTCCCTCGCAGACTTAGTTTACAGGAGTGGTGGACACCGGCGATAGGCTCGCCTGTGTCCCGGGCAATTTTGCCTCGTGGTAAGTATAGGATAGGGTAATGTCGTGCAGATTGCCCAGTTTCGGATCCTTCGCGATCGAGGGATCAAGGTAAAACGTCACCGGCATCTCGATACGCTCATGCGGCTGCAACGATTGCTGCGTCGTGCAGAAACAGGCGATGCGAACCAAATACGGATCGGCCTCGGGCGGTGAAACGCTGTATTGCCCCTGCCCCGAAACCGCTTGATCGCTCGGATTCTCAGCCTCGTAAAACGCGATCCCGGTCTCGCCCAGATGCATTTTCATGCTGTCCTGCATCGGCGTCAGATGCGACGCGCCGCCGTTGGTTGCGACCGTAAAATGCACCCGCACCACGTGATCCAGCGGGTTCGCCGAGCGGATCAGATCCGCCCAGGCCATCCAGCCCCCACCTGCCACAACGCCAAGCGCTGCAACCAAAGCCATGCGTGTGCCAAAAGATCGACCAGGCCGCGTCATTCGGTGATCTCCGTTGACGCCGAAGGGGCCTTGAGCTGCGGGCCGGTCGCCACCTTCGCAATGGTCAGCCCGAACACCAGAGCCATAAACACCGCCAAGGTGATGCCCAACCCGACATTGCGGCCAAAGCGGCGCTTGTGAAGCTCGTGGTCAGGCTTGAACGCCATCACCAGCCCCCCAACCCATAATGCCGCAACACAGCCTGCGCCAGGAAGGCGCCGAAGTGGAGGAACAGATAGAGCAGCGAGAAACGGAACACCTTCTTCTCGACGGCGTAGCCATCCGCCTGCGCCATGACCTCATCACGCCGCCAGATCCGCCAAGCGCCGAGCAGGAAGCCTAGGTTCAGCACGATGGATGTCGCCAGATACACCGGCCCACCGATCGAGGTGAAACCAGCGGCAAGCGCCACCGGCACCAGCAGGATCGTATAGACCATTATGTGCGCGCGCGTCACCTTGCGTCCACGCGCCACCGGCAGCATCGGAACGCCCGCGTTTGTGTAATCGTCGTTCATGAACAGCGACAGCGACCAGAAATGCGGCGGCGTCCACATGAAGATCAGCGCGAACATCAAGAGGCTTTCGATCGACACGCCACCCGTGGCGACGGCCCAACCGATCATCGGCGGGAAGGCCCCCGCGGCGCCACCGATCACGATGTTCTGCGGCGTCAAACGCTTCAGCCACATCGAATAGATCACGACGTAGAAAAAGATGGTGAAAGCAAGCAAGGCAGCGGCAAAGGCATTGGCCGCCAACCCCAGCATCACCACGGCGATTCCGGACAGCGCCACGCCAACTGCCAGCGCTTCGCCAGGCTCGATGCGCCCGGCCGGAACCGGGCGGTTGCGCGTGCGGCGCATTTTGGCGTCGATGTCGGCATCCCACCACATATTAAGTGCGCCTGACGCACCGCCACCCAATGCAATGAACAGAATTGAGGTGAATGCGATGAACGGATTGACCGGCACGGGTGCCACCAACAGGCCGACCAGCGCGGTGAACACGACAAGCGACATCACACGCGGTTTCAGCAGGGCGATATAATCGCCGAACTGAGCCTCGCCCGTCTCCGTGAATACCCTGATGTCCGTCATCTCATCCCCGCCACCGGAAGGGCCGCGTCACCCGCGACCCGACCCGGCACCCTCAGTTGTTCGACGCGACTTGCACAAGCTGCGGCGCATCCGCGCTGGCAAAGAGCTTCTTCGCGCTCACCAACCAAGCATCATAGGCCGCCTGGCTCACAACTTTGACCTCGATCGGCATATAGGCGTGGTCCTTGCCGCAAAGCTCCGAGCACTGGCCGAAGTAGATACCTTCTTTGTCGGCTTTAAACCAAGCTTTCGCCACACGGCCCGGCACGGCGTCCTGCATCAGGCCAAACGCCGGAACCTTCCACGAGTGGATGACGTCGGCACCGGTGATATCGACCACAACGGTCTTGCCAACCGGCACAACCATCGGATTGTCGACCGCGAGACGGAACTGATCCGCGCCATAACCGGACTTTTTCAGTTTGGCGACCATGGCATCATTCAGCGTGTAGGGAACCACACCCGGGTCCGCCTTCGCGTCAACCGTGGCCGGGCTGCCGATCATGTAGCTGTCAAAGCCGAACGCGGCGTCTGCGGTTTTGTAATCATAATGCCAGTACCACTGGTTGCCGGTCACCTTGATCTCGACATCCGCCTGCGGGATCTCTTCTTCAAGATAAAGAACCGGCAGCGAATAGGCGCCGATGATGACCAGAATGACAATCGGGATCAGCGTCCACGCGATTTCAAGCGGCGAGTTATGGGTGAATTTCGCGGGCTTCGGGTTTGCCTTCGCGTTGAAGCGAACCAGCACCACCACCAGCAGGATCGTCACGAAGATTACGATCGCCGCCATAATGTCGGTGATCATGCCTTCAAGGCCCTGCAGATGGCGCGCAACGATCGTGCCCGCCGGCTGGAAGCCCGTATCCCCATTGGTCGGCTGACCGATGATCTGAAGCGTATCGTCAGCGAACGCCGCCACCGAGGTCGCGAAGGTTGCAACCACGGCACCGAGGCCCGATTTAAAGGTCGAGAGTCGCATGTTTTGTTCCCGTCTTGTCGCGGCCTTGCAGCCCGCTTGTCAGAACCCCGTCTCAACCCGACGGTATCCCATTGTTTACCTCTCCGGTAAAACCATATTACCTCGTTAGGAACAAGCAAAACTGTTGCGGCATGTCGCCACCATTTGATCTGCATCAAAGACTACGGAAAGTACAACACATGACCGAAGACCGCTTCCGCCCCTTCGAGACCCATCTGGATGAGAATCAAGCGCTATCCACCCTGCGTGCGGCCACCGCAGGCGCTGACGATGGTGAATTGTTCCTCGAGCGGCGGCGGTCAGAGGCTCTGGTGCTCGACGATGGTCGCATCAAAACCGCAAGTTACGACGCGTCCGAGGGATTCGGCCTGCGCGCCGTGAAGGGCGAGGTCGCAGGCTATGCCCATTCGACTCACATCACAGAATCGGCGCTGGTGCGCGCGGCCGAGACGGCGCGCCTTGCGGTTGGGGACGGCGGCGGCACGCTGGCCGACTCGCCCATCGGCACCAACCGTCACCTTTATACTGACGCCGACCCGATTGCGGGTGCCACGTTCACCGTAAAGGTTGACACGCTGCGCGAGATTGACGCCTTCGCCCGCGGACTTGACCCGCGCGTGATTCAGGTCTCGGCCACCATCGCCGCCTCGCTGCAAGAGGTGGAGATTCTGCGCCCCGATGGCCTGCGCCTGCGGGACATCCGCCCGATGGCCCGACTGAACGTCTCGGTGATCGTCGAGCAGAATGGACGCCGCGAAAGTGGTGGTGCGGGTGGCGGCGGGCGTTATGGCCTGGACGGGCTGATCGCGCGATCCAGTTGGGAGGCGACTGCGCGCGAGGCCTTGCGCATCGCGTTGGTGAACCTTGACGCAGTTCCTGCACCGGCAGGCGTGATGGATGTCGTGCTTGGCGCGGGCTGGCCCGGCGTGTTGCTGCATGAGGCCGTTGGCCACGGGCTGGAGGGGGATTTCAACCGCAAACAAACCTCGGCCTTTGCGGGCCTGATGGGGCAGCTGGTCGCCGCCAAAGGCGTGACTGTGCTGGACGACGGCACCATCCCCGACCGCCGCGGCTCAATCACCTTCGACGACGAAGGCACGCCCTCCGCCCGCAACGTGCTGATCGAGGACGGCATTCTGGTTGGCTACATGCAGGACCGCCAAAACGCCCGGCTGATGGGGGTTGCCGCCACTGGCAACGGCCGCCGCGAAAGCTTTGCGCACACACCGATGCCGCGCATGACCAACACCTATATGATGGGTGGCGATGCCGATCCGGCCTCGATCGTGGCCAGCCTGAAGGACGGTATCTACGCCGTGGGCTTTGGTGGCGGGCAGGTTGACATTACCAACGGCAAGTTCGTGTTTTCCTGCACCGAGGCCTACCGGGTTCAAAACGGCAAAATCGGCGCGCCGGTCAAGGGTGCGACGCTGATCGGTGACGGCCCCACCGCGATGCGCCATATCCGCGCGCTTGGCAACGACATGGCGCTAGACCCCGGCATCGGCAATTGCGGCAAGGCAGGCCAATGGGTGCCCGTCGGCGTCGGTCAGCCGACTCTGATGATTGGCGGGCTGACCGTGGGCGGCTCTGCGACGTGATCTAGTGGAGTGGCGGGAGTGTTAGGGCCCTCGCCCGGATCTGCCGAGCAGCACGGCAAATACCTGCGCTGATTCACCCGCCATTAACCTCGCTGCGCCAAGCTCCGAGTCGCAAGGCAGGCGAGGTTGCGATGGCGAACACCCTATTTTCCTACACTCCCCCCCAACCGTCGTTCACCTCGGGCGAGGATCCGTTAAGCTGGCTTCGCCTCATCCGCTCGCGCCGCGTTGGCCCCACCACGTTCCATCGTTTGATTGCCGAACATGGCACGGCTGCGGCAGCCTTGGAGGCACTGCCAGAGATCGCGCGCGCCGCCGGGGTCGAGGATTACACGCCCTGCCCGCCAGCAGTCGCTCAGGCAGAACTAACCGCCGCTCGCAAAGTGGGCGCGCGCCTCATACTGTTCGGCACCCCAGCCTACCCCGCGGGCCTTGCCGAAATGTCGGACGCGCCGCCCCTACTCTGGGCACTCGGCGACATAGGAATGCTTGCGCGCCCGATGATCGCGCTCGTCGGCGCCCGCAATGCCTCCAGCCTTGGCACGCGCATGGCCAAAGCGCTCGCCGGCTCACTGACCCAGGCGGGCTTAGTCGTGGTCTCCGGCCTTGCCCGAGGTATCGACGCGGCCGCCCATGCTGCGGCTCTGCCGGCAACCGTGGCGGTGCAGGCGGGTGGCGTTGACGTGATTTACCCCGCCGAAAACGCCGAACTCGCCCGACAAATCGCCCAATCCGGCTGCCGTCTGTCCGAACAACCAATTGGACTGGAGCCGCAGGCGCGCCATTTCCCCATGCGCAACCGCATCATTTCCGGCCTTTCCCGCGCCGTCGTGGTGGTAGAGGCCGCGGCCCGCTCTGGCAGTCTGATTACCGCCAAGACCGCACTGGATCAGGGACGCGAGGTGTTTGCCGTGCCCGGTCATCCCTTCGACGCGAGGGCAGGTGGGTGCAACATGCTGATCCGCGACGGCGCCACGCTTGTGCGAAATGCGGCAGATGTGCTCGACGCGCTTGCCCCTGGCTCCGCGCCCCACCAGCATCTGTCCGAGCCGCCGACGCCGCAGGAACCCCGCACGCCTGCGCCGAACAGCCCCCTTCGACAGATTGCGGCGCTGCACACCGCCATCCTCAACCGCCTTGGCCCCAGCCCGGTGGCAGAGGATCAACTGATCCGCGACCTTGCCCTGCCCGCCTCTGCCATCGCGCCAGAACTTTTGGCGCTTGAACTCGAAGGCAAGGTGCAGCGCCAACCCGGTGGCCTGCTGTCGCGCCTGAACTGACCCCACCCGAATGGCACCGACGTTCGCGCACCAAAGCCCCGCGACGACCGTGCCATTTGCTACGCTCAACGCCGCGATTGGCCACACACCAGCCTCGCGAATCCGCCCTCCATTGACAATGCCCCCCGATCCCCGCCATCTAACGCCGCCATAGTCAGGGCAGTCAGATCGAGGGTTTCATGGCAGTCGTCGTTGTAGAGTCACCAGCCAAGGCCAAGACAATAAACAAATATCTGGGTTCGGGCTACACGGTTCTGGCGTCCTACGGCCATGTACGCGATCTGCCGCCCAAAGACGGCTCGGTTGACCCTGAACATGATTTCGCGATGTTGTGGGAAGTGGCGAGCGATAGCAAAAAGCATATCCGCGCCATCACCGACGCGCTGAAATCCGACAACGAACTGATCCTCGCAACCGACCCTGACCGCGAAGGCGAGGCGATTTCCTGGCACCTGCAAGAGGCGCTGGCGAAGTCGATCAAGAAGGACACCAAGGTTTCTCGTGTCACTTTTAACGCGATCACCAAGGCCGCCGTGACCGAAGCGATGAGCAAACCGCGGCAGGTTGATACCGCGCTGGTCGACGCCTATCTCGCCCGCCGCGCGCTGGATTATCTCGTCGGCTTCAACCTCTCGCCCGTGCTGTGGCGCAAGCTGCCGGGCGCCAAATCGGCGGGCCGCGTGCAATCGGTTTGCCTGCGTCTCATCGTCGAGCGCGAGATGGAGGTCGAGGCCTTCCGCGCCCGTGAATACTGGTCGGTCGCCGCCACCCTTGCCACGCCCCGCAACCAGGAGTTCGAGGCCCGCCTCACCGTTCTGGGCGGCAAGAAACTGGACAAATACGACATTGCAACCGCCGAAGCGGCCGAGGTCGCGGTTCAGGCTGTCAATTCCCGCACACTCGCGGTGAAATCGGTCGAGGCGAAGCCTGCCGCCCGCAACCCATCCGCGCCTTTCATGACCTCGACCTTGCAACAGGAGGCGAGCCGCAAGTTTGGCATGGGGGCCAAGTCCTGCATGTCCTCGGCGCAACGCCTCTATGAGGCCGGTTACATCACCTATATGCGGACCGACGGCATCGACATGGCGCCAGAGGCCGTGATGGCCGCGCGCGACGAAATCAAGCGCCGCTTTGGCGCGCCCTACGTCCCCGACAGCCCGCGCATGTATAAAAACAAGGCGAAGAACGCGCAGGAAGCCCACGAATGTATCCGCCCGACCGATATGTCCGCCTCGCCAGAGGAGCTTAAGATCACCGATGCCGACCAGCGTCGCCTATATGACCTGATCTGGAAGCGCACCATTTCCAGCCAGATGGCCGCCGCGCGGATGGAGCGCACAACCGTCGACATCGCCAGCCCGGATGCGCAGGTGGAGCTGCGTGCGACGGGTCAGGTCGTCCTGTTTGACGGCTTTCTCAAGGTCTATGAAGAGGGCCGCGACGACGATGGTGACGACGATGGCGCCCGCCTGCCGCAAATCGCGCAGGGCGAGCCGATGGACAAACGCAAGGTCACGCCGGAACAGCACTTCACCCAACCGCCGCCGCGCTACACCGAAGCGACGCTGGTCAAGCGGATGGAAGAGCTTGGCATCGGGCGTCCCTCGACCTACGCTTCGATCGTCACCACGATTCAGGACCGCGAGTATGTCCGCAAAGACAAGAACCGCCTGATCCCCGAGGATAAAGGCCGTCTTGTCACGGCATTCCTGTCGAACTACTTCCGCAAATACGTCGAATACGACTTCACCGCCGACCTCGAGGAACAACTCGACGATGTCTCGGCAGGCGAGCGTGACTACAAGGAAGTCCTCGCCCGTTTCTGGCGCGATTTCTCGGCCGCGATTGCCGAAACCGCCGATCTGCGGATTGGCGAGGTGCTGACCAAGATCGACGATTTCCTCGCCCCCCACCTATACCCCGCGCGTGCCGATGGCAGTGATCCGCGCATTTGCCCGACCTGTGGCAAGGGACGGCTGAACCTGAAGACCGCGCGCTCCGGTGGTGCCTTTATCGGCTGCTCCAATTATCCAGAGTGCCGCTATACCCGTCCGATCTCCTCGCCCAATGGCGACGAGGGAGAGGCGATTTCGCCCGATGGCAAGATCCTTGGCCATGATGACACCGGGCTGCCCATAAGCCTGCGCTCGGGACGCTTTGGCCCCTATGTCCAACGCGGCGACGCGACGGAAGAGGCCCCCAAACCACCGCGTGCCAGCCTGCCCAAAGGCTGGTCGCCCGAAAGCGTGGATCTTGACCGCGCGCTGATGCTGCTGAACCTGCCGCGCTTGATCGGTAACCACCCCGAAGACGGCGCGCCGGTAGAGGCCGCGATTGGCCGCTATGGCCCCTACGTCAAGCATAACACGACCTACGCCAACCTCCCCGAGGCCGAAGAGGTCTTCACCATCGGCATGAACCGCGCGGTCGAGGTTCTGGCGCAAAAAGCCACCCGGGGTCGCGGCGCAAACGTCGCCCCCCTCAAAGAACTCGGCGAGCACCCCGAGGGTGGTCCGATGCAGGTGATGGCTGGCCGCTACGGTCCCTATGTCAAATGGGGCAAAGTCTTTGCTACCCTTCCGAAGGATATGGAGCCCGAGGCCGTAACCTTCGACGAAGCGCTGGCTCTGGTGAATGAGAAGGCAGCCAAAGGCGGCAAGGGCAAGGCAAAGGCCAAAGCGCCAGCCAAACCGAAAGCCGCCGCCAAGCCCAAGGCAAAAACCGCAGCCAAACCAAAGGCTGCGGCAAAGCCCAAGACCGCCACCCGGAAAAAAGCCGAGGCGCCTTCGGACGACGGCTGAGCCTTCCATTGCTTTGGTCTAAATATCCCGGGGGTCCGGGGGCAGAGCCCCCGGCCTCGCGACCGTCGCACCATCGCCCCGTGCCGCGCCGCGGCAATTGACACCCCGCCCGCGCCACGCCACAACATCCCCAGAGATTTTGCGGGAGAATGTGCATGAAGAAGGTCTATCCCAATGCGGCAGCCGCGCTAGACGGCCTGCTGTTTGACGGAATGATGATCGCGGCAGGCGGCTTCGGCCTCTGCGGCATCCCCGAACTGCTGATCGCCGCAATCCGCGACGCTGGCACGAAGAACCTTACCATTGCCTCCAATAACGCGGGCGTCGATGATTTTGGACTGGGGGTGTTGCTGCAAACCCGTCAGGTGAAAAAGATGATCTCGTCTTACGTCGGCGAGAATGCGGAATTCATGCGCCAGTATCTGTCGGGCGAGCTGGAGCTGGAATTCAACCCGCAAGGCACCCTTGCCGAACGCATGCGCGCCGGTGGTGCAGGCATTCCGGGTTTTTACACCAAGACCGGCGTCGGCACCGTGATCGCCGAGGGCAAGGAACACAAAGACTTCGACGGCCAAACTTACATCCTTGAACGCGGCATCGTCGCCGATCTCTCGATCGTCAAGGCGTGGAAGGCCGACACCTCTGGCAACCTCGTGTTCCGCAAGACGGCACGCAACTTCAACCCGCCCGCGGCAACCTGCGGCAAGGTCTGCGTCGTCGAGGTCGAGGAAATCGTGCCGCTCGGCTCGCTCGATCCCGACAAGATCCACCTGCCGGGCATCTATGTGCATCGCCTGATCCAAGGCCAGCACGAAAAACGCATCGAAAACCGCACCGTTCAAGCGGCCTGAGGAGGACAAATCATGGCTTGGGACCGCAACCAGATGGCCGCACGCGCGGCGTTGGAACTGAAAGACGGGATGTATGTCAACCTTGGCATCGGCATCCCGACGCTGGTGTCGAACTACATCCCCGAGGGCGTAAACGTCACGCTGCAATCGGAAAATGGTATGCTTGGCATGGGCCCGTTCCCCATCGCAGGGCACGAAGACGCCGATCTGATCAATGCCGGCAAACAGACCATCACCGAACTGCCGCAAACTGCCTATTTCGACTCGTCGCAGTCTTTCGCGATGATCCGTGGCGGCAAGATCGCCATGGCGATCCTTGGCGCGATGGAAGTGTCGGAAGAAGGCGACCTTGCCAACTGGATGATCCCCGGCAAGCTGGTCAAGGGCATGGGCGGCGCGATGGACCTCGTGGCTGGCGTCGGACGTGTCGTTGTTGTGATGGATCATGTGTCCAAACACGGCGAGTCGAAGGTGCTGAAGGCGTGCACCCTGCCGCTGACGGGCAAGGCAGTGGTTGACCGCATCATCACCAACTTCGGCGTCTTTGACGTGGTGGCGGGCGGGCTGAAGATTGTCGAATGCGCCGAGGGCGTCAGCGAGGCTGAATTGCGCGCAGCGACGGAGGCGACCATTGTCGGCTGATGCAGACATCACACGCGAGACGAGCAGCTCCAAAGGCCGCTACGTCCTGCGGCGGGGCGCGGAAGAGGCAGAACTTACCTACTCCATCGCCTCTGCCACCCTCATCATCGCCGATCACACCGAGGTGCCCTCAAGCTTTCGCGGCACCGGCGCGGGTTTGGCTTTGGTCACGCGCCTTGTCACCGATGCCCGCGCCGAGGGGGTCAAGATCGTGCCGCTTTGCCCCTTCGTGAACGCGACACGCCGACGCCACCCGGAATGGGCCGACGTCTTTACGGTGTAAGCTTATCGGGCGGCGGCGTCAGAAAGTCATTGCGGGCCGAGGCGGATGCCACCGCACGGAACACACAACCATCGCTGACCAACTCCGGCGGCGACATGCACAGGCCTTGTGCCACCTGCCACGCCGCCAGAACCTTGGGGACATAATCGCGCGTTTCGGCGATCGGCGGCACGCCATTGCTGCTGATCACCGTATTCTCGCCAGCATTATACGCCGCCAGCACCATCACCGGATCGCCATTGAACTTTTTCATCAGCCAATCAAGGTAGGCTACCCCGCCGCGGATATTGTCGACGGTGTTGAAACTGTCGGCGACGCCAAACCGCGCCGCGGTCGCCGGAACCAACTGCATCAACCCACGCGCGCCACTATGGCTGACCGCAGTGCTGTTGCCCCCCGACTCGACACCGATCACGGCCAATGCAAGCGCAGGCGAGACCTGCGTGCCGACCGTTGCCGTCAAAATCTCGGAGCCATAGGTATGGGCGATCTGCTGCATCACCTGCAACCGCGGCGCCGCAACGGCTTGCCCCTGCGGCCCTTGCGCCAGCGCGGCCAACGCCTTGCCAAAGCGACCGCTGCCATCGCCTAGCGTCGGCGAGATTGCGTTCCAGAACCAACCATATTGAGCCGCGCCAGGCGTCGCTCCGGGCACCGCGCTCCCATTCGGCTGCGTAATCTGCCTTACTGTGGGCAGCGGAAACGGAGCCAAAGCCGCCAGAGCGCGCGCCTGTGCCGCCGGGTCGATCTGAACGGTTATGAAATGCGTGGTTCCCGGCGCTGGCGGCTTAACAATTTTAAACGTCGTGCCAGAATCGGGCGACGCGGCATCCTGCGCGCCAGAGGAGAATGCGCCGATTCCCGCAACTACTACCGTTACAATCCCAATGAACCGCGTCATGCGGGCTGCTCTGCCCCGTTTTTTTCTTTTCGCATTGTCTCAAAATCTTTTGCGAATAGCGAATGATTCAGCGCCCGATCCCGCCAAAGCCAACCGAATCTTTGTCCACACTGGCAGAGGAATCACACCGGTCAGCGCCTGATAAATCAAAATATTTACGATATTTCAATTAATTAGGCATGAATCACCGATAAATTACTAACTCGTTAGAATAGTTCGAGTTGCCCGAAAATGTACGATCCTTGCCCAAGTGTGGACACGATTTGAGAGCGATATAGCGTCATGCCAAGACGGAAACGAACCGGAACAGAGGCCGGAACGAAGTGAACCGAGGCGGCGCGTAAACGAAGCGATCAACATCCTTGAGAGGGACACACCATGAAACTTTTCGCACTCCTGAAGAACTTCCGCTCTGACGAATCCGGCGCCGTGACCGTTGACTGGGTTGTGCTGACCGCAGCTATCGTCGGCCTGGGCATCGTCGTGATGACGACCGTTGGCGGCGGCATCAAATCGCTGGCCACGAGCGTGTCGACCTCGATCGCAGCAACCACCGTCGGCCAATAAGACCTGACCGGTGGCCCATCAGTTGGATGGGCTACGCGAACCATCATGCGGCATGACGCGACCTGCCAGTCAGATCATGCCGCAGTTCCAAGCCTAACAAACGCAATCATCATCCCTGAAAGGGAAATATCATGAAACTTTTCGCTCTCCTGAAGAACTTCCGCTCTGACGAATCCGGCGCCGTGACCGTTGACTGGGTCGTGCTGACCGCAGCTATCGTCGGCCTGGGCATCGTCGTGATGACGACCGTTGGCGGCGGCATCAAATCGCTGGCAACGAGCGTGTCGACCTCGATCGCCGCAACCACCGTCGGCCAATAAGACCACGACGCTGGCCTAGAATTTTTCTACGCTCAGCAAAATGAGGTGGCCGTCCCAGCACAGGGTCGGCCACCTCTTTCCATTGACGCATCCTGATGCGCGTTGCGTCAGTTCGACAACCTCGCAATAGCTGCCGTGGCCCGTTTATCAGTGTGTCGGTGTCTCCGGACATCGCGCAACGCGCCACCATTCCGCACAGGCAGCGCCATATTTTCGCCCCGTTTATTTTCTATCGTCACCTCAATAAGTTGATCATCAATTTTCGTCGAACCAAGCGAGAGACCGGCGAAACACAGAATGGACACGACAATGTGGATCAAGGGATTCTTTCTGAACGAAGACGGCGCTGTAACCGTCGATTGGGTGGTCCTGACAGCTGCAATCATCGGCATCGGCATGCTCGCCATGGGCCCGATCCTGCTCAGCACTAATAGCGTTGCGACCCAGGTTGGCACCTACATCGCCAACGTCTCGGTCGGCGCCGGTAACTAATTTTGCTGCGCGCCATGACATCAGGCGCGCGCCACCGATTGTCCATGAAACCGCCACAATCGTCTGAATAATACACGTTTGATATTCCGGCATAAGGGCAACGCGCCTTGCTACCGTGAAGATACCTTCGAAAGGGAAACGTAATGCGTATGGTATTTGGTCTGGTCCTAGTCTTGGGCCTCGCTCTGGCGGGCTTCGCGGTTTACATGGCAAGAGGCATCATCAATCAGAACGCGGTGGCACTCGAACGCGCGAGAGCTGGGCAGACGCAGGCCATTCCTACCGTCAACGTATTCGTCGCAAAAAAGGCGCTCGCCTATGGGGATATCCTGAACAAGGACGATATCCAGATGATCGCCTGGCCGAAGGACGCCTTGCCGAAAACCGCGTTCACCGATCCGGCGATCCTTTTCCCCGCGGGTGACAACAAAGCGCGCATCGTCCTGCGCGCCACGGATCAATTCGAGCCGATCCTGAGCAGCGCCGTGACCAAACCGGGCGAAGACGCGGGCATCACAACCCTGCTTGCCAAGGGCATGCGCGCGTTCGCGATTCGTGTGGATGTGGCGTCTGGCGTCTCCGGCTTCCTCCGCCCCAGCGATCACGTCGATATCTACTGGACGGGCAACGGCGGCGGCGCCACCGGTGACGTTACCCGCTTGATCGAACCCGGCGTCAATGTGATCGCTGTCGATCAGACATCAAGCAACTCGCAGACCACCGCGACCATCATCGCACGCACCATCACGGTGGAGGCGACGCCGCAACAGGTGGCCACCCTCGCTCAGGCTCAGGCGACCGGGAAGCTGTCGATGTCGCTGGTTGGCAACAATGATAGCAGCGTCGCGTCGGCGGTTGAAGTTGACTCGAACCGTCTGCTCGGCATCCAGGCCAAAGCAATCGCGCCAGCCGCAGCTGTCGAGGCACCGAAG
This sequence comes from Pseudomonadota bacterium, assembly GCA_021779835.1. GTDB lineage: Bacteria > Pseudomonadota > Alphaproteobacteria > Rhodobacterales > Rhodobacteraceae > Solirhodobacter. The sequence goes on along the minus strand of JAJXZX010000003.1, from coordinate 106,091 downwards.
GTCTGCACAATTCGTCAACGTAACGGCGACAAAGTCACCGAAGTTCCGATCCCCTGCACCAACTGACGACAAGAAGGGGCCCGAAAGGGCCCTTTCTTTATGCTGGGCGCTACCGCATATGGTAGGCACGCAGACAGAACTCCCCAGAATTGCGTTGTTGTTGCCACTTATCCACATACGATTCGCCCTGCAAACGTTTGATTCTTGCAAATAATCCCCGATTGACGCATTGTTTTTGTCAATTAGGGCAGTAAGACCCTCGTATGGGCGTGATCGGAGAGGCGGGTCACATGAGTATTTTCAGACTTTGTCAGGCAAGCCTTTTGGGGGTTGCTTTGGTGGTGGGCGTTCCACCGGTGGCGCGAGCAGAAACGCTGCACGTCATGGGCGGCGCGCCAGCGACTGCTCTGGCTGTGCCGATGAACCGCGCGGTTGTCGTCGAAAGCGATACGCCCTTCGCGGAGCTTTCGGTTGCCAACCCTGGCATTGCAGACATTTCGACCCTTTCCGACAAGACCATCTATGTGCTTGGCAAAGCGCCCGGCCGCACAACGCTGACGCTGCTGGGTGCCGGCGGCAAACTGATTACCAACGTCGAAGTGCAGGTGACGCCCGACGTCGCAGAACTTAAAGAACGCCTGAAGCAAATCCTTCCGAACGAAAACATCGATGTGCGGACTGCCAATGACGGCATCGCGCTTTCCGGCACCGTTTCCAGCGCGTCGCGCCTCGACCGCGCCGTCGAACTTGCGCAACGCTATGCGCCGGGCCGGGTCTCCAACTTGTTGAGCGTCGGCGGCACGCAGCAGGTCATGTTGCAGGTGCGCTTCGCTGAAATGCAGCGATCGGTGGAAAAAAGCCTGTCATCCAGCCTTGCGATCAACGGCGGCTCCAAAGTCGGCGTTCTGGGCGGCAACGGCACTTTCGCCAATGGCACGAACAATGCCTCTGTCTTCAAGGGCGGCGTCGCCCCGACCGCCACCAATTCGCAAGGCGCTATCACGCTTGGGTTCTCGGCCGGCAGCCTGCAATTCGCGGTTCTGCTACAGGCGCTGGAATCCAAGGGTGCCGTGCGCACACTGGCCGAGCCGAACTTGACCGCATTGTCGGGCCAGCAGGCCAAATTCCTTGCGGGCGGCGAATATCCGATCCCGGTGCAGGACGGCAATGGCGGCGTCACCGTTCAATATAAACCCTTCGGTGTCGGCCTGAACTTCACGCCGACCGTGGTGGACGGCAACACGATCAACCTGAAAATCGAGGCCGAAGTGTCGGCCATCGACCCCTCGGTCAGCTACACAAACAACGGCTTCACCGTAAACGCGTTCAAAACGCGCAAAACCTCGACCACGGTCGAAATGCGCGATGGCGAAAGCTTTGCGATTGCAGGCCTGCTGCAAGACAACTTCACCGATCTGATTGGTCAGGTGCCATGGCTGGGTGACATCCCGATCCTTGGCGCGCTGTTCCGCAGCACCGACTTTCAGCGCAATCAAAGTGAGCTGGTCATTATCGTGACCCCGCACTTGGTTTCGCCGACCCGCAGCACAGTACTCGCGATGCCGACCGACCGTGTGGCACCGCCTAGTGAAAAAGACCTCTTCCTTTATGGCAAGGTCGTGGGCAAAGCTGGTGAGGTCGCCAAGCAAGACTTCAGCGGCTCTTACGGCTATGTGATGAACTAAGGGTGCAAAGAATGGCGACGCGGGAAAAGATGCGGAATGTGATCCTTTGTGTCGGCCTGGTTGCGCTTGCCGGATGTAACACGCCCGCCGGTAACGACATGTTCCATGGCACGCTGGGTCAGCCTACTGCGAACAACGTCGCGGTTGAGACGGGGCAAAAAGGCTATGCAATCGACCTGTCGCGCCGCTTCGCCAAAGAAGTGCACAACACGGTAAACTTTGCCTTCGACAGCGCCGTTCTTGACCCATCTGCGCAAGCCATCCTGCGCGAACAGGCCACGTGGATCCGTCAATTCCCCGAGGTCCGCTTCCGCGTCTTTGGCTACACCGACCTCGTAGGATCTGAAGCGTACAACAAGACGCTTGGCATGCGCCGCGCGCGCGCTGTGGTCGCCTATCTGGCCAGCCAGGGCATCGCTCGCTCGCGTCTCGAGGCGGTCGTGTCCTATGGCAAGACACAACCCCTTATTCCGGTCCAAGCCCCGGAGCGTGCGAACCGCCGTGCGCTTACCGATGTGTCGGGCTTCGTCAAAAACAATTCCATGCTGCTTGACGGGCAATACGCCGCCATCATCTACCGCAGCTATGTTGCCTCTGCGCAGCCTGCCACAGTCGGTGGCAGTGTCGCCACCAGCGGCGCAGCGCCAGCCGCCCCCACTAAATAATCCAATTCCGTCTCTTGGCCGCTACGTTCCGCGACTGGCGTGAAAACGCCGGATAATGACGGATTTTTAGCCCCAATGTTGCCAACATTCTCCTCCAACGTCGCAGAGAGAGAAGGAAGCGTGACCCTGAGTCGCGCACGGCAAGGACGAGGCGGCACCGGTAATGAGCAGGTCTAACCCACCCGGATTACCGCCAGATCGTCCAAACCCGGCAACAGAAGGACGTGAGGCAATGACGAATGTGGCAGCGCTGAAGCCAGAAACGGCACCGATCGTGGCTTGCACGATTTCGCGCGACGTTCAAAACTTCGATCTCTTGATCGAGGACATGGAAGCGGAACTTGGTGAAAGCTGGGGGGACCTGTCGTTCAACGACGCCACCCTTTTCCTGACGCAACCCGATGCAGATTCGCTCGAATTTGTAGCAATTGCCGTCGATGACAAGGATGAAGCCGACCTCAGCCGGATCAGTGAGCTGATCAAGCAGGCGAAATCGCGCAATATCCGGGTAATCCTGATCGCGGAAGAGGTCAGCCCTATCGTGCTGCACCAGATGCTGCGGTTCGGCGCGGATGATTTCGTGCCCTATCCCCTGCCCGAAGGCGCCCTTCGCGAAGCGATCGAACGCATCCGTCAGCCTGCGCCGGTCGCGCACCCCCTTGCCGTGGTTCCCGAAGCGCAGGCGGTCGCCACGCCCTCGTTCAAAGGGAATAACGACCGCGACGGCGTCGTGCTGCCGGTCCACGGTCTTGCGGGCGGCTCTGGCTCCACCACTTTCGCGGTCAACTTGGCTTGGGAACTGGCGACGATCAGCAAAAAAGACGCGCCCCGCGTCTGCATTCTCGACCTCGATTTCCAGGGTGGCTCTGTCGCGACCTATCTCGACATGCCGCGCCGCGATGCCATCTATGATGTGCTGTCCGATACGGCTGGCCTCGACACAGATGCCTTTATCCAGTCGTTGCAGACGTTCAACGACAAACTGCACGTCTTCACGTCGCCCGCAGAGATGCTGCCGCTTGACATCGTCACCGCCGACGACATCGAACGCCTGATCAATTTTGCCAAGACCAACTTCGACTTCGTCATCATCGACATGCCCAAAACGGTCGTGCAATGGACCGAAGCCGTCCTTCATCAGGCGCATGTTTATTTCGCGCTGGTAGAGCTCGATATGCGTTCGGCCCAGAATGCGCTGCGCCTGATCCGCGCCCTGAAGGCCGAGGATCTACCGTTCGAAAAGTTGCGCTTCGCGTTGAACCGCGCCCCGAAGTTCACCGACCTTTCGGGCAAGTCGCGCGCCAAACGCATGGCCGAAAGCCTTGATATCGTTATTGATATCATGCTGCCGGACGGCACGCGTCAAGTAACGCAGGCTAATGACCACGGGCTGCCGTTGGCCGAAACAGCTGCCAAGAATCCGCTGCGCAAGGAAATTCAAAAATTGGCGAAATCGCTTTTCGACCTGAACAAGGCCGCTGAAGCAGGAAAGGTTAAGTAATCAGATGGCGATGTTTTCGCGCTTCAAGAAGGACGAGGTCGGGGCCGCAAGTGCGGCGGCGACCTTGGCCAAGGTCACACAGGCAACGCCCGCTCCTGCGGTAAAACCCACCGCTGGTATGGCACCAGCGCCGCGGGTGCAGGCCACGGCTGCCCCGAAACCTGCGGCGCAAGCCGTGGCCATGGACAAGGACCGCAAGCGGCGCGATCGCCTGGGCGACATCAAGCTCGAATTGCACAAACGTCTGCTGGACAGCCTCAATCTGGCCGCGCTTGAAACCGCGACCGAAGCCAGCCTGCGCGCCGAAATTGCCGCCATCGCAAGCGAAGCGTTGGACGAAATGAACATCGTCCTCAACAAGGACGATCGCGTCACCGTCAACCAGGAGCTTTATGACGAGGTCATGGGCCTCGGCCCGCTGGAGCCCTTGCTAAAAGACGAAACCGTCAACGATATTCTGGTAAACGGCCCACAGCGCATCTTCGTTGAACGCAACGGCAAGCTCGAACTGACCGACATCACCTTCAAAGACGAACGTCACCTTCTGCGTATCATCGACAAGATCGTGTCCGCCGTGGGTCGTCGCGTTGACGAATCAAACCCCTACGTGGACGCCCGTCTTGCCGACGGGTCACGTTTCAACGCCATGGTGCCCCCGGTTGCGGTCGACGGCAGCCTGGTTTCGATTCGTAAGTTCAAGAAGGAAAAGCTGGCAATCGCGGATCTGGTGAAGTTCGGCGCCTTCACCGAGGAAATGGCCGCCTATCTTCAGGCCGCCGTGGCCACGCGCCTTAACATTATCGTTTCGGGCGGTACGGGTTCGGGTAAAACCACCACGCTGAACGCGCTCTCGTCCTTCATCGCCAATGATGAACGTATCCTGACGATTGAAGACACCGCTGAACTTCAGCTTCAGCAGGTCCACGTCGGCCGCATGGAAAGCCGCCCCGCCAACGTCGAGGGCAAGGGTGCCGTCACGCAGCGCGACTGTTTGCGCAACGCGCTGCGGATGCGGCCTGATCGCATCATCGTCGGCGAAACGCGCGGCGAGGAAGTTATCGACATGTTGCAGGCCATGAACACCGGCCACGACGGCTCGATGACTACAATCCACGCCAACTCTGCCCGCGATGGCGTGTCGCGTCTGGAAAACATGGTTGCGATGGCCGGGATCGAGATGCCGATCAAGGCCGTCCGCTCGCAAATCGCTGCCGCTGTGAACCTCATCGTGCAGGCGTCGCGTCTGCAAGACGGCTCGCGCCGCATGGTCTCGATCACCGAGATCACCGGCATGGAAGGCGACGTGATCTCCATGCAGGAAGTGTTCCGCTACGAACGCCTGGGCATGGAGCCGAGCGGCAAGATCATCGGTCGCTTCAACGCGACAGGCGTGCGCTCGCACTATTCCGATCGCTTCAAACAGTGGGGCTACAACCTGCCCGCTGACATCTTCGATCCCATTCCTTGAGGACACCGCCATGCAATTAAACGCAGCCCCCCTAATCTACATTGCGATTTTCGTCGGCGTCCTCATGCTCGTCGAAGGGCTTTACCTGACGATTTTTGGTAAATCCATCAGCCTCAACAACCGTGTCAACCGCCGCCTTGCCCTGTTGGAAAAGGGCGGAGGGCGCGAGGAAGTGCTTGCCCAACTCCGCAAGGAAATGAGCCAGCACCTGAATTCACGCGGCATCCCGCTTTATTCCATGCTGGCCGTCAAAGCGCAGAAAGCGAACATCGCCTTCTCGCCGAAGGCCCTGATTGGCATCATGTTTCTCGTCTCGATCTTCGCCTATGTCGGCCTGACCCTCGGAACCACCGCCTCAACCCCGATCCGGGCCGGCATCGCCGTGCTGATGGGCGTGGGCGGCGTCTATACCTGGGTCAACAAAAAAGCCAAGAAACGCATGTCGCTGATGGAAGAGCAGCTTCCCGACGCCGTCGAACTTATGGTGCGCAGCTTGCGCGTGGGCCATCCGTTCAACAACGCCATCAACATCGTTGCCAAAGAGGTTCCCGATCCGCTGGGCACCGAATTCGGCATGATCTCGGACGAAGCGGCCTATGGTGGCAACATCCCGGACAGTCTCAAGGCGATGGCCGAGCGCATGGACATGCAGGATCTTCGCTTCCTCGCGGTCGCCGTGTCGATCCAGCAAACCTCGGGCGGTAACCTCGCCGAGATCCTCGAAGGTCTGGCCAAAGTGGTGCGCGCGCGCTTCAAGCTGTTCCGCCGCGTCAGGGCAATCACGGCCGAGGCGAAATGGTCCGGCATGTTCTTGTCGGCTTTTCCGATCGGCGCACTGGTGATGATCAACCTGCTACAGCCGCACTACTATGACGAGGTGCAAAAATCCGCGGCCTTCATCCCGGCCTGCCTGATCGTTGGTGCGTTCCTCGTCTTCAACGTCATTTTCATGCGCATGATGGTCAACATCAAAGTTTAAGGACGGCTCCAAATGGATATGATGTCCACGATCAATAATACCCTCGTCAGCGCGATGGGGCCGCTTGGTCCGCTGATCGCGGTTGGCGGCCTGGGACTTTTCCTTGTCCTGCTGACCCTTCCCATGATGATGAAGCGCCCCACCGACCCGATGGAAAAGCTTCAGCGGTCGCTCAAGCTCGAGGCTGAGGCAAAAAAGGCGCCCAAGGGCCAGGAACTTCGCCCCGGAGGCAAATCGGACAAGCTGCAGAAATTTGCGGCCTTTCTCGAGCCCCAAGACGAGGGAGAGATGGGTGAGGCCAAACTGGAAATGCTGCGTGCGGGTTATCGTGCCAAGAACGCGGTTCGGACCTATCACGCAGCACAATTCGTGTTTGGTATCAGCCTTTTGATCGTCGGCGTGATCTATGCGATGATCAAGAACACCCAAGCGCCGCTGACGATGCAGTCGATGCTTCTCTATACGCTGCTGCCCGGCGCGGTCGGCTACTACCTGCCGCGTCATTACGTCAAGAAGCGGGTGGCGAAGCGCCAGCAAGAGATCGTCGAGGGCTTTCCGGATGCGCTCGATATGATGCTGGTCTGTGTCGAGGCAGGCCAGTCGCTGGACCAGTCAATCCTGCGCGTCGCCAAGGAACTGAACGCAGGCTATCCAGCCCTTGCCGAAGAATTTGAACTCGTCTCGCACGAGGTCAAGGCCGGCAAACAGCGCGTCGCGGTGCTAAAGGACATGGCCGAACGTTGCGGTGTGCCGGACGTAGCTTCGTTCGTCACCGTTTTGGTGCAGTCGGCCACCTTTGGTACCTCGATTGCCGACGCGCTGCGCGTCTACGCGTCCGAAATGCGTGACAAACGGGTTATGCGCGCCGAAGAAAAGGCGAATACCATCCCGACAAAGTTGACACTTGGCACGATGCTGTTCACCGTCCCCCCGTTGATGATCATCCTGATTGGCCCCGCCATTCAAGGGATCGCGACGACGCTTTCGAGCGCTCATTTTTGAGGGAACGTGACACTGAAACGGACGACAAGGATCGCGGTTGCGGCCTGCGCGTTTGCGCTGCTCGCGTCTTGTGACGCGGGCACACTCACGCCGGAACGGGTAGGCCCGCCGCCGCCCGTCGGCACCCCTGTGATCCACGAAGCGGTCGACGGACTTCTTGTTGGCCACCGCCTGATGGCGGCAGGCGAATACGAACTCGCCCTTTCCGCATATTACCGCGCCGCGTCCGAACATGGCCTCAACGCCGATGTTCTGTCGGCTATCGGGTCTGCCGATCTCAAACTGGGGCGTCTCGGTCAGGCCGAAGAGCGTTTGCGCAGCGCCCTTCTCCTCGATCCAACCTCCGTTCCCGCGCTGAACAACCTTGGCGTGGTTCTGATGAACGAGGGAAAAATCCCCGAGGCCAAGGGGGTCTTTCAAAACGCCTTTGCGCTCGACAGTGGCCAATCGGACGTCATCCGCAAAAATCTGACGGCGGCCCTCGCCGCAATGGACAAATCCGCGTATGATCAACCGCAGAATACATCGAAATTCTCCTTGGTAAGACGGGGTAGCAGCAGCTATCTTCTTCTTTCCACACCTTGAGTGCTGAGCAGTAAAAGGACGCAAAATGCGCCACCCGGTTCTGATCGCGCTGTGCCTTCTTGGCACAGTTTCGTTGGCAGGCTGTCAAAAGGCAGAACAAGCCCGAATTCAGAAAGAGGTCGCGGGCATCAATGCCGCTGACCAATCCAACCTTGACGCAATTGAAATGACGGTTGCCGACCCGAATGAGGCGGTCGCGTATTTTTCCAAGGGCGTCGCCAATCACCCCGACAGCACCGCGCAAAAACGTTTCCTTGCCAAATCGCTGGTTCGCGCCAAACGCCCCACAGAGGCGGCCAAGATCTGGATGCAGGTCACCAGCGCCCCCGACGCCACGCCCGAAGACAGTGTCGATTACGCCGACGCGCTGATCCGCTCGAACGAGTGGAAAAAGGCCGAATCCGTGCTGAACGCCATCCCGCCGACGCATGAGTCCTTCGACCGCTACCGGCTTGAGGCGATGGTCGCCGACTCCAACAAACAATGGGCAAAGGCCGATAGCTTCTACGACACCGCCGCCGGCATGACCACGCAACCCGCCGGCGTTTACAACAACTGGGGCTTTTCGAAACTTTCCCGCCACGATTATGTCGGCGCTGAACGCTTGTTCCTCGAGGCCCTCACTTACGACCCCACGCTCTTCACCGCCAAAAACAACCTCGTCCTCGCGCGCGGGGCGCAGCGCAAATACGATATACCCGTGATCCAGATGACCCAGACAGAGCATTCCGAACTGCTCTACACGCTGGCGCTGACCGCGATCAAACAAGGTGATGTCGCCACCGGCAAGGGTCTGCTGAAAGAAGCCATCGACACCAACCCGCAGTATTTTGAGGCCGCCCAGCGTAGCCTCAATGCCCTCAACGCCAATGTGAGCAACTGAGCCATGCACATGCAAATGTCCGCCTTAGCCGCCACTTGGTTTGTGCCCTTCGCCATCGCGATCGGCATCTGGGTCTCGTGGAGCGACATGAAGTTCATGAAGATCCCGAACCAGTCGGTGCTGGCCCTCGCCGCCGTCTTCATTCTGGTCGGCCCCTTGGTGTTGCCGTTCGACAGCTACCTATGGCACTTGGCCGCCATACCCGCTGTGCTGGCTGTGGGCTTCATGCTAAATGTGATCCGAGCCGTGGGCGCGGGCGACGCCAAATTCGCCGCGGCGATGGCGCCGTTCTTCGCGCTTGGGGATGCCGTTGAAATCATGTTCCTTTCCTGCGCGATCCTGCTTGCCGCCTTCACCACGCACCGCGTCATGGGCCTTGTCCCCGCCGTCCGCCGCGCCACAACCGATTGGGAATCGTGGGAGCGGCGCGACTTTCCGATGGGCTTCGCGCTTTCCGGCATTTTGATTGTCTATCTACTTCTCGCCAGCCACTACGGCATCTGATGCTTCACGTTTCCTGAACGCCTCCACACCACACTGCCTCGCAATCGCCACCTTGATCCTTGTGTTGAAAATGGGCTCCAGATGAACATGCAAACACCCAGAGTTCTGACCCCCACCGCGCCGCGCACCCTTGGCGAAACCGGATTGTCGTTGGTGATGATGCGCGACATCCTTATCAAGACGATGTTCCGCACCAACCTCGACACCGTGGGCGACCTCTCGCGCGCCATCGGCCTTACCATCCCGGTAACACAGGAACTGGTTGACCTCGTGCGAACCCAGCGCTTGCTGGAGGCGATGGGAACCCTGCACGCGACCTCGGGCAACGAGATGGGCTATCAACTGACCGACTCCGGCAAGGCCCGCGCCCTCGATGCGCTCGGCCAATCCGAGTATTATGGCGCGATGCCGGTTCCCCTCGACACCTACCGCGAGCAGGTGACCCGCCAGTCGATCCGCAACATCCAGCTGACCCGCGATCAGTTGACGGCCGCGATGGGTCACCTGATCCTGCCGCCTGACCTGCTTGACACACTCGGCCCCGCTGTCACCTCCGGCCGCTCGATCCTGCTTTATGGCCCGCCCGGCAACGGCAAATCCTCGATCTCCAACGGCATCCGCGACGCGATGGGCGACAAGATCTTCGTGCCCCGCGCGCTGGAATATTCCGGTCAGGTCATCACCGTTTACGACCCCATCGTGCATACCGAGGCAGAGATGGCGGTGGATGACCCCAACGCGCTGCGCCGCTCGGCCAACCGCTTCGATAACCGCTATGTGTTCTGCGAGCGTCCCACTGTGATCACCGGCGGCGAGCTGACGCTCGATATGCTCGACCTCACCTACAACGCAACCGCGCGCACCTATCAGGCCCCCCTGCAACTCAAGGCGACCGGCGGCGTATTCATCGTCGACGATCTTGGCCGCCAACAGGAATCGCCGCAGGCCCTCATCAACCGCTGGATTGTGCCCTTGGAAGAAGGCCACGACATTCTCGCCCTCCAGTCGGGCGAAAAATTCTCGGTTCCCTTCGACACGCTGGTGATCTTCTCGACCAACTTCCACCCGAATGAGATCTTCGACGGCGCCGCGCTTCGCCGGATCTTCTTCAAGATCAAGATCGACGGGCCGCATCAGGAAAACTTCCTGAAAATCTTCGCCATGGTGGCGCGCAAACGCAAAATGCCGCTGGACGAGGCGTCCTTGGTTCACCTGCTCAAGGTCAAATACCCCACCATCGACAACCTCTATGCCAACTATCAGCCGATCTTCCTGATCGACCAGATGATCGCCATCTGCAATTTCGAAGGTCTGCCCTACCACATGTCGCCCGCCCTCATCGACCGCGCCTGGGCCAACATGTTCGTGCGGGATGAGGTGATCGCCCGCTAATCGCCCCGCCGCGCCTTGCTGCAAAGGGCGCGGCCCATCCGCACCCTTCCCCAATTGCTTTGGCCCAAATATCCTGCGGGGGTCCGGGGGTGCAAAACCCCCCGGCGCGGACGCGAATACCACCCGTTCCCCTTTCGTCCCGCCCCGGCTACACTGCCGCCATGACGCCGCTCCCCGCTCATCTCGCCTCTTGGTTCGCCGCCCGCGGCTGGTCGCTGCATCCCCACCAACAGGCGATGCTGGACCGGGCCAACGCCCCCGCCCTCCTCCTCATCGCGCCCACCGGCGGCGGCAAAACCCTAGCCGGGTTCCTGCCCACCCTGACCGAGCTGACCCAGCACCCGCGCAAAGGCCTGCACACCCTTTACATCTCGCCGCTCAAGGCCCTCGCCGCCGACATTGGGCGCAACCTGCGCAAGCCGGTCGATGACCTCGCCCTCCCGATCCGCATCGAGGACCGCACCGGCGATACCTCCTATACCCAGCGCCGCCGCCAACGCGCCGACCCGCCGCATATCCTGCTCACCACGCCGGAATCCCTGGCACTCCTGCTCAGCTACGAAGACGCCGCCCGCACCTTCGCCGGTCTGCAACGCGTCATTGTCGATGAAATCCACGCGCTGACCGAGTCCAAACGCGGCGACCAACTGATGCTCGCCCTCTCGCGCCTGCAAACCCTCGCGCCGGGACTCCGGCGCATCGGCCTTTCCGCCACCGTCGAAGACCCCGCCGCCATTGCGCGCCTGCTCGCCCGCCACCCCGACCCGTGCGAGATCCTCCACGCCGATCCCGGCCCCGATCCCGACATTGCCATGCTGGACACCGGCGCCGCGCCGCCGTGGTCCGGCGGCGGCGCCCGCCATGCCATCCCCGCAATCCTCGCCCAGATCAAACGCCACAAGACCACGCTGATCTTCCACAACACCCGCGCGCAGGCAGAGCTGTTCTTCCGCGACCTCTGGCTGCAAAATGACGACTCTCTGCCCATCGCCATCCACCACGGTTCCCTCGCCCGCGATCAGCGCGCGCGGGTCGAGGCCGCGATGACCGCGGGCCAACTCCGCGCCGTCGTCTGCACCGGCACCCTCGACCTCGGCATCGACTGGGGCGACGTCGATCTGGTGATCCAGGTTGGCGCGCCCAAAAACGTCAAGCGCCTCGTGCAGCGTATCGGCCGCGCCAACCACCGCTACAACGCTCCGTCAAAGGCCCTTCTCGTCCCCGCGAACCGGTTCGAGGTCGTCGAGTGTCTCGCCGCCCTGCAAGCCGTGCGCGATCACACGCTGGATGGCGAACCGCGCGGCCCCGGCCCCCGCGATGTCCTCTGCCAGCACATCCTTATCACCGCCGCCTCCGGCCCGTTCGACGCAACCGACCTCTACCACGAGGTCACAAGCGCCGGTGCCTACGCCACTATAACCCGCGCGGAATTCGACGCCTGCCTCGAGTTCACCGCCACCGGCGGCTACGCGCTGCGCGCCTACGACCGTTGGCAACGCCTCATGCAGCGCGATGGCAAATGGCAGTTGCGCGACCCGCGCACCGCACAATCCATCCGCATGAACATCGGCACCATCATCGACACAGAAACCCTCAAGGTCCGCCTCAAGGGCCGCATGGGCACCCCACTTGGAGAGGTGGAAGAGGCCTTCGCCGCCACCCTCACCCCCGGCGACACTTTCCTGATCGGCGGCGAGATCGTGCGCTATGAGTCCCTGCGAGAGATGACGGTAGAGGTCACCCGCGCGCCGGGTCGCGCGCCCAAGGTCGCTGTGTTTTCTGGCACAAAATTTGCCACCTCAACCCTCCTTACCCATCGTATCCTTGACCTTTTCCAACAACCGGACTGGCCCGACCTGCCCGCCCACACCGCCCACTGGCTGGCGCTGCAACGCACCGTTTCACGCCTGCCGGAACGCAACCGCCTGCTTCTGGAAGCCTTCCCGCATGACGGCCGCGAACATCTCTGCATCTACGGTTTCGCGGGCCGCAACGCACAGCAAACCCTCGGCCTGCTCGTCACCAAACGGATGGAGGAAACCGGCCTCCACCCGCTCGGCTTCGTCGCCACCGACTACGCCACTCTGATTTGGGGCTTGGACCCGGTGACCGACCCTGCCCCTCTCTTCGACCCCTCCACCCTACGCGACGGATTGGAGACCTGGCTCTCGGGCAACGCTGTGATGAAGCGCACCTTCCGCAATGCCGCCCTCGTCGCGGGCCTGATCGAACGCAACTTCCCGGGCAAACGCAAATCGGGTCGCCAAGCCACGTTTTCCTCCGACATCCTTTACGACACGCTGCGCCGTCACGACCCGCGCCACCTTCTGCTGGACATCACCCGGCAAGAGGCGCTCAGCGGCCTGGTCGATTTCGGCCGGATCGAGGATATGCTTGCCCGCATCGGCCCCCGCATCGACCTTGTGCGCCTTGACCGCGTCACGCCGCTCGCCGCGCCGCTGTTGCTGGAACCCGGCCGCATCCCGATCCACGGCGCCGCGCGCGAACGTCTGCTGGCAGAGGCCGCCGATCACCTGCTTGCCACGGCGGGCCTCGCATGAGCGGCACCGCCTTCTCCCTCGCAGGCGAGACGCTCACCGCGCTTCCGTCCGGCGCGCTGCTTTGGCCCGCACAGCGCCTGCTCACCGTTTCCGACCTCCACCTTGGCAAGTCCGACCGCATCGCCCGCCGCACCGGCACCCTGCTGCCGCCGTATGAGACGCGCGACACCCTTGCCCGCCTCGACGCTGACATCACCGCCCATGCCCCGGACATCGTGATCTGCCTCGGCGACAGCTTCGACGATCTCACCGCCGCCGAAACCCTGCCGCCCGAGGAGGCCCTGACCCTCACGCGCCTGATGGCCGGTCGCCGCTGGATCTGGGTCGAGGGCAATCACGACCCCGGCCCGCTTGCCCTCGGCGGCACTCATCTGGCAGAGGCCCGCCTTGGCCCCCTTACGTTCCGGCACATTGCAGACCCCGCCGCCACGGCAGAGGTCTCGGGCCATTATCACCCCAAGGCAACCCTCGCCGCCAAAGGCCAGCGCGTTACCCGCCCGTGTTTTCTGTTGGATACATCACGGGTGATCCTGCCCGCCTACGGCACCTACACCGGCGGCCTTCACAGCCACGCCCCGGCGCTGATCGCCCTGATGGCCCCCGACGCGCGCGCGATCCTGCTTGCCTCGCCGCCGCGCGCCATCCCTATGCCGCGTTAGAGCAACCCGCGCGCCTCAACCGCATCCTTGTAGCTGCGGCTTACCGGCACAAGCCGCCCATCCGACAGCCGCAAGAACGTCTTGCCCCGCTCGCGCTCCGCCCCCGCTATCGCCGCGACCGCCACCCAGTGCGAGCGATGCACCTGCATCCCGTCGATCCCGTCCAGCTCTGCCATTGCATCGGCAAACCGCATCAGCAGGCTCGCCATTCCCCGCTCGGTCCAAACCTCGACGTAATGATCGCGCACCGACAGCGACAGGATCGCCCCGCGCGCCTCCGGCCCCAGCCGCGCCACCAACCGCGGTTCGTTCGGGATCACGTCGGCAAGTCTAGGTGACACGGTCTGCTCTGCCAGCGCGCGGACATCCTGCCGCCACATATGCTGCACCGCGCTGATCGCCATCGCCGTCAGAAAAGTCGCCACCCAGATCACCCAGATCGGCACCGCAGGCCCATAGCCAAGCCAAAGCACAAAATAGACTTCAAGATAAACCAATGGTGTGTAAATTGTGGCGAACGCCGTGCAGACCGCCAGCGCGCGCCACCAATAGCCATAGGCGAACATGCGTCGCCCAATGAGCGTCCGGCAGCCATCGACTACTGGCACCGAAATCACCGTGATAACGACCCAGAACAACGTCCGCGCCGGCAAGTGCATCGCCTCGTAGGTTCCAAATGGGCCCGCGAAAGCGACCAATACTGACATGACTACACAGACGACAACCGTCCGCGACGTGAAGAGGCTGCGCAGCCACACCTGCAAACTTTTACGTTGCAACAGAGGAACTCATACCAACCCGCCAAAAAACTACTGTGCTGTTAACAATTTATACCATTTCAGACAAGTAAAACTGGCAGGTGTGTCGGATTCGTTAACATCCGTTCAGGCTGTAAGTCCCTGCGGCTCTGCCAGTCCCTTTGCGCGGCAGCACGCAGTCAGCGTATTGGCCAGCAGGCAGGCGATCGTCATCGGCCCCACTCCGCCCGGCACCGGTGTAATTGCCCCCGCCACCGCCGCTGCGCTGGCAAATTCGACGTCGCCCACCAGCTTGGTCTTGCCGTCCCGCTCGATCCGGTTGATGCCCACATCAATCACCACGGCACCCGGTTTGACGTAGTCGCCGGTAATCATCTCGGGCCGCCCCACCGCCGCCACCAGAATATCCGCGCCGCGGCACACCGCCGCCAGATCCTTGGTCCGGCTGTGCGCAATCGTCACCGTGCAGCTATCGCCCAGCAACAGCTGCGCCATCGGTTTGCCGACAATGTTCGACCGCCCCACCACCACCGCGTTCAGTCCCGACAGGCTGCCAAGGTGATCGCGCAGCATCATCAGACAGCCCAGCGGCGTGCAGGGCACCATGCTTTTCTGCCCGGTCCCCAACAAGCCAACGTTCGATATGTGAAACCCGTCTACGTCCTTTGCCGGGTCGATTGCATTGATAACCAGGTCGGAGTTTAGATGAGAAGGCAGCGGTAACTGCACCAAAATACCGTGAACTTCCGGATCGGCGTTCAGCCGCGCAATCAGGGCCAGCAGATGTGCCTCCGTCGTCAGCGCAGGCAGCTTATGTTCGAAAGAGGCCATACCGACCTCAACCGTCTGCTTACCCTTGGAGCGGACATAAACCTCGCTCGCGGGATCTTCACCCACCAGCACCACCGCCAGGCCGGGCGTGATGCCATGCTCCAGCTTCAGCCTGGCGACATGGTCTGCCACCTGTGCCCGCACCTTGGCCGCGAAAGCCTTACCGTCGATGATCGTCGCACCCATAGCCGTCTCTCCCTATTCCGCCGCCGCGAAGGCATCGCGGTAATGATCCATCTGCATCCGCGTTGCCAGCACCGCGTTCTTCATCAAAACCGCAACCGTCACCGGGCCAACGCCGCCCGGCACCGGCGTGATCCACCCTGCCGTCTCGGCGCAGCTGGCGAAATTGGCGTCGCCTACCGTCTTCCCCTCAACCCGGTTGATGCCAATATCAATCAGCGCAGCTCCGGGCTTCAGCATCTCGCCCCGCACCAGGCCCGGCACGCCCGCCGCGACAAAAACCGCATCTGCGCGCCGCGAGTGCATCGACATCTGATGCGTCATCTTGTGGCACACCGTCACCGTCGCCCCCAAACCCATCATCAGAAACGCAATCGGCTTGCCGACGATCTCGGAGTGCCCGATCACCGTCACATCCAACCCCTCGATGGTAAGCGGCAGCGACTTCAGGATTTCCACCGCCGCCACCGCCGTGCAGGGCCCCAGTGTCATGTCATTGTAAACGATGTTGCCGATAGAGGCCGGGTGCATCCCCTCCACGTCCTTCAGCGGATGCACCGCACGCTGCAACGCCTTCACCGGGATATGCGCGGGCAAGGGGCGCTGAATGATGATGCCATTCACCCGCGGGTCGGCATTCAGCCCATGCAGGACGCCAATCAACTGCTCCAGCGAGATGTCCGCCGCATAGTTCCGCGCTTCAAAGGCCACGCCCGCCCGCGCCGCGTTGCTGCTTTGGTTGCGCACATACAGCTCTGCCGCCGCTACGTCGCCCACACTGATCGAGACCAGCCGTGGCGCCCAACCGGCATTGGCCAGCATTGCCGCCTCTGCGCTGGTTGCGTCCAGCATCCGGGCGCCGATTGCCTTGCCGTCGATAATCGTGGCCGTCATGGCTCTCCTTCTGGCCGCGACGGCCCCAATATCCCTTCCTCTCGGGCGATCGACCAGTCGATCAGCCGCCGCCAGAGGTCCTCGACCAGATCCGCGTCCAGCCCATCCGCCAGCGCCGCCGCGCGCACATTGGCCACCACGGCCTCGACCCGCGCGGCAATGCGCGCCTGCATCCCCTCGCCCGGTTTCAGCTCTGCCGCCCGGTCGATCAACGCCGCCCGCTTTGCCAGCATCGCCACCAGCGCGCGGTCATGCGCATCAATCACGGCGCGCAATTCCGTCATGCTGGCAATCGTTTGCGGATCCTTCATTCCATCCCCCAACACCCATTGTCTGCGCGGGGTCTGCCGCAAATCGACCGGGGCCGCAACCTGTCCGGCTGCGGCCCCGCCCTATCAGAACAGCCCCTCGATATTGCCCATATCGTTCAGCCGGATCACTTCGGCCGAGGGCACCTTGGGCAGCCCCGGCATCGTCATGATCTCACCGCAGATTGCCACGATGAAGCCCGCGCCCGCCGACAGGCGCACCTCGCGCACCGGAACCGAATGCCCGGTGGGCGCGCCGCGCACGTTCGGGTCGGTGGTAAACGAATACTGCGTCTTCGCCATGCAGATCGGCAGGTGGCCATAGCCCGCCGCCTCCCATGCCTTCAACTGATCGCGGATCGACTTGTCGGCCAGCACCTCGTCAGCATGGTAAATCCGCTTAGCGATGGTTTCGATTTTCTGGAACAGCGGCATCTCGTCGGGATACAGCGGCGCGAAATGGGCCGAGCCGCTTTCGGCAAGGCTGACCACCTTGCGCGCCAGATCCTCGATGCCAGCAGAGCCTTGCGCCCAGTGTTTGCACAGGATCGCCTCGGCGCCCTGCCCGGCCACGTAGTCCTTCACCGCCTGAATTTCGGCGTCGGTGTCGGTGACAAAGTGGTTGATCGCCACGACCACCGGCACGCCAAAGCCTTTGACGTTGCCGATGTGGCGACCAAGGTTCGGGCAGCCCTTCTTGACGGCCTCGACATTCTCGGCCCCCAGATCGGCCTTCGCCACGCCGCCGTTCATCTTCATCGCGCGCACCGTCGCCACGATCACCGCAGCCGAGGGCGACAGCCCCGCCTTGCGGCACTTGATGTCAAAGAACTTCTCAGCGCCCAGATCGGCGCCAAACCCGGCCTCGGTCACCACATAATCCGCCAGCCGCAGCGCGGTGTTGGTGGCAATCACCGAGTTGCAGCCATGCGCGATGTTGGCAAACGGCCCGCCATGCACAAAGGCCGGGTTATTCTCCAGCGTCTGCACAAGGTTCGGCTGCATCGCGTCTTTCAGCAGCACTGTCATCGCGCCGTCCGCCTTGATATCGCGGCAATAGATCGGCTTTTTCGCCCGCGTATAGGCCACGACAATATCGCCCAGCCGCTTTTGCAGGTCTTCCAGATTGTTCGACAGGCACAGGATCGCCATCACTTCCGACGCCACCGTGATGTCAAACCCGGTTTGGCGCGGGAAACCGTTCGAGACGCCGCCAAGGTTCACCACAATATCGCGCAGCGCGCGGTCGTTCATGTCCATCACCCGACGCCACACGATGCGCCGCGCGTCGATCTCCAGCTCATTGCCCCAATAAATATGGTTGTCGATCATCGCCGACAGCAGGTTATGCGCGCTGGTAATGGCGTGGAAATCGCCGGTGAAGTGAAGGTTCATCTCCTCCATCGGCACCACCTGCGCCATGCCGCCCCCTGCCGCGCCGCCCTTCATGCCAAAGTTCGGCCCCAGCGAGGCTTCGCGAATGCAGACCACCGCCTTTTTGCCGATGCGGTTCAGCCCGTCGCCCAGACCCACCGTCGTCGTGGTCTTGCCCTCGCCCGCCGGGGTCGGGTTGATCGCGGTCACAAGGATCAGCTTACCCTTCGGCTTGTCGGCAAGGCTCTCGATAAACGCCTGCCCCACCTTGGCCTTGTCGTGGCCATAAGGCAGCAGATGCGCATCCGGAATACCCAGCTTGGCGCCGATTTCCTGAATGGGTTTTTTCTTCGCTTCACGCGCAATCTCGATGTCGGTCTTGAAGGCCATGGTCAGCTTCTCCCTGCAGGCATTATGCCCGTCCCTTATGACCCAAGGTCATAAAGGTCCAACCCCGTCACGCTAGAGAGATTTCCGACCTATCCCGGCCCAATTTCGCCAGATTGCGTTTCCAATCGGAAACCGAGGCGCCATTGCCAGGCGTTTCCCTATCATAACGACCGTTACAATAGGCGGAACCTATCGCCCCGCTTGCCAAACCGCCTCGTAATGCGCCCAGACCGGTTGTTCCGGCACATGCAGCGATAGCACATCACCCAGCGCAATCACGCCCTCCCGCTCCACCCATGCCGTGACGCCGCGCCGTCCCTTCGCCGCGGGCTTGAACGCCCGGCCCTTGCCCGGCGCCTCCGCCTCGATCTCTTTCGCGGGCCATTGGCAGGGCCGGTTTTCCATATCCACCACCAGCGTCGCGCCACTCGGCCCCTGTAGGCGCGCGGAGGGTGGCACATGGCTGAAATCACCGATGCCGCGCACCACCATTGACGCACCCAACCACTCTGGCTTGACCTCGGCCAACCCCATTGCCGCCGCGATCGCCTCCAGCTCTTCCGCGCTCACGATGCTTAACTGCCGCACGTTGCGGATCTCGGTGCCCTTGGGATGCTGGGTGGTGACCCGGCTGCAAGACGCCCGTGTCAGCCCGCCATGCGCCTCGCCCGCCATCCCGGCAAAGCTTAGCGCCATCTGCGCCACCGGCGCCGCCCGCAGGCTCGCATCGCGGTCCGCCACCTGCCCCAACCAAACCACCTCAGCCCGAAAGGCTGTCGCGACCAATGCAGGCATCGCTTACACCACCAAAGTAAAGAATGTGCGCCGGAACGGGAACAACACCGCCCCATCCGGCAACAGAGGATAGGCCACGCCCAACGCCTCGTCATAGGCCGCCGTGAATGCAGCCGCTTCTGCCGCTGTCAGCTTGTCAAGGAACGGCCGCATCGCCGTCGCCTCGGTAAAGCGCCGCACCGGATGGCCCGCCTCAGACGACGCCAGCCGCTGCACATAATCCGTCTCCCAGGCCTGCACCTCGCCAAGGCTCGCCAGCATCCGCCAATAAAACTCTGCCGTCTGCACCGGCGGCACATAGCCCGAGAAATCAAAGCGGTCCGGGTATAGCGACACCGCAATATCGCGCAGGAAGCGATGCGAGGGCGCGGCCGTCTGGCGCGGCATCTGCACCGCCAACATACCGCCTTTGGCCAACAGCCCCGCCAACCGCGGTAACAGGGTGCCATGATCGCCCAGCCAATGCAGCGCGGCGTTGGAAAAGATCAGTGCCGGCGCCCGCTCCGGCACCCAACCCGCAATATCCGCCGTCACGAGTTCCGCATAGCACCCGGTGTCTTTCGCGCGCTCCAGCATCGCAGGCGAGTTATCCACCCCGATCAGCCGCCGCCCCGGCAGATGCGCCGCCAGCGCCGCCGCCACCGGCCCATTACCACAGCCCAGATCGACGGCATCCCCGGCAGGCAACGCCCCCACCTGCGCCAAAAGATCCAACGCAGGCCGCAGGCGCAGGTCGTGAAAGCGCGCGTAAGTCTCGGGGCTCCAGTCAGCTTTGGCGGTCATCAGCGCGTCCTTGCATGGCTTGCCGCACTATTGCGTGACGCGCCCCCGGGTTCAATCGCGCAAGTCCCGCCTTCTGCTTTGTGGCAACGCAGCGGCGCATTTTCGCCACGCCCCCAAACTAAAACCGCCGCCCGGATTCCCGGACGGCGGCATAATGTTCCCTTGGCGACAAGCCCTCAGGTCAGCGGTTCCGGCTCCATGCCGCCATCCGACTTCGGCGCGCGCGGCTTGGTCTTCGGCAGCGCCGTGACCGAGGGCGCCGACCCCGATGCAGGCGTATCATCCGCATCGTCACCGATCTTTTCGCCCTTGATCACGCGGGTAATCTCGTCGCCGGTCAGCGTCTCGTATTCCAGCAGACCCTTCGCCAGCCGCTCAAACTGCTCGTTGTTCTCCAACAGAACCTTACGCGCCGTCTGATAGCCCTCTTCGATCAGATCGCGCACTTCCTGCTCGATCGTCTCTTTGGTTGAGGCCGACACCGAGAAGCCGCCGGTCGAGCCCGAATAGCCCTCATGCGCTTCGGAATAGTCGATGTTGCCGACCTTGTCCGACATGCCCCAGCGCATCACCATCGCGCGCGCCAACTGGCTCGCCTGCTGGATATCGCCCGAGGGACCGTTGGAGACCTGATCTTCGCCCCATTTGATGATCTCGGCCGCTTTGCCCGCCATCGTCATGGCGATCTTCTGCTTGGCTTCGTCCTTGTGATAGTTCAGCCGGTCCATCTCTGGCAGGCTGACCACCATCCCCAAGGCACCCCCACGCGGAATGATCGTGGCCTTATAAACCGGGTCGCATTTTGGCATGTTGATACCGACGATCGCGTGCCCTGCCTCGTGATAGGCGGTCATTTCCTTCTGATCGGCGGTCAGCACCATCGAGCGCCGCTCGACCCCCATGATGACCTTGTCCTTGGCGGATTCAAAATCCTCCATCGTGACAAACCGCCGCCCCACGCGCGCCGCCATCAGTGCCGCCTCGTTCACGAGGTTGGCCAGATCAGCGCCAGAAAAGCCCGGTGCGCCACGCGCGATCAGGCGCAGGTCAACGTCTGGCCCCAGCGGAACCTTGCGCGCATGCACGTTCAGGATCTTCTCGCGGCCCTTGATATCCGGGTTCGGGACGTGGATCTGGCGGTCAAAGCGGCCGGGGCGCAACAGCGCCGGGTCCAGCACATCGCGCCGGTTAGTGGCCGCAACGATGATGATCCCCTCGTTCGCCTCAAACCCGTCCATCTCGACCAGCAACTGGTTCAACGTCTGCTCACGCTCGTCATTGCCGCCGCCGTAGCCTGCGCCACGCGACCGGCCCACGGCGTCGATCTCGTCGATGAACACGATACACGGCGCGTTTTTCTTCGCCTGCTCGAACATGTCGCGCACACGGCTTGCGCCCACGCCCACGAACATTTCCACGAAGTCAGAGCCAGAGATGGTGAAGAACGGCACGCCCGCCTCGCCCGCAATCGCGCGCGCCAGCAGCGTCTTACCGGTGCCGGGCGGGCCAACAAGCAGCGCGCCCTTGGGAATCTTGCCCCCCAAACGGCTGAATTTCTGCGGGTTGCGCAGGAACTCGACGATCTCCTCAAGCTCCTCCTTTGCCTCATCAATCCCCGCCACGTCGTCAAACGTCACCCGGCCTTGCTTTTCGGTCAGCAACTTGGCCCGGCTTTTGCCGAACCCCATCGCCCCGCCTTTGCCGCCGCCCTGCATCCGGTTCATGAAGAATATCCACACGCCGATGAGCACTAGGAACGGCAGCCACACGCCCAGCATCGACATAAAGCCCGATTGCTGCTGCGCCTTGGCATCCACCGCGACGTTCTTCGCCAACAGCTTGTCGGTCACATCGACGCCCTGCGGCAGGATCGTCATGTATTGCTCGCCGTTCTTGCCGTGCACCATCATCCGCTCGCCATCCAGCGTGACGCTGGCGACATCACCGCTGTCAACCCGAGAGATGAAGTCGGAATAGGCGACCTGCCGCGTCGTCATCGTCGTTTCGCCGCCGCTGAACAGATTGAACAGGGCCACGATCAGCAGAAACAGAACGACCCAGAATGCGATATTTCGCGCGTTGCCCACAGGGGACCTCCTTGCAAGTGACAACGGGCCGAGAGACCCGGGACGTCACCGATATAGTTATCCTCTAAGATAGAGATATGTGACCGGGGTTCAATGCGATAAAATTGAAGAAAAGTAATCCCCTTCGCCGCGATCCATTTCCACCTTCCACCCATTTGCCTTTTCTGGCAGTGCTGCGGCCACCAAATCGGTCCCGCGCCATAGTGCTGGCAGCGTAATCATTGACGATCTGGGCAGGCCTGCCGCGCGCCACTCCGCACACAACGCGACCCCTGCCTCGCCCAACGCGCGCACCTGCAAATCCTTGGTTTCACCCGGCATCAAAGCCTCGGCTGCGACGATCCGCCACCGCCGGTCCCACAACCGTCCCGGTTCTGCGACCATATCCTTGACCGCCTGAAACTCCCGTGCCACGCGCAGATCGGTCTTGCGCACTACGACCCGGCAGCCATGCAGGGTGGCCGAAGTGCCCTCATCCACCTGCCGCAACACTTCTGCCAGCGCGTCCGCCCGTGGGCCATACTCCGCCGAGGCGACCCAATTCAGCGTATGCACCATAAGCCGCCGCCGAATTTCCGCCGGCAGTGTGGCAAATCCGGCGCGCTCCAACACCACGTCGCCCAATTCGACCCGCGCCAACCGCCGCGCCGCCTCTTGCGTCACCGCATCCAACGCCTCGCGCGCCTCGGCCAGCCGCCGCGTCGTTGCCATCAGTCCGTCCGCCGTCACGCCCAAAGGCGCGAGTTCCGCCAGAATCTGCCGCGCCCGCACCCGTTCAAACCGCAGATCCGCGTTCGACGGATCATCAATCCAGCCCAACCGCCGCCCGCGCAAAAACCCCCGTAACGCCTCGCGCGACACCGCCAGCAGCGGGCGCAGCCACAACACACCGCCTGCGCGCCGCCGCGACGCCATCGCCGACAGCCCATCCACGCCAGAGCCGCGCGCCAGCCGCATCAGAAACGTCTCGGCCTGATCGTCGGCAGTATGGCCCAGGGCCACCGCGCCAATCCCCGCCTCGCGCGCCCAATCGGTCATCAAACGATAGCGTGCACGCCGCGCCTGATCCTGCAAATTGCCGCTGCCATCCCAGCCCTCCCAGACCAGCGTGCGGTGCGCGACGCCCAAACCCTCGCACACCTCGGCCACCATTGCGGCCTCGGCCTTTGCCGCCGGACGCAACCCGTGATCCACCGTCACCGCATGCAGCGCAACGCCCTGCGCCTGCGCCCAGTCGGCCAAAAGATGAAGCAGCGCCATCGAATCGCCGCCCCCCGAAACGGCAACGCCCAACCGGTCAAACCGGTCGGGCGCCAATGCCGTCTCAAGCGCAGACTTCAGCGCGTCGTCGCCCGTCAATGACACCCCAAACTCGCCATTGCCTGTTCCGCATCACTCACCGCCGCCGCGCCGGGATAGCGCACGCTCACCTGACCCAGCGTGGTGCAGGCGTCCCGCGTCTGCCCCAGCTTACCCAGCGAAATCCCCAGTTTGGTCAGCGCATCCGCCGCGCGCGGCCCCTTGGGATAGCTGGAGAAACTCTCCAGATAGGCGCGCGCCGCGTTGCCGGTATCCCCCGTCTTCGACAGCGCCTCGCCGCGATAGAACAGCGCCTCGCCGGTCAGTGGCCCGCCCGTGTAGGTCTCGGCAAAGGTCGCAAAGAGGTCCGCGGCGCTAGGAAAGCTACCGGAATCGAGCGCCGCCTTCGCTCGATCAAAGTCTGCCTTTTCGTTAACTGCCAACTCCGGCCCCGAATTGGCCGTCGCATCGCTGGAGGCCGCAGGCGGAGGCGCAAGCTGCGCCGCCGCTGCCGCGTGTTTCGAGGGTTTCACATCCCCCGTGCCCAACGGCGTCGGCGTCCCCACCTTGCTGACATCGCCGCCGGTCGCCTCGGTCACACGGTATTGCAGATCGCCAATCCGGTTGGTGCCATCCGTCACCACCTTGTTGATACGGTTCTGCAACGATTCCGTCTGTGCGGTCAGCGCCTGCAACTCTGCCTCGATCGCATCGAGACGCTCCTGCGTGGTGGACCCCGCCGCCACTTGGCTCGACGAGGCCCCCGTTTTTACCAGCTCCGACTTCAGCCCCTGCACCTCGGCATTGACCTTGGCCAGATCGACCTTGATATCCGCCAAGGTCTCGGCCTTCGACTGCGCCCCGGCAACGCTGGGAAGCGCCACCAAGGCCAGCAGAACGATTGCCCGGACTGTTCCGAAGCCCCGCATCCGCGCCTCCTTAGCCGTTAAGCCCTTGCGACAGCACCGTCACAGCGCGACGGTTCTGCGCCATGCACGACTCTTCCGGGCAGGTCGCAACCGGGCGTTCCTTGCCATAGCTGATGGTTTTCATGCGGCTCGACGCCACGCCCTGCCCGCTGAGGAATTCCTTCACCGCGCTGGCACGACGCGCGCCCAGGGCAAGGTTGTATTCCCGCGTGCCGCGTTCGTCGGCGTTGCCTTCGATCAGGATCGCATATTCGCGGCGGCTGTTCAGCCAGACCGCCTGCTTGGTCAGGATCGCCTGTGCTTCCGGCGTCAGCGTGCTTTGGTCCACCGTGAACAGAACCTGATTGCCAACCGTCTGGTTGAAATACGCCGGCGAGTTCGGGTTGCTCGGGTCGCCGAGGTTGCCGCTGGCAATCCCGTTGCCGCCAACGCCATTGGCGCCGCCCATTCCATTCGCCCCGCCGTATTTGTTCGGGTTGTTACAGGCCGCAAGGCCCAGCACGGCGACAAGCAAGACAGCTTTGTTGATAGTCAGCATCTCATACATTCCTTTGTGGTTCGCGGCCCATTGGGACCAATATAGCAGGTCTGCGCGGCTTTGGAAATCAACCGCGCGCGAGTTTACGGTAGAAGTGGGCCCCACGACGGGTCAGACGAAGACCCCTGCGTTGGAACCTTTTTCAGATTGCGGCCCGAGATATCGACCGAGTAAATTTGCGGCGCGCTGTCGGCTCCGGCGGCCTGCCGGGTGAACATCAAAACGCGCCCGTTCGGCGCCCAGGTCGGGCCCTCGTCCAGGTAGGATGCGGTCAGCAGGCGCTCATCGCTGCCATCGATTTTCATCACGCCAATGTAGAAACGTCCATCGGCCTGCTTGGTGAACGCCACCATATCCCCGCGCGGCGACCACACCGGCGTCGCGTATTTCCCGGCGCCAAAGCTGATACGCGTCGCCGCGCCCCCGCCCGCCGACATCACATAGATCTGCTGCTCGCCAGAACGGTCGCTTTCAAACACGATCTTGGACCCATCCGGCGAATAGCTCGGCGCGGTGTCGATCGAGGGAGAGTTGGTCAGCTGCGACACCGCCCCCGTGCTCAGGTTCATCGTGTAAAGGTCCGAATTGCCGCCCTTTTCCAGCGAATAGATCGCGCTGCCGCCATCTGGCGAAAAGCGCGGCGCAAAGGTCATCGTGCCGCTCTGGTCATCCAACTGCCGCGTCTGCAACGTCGCAAGATCCATCACAAAGTTATGCGGGCTGCCCGACTGATAGCTGACATAAATCACCCGCTTGCCATCCGGCGAAAAGCGCGGCGCCAGCACGATCGACTGGTTGCCGGTCAGATACTGCGTATTCGCGCCGTCATAATCCATGATCGCCAGCCGCATCTGCCGCGCCGTCTTCGGCCCGCTTTCCGCGACATAAACCACACGGCTGTCGAAATAGCCGCCCTCGCCGGTGATACGCGCATAAATCTGGTCGGCCACCTTGTGCCCGATCCGCCGCCAGCTGGCCGAGGGTCCGGCAAACTGCATCCCGTCACCCAACGGCGCGCCAGAGAACACGTCGAACAGGCGGAACCTCACCACCACCTTGTCGCCCTGCATCCCGACCGAGCCGGTCACCAGCGCCTGCGCGTTGACCGCCTTCCAGTCCGGATACTGGATCGGCGCCGAAAAGCTGGAGACCTGCGAGATGAACGCCGACGAGGGGATTTCCCGGAACAACCCGGTCCCGGTCAGATCCCCTGCGATCTCCTGCGAAATCTGGCTGGCGTATTTCGACGCCGGTGCGCTCTCCGCGATGAAATCCGGCAGCGCGATCGGCATCGGCTCGATCACACCCGAGTTCAGCTCCAACCGCAGCGGCGCGGCAGCGGCCCCCTGCGCCAGCCCCAGCGGCAGTCCGACTAGGGCCAAAGCAACTGCAAATCTACGCGCAAATGTCATCTCAGGCTCATTTCCTTCGGGTTGAACGTAATCTCGGTATCACGCCAAGTGTCGTATTTGTCAGGGGGAAGATTCAAGCCAGCGGCGCTTCCCCGCAAAATCGCGCGCCGCGCCGATTCAAATGCCGCCCGCGTCGCGCTGTCACTGGAGCCGCCCGAGGCCGATAACATCTTGATCGACGTGGCAATTACCGTGCCATCCTGGTTCAGCGAAAAGGCAACCGTCACCACTACACTTGCCGATTCCGATCCCGGATCAACAACCCATTTGGATTTCAGCGCGGTCAGGAAGCCATCCTTCTCCGAACCGGTCAACGGCGGCCCGTCGGTTTTCTTGCCCTTCGACACCGGGCCCGTCGTTGCGCCATTGCCCGAATCCGCCGCCATCAGGCCGCCCAAGGCCGCCGCGACGTCCGAACTGGTGGTGCCCTTCTTGGCCTTCGCCGCTTTCGCCTCCGCCTTGGCCTTCGCATCAGCTTTCGCCTTCGCATCCGCCTTAGCCTGATCCGCCGCAGCCTTCGCGTCCGCCTTGGCCTGATCTGCCGCCGCCTTCGCATCGGCCTTGGCCTGATCCGCCGCCGCTTGCGCATCCGCTGCCGAGGTGTCGGGCGTGGGCGCAGGCCGCGTTTGCGGGCGCGGGCTGGTCTTGGGCGCCAGATCCTGCGACGGCGCTGTCGAATCCGTCGGCTTCGCTTCCGGCACGATCTGCGCCGCCGCCTCTTTCGGCGCGGTCGCTTCCTTCGGCGGCTTCTTCACTTGCACCGGATTGGTCGCGTCGGGTGACACATCCTGCTGCACCTGATCGGCCACCTT
Source organism: Pseudomonadota bacterium (assembly GCA_021779835.1). GTDB lineage: Bacteria > Pseudomonadota > Alphaproteobacteria > Rhodobacterales > Rhodobacteraceae > Solirhodobacter. Next base: position 78,814 of record JAJXZX010000003.1, on the reverse strand, counting down.
CGCATCCGGCGAGGGCTTCGGCGTCGGCGTGTCAGCCACGCGCGGTGCCTGACGCGGCGGTGGCGGTGGCGGAGGAGGAGGCGGCGTCGGCACCGAAGGCTTCGGCACTGGCTGCGGTGTGGGCTTTGACGGCTTCGCGGGCTTCACCACCGGCTCCGCCTTCGGCGCGGGCGCCTGATCGGCCACCTTTGGCGCGGGCGCAAGCGCTGCCACCTGCGTCTGCGGTTGCGCTGGCGGGGCCGAGGCCTGCGCATTCAGCGCCGCCAATTGCTCTGACGTTACCAGTGACACACTCGACGCCTGCAACGCGGGCTGGTCATGCGCAGGAAACAGCAGCCCCCCGAACAGAAGCCACAGGATCAGGCCCAGATGCCCGATGCCAGAGATGATGGTGCCGGTTCTCATACCGCTTCGGCCTAGCCGCCGCTTCCATTAAGTTTCGGCCCGTTCGGATCGGTCACCAGACCAATATCCCGGAACCCACCCGAATTCAGCGCCCCCATCACCTCTGCCACGCGCGAATAGGGGATGGATCCGTCGGCCCGCAGATAGATCTTCTTGTCCGTCCGCTGCGACGAAATCGCCTGCAACTTCGGCACCAACTGCGTCACGTCGATCTCGGTCGCCTGCAACAAGGTCTTGCCATTGGCCGCCAGCGTAATCGTCAACGGCGGCTCTTTCTCGGCCGGCATCGCCGAGGCCGAGGTCTTGGGCAGCTTGATCGGCACCCCCACCGTCAGCAACGGCGCCGCCACCATGAAGATGATCAGCAGCACCAGCATAACGTCCACGAACGGCGTCACGTTGATCTCGGACATCGCCGCCGAGTGCTTGCGCCCCCGTCCGCGCCGCCCCCCGCCACCGCTGCGTTTGATAACCCCCGCGCCCATGGCTCAGGCGTCCAACTGGCGCGACAGGATCGTCGCGAATTCATCGGCAAAGGCCTCATAGCCAGACACGATCTTGTCGCTGTCCGCCGAAAGCTTGTTATAGAAGATAACCGCCGGAATAGCCGCCAACAGCCCCAGACCGGTTGACAACAGCGCCTCGGCAATACCCGGCGCCACCACGGCAAGGTTGGTGTTCTGGCTGATGGCAATCTCCTCAAACGCGTGCTTGATGCCCCAGACCGTGCCGAACAGACCGACGAACGGCGCGGTGGACCCCACCGTCGCCAAAAACGACAGACCCGCGTTCAGCCATTCGCTTTCCTTGGCAATCGCCACATCCATCGAGCGGTCAATCCGCGCCTGCGCACCTGCGATCAAGCCGCCGTCCTGCCGGTGGCTCCGCCGCCACTCCAGCATCCCCGACGCAAAAATCTTTTCCGACGGGCCTTCGGGCTGGCTGCCGATCTTCTCGAACAACTCATCCAAAGGCTCCCCCGACCAGAACGAGCGATCAAAGATCGTCGCCTCGCCGCGCGCCTTGCGATAGGCGATGTGTTTCTGAATGATGATCGCCCAAGACCAGAAGGACGCGATAATCAACAGGATCATCACGATCTGCACGATCGTCGTCGCGCGCCCAAACAGCGCCAACATAGAAAAGTCGAGCGCCTGCGCGTTCGGAAGTGTCGTAGTATCCATATCTCTGCTCGTCCTGATCGTCCGCTCTGACGGCGGTTCGTTACCACTGATTCTATCTTGCTTTTAAGGGGAATGCCAACACATGCGTGTGACCCTTCGCGAAATTTCCTAAACCGGCGCGAATCGAAGGCGAACATCCGCCGGAATGCGCACGGCACCGGCAGCACCGATACAAACCAACGTGACCCGCGCCTCGAACACCCGCTCCGCTCCGCGCAGCACTACTTGATCCAGAACGATCCGCGCCCCGCCCACCGAAACCACGCTTGTCTCCACCCTCAGTTCATCGTCAAACCGCGCCGGGCGCAGATACTCCGCCGTCAGACTGCGCACCGCAAACACCACGCCCGCCTCTGCCTTGAGCGCGACCTGATCCACTCCCAACCCCCGCACCATCTCGCTGCGCGCCCGCTCGATGAACTTCAGGTAGTTCGCGTAATAGACCACCCCGGCAAGGTCGGTGTCCTCATAATACACACGCAAGGCAAAGCTATGGGTCATCACCACCGTCCTCAGGGTCACCGCCGGCCTACCCCAGCGCCCGCGACAAAGGCAACCCCACCCGCTCAGCCCACCCGCGCCGCAAGCCGCCACGCATGGCTCGCATCGCGCGCCACCGAGGGCATCACCGCCGCATAGCCCGCCCGGATCACCCCGGCGATCTCGGGCCGCAACACCACCCGCGCGCCGACGCGCCCCAAGGGCGAGGCGCCCCGGAACGCGCCCTCCGCCCAATCGAGCATCATCAGTGCCGCCTGCCCCAGCGCCAGCGCCTCGGCATCCATCGCGGCCAGCGCCGCATCCATGCGCAAAAACACAAACGCCGCCTTGATCGCGCCCGAGGCTTCAAAGCGGAACGCGCGATACTGGTTCGCCCCCGCCGCCTGCAACCGCGCCACCCGCGCCGCAAGATCCGGCACCAGACCATCCAGCCCCGGCACCGCCAGCACCTCGTCCCACTCGCGCAGGAAAAAAATCATCAGGTTCGCGCCCAACTCCGGGTCGGTCTCGGCCATCTTATGGCCCGCCAGCGTCACCACCGCCTCAATCGCGCCCTTCACCACGCCCAGCGTGTCATCCGCCACGCCAAACACCACCGGCACAATCGGCCGCCCCCAGCGCGCGAAGTGATAAGAGCCGTCCGCCCGCGTGAAAAGCGCCGCCACCTCATCCGCCGTCATCGCATCCCCCCACGTCGCACCCGGCCCCACCCCCGGACCGCTCCGCGGGGGAGTATTTTTTCCAAGAAGAAACGGCAAGCGGGAACTGCCCATTTGCTTTGGCCGAAATATCCCCGCCGGAGGCATGCAACGCCGCCGCGCGCGCCGCCGCAACCGGTTAATATTCTCTTAAAAACATAGCTCTATCAATGGCCCATCGTAGAGAACGCCATGCAACATCACTTGCCAAACAGATCCGTCTGCCCCGGCGCCTTCGGCGCCTCCAGCCCCAGATGCCGCCACGCCTTCGCCGCCAACATCCGCCCGCGCGGCGTTCTTTGGATCAGCCCCTGCTGCAACAGATACGGCTCGATCACCTCCTCCACCGCATCGCGAGACTCCGACAGCGCCGCCGAAATCGTCTCGATCCCAACCGGCCCGCCGCCGTAATTTTCCGCAAGCAGCGTCAGATAGCGCCGGTCCGCCCCATCCAGCCCCAGATGATCGACCCCGAGCCGCGTCAGGCTGGAATCCGCGATCGCCCTAGTCAGCGTCCCGTCCCCCTCCACCAGCGCGAAATCCACCACCCGTCGCAACAGCCGCCCCGCAATCCGCGGCGTGCCGCGCGCCCGCTTTGCAATCTCGCGGCAGCCATCCGTTGCCGCCGGTATCCCCAACAGGCGCGCCCCTCGCGTGACGATCGCGTGCAGCTCATCCTCGGTATAAAACTGCAACCGCGTCGGAATGCCGAACCGATCGCGCAGCGGCGTTGTGAGCAGCCCAAGCCGCGTCGTTGCGCCCACCAGCGTAAACGGCTGCAACTCGATCCGCACCGTGCGCGCCGCCGGCCCCTCGCCGATCACCAGATCCAGCGCGAAATCCTCCAGCGCCGGATACAGCACCTCTTCCACCGCCGGGTTCAGCCGGTGGATCTCGTCGATGAACAGCACATCGCGCGGCTCGAGGTTGGTCAGGATCGCCGCCAGATCGCCCGCCTTGGCCAGCACCGGGCCAGAGGTCATGCGGAAGCCCACCCCCAACTCGCGCGCCATGATCTGCGCCAGCGTGGTTTTGCCCAGGCCCGGCGGGCCGTGGAACAGCGTGTGATCCATCGCCTCGCCACGCATCTTGGCGCTCTCGATAAACACCTTGAGGTTCGCGCGCGCCTCGGCCTGCCCGATGAATTCATCCAACCGTTGCGGGCGCAGCGCGCGGTCGGCATCCTCTGGCAGGGTCTCGGGCCGCAATGTCGGATCGGATTGCGCCATCGCTTACCCCTTCGGTGCCAAAAGCTTCAGCGCCGCGCGGATGATCGTCGCCGTATCCGCCTCGGGCGCGCCCGCCACCACCGTCGCCACCGCCGAGGCCGCATCCCCCTGCCCATAGCCAAGGTTGACCAGCGCGGACATCGCGTCCGCCGTATGCACCGCGCGCACCTGCACCGCCGAGGGCGCGACCTTCGCCGTCTTGACCGTAACCACCGGCGCCTCGATCACCGCGTCAGGGTCCACCCGCGCCTCTGCCGTGGCGCCCAGCGCCATTACCCCCGGCGCCTTCGACTTCAGCTCCATCGCGACCCGCGCCGCTATCTTCGGCCCGATCCCCGGCGCCGCCTTGATCGCATTGACGTCGCCCAGCGCAATCGCGCGCCCCACGCCCTCCGGCCCCAAAGTGCCCAGGATCGCCATCGCCGCCTTGGCACCGACCCCCTGCACCGTCATCAGCAGCCGATGCCACTCTTTCTCCAGCAGCGTGGGAAAACCGAACAGTTGCAGCAAATCCTCGCGCACCAGCAGTTCGGTATACAGCGCCACCGCCTCGCCCACCGCCATACCCGCCAGCACGCGCTCCGACACATGCACGATATAGCCCACGCCGCGCACGTCGATAAGCACATGATCCGCGCCGCGATAATCCACCCGCCCCGAGATCTTGCCAATCATCGCGCCGCCCTCGCCAATGCTTCCACCAACCGCCCCGCCGATTGCAGGTGATGGGCATGGCAGATCGCCACCGCCAGCGCATCCGCCGCATCCGGCCCCGCGATCACCACGCCGGGCAGTTGCAACCGCACCATATGATCCACCTGCACCTTGGCCGCGTGCCCCACGCCCACCACGGTCTTTTTCACCGCATTCGGCGCGTATTCCCCGATCTCGAGCCCCGCCTGCGCCGGCACCAGCAACGCAATGCCGCGCGCCTGCCCCAGCTTCAGCGTCGCCACGCCGTCCTTGTTGACGAATGTCAGCTCCACCGCCGCCGTGTCGGGCGCATAGGTCCGCACCACTTCGCTCAGTTGGCTATGCAAGCTCAGCAGCCGTGGGGCCAGATCGCCGGTTTCCGAATGACAGACGCCATTCGCGACATGAGTGAGTCGCGATCCCTGCACGTCGATCACCCCCCAGCCCATGTTCCGCAACCCGGGATCGATCCCCAATACCCGCATCCTGCCCTCGAACCTGTTGCTTTTCTGACGCAGTAGCACGAAAAGCGAACACTCGCCAGAGTCAATGACCGGCGGGGGCCCGCCGCGCAAATGCCGCAATGCAGCAAAATCGGGATGAAATCCGCCGTTCGGCAGGTCAAAAACGACACTTCTTCACAACCTACGCAACGGCATTTCAGCCTTTGAAACAAGGCTTAACAGCTATGCAATGGACGCATGTGGGCCATGCAGCGCGCCCCGCTTGTGTCGCAATTCTGCCAAGCCTAATTGCACCGCAGCAAGATGTGCGCCTCACAAAGAGGCAGTTTGAAAAGGATACATGCCATGGCCGCCGATATGACGACCCGCCCGGCGCCGTTTGGTGCCATCACGACCTTCAAGATCGTTTCCTTCTTCGGGGCGGCCGCGCTGGCCCTCTCGGCTTGGAACGACAGCCGCGTCACCCGCAAATCGCTGGGTAAACTCAGCGACCGCGAGCTGGACGATATCGGCCTGTGCCGCAGCGACATCGAAGTGATCGCACGCGACCGCGCCTGATCGGCAACCGGTTCGGCAACAGATCAAGCCGCGTCGGGAAACCGGCGCGGCTTTTACTTTGGGAGCAGCGTCTGGTCCCGTTCCCGCGCCAGATCGCATAGCGATGCCACGTCAACACGGGCTGGCGTTTCCAGGGAAACCGACGCCTCTTTAGTGGTGCAGGCTGGCGATCTTGTTCGCGATGTAGACGGTCGCCGGGTCCGCTTGCATGATCAAGCCGCCGATCTCGTCCATCGTGCTTGCCGATTTCTGCAACGAGGTGATGCGCGCGTCATAAACGCCCGCGCCGACCGAGTTGAGGATCACGCCCTTCAGGCACGTCACCGCAACGATCACGATCAGCAATGGTCCAAGGATTGGCAAGCCCCGACGCTTCGGGCGCGGCACAAAATATGCCCGACCCAGCGTTCCAGCGGCCTCAAAACCGCCACCCCGCCGCCGATTCTTTTGAATGCGGTATAGGCGGCCGTAAAAATCAGTCAGATTCCGGTCTACCATGAATTGCTCCCAAAACACGGCCCCCACCGAACTTCATCCTTGCAGCCCAATTGTGGCAATTTTAGGGCAACTTTGCCGAACATGGTTAAAGTATGGCGTCACGATTGCTTGTTTGTGACTCACGCTCATACCCGGCCCTCGCGGCGCCACTTGCCCGTCATTTCCGGCTCGGACGCAAACCCTTGATCGCCGCGGCAGAGGCCCCGGCGTCGCCGTCATTGCGCCCGCCCCTGTCTGCGTCAACCGATGGCTGGGCTCCTGCCCAAGCATTTGCCTGCCGCATATTGCGCGCCACCTGTGGCAACTTCGCGGACAAGCCTTTGTCGCTTAGCGGTGCTTCAGTAACGTTAGCGTGCTCCAGTCGCCGATTTCCTCGCGGGTTTCCACGTCAAACCCCGCCGCCTGATACGCTGCAATCACATCTTCGGCCTGCGTATTCAGCAGGCCCGACAAGATCGCCCGCCCCTCAGGCGCCACATGCGCCCCCATCGGCCCTGCCAGCTCGACCAGCGGGCCTTTGAGGATATTGGCAAACACCAGATCAAACGGCGCCGCCGCCTTCAGCTTGGGATTGGCAAACCCCGCCGCCTCCAGACAAATAACCCGGCCCGTCAGATCGTTCACCGCCACGTTGGCGCGCGCCACATCCACCGCCACCGCGTCGATGTCAGAGGCCAGCACCGGGTTCGGCCAGATCCGCGCCGCCGCCATCGCCAGCACCGCCGTGCCACAGCCAATATCGGCCACGTTCAGCCCCACCACGCCCGCGCGATCCAGCCGATCAAGCGCCTTGAGACACCCCAGCGTCGTGCCATGATGCCCGGTGCCAAACGCCATCGACGCCTCGATCATCAGCGCGATCTTGCCCTCGGGCACCTTGTCCGCATCATGGCTGCCATACACAAAGAACCGCCCCGCCTCCACCGGCGTCAGCTCGCGCTTTACCTTGGCCACCCAGTCGATCTCTGGCAGCTCCGACACCGCAAACGGCTTCGCGCCATAGGCCGCCGCCAGCAAGGCCAGTTCCACACCATCCGGGCTTTCCAGAAAATACGCGCCCACTTCCCACAGGCCCGAATCGTCCTCGATCTCGAACACCCCCACGCCCGAGGGCTCCGGCTCCATCGCCTCGATCGCTTCGGCCAGCGCTTCGGCAGGCTCTTGTCCGACAAGAGTGGTAAGGGCGGAATAGGTCGGCATGGCGGCTCTCGCAATCTGCGCTAGGGGGTCGCCCTGCCCTAAAGCGCCCTCCCCCTCTGGTCAAGGCGCGGCAACGCCCCCACCCGCGCGAATTCCCGCGCATCAACCTTGGCAAGCGCCGCGCCCATGCTACCTTCCCAACCGTGCGCCCCAAACGCCGCCCCACAACCCAACCCGGAGGAACCAGATGAAAACCCGCTTTGCCCTGCTTCTCACACTCGCCCTCTCGCTGCCCAACTTCGCGCTCGCCGACCCGGCAATGACCGCTGACAGCGCCAAGGGCAAGATCCTCACCAACCCCGCCGGCATGTCGCTTTACACCTTCGCGATGGACAAGGGCGGCATGTCTGCCTGCTCCGGCCCCTGCGCCACCAACTGGCCGCCGCTCGCTGCCACAGCCTCGGACAAGGCGTCGGGCGATTGGGGCATCCTCAAACGCGCCGACGGCTCCCTGCAATGGACCTATAAGGGCGCGCCGCTCTACACCTTCATCCAGGACAAGGCCAAGGGCGATATGACCGGCGACGGCGTCAAGGGCGTCTGGCACCTCGCCCACCCCTGATCGTTCGCACACCACCTTGGGCGCGCTTTTCCCCGCGCGCCCACCCCGGCCCCGCTTGCCGCCTTCGCGCTCAGCCGCTAGCCTAACGCTCGCGGATCATAGGAGCGTTCCATGCCCAAAGCTGTCCTTTGGCAACGCGTCGAGGGGCTCGTTGTCTTTATCTCCGGCCTCGCCCTCGTCGGACACGACAACACCGCCCTGTCCACTTGGCTAGCGCTCGTGCTGTTCTTCGCGCCCGATCTCAGCTTCCTCGCCTATCTCCTCGGGCCAAAGCCGGGTGCCTTTGTCTATAACGCCGTCCACGTTTACGCCTTCGGCACCGCGCTTTTGGCCATCGGCTTGATCGCCCCGCAGCCGCTCCTTGCCCAACTCGGCGCGCTGTGGCTCGCCCATTCCGGCTTCGACCGCATGTTCGGCTACGGCCTGAAATCCCCCGAGGACTTTTCCATCACCCACCTCGGCCGCATCGGCAACCGCACCTGAGGCGCCCAACCGCCCGCGCCCGCTTCCATTTCTTCTTGGCAAAAATACTCAAATTCCCCGGTCGCCCAACGGCGCGCCCGCCGCACAATCATGCGCATGGAAAACATACGAAATACATACGATTACCATACGGCTCAAACCGGCCCTGCTCACAGAAAACTCTGCGGATCAATGTCTATCGCCACGCGCAAATTGGCCGGCGCGCGCAGCTGCGCCACCCATTGCGCCAGCGCCGCCTGCAAGGGCGCGCCCTTCTCCGCCTTGACCAGCAATCGCACCCGATGCCGCCCCCGCACGCGGGCAATCGGTGCCGGTGCAGGGCCGAAAACCACCGCCCCAATCGCGCGCAACGGCCCGTCTCGCCGCGCCAATTCCGATCCAAAATCAAACACTTGCGCGACGTCAGGCGAGCTTAGGATGATCCCCGCCATCCGCCCATAGGGCGGCACCCCGGCGGCCTTGCGCTCTGCCGCTTCGGCGCGCCAAAAGCCTTCTTCATCGCCCGACAGAATGGCGCGGATCACCGGATGTTCGGGCTGAAACGTCTGCAACAAGGCCTCGCCCGGCAATTCCGCCCGCCCTGCCCGCCCCGCCACCTGCCGCATCAGCTGAAACGTCCGCTCCGCCGCCCGCAAGTCCGACCCCTGCAACCCAAGGTCCGCATCAATCACGCCCACCAGCGTAAGATACGGAAAGTTATGGCCTTTTGCCACCAGTTGTGTGCCGATAATGATGTCCGCCGCCCCCGCCGCAATCGCCTCGATCTGCTCTTTCAACGCGCGGGCAGAGCCGAAAAGGTCCGACGACAGCACCGCCACCCGCGCCGCCGGGAACACCGCCGCCACCTCCTCCGCCAACCGCTCCACCCCCGGCCCCACCGGCGCCAGCTTCCCCTCCACCCCGCACGAAGGGCAGGCCACCGGCATAGGTTTCGTCTCGCCACACTGATGGCACACCAACCGCTTGAGGAACCGATGCTCCACCATCCGCGCATCGCAATGATCGCAGCCGATCTGATACCCGCAGGCCCGGCAAATCGTCACCGGTGCATAGCCGCGGCGGTTCAGGAACAACAACGACTGCTCCTTACGCTCCATCCGCGCCGTCACATGTCGTTGTAATGTCGGTGAAATCCAGCGGTTCGCTGGCAGGCTTTCCATCCGCATATCGATCGCCCGCATCACCGGCAACTCCGCCACGCCAAAGCGCGACGGCAGATCAAGGCGCGTGTATTTCCCCGCCTCGGCGTTCACCCAAGTCTCCAGCGAGGGCGTGGCAGAGGCCAGAACCACCTGCGCCGACAGGATAGAGGCGCGCAAAACCGCCATGTCGCGCGCGTTGTACAGCACGCCATCCTCTTGCTTGTAGGAGGTGTCATGCTCTTCATCGACCACGATCAGCCCCAGATCGCGGAACGGCAAAAACAGCGCCGACCGCGCGCCCACTACCAGTTGCGCACCGCCTTCGCCCACCATCCGCCACAACCGCCGCCGCTCGGTGACGGTAACACCCGAATGCCATTCCGCTGGCCGCGCGCCAAAGCGTTCCTCGACCCGCGTCAGAAACCCCGCCGTCAGTGCGATTTCCGGCAGCAACACCAAGGCCTGCCGCCCCCGCGCCAGACACTCCGCCACCGCCTCCAGATAGACCTCGGTCTTGCCCGATCCGGTGACGCCCTTCAGCAGCGTCGTGCCGTAAGTCCCTGAGGCTACTGCCTTTCGCAAGGCCTCGGACGCCAGCGCCTGATCCGCCGTCAGCACCTGCCCGGCCAGTTCCGGGTCGAGCCGCGCATAGGGCAAGTCGCGCGGCGCGTCTTCTTCCAGCACCGCCCCCTGCGCCACCAACCCCTTGATGACCGAGGTCGTCACCCCCGCCAACCCCGACAATTCGCCCAAGGTGAAGGCCAGCCCACCGTGATCGCGCAGCACCTCCAGCACCCGTGCGCGCGCATCGGTCCGCCGCTCTGGCACCGCCTCGCCCAGCCGGTAAATCCGCCGCGTCATCGGGCTGTCGCCCAAACCCGGCGCGCGGGTCGCCAGCCGCAGCATGGCGGGCAAGGGCGTCAGCGTGTAGTCCGCCGCGCGCGTCAGGAACAGCCGCAACTCCTCCTGCATCGGCGCGGCGTCCAGCACTCGGGTGACAGAGCGCACCTTCGCGGGGTCAAACTTTCCCTCGCCCGGCCCCCAGACCACCCCCATCACCCGCCGCGGACCCAATGGCACCTCGACATAGGCGCCCTCTACACAGCCGCCCTCGGGCGCCTTGTAGTCAAGCACGCGGCCCAGCGGCTGGGTTGTCAGCACGCCGACCAAGGCGCCTTCCTCGAAATACCCGCCTGCCGTCACCATCTAACTCCTTAGGGCTTTCGACTTGATCCCCCTTGCGGTAATACATCGCCCGACCAAGGCCGCAACCCAAGAGGATACGCGCATGAAATTCTTCGTTGACACCGCCGACGTCGCCGCCATCACCGAGCTAAACGCTTTGGGCATGGTGGACGGCGTCACCACCAACCCCTCGCTGATCCTGAAATCGGGCCGCGATATTCTTGAAGTCACCAAGGAAATCTGCGGCATCGTCTCGGGCCCGGTCTCTGCCGAGGTCGTGTCGCTGACCGCCGACGAAATGATCGCAGAGGGACGCAAGCTGGCCAAGATCGCCTCGAACATCGCCGTGAAGGTGCCGCTGACCTGGGATGGCCTCAAGGCCTGTAAGGTCTTGTCGGGCGAGGGAAATATGGTGAACGTCACCCTGTGCTTCTCGCCCAATCAAGCGCTGTTGGCCGCGAAAGCCGGTGCCACCTTCATCTCGCCCTTCATCGGGCGTCTGGACGACATCAACCTCGACGGGTTGGAACTGATCGCCGACATCCGCCAGATTTACGACAACTACGGGTTCGAGACGCAGATCCTTGCCGCCTCGATCCGCACGCCGAACCACGTTGCCGAATGCGCCCGCATCGGTGCCGACGTGATGACCGCGCCGCCGGAGGTGATCCGCAAATTGGCCAGCCATCCGCTGACCGACGCGGGCCTCACGCAGTTCATGAAAGACTGGGCAAAGACCGGGCAAAAGATCCTCTGATCGCCTGACCGTGCCGCCTTTCGCCCCGGCGAGGGGCGGCACCCTGCCATAGCTTTCAGCGCAAAAGGCCATCCCATGCAGCAACGGACACTCGGCAAGACCGGCCCGCTCACCTCGGGCCTTGGCCTAGGCTGCATGGGGATGTCGGATTTCTACGGCCCCGCGGACCGCGACGAGAGCATCGCCACCATCCACGCCGCGATGGAGGCGGGGATCACCCTGCTGGACACCGGCGATTTCTATGGCATGGGCCATAACGAGATGCTGATCGCCGAGGCGCTGAAGGGCAAACGCGACCGTGCGTTGCTGTCGGTGAAATTCGGCGCGCTGCGTGATCCGGGCGGCACGTGGATCGGCTTTGACGGTCGCCCCGCAGCGGTGAAAACCGCGCTGGCCTATACGCTTAGGCGGTTGAACACCGATCATATCGACATCTACCGCCCCGCCCGCCTCGACCCCAACGTTCCGATCGAAGATACCATCGGCGCCATCGCCGATATGGTAAAGGCGGGCTATGTCCGTCACATCGGCCTGTCAGAGGTCGGCTCCGGCACCCTGCGCCGCGCCGCCGCCGTCCACCCGATCTGCGACCTGCAAATCGAGTATTCGCTGGTGACCCGCTCGATCGAGGACGCAATTCTGCCCGCCTGCCGCGAATTGGGCATCGGCATCACCGCTTATGGCGTGCTGTCGCGCGGGCTGATCGGCGGGCACTGGACCGGCTCTACCGCCCCCGGCGATCTGCGCGCAAACTACCCGCGCTTTGCGGCCGACAACCTTGCCCGCAACCTTGCACTGGTCGATCATATCCGCGCCTTGGCCGAGGCCCGCGCGGCCACCGTGGCGCAGATTGCCATCGCATGGGTGCTGTCGCGCGGCAACGACATCGTGCCGCTGATCGGCGCCCGCCGCCGCGACCGGCTGGACGAGGCGCTTGGCGCGCAGGGCCTGACCCTCAGCCCCGGAGAGATTGCAACGCTGGATGCGGCCATCCCCAAAGATGCCATAGCAGGCGGGCGCTATGCAGCCGCCCAACTCGCCCATCTCGACAGCGAGCGGAAATAACCCACCTCGCCAATATCTTGATGCCTTGCGCGCACATTCGTGTATAGTTTCGCAAAACACCAAGGTGGGCGGCCCCGTGCCAGCCCCCATAAAGACTGAGGCAGGCATGGCTGAGACGGCACCGATCGACGACGCAATTCGCGAACGCATTCTGGCAGACCCCGAGGTTGTGCTGGAAAACCACGACGTGATGCGCGCGCTGATCGCCGCGAACGAACGCGCGCTTGGCTCCAACGTCGTCGATTTGCGCGGCATCGCGATGGAACGGCTGGAGGGGCGGCTTGACCGGCTGGAAGACACCCATCGTTCGGTAATCGCCGCCGCTTATGAAAACCTCGCCGGCACCAACCAGATTCACCGCGCCGTTTTGCGTATGCTCGACCCGGTGACGTTCGAGGAATTCCTCACCAACCTTGGCACCGAGGTCGCCCAGATCCTGCGCGTCGATAGCGTCCGGCTGGTGCTGGAAACCGTGCAGAGCGACGAAGACCCGACCTTGCGCCGCCTTGGCAACGTACTCTGCGTTGCCGAGCCGGGGTTTATCGAGACCTATATCCTTGCCGGTCGCAAAATCCCCTCGCGCACTGTCACCCTGCGCCAGACCTTCCCGAGCGACGACTCGATCTATGGCGAGACCGCGGGTTTCATCCATTCCGAGGCGTTGATGAAGCTGGACTTCGGCAAGGGTCGCCTGCCCGGCATGCTGGCCTTCGGGGCAGAGGATCCTCACCACTTCAAAGCCGCGCAAGGCACTGATCTGTTGGCGTTCTTTGCGGGCGTGTTTGAACGCACCATGCGGCGCTGGCTGCAATGACGCTGTCCCTGTCACCGGCTCAGCGCGATGCGCTGGCCGCGTGGCTGGCGCACCTTGCCTCGCTTGACGGGGCCGCGAAAAACACCATCACCGCGTATCGAACCGATGTGACCGGCTTCCTCTCCTTCCTCGTCCAGCATCATGGCGAACCCTTGGGCCTTGGCCCCCTGTCGCGCCTCACCCAATCCGATTTGCGCGCCTGGATGGCGCATGAACGTGGCCGGGGCGTCGCCGCCCGCTCGCTCGCGCGCGCGCTGTCGGCGGTCAAGGGCTTCCTGCGCTGGCTGGCAGAGCGTGAGGGCTTCGACGCCACCGTGATCCTTGCCGCCAGAAGCCCCAAATTCCGCCGCAAACTGCCGCGCCCGCTGGCCGAAGACGCCGCCGCCGCGATGATTGAAACGGTGGGCGACCAATCGACCGACGATTGGATCAACGCGCGCGACGCCGCCGTAGTTACCCTGCTCTACGGCTGTGGCTTGCGCATATCCGAAGCGCTGTCGCTGACCGGCGCCGACAGCCCGCTACCCGATACCCTGCGCATCCGTGGCAAGGGCGGCAAGGAACGCATCGTTCCGGTGATTCCGGCTGCGCGCACCGCCGTTGCCCAGTATGTCCGCCTTTGCCCGGTCCCCCTCACCCGGCCCGAGCCGCTGTTTCGCGGTGCGCGCGGCGGCGCCCTGTCGCCCCGTCTGATCGCCAAAGCGATGGAGCGCGCGCGGATGCAGCTTGGCCTGCCCGCCACCGCCACGCCCCATGCGATGCGCCATTCCTTTGCGACGCACCTGCTGTCTGCCGGTGGCGATTTGCGCGCCATTCAGGAACTGCTGGGCCACGCCTCTTTGTCCACCACGCAGGCCTATACCGCCGTGGACACCGCCCGCCTGATGGAGGTCTACGACCGCGCCCATCCGCGCGCCTGACGCGATTGGCTAAAATTGTGCGCATTTCGGCCGCCTCGGGCCGGGCGCGGCAACTATTCGCTAATATCTCACGCGCAAGACTGGGGGGAGTTTATCTGGTTCAAGGTCCAACCCCATGTCCCTTTCAGTCTCCTATACATCGCTATCGCGGATGCCATCGCCGCTCACGTCGGCGAACCAAAGCTCTGCGACCACCACAACCACCGCGACCACGGCCGCAACGCCAACCAACAGCGATGGTGACAACGATGGCAGCACCGGTTCCGGCGGCGGCCACCATCGTCGCAGTTCCTCTGCCGCATCGACCGCCAACGGGCAGAATTCAATTGCCTCGATCCTGCAGTCGATCCTGTCCGCGCTGACCGACCTTTCCGGCGGAATTGCAACGGGCACCACGGCTGCGCCGACCGCACCTGGCACTGCGCCTGCAACAAATGGCACCGCGGCCACGGCGAAAACGGCAAACAGCACCGCCGCAAGCTCGACCACCACCAGCCCATCCGCAACAAACACGACGGCCAGCGCCAACGGCACGGCGGGCGGCATCCTGTCGCAAATCGAAAGTGTCCTGACCGCGATGCTCTGATCGCAATATCCAATGGCCTGGCGCGCGTCCGTGCCCGGCCAGCGCGGGAAATTTCGCCGCGACCATTGCCAGTCCGCGTAGTTTCGGTCATCAAACACACATGACCGCCAAGCAACGCGCCTATTCTGTTCACCTGCTCACCGCGACCGGCGCGGTGTTGTCGATGGTTGCCATGCTCGCGGCTGTCGAGGCGAAATGGGCACTGATGTTCCTCTGGCTCGTGGTCGCTTTCATCGTGGACGGCATCGACGGCCCGCTTGCGCGGCGCTACGACGTCAAGACCCACGCCCCGCAAATCGACGGCGTGCTGCTTGACCTCATCATCGACTACCTGACCTACGTTTTCATCCCGGCTTTCGCACTCTTCAAGTCGGGCCTGCTACCCGGCTGGACCGGCTGGATCGCCATCTTCGTCATCACCTACGGCAGCGTGCTCTACTTCGCCGACAGACGGATGAAGACGAAAGACAACTCTTTTTCCGGCTTCCCGAGTTGCTGGAACATGGTCGCGCTGGTCCTTTTCGCGCTGAAACCCGATTTTAGCGTGACCTTGGGCGTCGTCGTCATCCTCGCCGTCACCATGTTCACGCCGCTTAAGTTCATCCACCCGGTCCGCACCGAACGCTGGCGCAACGTCTCGTTGCCGATGGCGCTGGCGTGGACCGCTTTCGCAGCCTGGGCCGCCTGGACCGATTTCCAGGCTGGTGCGCTGATCCATACCGGTCTGATGATCACCAGCCTTTACCTGATTTTCGCTGGCATCGCGCAACAGATCGTGCCCCAGCGCGCCTGAGCGCGGTTCAGATCAGCAAACCGGCCGCCCCCTCCAACCGCAATAGTGCCACCTTGGTCTCGACCCCGGTGCCACCGGAAAAACCGCCAAGGCTATTGGCGCCAACCACGCGGTGACACGGCACAAGAAGCGGTATGGGATTGGCCCCGCACGCCTGCCCGACCGCCTGCGCCGACACCGCCATCTCACGCGCGATGTCGCCGTATGTCCGCGTCTCGCCATAGGGAATCGCCAGCAGAACCCCATAAAAGCGCGCCTGAAAGTCGTTTCCGCGCAGATTTAGCGGCAGGTCGAACCGCTCCCGCCGCCCAGCAAAATACTCTGTAATCTGGCCCTGCGCCGCATCCAGCGCCTCTGACGTCCCGTCGCCGTCGCGCCCCCACCACAGCCGCACGATCCGGCCCGCGCTTTCCTCAAGAGTGATCGGGCCGGTCGGGGTGTCAAACGATGCGCGGATCATCGGCGCAGCATCGCGCGGGACATGGGCCCCGCGCAAGCCCCCTCACCCAAGGGCTGCGTTGCAGCGCGCGCAGGTGCAGGGGTGTTTATGCGTGCCAACATCGGGCAGGATTTTCCAGCAGCGCTGGCACTTCTCACCCTCCGCCATCTCGAACACCACGCCAACGCCCGGCACATCGGGCAGCCGGAACGCCTCTTCCGGCATCGGATCGCCGGTCATCGAGATCGCCGAGGTGATGCAGAGGTCGGCAAAATCGACCGAATGCAGCATGGCCAGCACCTCCGGGTCCGCCACATGCACCACTGGCGCGGCCTCAAGGCTGGCACCGATCACCTTCGCCGTGCGCTGCACCTCCAGCGCCGCCGTCACCACGCGCCGCACCTGCCGCAACCGGTCCCATTTGGCGGCCAGCGGCGTATCCAGCCAATCGGCGGGCGTCACCGGCATGTCCTGCAAATGCACCGACGCGCCCGCTTCCGGGAAGCGCGACAGCCAGACATCTTCCATCGTAAAGACAAGGATCGGTGCCAGCCACGTGGTCAGCCGGTGGAACACCAGATCCAGCACAGTGCGCGCCGACCGCCGCGTCAGGCTACCCGGCGCGTCGCAATAGAACGCATCCTTGCGCACGTCGAAATACAGCGTCGAGAGGTCCACCGTGCAGAACTGGAACAGCTTCTGGAACACGCCTTGGAAATCATATCCTGCGTATCCCTTGCGCACCTCGGTCTCCAGCTCGGCCAGTCGGTGCAGCACCCAGCGTTCCAGCTCTGGCATCGCCTCGGGCGCAACCCGCTCTGCCTCGGTAAACCCGGCGAGGTTGCCCAGCACAAAGCGCAAGGTGTTGCGTAGGCGGCGATAGCTGTCCGCGGTGCCTTTCAGGATTTCCGCCCCGATGCGCTGGTCGATGGTGTAATCCGCCTGCGCCACCCAAAGCCGCAGGATATCGGCGCCGTATTCATCCACCACCTTTTGCGGCACGATGGTATTGCCCAGCGACTTGGACATCTTCATGCCCTTCTCGTCGAGCGTGAAGCCATGCGTCACCACCGCGCGATACGGCGCGCGCCCCAGCGTGCCACAGCCTTGCAGCATCGAAGAATGGAACCAACCGCGATGCTGGTCGGTGCCCTCCATATAGACGTCGGCGATGCCGTCCGCCGAGCCATCCGCCCGGTCACGCAGCACGAAGGCATGGGTCGAGCCACTGTCGAACCACACATCCAGCACGTCAAAGATTTGCACATACGCGTCCGGATCATGCAGCCCGGCAAGGATTTTTTCCTTGAAACCCGCCACATACCAAACATCCGCGCCCTCGGCCTCGAAGGCGTCGCGGATACGCGCGTTGACCGCCGCATCGCGCAGAAGGAAATCGGCGTCGGTCGGCTTTGCGTCCTTTTTCACGAAACAGGTCAGCGGCACACCCCAGGCGCGCTGGCGCGACAGCACCCAATCGGGCCGCGCCTCCATCATCGAGTGCAGGCGGTTGCGGCCAGAGATCGGGTGGAACGCCACCAGCCGTTCAATCGACGCCAAAGCGCGCGCACGAATGGTATCCTCGCCGGTCGCGGCGTCCAGCCCATCGGCCAGCGGCTTGTCGATCGCCACAAACCACTGCGGCGTGTTGCGATAGATCAGCGGCGCTTTCGAGCGCCACGAATGCGGGTAGGAGTGCTTGATCTTGCCCTTGGCAAACAGCTTGCCCGCATAGGCGAGTTGTTTGATGACCGAGACGTTGGCCGGCCCTTCCTTGCCCTCGGGCGTGATGATGACCTCACCGCCAAAGATCGGCAGATCCTTGCGGTAAGAACCGTCTTCCAGCACGTTGTAGGTCATCGGCAGGCCGAATTTAAGGCCGATCTGATAGTCATCATCGCCGTGGCTCGGCGCAGTATGCACAAACCCCGTGCCTGCGTCCTCGGTGACATGGTCACCCGGCAGCATGGGCACGTCGTAGTCCCATTCGCCCGCGCCGCCTTCGACGCCACGGAGGGGGTGGGACATCCGCAGAGATTTTAGCTCTTCTGGCGAAACATTTCGAATCTTCCGAAATTCAGTGATCTTGGCGGCGCCATAGACACTATGTACCAGCCTGTCTGCAGCAATAATCAATTCAACGGCTCGACCGGAATTCTTGGAATCAGGAATAACAACTTCAAAAAGAGAATATGGAATCTCGGGATTGAAGCAGACCGCGCGGTTTTGCGGGATGGTCCATGGCGTTGTGGTCCAGATGATGACGGACAGCTCTGTTTGTCCAAATTTATTAAGAATTATCTCTTGTCCGAACTCTTTCATAAATGCATCAACAGCATGCACCACCGGGAACCGCACCCAGATCGTATGGCTGGTCAGGTCGTGATACTCGACCTCCGCCTCGGCCAGCGCGGTTTTCTCGACCGGCGACCACATCACCGGCTTCGAGCCTTGATATAGCGAGCCGTTCATCAGGAACTTCATGAACTCGTCCGCGATCACCGCCTCTGCGTGGTAGTCCATCGTCAGGTAAGGGTCGGCCCAGTTGCCGGTGACGCCCAGCCGCTTGAATTCCTCGCGCTGGATATCCACCCAGCCTTCCGCGAACTTGCGGCACTCTTGACGGAAGGCGACGATATCGACGTCGTCCTTGTTCAGCCCCTTGGCGCGGTATTGCTCTTCGATCTTCCACTCGATCGGCAGGCCGTGGCAATCCCAACCCGGAACGTAGCGCGCATCAAAACCCATCATCTGATGGCTGCGTACGATCATGTCCTTGATCGTCTTGTTCAGCGCGTGGCCGATGTGCAGGTGCCCGTTGGCATAGGGCGGGCCGTCGTGCAGCGTGAACGGCTTGCGTTTGGTCGCCCCAGCCTTTTCGCGCAGGCGGTCATAGATACCGATCTCTGCCCAACGCTTCAGCCATTCCGGCTCACGCTGCGGCAGGCCCGCGCGCATCGGGAAATCGGTTTCCGGCAGGAAGACAGAGTTGCGGTAGTCAGGCTGGTCAGCTTTAGGCGTATCGGCGCACATGAGGGCGGTTCCCGGTATCTGGTCCGTAAAAGGGATGGGTCGGCGCGATGGCTCAAGCGCCTTGTCCCGGCGTCTGAAGGCTCAGATCGCCGGGCATATAATTCGGGGAATGATCGCGATAAAGCGTCCCATGCGCAGGCTTATACTGGGGCCGCGCGCAAGGGTCCAGAGCCTGCGGCACCGCGCCCCCTTGTGCGTGCCGGCCATGATGCGCACCTATCGCGCAGCCCAAGGAGCCGCCATGACCGCCTTCCCCCCGCGTTTCTTCGTCACCGGTGAACAGATCGACCGCGTTATGACCTCGTTCTACTTCCGCATCCGCCGCCACCCGGTTCTTGGCCCGGTGTTTGCTGCCCACGTCGGCACCGATGACGCCGCTTGGGCCGCACACGAGGCCAAGATCGGCCGTTTCTGGAAAAACGCGATCCTGCGCGAGGGCGGGTATGAGGGGCGGCCCATGATGGTTCACCGCAACGCGCTTGATATCCTGCCGGAACACTTCCCGCTCTGGCTCGCGCTTTTCGACGACACCGCCACCAACGTCCTGCCGCCAGAGGCTGCGGCGGCATGGTCCGCGATGGCGCACCGTCTGGGCAACGCGTTCCGCATGGGGGTCGAGGACGCGCGCCGCCCGGCGGATGCGGTTCCGCGCCTCGTTTGACGCCTTGGCGCTTACGCGTCCGCCTTATCGCCAAAAAGCCCCGACAGCGCCCGCGCCACAAGGTTCGACACCTTAGGGCGCGGCGCGGCCTTGAACGGCAAGGGCCTGCACACATCCATCGCAGCCACGCCCACCCGCGCCGTAAGCGCACCGTTCACCACGCCCTCGCCAAAGCGGCGCGACAGTTTGCTGAGGATGGTGCCGCCCGCGACCGAGTGGATCATGTCATCGCCCACCGCCACCGCGCCGGTCGCCACCAGATGCGTCATCACCGTGCGCGTCAGCCGCCAGCTGCCGAAAAAGCCAGAGCGACCGCCATAAATCTCGGCCACACGGCGGATCATGCGCAGGTTGGCGGCCAACGCAGTCACCACATCGGCCAGTGCCAGCGGCACCAACGCCGTCACCGTCGCCACCTGCCGCGCCGCCGCCTCAACCTCACGCCGCGCGAGCTGGTCCAAGGGGGCCAACAGCTCCGTCTCGGCCAGCGCGATCAGGCCGTCGGCATCAAACACATCTTTCGCGCTGTCGCCCAACCGCTCGCGCGACCAGCGCATTTCCGGGCGCGCCACATAGAGGCGGTCCAGCCCCGCCACGATTTGGCGCGCGGCCTTCAGATCGCCGGTGCCAGTCGCCGCTGCCGCCTCGGCATGGATATGATCGACCCGCCGCAGCCGTGCAAAGGCCGCCAGTTCCCGCAGCGCGATCAGCAGCAGAACGACCACAAAGACCGTGACCAACACCAAGGCAATCAGCCCCAGCGTCGGATTGCTTGCCAGCAACCCGGTGACAAAGTTCCACGCCGCCACCGACACCATGAACGACACCAGCGCCGACAGCGTGGCCCAGAACCAAGTGCCCAGCCGCGACGTTGGCCGCGCGGTCAGTGCCAGCACGCGGCCCATCGCGCGCCCCTCAGGCAGGCCCGCGTCAGACACCACGGGTGCGGCGCCCGGATCAGGGGCCGCATCGTCACGCTCGATCAGCGCGGGGCGTTTCAACTCGCTCATGTCAACTTGTCCCCGATCAGGAATTCCGCAGCGCGGTCCAGCCGAATATGCGGCGGCCCCTCGCCCGGCTTCAGGGTCAACCGCGCAGGCGCAAACCCCAGCACCTGATAATCCGCGCCGAGCCAGCTTGCCGCGCCCTGCCGCGCCGGGGCCAGCAGTTGCGCCGGGTCGTCCGGCAACTCGCCGGGATACATCGCCACCTGCTTGCCCCCCGCCAACAATGCGCCGCGCACACAGTCCAGCGTTTCGCCGCCGCGCGTCACGGTTTCCTCCACCGTAGCGCGCAGGCTGGCGATCGACATCGCCGCCGTCTTGGCCCCGGCAAAATCGGCGCGGTCGCGCGCCTCGCGCAGCATCGCCTCCATAACAGCGGTCAGTCGCGCGTGCTGGCTGTGGTGCAGATGATCGGCCTTGGTGGCGGCAAACAGGATCTTTTCCACCCGCTTTCCGCGCAACAACTCGGCCAGAAACGCATTTCGTCCGGGCCGGAACGCCGCCAGGATATCGGCCATCGCGCGCCGCATATCCTCGACCGCCTGCGGACCGGAATGGATCGCGCCCAACGCATCGACCAGGACCACCTGCCGGTCAATCCGTGCGAAATGGCTGCGAAAGAACGGGCGCACCACCTCGCGCTTGTAGGCATCGAACCGCCGTTCCATTTCGCGCCACAGGGCGCCCCGCGGAACGGCAACCGGCTCTGCCAAAGGCGCGAAGGTCAGGACTGGAGAGCCCGCCATTTCCCCCGGCAACAGGAACCGCCCCGGCGTGCAATCGGAATACCCCGCCGCGCGCGCGTCGCCAAGGTAAGCGGTGAAACTGGCGGCGAGCGCCTGCGCCACCGGCTCGTCCAGTTTTGCGGTCGCATCCGTGGCCCCAGCCAGCGCCAGATACTCCGCCGCCTCACCCCGCGCCGCGATGCGCTGCAGCGTGTCCCGCGCCCAGTCGCCATAGGTTTTGTCCAACAGCGACAGGTCCAACAGCCACTCGCCCGGATAATCAATGATATCAAGATGCACGGTGCGCGGCCCGGTCAGCCCGCCCAGCAAACTGCCGGGCTGCACGCGGAACGACAGCCGCAACTCGCTGACCGCGCGGGTAGAGGAGGGCCAGTGCGGCTCTGGCCCCGTCATCGCCGCCAGATGCGCCTCAAAATCAAAGCGCGGCACGGTATCGTCCGGCTGCGGTTGCAGATAGGCGGTCAGGATACGGCCCTGCGCCGCCGCGTTCAGTTGCGGCATCCGCGCGCGGTCCATCAGGTTCGCCACCAGCGAGGTGATGAACACCGTCTTTCCCGCCCGACTAAGGCCGGTGACTCCAAGACGGATCGTCGGCTCAAAGAAGGTTTCCGAGACCGAGGCCAGCGCCGCCTCTACGCCGCGCGTCACTCCATCGGCGATTTGGCTGAAAACCACGCGCTGCCCCTTGTTGTTCCTGCTCAAGATAGGCAGCGCGGCGGCGGTTGTGTAGGGGGAAAGCCCGCAGCACCGCCGCCTTGCCTTTGCGCGCGCCTCGCGCTAGGCCCGGAACATGCCGAGATATGCGCTGAAAATCGAGTATGACGGGGGTCCGTTCAACGGCTGGCAGCGCCAGCCCGGTCAGCCGTCTGTGCAGGGCACCATCGAGGCGGCGCTGGCGCGGCTTGCGCCGGAGGCCCCGACCATCACCGGCGCGGGGCGGACCGATACCGGGGTCCATGCGACGGCGCAGGTGGCCCATGTCGAGCTGGCGAAGGACTGGGATCCGTTCCGCCTGTCAGAGGCGCTGAACTATCACCTGCGCCCTCAGCCGGTCGCCATCTTGCAAGCGGCGCGGGTGGCAGAGGATTTCCACGCGCGGTTTTCCGCCATCGAGCGGCGCTATCTGTTCCGCCTGATCCAGCGCCGCGCGCCGGTCACACATGAGGCCGGGCTTGTGTGGCAGGTCTTGAACCCGCTGGATCTGGAATCGATGCGGGAGGGGGCGGCACACCTGATTGGGCGGCATGATTTCACCACCTTCCGATCGTCGATGTGTCAGGCCGCTTCGCCGGTCAAAACGCTGGATGAGGTGCGCATCGACGCCGTCGCGATCCCGCAGGGGATGGAGTTCCAGTTCCATCTTCGGGCGCGGAGTTTCCTGCATAATCAGGTCCGTTCCATCGTCGGCACCTTGGAACGTGTCGGTGCGGGAAGCTGGGCGGCGGGGGATGTGAGGGCGGCGCTGAGCGCGCGAAATCGGGCGGCCTGCGGGCCGGTTTGTCCGCCGCAGGGGCTCTATTTGGCAGGGGTCGGCTACGCTGACGATCCGTTTGTTTGAGCCTAGGTGTTGCATTGTGCAACACTTGGTTATGTTACTGATTTAGTTGTGTTTTGAAAATTTCGTTAACCCGGTCTGACGGGCACGCCCTCTTGGCGCCCGGTGTTATTTAGACGGAACATGCGACCTTTTAACTGCGCGTTCAGGCGGAGACTTTGCCCAAAGCGCGGCCGAGTTCCTTGCGGATGTCACCAATGGCGCCCATTGCGTTGACACGGTCCAGCACGCCTTGCGCGTGGTAATAAGCGATCAGCGGCGCGGTTTGCGCGTGATACGCCTCTAGCCGTGCGCGCACGGTTTCGGCCTTGTCATCGGCGCGGCGCTTGAACGCGTGGCCACCGCATTTGTCGCAGGTGCCGGCATGGGCGGGCTGTTTGAAGGTGTCGTGGTAGCCCTCGCCGCAGGTGGCGCAGGTGTAGCGGCCCGCGATACGTTCCACCATCGCGGCATCGTCCACCTCCAGCGAGATCGCTGCGGTGACTTTTTGTCCGCTGGACGCCAGAAGCACGTCCAAAGCTTCGGCCTGCCCCGCGGTGCGGGGAAAGCCATCGAGAACAACGCCCTTGGCGACATCGGGTTCGGCCATGCGGTCCTTGAGAATCGCCAGCACGATGTTGTCGGACACCAATCCGCCCGCGTCCATCACCGCGCGCGCCGCCTGCCCGGCCTCGGTTCCGCGCGCCACGGCGGCGCGCAGGAGGTCACCCGTGGAAAGTTGAACGAGGCCGAAGTCCTCTTCCAACATGCGGGCTTGGGTGCCCTTCCCGGCACCCGGAGGGCCGAGAAGAATGACGACGGCGGGTGAAGACATGGAGATCAGACCCTGTTCATGCGATTGTTAATAAGATCGTCGACCACCGACGGATCGGCAAGGGTCGAGGTGTCGCCCAATGCTGCGTAGTCGTTCTCGGCGATCTTGCGCAGGATGCGGCGCATGATCTTGCCCGACCGCGTCTTGGGCAGGCCCGGCGCCCACTGGATAAGGTCCGGCGAGGCAATCGGCCCGATCTCGGTGCGGACCCATTTCACCAGTTCCTTGCGCAGTTCCTCCGAGGGCGTTTCGCCGTTCATCAGGGTGACATAGGCGTAGATGCCCTGCCCCTTGATGGCGTGCGGGTAGCCCACAACGGCGGATTCCGCGACCTTGGGGTGCGCGACGAGGGCGGATTCGACCTCGGCGGTGCCCATGCGGTGACCGGACACGTTGATCACGTCATCGACGCGGCCGGTGATCCAGTAATCGCCATCGGCATCACGGCGGCAACCGTCGCCGGTGAAGTAGTAACCCTTGTATTGTTCAAAATACGCCGCCTGGAAGCGTTCGTGATCGCCCCACAGCGTGCGCATCTGCCCCGGCCAGCTGTCGGAGATACACAGCACACCCTCGGCCTCGGCCCCCGCTTGCACGGCGCCAGTCGCAGCGTCAAGAACCACCGGTTTGACGCCAAAGAAGGGCTTGGTCGCAGCGCCCGGTTTGGTGCTGATCGCGCCCGGAAGCGGCGTAATCATGTGGCCGCCGGTTTCAGTCTGCCAGAAGGTATCGACGATCGGGCATTTGCCCTTGCCGATGTTGACGTCATACCAGTGCCACGCTTCGGGGTTGATCGGCTCGCCGACCGAGCCCAGCAGTTTCAGCGACGACAGATCGTGTTTCGCAGGCCATTCAGGGCCCATCCCCATCAGCGAACGGATCGCAGTGGGGGCGGTATAGAACTGGTTGACCTTATGCTTGGCGATGACTTCCCAGAAGCGGCCCGCGTCGGGGTAGGTCGGTACGCCTTCGAACATCACCGTGGTCGCGCCGTTCGCCAGCGGGCCATAGATGATGTAGCTGTGGCCGGTCACCCAGCCCACGTCAGCGGTGCACCAGAACACGTCGCCCTCGTGGTAATCGAAGGTGTATTCATGCGTCATCGCGGCATAGACGAGATAGCCGCCGGTGGTATGGACGACGCCCTTCGGCTTCCCGGTCGAGCCGGACGTGTAAAGGATGAACAGCGGGTCCTCGGCGCCCATCGGGCGCGCCGGGCAATCGGGGGCCGCGGTGGCCATCAGCGCCTTGACGTCAACATCGCGGCCCTGAATCCAGGTGGTCTGCTCGCCGGTGTGTTTCACCACAAGGCAGCGCACCTTGTCAGAGCAGTGCAGAAGCGCCGCATCGGTGTTGGATTTCAACGCGGTACGTTTGCCGCCGCGGGGCGCGGTATCGGCGGTGATGACAAGTTTCGCGCCGCAGTCGTTGATACGGTTGGCCAGCGCGTCGGGCGAGAAGCCGGCGAACACGACCGAATGCACGGCGCCGATGCGGGCGCAGGCAAGCATGGCATAAGCAGCCTCGGGGATCATCGGCATGTAGATCACGACGCGGTCGCCGCGCATCACGCCCTGGCTCAGCAGCACGTTCGCCATGCGGTTGACGTTTTCGTGCAACTGTTTGTAGGTGATGTGCTGCGCCGGGGTCTTGGGATCATCGGGTTCAAAGATGATCGCGGTCTGGTCGCCACGGGTGGTAAGGTGACGGTCGATGCAGTTGGCCGCAACGTTGAGGACGCCATCCTCGAACCATTTGATGTCGATCTTGCCGAATTCAAACGAGGTGTTTTTCACCTTGGTGAACGGCTTGATCCAGTCGATGCGCTTGCCATGTTCCGCCCAGAAGGTGTCCGGAGAGTCGATCGAGGCCGCGTACATTTTCGCGTAGCCCGCCGCATCGACATGCGCATTTGCAATGAATTCCGCCGACGCCGCGTGTGCGGCGACCTTTCCGTGATCCGTCATGGATGCTCCTCCCTTGGCTGTTCAGCCGTTCATACGACGACATATCCCAGACTTCGCGCCGCGCGCAAAGCCTCGGCCTCCCATGACGGCACTGTAACGCAGTCGTCAATTTTTTTGTAACTCTTTTTAAATCATGGATTTTTTTGTCAATCCTTTCACAGCCGTGCAATCAAACGTGTAAATATGCGACCAAAGCCGTAGATTTTGGCATAGAAAATCAACCCCTTGGCGGTTCAGTATCTGGTGAAATTCCGGGTGACTTGGGCGAAAATCTGCCGAATTTGGGGGCAGATCGCCAATGTGACGCAAGGGAATGTGACGCGCGCGACCAATCGTGACCGCAAAAACCGGCGCCGCGCACGAATCGTGCGCACGCGATTCGGGCGCGGACTTGCGACGCGGAGGGCGGACGCCTAGCTTTCGAGGCAGCAACGAAAGGCCTAGGATACCATGCCGGAACCGATCTCTCCGATCCGCCCCACTGATGACGAGGCCCGCGCGCTGGCGCGAAGCCTGCTGGCGGACGCGCGCCATGCCGCGCTTGGCACGCTTGACCCGGCGACTGGCGCGCCGTTCGTCAGCCGCATCGCGCTTGGCCAGACGCCCGAGGGGTTGCCGTTGACGCTGATCTCAACGCTGGCCCAGCACACGCGGGCGCTGGTGGCCGACCCGCGCGCCTCGCTTCTGGTGGGCGAGCCGGGTCCGAAGGGTGACCCGCTGACCCATCCGCGCCTGACGGTGCAGGCGCGCGTGCGCTTTGTCGGGCGGCAGGATGCAGACCACGCCATCCTGCGCACGCATTACCTTGCCACGCATCCCAAGGCGACGCTTTACGTCGATTTCGTGGATTTTGCCTTTGTGGTGTTCGCCGTCGAGGCTGCCTCGCTGAATGGAGGCTTTGGCAAGGCCTATAGCCTGACCGCAGCGGACCTGAGCCCGCGCTGATGCGACGGCGGCGGATCACGCCAAACTCACCCAGCGCGGCACGCAGCATTATCCCGGTCACTGTCGCATCCAATGTCGCGCGGGAGGGCACAGAATAGCCAAGGCTCGCGGCGCTAGGCCCGTTCGGATTGACGGTGACGGTGACGGTCGCCCCTATGGCGAGCATGGCCCCAGCGTCAACGCGCAAACCAGTGAGAAATTCGGCGCTAGGATCGGCGCTTCCTTCAGACATCCAATCATCGAAGGCATGTTTTGGATGCCATCACGGTGGAAAAAGGCAGGCAATCGATCGCGAATGCGGCAAAATTGCCAGACTGAAAATCGCGTAGGCGCGACGCATGAAAAAGGCGCGACCCGAAGGCCGCGCCTGATCGTCAAGGTCCGTTCCGCCTAGTTCGGGTTATCGACCCGCACCGTCACCAGCACCTTGCCCTGCACCGCAACCGGCCAGTTCAGCGAGACCTGCTGCTTGCCCGCCCCCTGTTGCGACAGCGTATAGGGCATATCGCTATGCGCCACACCGCCCGCGTCCGTGATCGGCCCTTCCGCCACCACCGCCTGCACATTGCGCGCCCAACCGCCGAAGGGCAGATAGGCACTGGGGTCCAGCACCCAGGTTTTCGCGGGCGTGTTCTCGACAAACTCCAGCACCACCGGGTTGGCGGTGACCTGCCCCACGCCGTTGAAGGTATTGCCGTCGATGCGGATATTGCGCGAGCGCGAGAAATCGAGCGCCGCCACCGTGCTGTCCACCATCTCCATCCGGGTCACAGTGCCGCTGACCGGGCGGAAGGTGTTGCCGGTAATATTCAGTCCTTGCAGGTAATGCCCGCCCCCTTTCGGGGCCACCACAAACCACACAAAGCTGGCCGCGACGTTAGAGGCCGTAAAGATGTTATCAACCAGCGACAGGCCGCCGAAAGAGAACCCGCTGGTGAAATCCGGCAGGACGTCGTGTTCGTTCGACCACTCGATAAAGCAGTTGTCGATGTAGTTGCCGGTCAGCACCGTCTTTACGTTGACCATGGTCAGCACGATGCCGGCCACGCGCACACCCAGCGTCTCTCCGTCGCCCTGATAAAAGTGGTTGCCGATGACCATATGCCCCGCGCCGTTCACCACGGCGAAGTGGCGAAAGCGCACCACGCGGTTTTCGCGCAGCTTGGTGTCGTTGGAGTTGATGTTGATCGCGATCGAGGTGCGGTCCTGCGCGCGTGAAGACTGCTCGGCTGACAGGAACTGATTGCGGTCAAGCAACAGGCCCTGACAACCGGTGCCGATCGAGGTGATGCAGCGGTCCTTGGGCGAGGTGAACACACAGTCAGCGACGCGGAAGATGCTGCCACTTGGGGCCAGCATGATCGCGCTACCCACCGCGTTGCAGGCGAATTCGAGGTCGGTGATCTCGAACTTGTTAAGCTGCGCCATGCCCGAGAAATCCAGCGCATAGCGGAAGCGGGTAAAGGTATAGCTTTGCGTGCCAACGGCATCATAAAGCGGCTGGCTTAGCGTCAGGGTGCCAGCGGCGACGTTGACGGCGGTGACATAAACCTCACGCCCGACGCCGGTGCCGGTGACCAGCGAACCCACCGCGATCTGCGCGATATTGGTGACGCCGGTCAGCGTGTTGGGCTGCGCGGTGGCATAGGTTCCGGGCGAGGTGGTGGTGGTGGTGTTCCACGCCGTGCCCGCGACGAGGTTCAACTGACCGTTGGTCAGCACGCGACGCGTCTGAAACCCGCCGGTCTGTCCGCTGATCGCCGCGACGTCCAGTGGCGCGTCAAGGCTGATCTGCCGCCCGCCCAGATCCAGCACCGAATGGTCGGTGAAATAGAACAACGCCTGTAGCATTTTCTTGAAGCCGAGCAGTTCGTTGCCAAAAGCCGCCTCGTAGGTGGCGATGTCATAGCTGCGCGTCAGCGACAGGCGCGCGGCGTCGGGCATCGTCACGGTGCCCTCAAAGCGCACGGGTGAGTTGATCGTGACGTTGCTTGCAAGCGCGTAGGTGCCGGTCGACACCAACACCGCGCCCCCCGCCGCCGCGGCATCGGCCGCTAGAAACGCGGCCGTGTCATCGGTAATGCCGTCGCCCATCGCGCCATAGTCGCGCACATCGACCCAGTCCATCAGCTTCCGCGCAAAGGTATCGGTGACGTCCTCGATCACCAGATCATCAATGCGCACCACGCCGCCATTCGGCCCGGTCAGGTCAAGCCCGAAATAGCCATAAGTGGGGGTCATGCCCCAGACCATATCGACCCCACGCCGGTTGCCGACGCCGACAATGGCGCTAACCGTGACGACCGTGCCATAAGCGGTCAGCGTCACATCAGGCCCGGTTTGCTGCACTGTGGCGACGTTTGTGGTCCCCGCCCCGGCCCAGCCCGCAATATGCACTGTCGGCAAGTTGCCCGACATCGCCTTGACCCGCGCGGTGATACGCAGGTACAGCCCCGGCCGGATTGGCGTCTGCACCATGTAGCGCAGCTTTTGCACACTCTGCGTCTTTTGCAGCTCCAGACAGCCCGCGAAGTCGGCGTCCGCCGGGACAAAGGCCGCGTTCGCCTGGCCGACATAAGTGCCAGATCCGGGGGTGCCCTCCCCGTTCGACCACACCGCCAGCCCGTTCGCAAAGGGCGGCGGCATCAGCGCCAGCCCGTCCGTGATCGACATATCCATGCAAGTAACCCTTGTCTCGTTTGCCCTCGCCGCAACGGTCAGTGGGCGAAAACCAGAGACGCGAAAGGGGCCAAACCCAGCGCGCCGTATCCCTGATTTCTCATGATCGGATCGCACCGGGCTGACCGCCCTGACGCTGCAATGCCTAGCAAGGCTTCGTTAATTATATTTTAACCTATCCGCACGGTGCCCCCTCGGGCGCCAAGCGGCGCGGCGCCCTTGTCATACAACTGTCACAATAAAACGGGATCGTTGTGCATCCGCGACAACGCTGCCCCTGACGCAATGCCAAATTAGGGCTAATCTACCGCGAAAGGAGACTTTGCTGGCCTATCAGTTCACCCTCTCCGATCCGGACCTCTTGCGCGGCGCCAAACGCATCGCGCTGGAACAGGTCAAGCGCGCGCTGGCCCATATCGAACAGCCGAGCCTGCCACAGCCAGAGGCTGTGCATGAGCTGCGCAAACACGCCAAGCGACTGCGCGCGCTGGTGCGCCTGATCCGCACCGCAGCTGCTGATCCGACCACGATGGATGCGCTTGATACTCACTTGCGCGACGCCGCCCGCGCCGTGGCGCATCTGCGCGATGCCGACGTGCTGCACGCCACCCTCGCCGCGTTGTCGCCCGCCGATCTGCCGCGCCTCAGCGCAGCGCTCGCCCGCCCCCGTGCCCCGGCCCTGTCGGCACCAGAGGCGCTGGCGGCCTGCCACGCCCAACTTACCCACGCCAAACGTGCGCTGAAATCCCTGCCAACCTCGGGCGATACCGGCGCGATCCTGCACGAAGGACTTGCCAAGACCTACGCCCGCGCTCGCCACGCCCAGCGTGCCGCGCTGACGCAAACCGGGGCCGCCCGCCTGCATGACTGGCGCAAATGCGTCAAGGATCACCTCTATCAGGCGCGGCTGCTGACGCCGATTTGGCCCGCGCTGATGCTGCCCCATGCCGAAGCAACCGAGGAGTTGGCCGAACGGTTGGGCGACCTCAACGACCTCGCCGTGTTTCGCGCCACCCTTGCCACGCTCGACCTGCCCGCATCAGAACGCACCACCGTAGACGCCCGGATCACCACGCTGAAGGCGCGTCATCAGCTTGCCGCCTTCCCGCTTGGCGCGCGGCTGTTTGTTGAACATCCCAACGACCTCGCCCGACGCTGGGGTCGCCTGTGGGACATCTGGCGCGCCTGAGCGGTCAGAATGCCCAGCGGAACGCGCGCTGCAACTCTGCCACGGCCTCGCGTTCATACCAGCGGCCATGCGCGATAATGACCCGCTGCGGCTGCCACGCGATCATCTGTTCCACCGCCGCGCGCAGCTCTCGCTTGCCGCGCCGGAACGTCATGCGCATGTCCAGCGGCGCCTTGCCGTCAGGGTCCAACACTCCGCCCAGCCGCGCCATCCAGCGCCTCTTCCACCCCAGCCGATGCGGCTCGAAATTCTCGATCAGGTCGGCAAGGATCAGGGTGCGGGACTCGCGGTGCAAGAACGCGACCTCTTGATGCACCGTGCTGCCATGCACGGTCAGCTGATCGACGTCGGCGGCCCAGTCCGCCTCTGCCACCTCGCCCAGATCGCGGTCCCACCGCACCGCGCAGGCCTGCTTCGCCGCCCGCGCGCGCACGCCGGGCGAAGCCCATGCCAGCGCGTCGGGAAACGCCGCCTGCCAGCCCGGAACGCCCGCGTAATGGATCCTGTTCGGCGAAACCAGGTGCCGCACCCGACCCAAAAGCCCGATATCCCGCGCCAGCCATTGATTGCACTCGATCGGCGAGATCAGCATCAAATCGCCGCTTTTCAGCCGGATCACCACCATCCGCGTCGGGAACGGCACGCCCATAAACGACACCTCTGGCCCATCGACAATCCAGATGCCCCGCGCCACGGGTTTCAGCGTATTGAGCGGTTGATAGCCCTTCATGTGCCTCCAGATACCGCCTTGTCAGCGGTCAAATTTCATCGATCCGCAGGGTGAGAGCCGCCTGCGGTCAAGGCATGGCACCACCCACGCGCCCCAAAGGCGCCGGGCACGTCCCGCATGCCAATTTCACAACACTACGAAGACTTTACACCTGTCCGCGCACCGTACCGCCCTCGTTGCCAGATGGGGCCGCATCGATAATTCAATCGTGACCCGCCCTCACGGCAGGGTCAAGCAAACCGCGCGTAGCTCGGCATCATGCCGCCCACGCGCGCCGCCCGGTCGGCGCGATGCCGCCGAAGTGCCTCAGGCCTCAGTCCAACCCGCCAGCAAGCGCCTTTTCGATCAGCGCGACAGTCTCGCCAACGCCATAAAGCGCGATGAACCCGCCAAAGCGCGGCCCTTGGCTCGCGCCCAGCAGCACCTCATACAGCGCGGTGAACCAGTTGCGCAGCGGGTCGAACCCATGTTCGGTGCCGACGGCGAAAACCATCGTCTGCAACGCATCTGCGTCCAGCCCGCCGTCCCACGCCTTCAGCCGCGCCACAAGATCCAGCATCGCCGCGCGCTCCTGATCCGACGGAGCACGGAACACCCGCGTGGGCGCCACAAAGTCGCGGAAATAGCGCACGGCGAACTCTGCCGCCTGATCCAGATCGGGGTTCGCCTCTGGCGTCGCCTCGGGCGCATAGCGCTTGATAAAGCCCCAAAGCCCCGCCTTGTCGGTCGCGCCCGCCACGCTGGCCAAGTTCAACAGCATCGCGAACGGCACCACCATGTGGCTTTCCGGCGGGTTGCCGCCGTGAGTGTGCCACACCGGGTTGGCATAGCGCGCCGCCGCATCCTGCCCGACATAGGCGCGCAATTGCTGGTGATATTCGTCCACCGCCTTCGGAATGACGTCGAAATGCAGCTTCTTCGCCGTCTTGGGCTTCAGGAACATGTAATAGCCCAGCGAGTCGGTCGAGGCGTATTTCAGCCATTCGTCGATGGTCAGCCCGTTGCCCTTTGATTTGGAAATCTTCTGGCCCTGCTCGTCCAGAAACAACTCATAAGTGAAATGCTCGGGCGCGCGAGTCCCCAACACCTCGCAGATGCCGTCATAGATCGGCGTGTTGGTGCTGTGATCTTTGCCATACATCTCAAAATCGACGCCCAGCGCGGCCCAGCGTGCGCCGAAATCCGGCTTCCACTGCAACTTCACGTGGCCACCGGTGACGGGCAGCGTGGTCTCGGTGCCATCTTCGTCGTCAAAGGTAATCGTGCCGGCCTTGGCATCGACATGCTTGATCGGCACATACAGCACCCGGCCAGAGATCGGCGAGATCGGCAGGAAGCAGGAATAGGTCGCTTGCCGCTCTTCGCGCAAACTCGCAAGCATGATCTTCATGATGGCGTCATATCGTTCCGCCGCGCGCAGCAAGATCGCGTCCAGTTTGCCGGATTTGTAATACTCGGTGGCGCTGGCGAATTCATAGTCAAAGCCAAACGTATCCAGAAACCGCCGCAACATCGCGTTGTTATGGTCGCCAAAGCTGGCGAATTCCTCGAACGGATCCGGCACCACGGTCAGCGGGCGCTGCAAATGCTCGCGCAGCATCGCCGGGTTCGGCACGTTGTCGGGCACCTTGCGCATGCCGTCCATATCGTCCGAGAACACCAACAGCTTGGTCGGGATGTCCGAGATTTCCTGAAACGCGCGCCGGATCATCGAGGTGCGCGCCACTTCACCAAAGGTGCCAATATGCGGTAGGCCCGACGGGCCATAGCCGGTCTCGAACAGCACATAGCCCTTTTCCGGCGGCGCCTTCTCATAGCGTTTCAGCACCCGGCGCGCCTCTTCAAAAGGCCATGCTTTCGAATTCATCGCGGCGTCCCGAAGGTCGGACATTGGGCGCATCCTCTGGATCAAACACCGGGCCCGATGCCCGGCAACCCCCGTCTCCTATTGCCCACACCCCCCCGCGTCAATATTCTGCACCCAATACAGCCCCAAAGGATCACATCAGATGAGCTTCGACACCGCCTCGATGACCCCGCAAGACAGCCTGATCGCCCTGATGATCGCCGTCTCTGCCTCGGATGAGACGATCCGCGCCCAGGAACTGGCGATGATCCAGCAGATCGTGAACCACCTGCCGGTGTTCAAAGGTTACGACGGCGACCGCCTGCCGCGCATCGCGCAAGTGGTGTTTGACCTGTTCGAGGAAGAAGACGGCCTCGACGCTCTCTTCGGCCTCATCCGCGACGCGCTACCGGAACGGCTATACGAGACCGCCTACGCGCTCGCCTGCGACGTTGCCGCCGCCGATGGCAAACTCAACGATACCGAATTGCGCCTGCTGGAAGAGGTGCGGGACGAGCTGAACCTCGACCGCCTGCACGCCGCCGCGATCGAGCGCGGCGCCCGCGCAAGATTTGCGCATTCGTAACAAAACCGGGCGCGCGCCGGTTGCCTTCACCCTTTGCGCGCCCCGCTTCTTCTTGGCCTAAATACTCACCTTTTCCCGACCAGCTCCACGCGCCGCGCTCAGGCGTCATACACCCGGGCCCAGCGCACCAGAAACCCGCGCTGCATGACATGCGCCCGCCACACCCATGACCGCACGCCATAGGGGTTTTCCCGGTCCGCCTGCGGCACCGCTTCGCAGCGCGCCACATCGCCCGCCAGCACGGCAAACACCAACTCGTGCCCCTTCTCCGTCGTCTCATAGCCCGCGAGGTTTGATACAAAATTTAGCGTCCCCGACTTCGCTTGCACTTTGGGCGCGGCGGCGGTGCCGTAATGGCCCCGCTCATCCTGCATCGGCACCGTCTTGAGGATGCCGCGCAAATCGTCGGTGCCGCCCGCGCGCAAAAGCGTCACCAGATCCGTCACCGTCACCCGGTTTGTCGGCATCAAGCCGGAGTGATCGACCAATTGCGGGTGAATGCCAAACCTTTGCACCGCCCAATCGTTCATCCGCCGAGCCGAGGCCTCCAGTGTATCCACCTGCCCACCCAGTGCGATGCTTGCGGTCAGGCCCACCACCTCGGCGGTGACATTGGTGGAATACTTCAGCATTTCGCGCAGCACGATGCGCAAGCTCGCGCTTTGATGTTGCGCCAAAGCGGTGCCGCCTGTCGTCCCCGTAACCGACTGCGCCATGGGCAACCGGATGCCATGCGTTGCCGCAAGCGTCTGGAACACATCGCCCGCGTAGGCGCCGGTGTGCCGCACTGGCAGCCAACGGCTACCGTTCGGGCCCAGCGCGCGTTCCGCCACGCTCCACTGTTCTACCCCGTCGCGCATCGCGTAGTCGAACGCCGGCTCTGCGCGGTTGACGATCTCCATCCGCGCGCGACTGACCGCAGGCGCGTAATGCAAACCCCGCGCATCCATTGTCAGCACATAGCCCGCGCCCTTTTTCTGCCACCCGAAGTATACCCGGTTGAAGTTGAGGTTCAGCCCGCTCAGCCCCGGGTTATATTCAACCTGCGGCGGCTGGCCCGGATCAATGGTGGAAATCGACGGCAGCGCACTCGCGTCGGTCAGGAACCGGCCAGTTATGCCCCGCACGCCCGCCGCCGCCAATTGCTTTGCCATGTCGCCCAGCGCGTCGGTGTCCAGCGTCGGATCGCCGCCGCCCACCAGCACCAGATCGCCCTGCACCACCCCGCCCGACAGTGGCCCCGTCGCCACCACCCGCGTGGTAAAGCGGTAGTCCCCGCCCAAAGCCTCCAGCGCATACAGCGTGGTCAGCGTCTTGGCGACGCTTGCAGGCGCCATCGGTGCATCCACATTGGCGCTTTCCAGCACCCGCCCCGATTTCGCATCAACCACCAGATACGCCACCTTGCCGCCCAGATCCGCCGTTTTTGTCAAGGCATCGGGCGACAAAATCTCGGGCGGCTTCGGCTTCGCCACCTTCGGCGCGTTGTGCGTGATCTTGTGTGATTTGGACAAGGCCGGGCTCGCCACACCTGCCATCAACGCGCCAATCGCCCAGCGTCGCGTTACCTCGTTCCCGATCATTTATCCCCCCAGCGTCGCGTTTTTTGCCAAAGACCAGATTGACCGCCGAGGGACAAGCCTGCCCTCCGGTCACATTATCGTTTCCACTCGCCCCGCTCACGGATCTCGCTGGACGAGACATCGACCATCGGCACATCGGTAAAGCACCACGCTGGCGGCGCGCGCAGCCCGATCCCCCGCGCTGGCACCCGTGCGTCGGCATAAATCGCCGCCGCCTTGGAACAACGCGCCCCGATCTCACTGCCCGGTCGTGCCAACACACCCACCGGCACATGCTCCATGATCCAGCGCCACCGCTCCCAGCGGTGCAGTTGCTGAAGGTTGTCGCCTCCCATCAGCCAGACGAAATGCACCCCCGGATAGATTGCCTGCAACCGCGCCACCGTTCCGGCGGTGTAACGCGTGCCCAGCCGGGCCTCGAGATCGGTGATGATGACGCGCGGATCGTCCATCACCGCGCGCGCGCGCGCCATGCGCCGCGCCATCGGCGCTGGTCCCCTGGCCTTCAACGGGTTGCCCGGCGAGACGAGCCACCAAACCCGGTCAAGCCCGAACCGCTTGATTGCCTCACGCGTGATATGCGCATGCCCCGAATGGGCCGGGTCAAACGACCCGCCCAAAAGACCGACAACCATGCCGGACGCCGCTATGGGAAACCCCTGTCTCATGGCCAACGTGCTACCCTATCCCGTGGCAGGAGCGAAGATGTTATTGCGCGGGGCTGGCTTGGCCCGTGAACTCCACGCTCTCGCCGCATTTATACCGCATTCGACAGGGATGGTTTGCTTACCAAAACGAAGTCTTACCGGAACAGGCACGATGTCCGACACCGCCCGCAACAGCCCCCGTCCATCTAGACGCGAAACCTTGCAAAGCGCGATAGCGGCGGCGCTACAGGTCATGCTTCTGCTGGCAATTCTGTGGCGCGCGGCGTGTTTCGCGGGGCTGCTGGGGCCGCATCTGAGCAACATTTTCGTCGATTTCAACGCCATCTATCTTGCCGGCCGCATGGCACTGCACGGCACGCTGATCGCCGCCTATGACACCCATACCATGTATGCAGCCGAAGCCGCCGTCGGCGGCGCCGCAACCCCGATGTCATGGGCCTACCCACCGCAATTCGACCTGATCGCCGCGACGCTTGCACTTTTGCCAAGGGGGCTGGCCTACCTTGCATTCATGCTGCCCGCCTTCCTGGCCTACATGTTCGCGCTGCACCGCCTCGCGGGCGATAGATTCCTGGAAGCTTTCGCCATTGTCTTTCCCGCTCTGCTCGTCACGATCATGACCGGCCAGAACGGCACGATGACCGGCGCGTTCGTCGGCCTTTTCGCCCTCGCCACCTTGCAAGGCCGCAGCCTCGCCGGCATCCCGCTGGGCCTGATGGTGATAAAGCCGCACCTTGCCGTCGGGCTGACCGTGCTGACGGTGGCTCGTTGCCGGTGGTCGGTGATCGCCATCGCCGCCGCCGTCACCCTTGGGTCCGGCGTGTTGGCAACTCTGGCATTTGGCACAGGCGTCTGGCCCGCGTTCCTTTCCGGTGCCCGTCAGTCGGGCGCACTGCTCACCGAGGGCGCGTATCTGATGTTCCGCCTCACCTCGGTCTATGCCGCGATCCGGTCTTTCGGCGCGCCTTTGGGCCTTGCCATGACCGTTCAGATCGTCACCGCCGGGTTAAGCATGGGACTTGTCGCCTACACTGTCTGGTGCCGCTGGTCCGCGCGGCTGCAACTGGGTATGGCGGTGCTCTGCACGCTGTCCATCAGCCCTTATATCTACGACTATGACATGGCGATCTTTGGCATCGCGCTGGCGTTGATCCTGCCCGACCTGCTTGCGCGGGCCAGCCGCCTGGAACACACCGCCTTCATCGCCCTCGCCGCCGTTTCAACCGGGTGGAGCGCGGCGCTGACGGTCTTGTATGGCCAAGGCACGGACCCGTCGCCACAGGCGATTGCCGTCCACAGCGCCTCGGTCGCGGGCGTAACCTACCTCGCGTTGATCGCTTTTGCCGCCGTGGTCCTGCGTCGCCCGCTTGGCGCAAAGGACGCGGTGCGGCACCAAGGCTTGGCCGTGATCTGACCGGAAGTTTTCCCCTTCCCCCGGCAAACGGTCGTCGCGGCGACAAACTCGGTGCCGCGACCACCACAGGCGGCCCCCACCCGATTGCCCTTTTGCTTCACAATCATTAGATGGTGCGCAAACCCCCTTTGTCCGCAGGAGCGCATCATGGCCGCCTATCAATACGTCTATCACATGGAAGGTGTCTCCAAGGCTTACCCCGGTGGGAAAAAGTGCTTTGAGAACATCCACCTGAACTTCCTGCCCGGCGTCAAGATCGGCGTCGTCGGCGTCAACGGTTCGGGTAAATCGACCCTGATGCGCATCATGGCCGGCATCGACACCGATTTTCAGGGCGAGGCTTGGGCCGCCAAGGGCGCGCGCGTCGGCTACCTGCCGCAGGAACCCAACCTTGACGAAACCCTCGACGTGCGCGGCAACGTCATGCTGGGCGTCGCGCCGAAAAAGGCCATTCTCGACCGCTACAACGAACTGGCAATGAACTACTCGGACGAGACGGCCGAGGAGATGTCGAACCTGCAAGACCAGATCGACGCGCAGAACCTCTGGGATCTCGACAGCCAGATCGACATTGCGCTGGAAGCCCTGCGCTGCCCGCCCGACGATGCCAATGTCACCACCCTTTCCGGCGGTGAAAAACGCCGCGTCGCGCTCTGCAAACTGCTGCTTGAAGCGCCCGAGATGCTGCTGCTCGACGAACCCACCAACCACCTTGACGCCGAAACCATCGCCTGGCTGCAACAGCACCTGATCGACTACCAGGGCACCATCCTGATCGTCACCCACGACCGCTACTTCCTTGACGACATCACCTCGTGGATTCTGGAACTCGACCGTGGCCGCGGCATCCCTTACGAGGGCAACTACACCGCATGGATCGAGCAAAAAGCCAAGCGCCTGCTGCAAGAAGCCCGCGAAGATAAGGCCAAGCAGAAGGTGCTGGAGAAGGAACTCAACTGGATCCGCGCCGGTGCCAAGGCCCGTCAGGCCAAGCAAAAGGCCCGGATCACCAAGTATAACGAGATGGCCGACAAATCCGTGCGCGACCGCGTCTCGACCGCGCAGATCATCATCCCCAACGGCGAACGCCTTGGCGGCAAGGTGATCGAGGTCGAGGGCCTCAAGAAACACATGGGCGACAAGCTGTTGATGGAAAACCTGACCTTCTCCATCCCGCCGGGCGCCATCGTCGGCATCATTGGCCCCAACGGCGCCGGTAAAACCACCCTGTTCCGCATGATTACCGGTCAGGAAAAACCCGACGAGGGCACCATCACCATCGGTGAAACCGTGCAGATGTCCTACGTCGACCAGTCGCGCGACAACCTCGACCCCGACAAAACCGCGTGGGAGGAAATCTCTGACGGGCTCGACATCGTCGTGCTGGGCGACGCCGAAGTGAACTCGCGCGCCTATGCCGGCGCCTTCAACTTCAAGGGCTCCGACCAGCAGAAAAAGGTCGGCCTTCTGTCGGGCGGTGAGCGTAACCGCGTCCACCTCGCCAAACTGCTGCGCACCGGCGGCAACGTGCTGCTGCTCGACGAGCCGACCAACGACCTCGACGTCGAAACCCTGCGCGCGCTGGAAGACGCCATCGAAGACTTCGCCGGTTGCGCCGTCATCATCTCCCACGACCGCTTCTTCCTCGACCGCCTCTGCACCCACATCCTCGCCTTCGAGGGCGACGCCCACGTCGAATGGTTCGAAGGCAACTTCGAGGCCTACGAAGAAGACAAAGAACGCCGTCTGGGGCCAGACGCACTGGAGCCGAAGCGCGTGAAGTATAAGAAGTTCACGCGGTAAGGTTGTGTGTATATCGGTTAGTGCGTGATTCGTTTGATGGAGAGATATGCATATGACATTTGAACGTTTATCGCGTGAAAACGGACATTGGCAGCTGCTCTGGCGCAACTGGGATGCTTTGTGCGAAACATATAATGAGGCGTTCACCGAATTTGCTCCGAGTGCCCTTACGGTTCTTAAGCCTCTCGCTGAAGATCCCCAGTTGCCTCATGCTGGCGTGTTTGGTCTGCTCGATGGCCCAAATGTGCTTGCTGTTTGCCAACTTAATGTTGCGGCGTTGCCGGGATATGACGACAAAGTGTTGCGTTTGCGTCATCTGGTTTTGTCACCTGAGTTCGATTTCTCGGACGCAATGACATTGGAACGCTACGTTGACGTATTATCACAAATGTTCACGGGCGCTGTGGAGGTCGCAAGCACTGAAATGCCCGCTAAGCACATAAAGTTGCATTTTCGTAGCCCAGCCGATAGACAGTTCTTTAACCAATTTAAGGACACACTTTCGACAAGTGGGGCGTTTAAGACTGTGCAAATGTCTGGAGCATGGCTATATTTGTCGCGCGACTAGCTAAGCTCTCCGAACTTAACTTGACCTGAGGGATGACAATGACCGTTGAACGTAAAGCTGCCGTGATGGCCGCGTTCGCAGATGCGACAAGAGACGCGATCAACAAGATGGGCTTGACGCGATTTAAGCAGGTTTCTTTCTTTGGTTCGTCGGATAAACAAGTCGGCATGCTTGATGCTGCGTAGTCTGCAAACATAACTTAAGTTTTGAAAGGGGGGGCAGGTACTCCCCTTTCGTCTCTGTGGCGTCCGTTTCCACCTCCCCCCCACCCTTGCGCCGCCGCCTCTGGAATGCGAAAACCCTCACATCCAGTCAGGACGCAACCATGCCCTATATCGCGCTCTTCGTTGCCGGTGTCTTTTTGTGCAACAGCCTGCCGCATCTGATCGCGGGCCTGTTGGGCATGCCGTTTCCCACCCCCTTTGCCGAGCCGCGCGGCAAGGGGAATTCTCCGCCCGTGGTCAATTTTCTGTGGGGCGCCTTCAACATGATCGTCGGCGGCGGTTTGCTGATCCACTACCCCGAGACGATGGGCCTCAACGCCGAATTCGCCGCTACGCTCTGTGGCGCGTTGGCGACCGGCACGTTGACGTCCTACCACTTTGGCAATGTGCGCAAACAACAGCGCCGCCAGCCGTAAGGCGGGGCCTTACCCCGCCAAACCGCCGACGCGCTCAGAAGGGCCAGGACGACGATCCGCCGCCACCGCAAGCAGTCAGCGTCAGAACCAGTCCCATCAGCGCAATCAACCGAAATTTCATGTCATCCGTCTCCTGTTTTCGCTCTGGCTGACCAAAGCTTGGGTTGGCGTTTTGTCAGGTTAACATTGTTCAACACTATGAAAATCAAACGCTTTCAGCGCATTAGTCAAGCCTTGCACGGCGCAACGCCCCCTCAAAATACCGCCGCAACCTCATACATCACCGGCTCGAACCTCGAGCAAAGCTCAGCAATCCGGCGGTTTCTCTCGCGCATTTCCGGGGTGCGAAGCATCGCCTGAAAGTCCTCGCGGCGGGTCCATTTCGAATAATTCGCGATCCGGGTCTGGGCATCGTTGACATGAAGGCCCGCCGATAAAAACCCCGGTTGATGCCGGATGAACGCCTGATACGCGTCCTTCAACTCGTCCAGCAAATCGTGACAGGTCCCCGGCGTCATCTCGAAGGTCGTCAAAACCGTCTGTCCGGCAAAATCGGGTGCAATCGTTGGCATCTGGTCCTCCCAAAGCTATCTTGCAAAGTATCGCCCCGAACCGCCCCTCATGTAAACGCCCTTCCCCTCGGCGTCGGCGCGCTTTAGGGTCACGCCATGCAATTGCTTGACCCCAACGACCCGTTCTTCATCCCCATCTGGCGCCGCTGGGTGACCATCCTCGTCCCCGCCCTCTGGGCCGGGTTCGAGCTTTGGGGCGGCAACTCTGGCTGGGCGTTTTTCTTCGCCGCAGCTTCGGCCTTCGCCTTCTGGAAGCTGATTATTCAGGGCCCCGACAAAGCCGCCTGATCAGTGCGCAAGATACGCGGTCAGCGCGATCCACCCGGCCAGTTCGCACATCACCTGCGTCGCGCCCAACACGTCGCCGGTCACGCCCCCGATCTGCCGCACCGCCAGCCCCGCCATCGCGGCCCCGGCAAGCGCCATCGTTACGATCACCTCAATTGCCCCCGGCACCCCGATAAGGGCAAACGCGCAACCGATTCCCAGCGCCGCCAAGACCGCACCACGCGAGACTTGCGCCGAGGCTTTGGCCCCCAGCCCCTCGGCCCGCGCCTGTGGAAGGGTCAGCATCAAGACCGGCAAAACCGCCCGGCTCGTCGCGGCCAGCCCAACCAAGGCGGCAACCGTGCGCCAACCGCCCGCCATCCCCGCCAACAGAGTCAGCCGCAAGGAGAGCGCCAGAACCAGCGCGATCACCCCGTAAGACCCGACCCGGCTGTCGCGCATAATCTCCAGCTTGCGCGTACGCGTCTGCCCACCTCCGAAACCATCGGCAAGATCTGCCAGTCCGTCTTCGTGCATCCCGCCGGTCGTGACCACACCTGCGACAAGCCCAAGAACCGAGGCGGCCGATCCCGGCACGCCCAGCCACAGCGCGCCGGAAAACACCCCACCAATGAGCGCGCCAACCGCGACGCCTGCCAGCGGATAGGCCCAAACCGCTGCGGCAAGCGTTGGGGGCGTTGCAATCCGCCCCATCGGCAATCGCGTCAGCAACATCAGCGCCAACCGCGCCTCGTCCCGGCGCGCAGCCAGCCAGAGGTGCGGCGCGCCACTCATGCGCCCGAAACACCCGCTTCGGCGAAGGTCGCCATGCCGTTGTGCATCTCAAGTGCCGACCGCAGCACACCCAAGGCCACCGCAGCACCCGACCCTTCGCCCAACCGCAGGCCAAGGTCCAGCACCGGCTCTTTCCCGATCGCGGCCAGTAGGCGGCGATGGCCGGGTTCCGCGCTGGCATGGCCGACGATGCAGTGATCGAGCGTGCCGCCCAACGAGTGCAGCACTGCCGCCGCTGCCGTGCAGATGAAGCCATCGAGGATCACCGGAATCCGCGCCGCCCGCGCAGCGAGAACGGCGCCGCAAATCGCCGCCTGCTCGCGCCCGCCAAAGGCCGCCAGCACTGTCAGCGGATCGCTCATGGCGGCCTTGTGTTTCACCATGCCCGCCTCGATCACCCGCGCCTTGAGCGAGAGGCCGTTCGCATCCGATCCGGTGCCGGGACCAACCCAATCTTTGGCGTGGCCACCGAACAAAGCGCGTGTCAGCGCCGCCGCGATGGTCGAGTTGCCGATCCCCATTTCCCCCAGGATCAAAACGTCTGCGGTGGTGTCCACCGCCGCCGCGCCACGCGCCATTGCGTCCAGCACCTCTGCCTCTGTCATCGCAGGGCCTTGGGTGAAGTCGGCGGTTGGCCGGTCAAGGTCCAGCGCGATCACCGACAGCTCTGCCCCGTTGGCGCGGCAAAGCTGGTTGATCGCGGCCCCGCCGGCGGCAAAGTTGCCCACCATCTGCGCCGTCACTTCCTGCGGATAGGGGTTTACCCCCTGCGCGCAGATGCCGTGGTTGCCGGCAAACACCAAAGCCTGCGCGCGGGTGATGCGCGGTCGGTCGGTGCCGCGCCACCCTGCCATGAAGATCGCCAGATCCTCCAGCCGCCCCAGCGAACCCGGCGGCTTGGTCAACTGCCCCTGACGCGCCTGAGCCGCCTCGGCGGCGGCGGTATCGACCGATGGCAGCGTCGCGATGCGCGCGCGCAGCTCGGCAAAGGAGGCGGCAGGAAGAACCTTAGTCATGTCATTTCACTTTCATCGGCAGGCCCGCGACGACGAATTCCACTTCGTCGGCGACACGCGCCACTGCTTGGTTAAGGCTGCCCGCAGCATCACGAAACGCGCGGGCGAGCGCGTTTTCAGGGACGATCC
This sequence comes from Pseudomonadota bacterium, assembly GCA_021779835.1. Classification (GTDB taxonomy): domain Bacteria; phylum Pseudomonadota; class Alphaproteobacteria; order Rhodobacterales; family Rhodobacteraceae; genus Solirhodobacter. The sequence goes on along the minus strand of JAJXZX010000003.1, from coordinate 35,428 downwards.
CCATCCCCACTTCATTGGTCACCAGAATCACCGGGGTGGCCTGTTCGGCCAGCGCCTCACAAAGGCGCACGGACTCGTTGCGCCAGTCGCGCCCGGCAAACATCAGGTTCGACAGCCACAGCGTCAGGCAATCTACCAGCCGCGCGCCGTGACCATCGGTCTGGGCCAAGGCCTCGACCAGATCAAGTGGCGCGGGGTGATCCAGCCAGCGTGCGTCGCGGCGGGCGCGGTGGGCGGCGATGCGTGCCGTCATTTCGGCATCATGCGCCTCGGCGGTGGCAATATAGACCGGGCGTCCCGGCAGGGCCAACACACGCGTTTCCGCATGCAGGCTCTTGCCCGAGCGCGCCCCACCTGTAATGAGTATCACCGCCATCTTGTCCCCCTCGTCGGGGGCCAAGAAACACCATTCTGACCGATTGAAAAGGGGTAAACCCGACCGTGGACATGCCGGGGACGACCGATCTGATCCTGATCCGCCACGCACCTGCCCGCAGCGGCGGGCGTCTGGCCGGGCGTCTTGACGTGCCGGCCGATCTGCCCGGGCCAGAGGTGCTGGCCCGCGCGCGCGCATTGGTCGGTCGGGTAGCTAAACTGGTGGTCAGCCCGGCGTTGCGGTGCCGCATGACGGCCGCGGCACTTTTCCCGGGGCTAGCGGCGATGCAGGACGAGCGGCTGTGGGAGCAGCATTTCGGCGAGTGGGAGGGGATGGAGGCCGCCAAGGTTCCCGATCTCGGCCCGCTGACGCGCATGGATCTTGCCCGCCACCGTCCACCCGGCGGCGAAAGCTTTCACGACATCTGCGCCCGCATCGCGCCCGCGCTTAGCGAGGCTGCGACGCTGAAAGGGCCGGTTGCGATTGTCGCCCATGCCGGCACCGTGCGGGCCGCTTTGGCCCTTGCGACCGGCAGCATTCCGGCGGCGCTGGCCTTTGAGGTGGCGCCCCTTTCGGCAACCCTGATCCGGGCGCTGCCGGGTGGGCAATGGTCGATCCAGAACGTCAACCGGGCGCTCAAGTGACCGTAACATCGGCCAGCGTTTCCGGCCATTTCGGCGAGCTGTTACAGGGGCGCATCGGCACCTCTGGCCCGGTTGCGTTGATCACGCTGCCCTGCCCGGTGCTGGCCGCCCATGCAACGTGGCGGCCGGGTTCGTTTGCGCTGCATCAGCCCAGCGCGAAGGTGCTGAAGCCACGAGTCGCGCACGCGTTTCTGTCGCGCCTTGGCCTGCGCCCCTCCGGGCGATTTACGTTGCGCCTTGATATGCCACCCGGTGGGGGCGCCGGGGCTTCGACCGCTGCGCTTGTGGCTTTGGCCAAGGCAGCCGGTATCGACGACGCCGCCCACATCACCGAAGCCTGCCATGCGATCGAGCGCGCCACTGATCCCCTGCTGTTTCGCGCGCCGGAACGCATCTTGTGGGCGTCGCGTCTTGGCCTTGCGTTGTCGGCACTTCCGCCCCTGCCGCGCCTGGACATTCTTGGCGGTTTCTTTGGGCCGCCGCAGGCGACCGACCCCGCCGACTGCGTCTTTCCCGATATCGCCGATCTTGTGGCGGAATGGCCTGCCGCCTGCGCCTCTGCCACCGCGATTGCGCGGCTTGCGAGCCAGTCCGCCAGCCGCACCATCGCCCTGCGCGGACCGCGAAGCGACCCCACCGCCGATCTTGCCGCGCGCAACGGCGCACTTGGGTGGAGCATGGCCCACACCGGGTCCGCCCGCGCGCTGATCTTTGCGCCGGGAATGGAGCCCCAAGCGGCGGCGGCGGACATGCGCCGCGCAGGCTTCACCCGCATCGTCCGCTTCAAGATCGGAGGGGCAGTATGATGTTCGCGGGCGCAATGGCGGTGGCGATGGGGGTTGATACGACCCTTGGCTGGCCTACGCGTTTCTATACGGCGATTGGCCATCCGGTAACATGGCTCGGTCGGCTGATCGCCGCGCTAGATGCGCGCTGGAACCGCGATACGGCCACTACCGCAACCCGCCGTTTTGCCGGGGCCGTCGCCGCGTTGAGCGTGATTGCGGCGGCTGCGATCCCCGCACTGGCGATCCAATCCGCCCTGCCACATGGCTGGATCGGCGCTATCCTTACCGGCATCCTTGCGTGGCCCCTTGTCGCAGTCCGGTCGATGCACGACCACGTTGACGCCGTGGCGAAGCCGTTGGCTGCGGATGACCTGCCCGGCGCGCGGCGCGCCGTTTCGATGATCGTCGGACGCGACCCCTCGACGCTGGACGCGGCCGCCGTCGCGCGCGCCGCGCTGGAAAGTCTGGCGGAGAACTCCTCGGACGGCATCGTGGCACCCCTGTTCTGGGGCGCGATCCTCGGCCTGCCCGGCATCGCGGCCTATAAGGCAATCAACACGCTCGACTCGATGATCGGCCACCGCACGGCGCGGCACGAGGCGTTTGGCATGGTCTCGGCCCGCATCGACGACGTGGTGAATCTGATCCCCGCCCGCCTCAGCGGCCTGCTGTTCGCGCTGGCCTCTGGCGCGCCGCGCGTGGCGCTTGCGGTTATGTGGCGTGATGCCGGACACCACCGCTCGCCCAACGCGGGCTGGCCAGAGGCGGCGATGGCGGGCGCGCTTGGTGTCCGGCTGTCCGGCCCGCGCATTTACGCAGGCCAATTGACGCAGGAGCCTTGGGTCAACGGCGCCTGCACCGACCCGACACCGGGCGATCTGCAACGCGGCCTTGCGCTTTATTTCCGCGCGATGCTAGGGCTCGCGGGGGGGCTTGCGGCCCTCGCCCTCCTGTAACGGAACCCAGATGCGCGATCACGGCGGCAACCTCGATTGGGCGATCGGCCATTACGGCGGCAGCGCTGCCGACTGGATCGACCTGTCAACCGGTGTCAATCGTGTGCCCTACCCGGTGCCCGCAGTTTCGCCCGAGGCATGGACGGCGCTGCCGACCCGCAGCGCTATGGACGGGTTGCTGCGCGCCGCGCGAACCGCCTATCGCACCAAGGCTCCCATCGTGGCGCTTGCCGGGGCACAAGCGGCCATCCAACTGGTGCCGCGCCTTTCCGCGCCGGGCCGCGCGCGGGTGCTGTCGCCCACCTATAACGAACACGCCGCCAGCTTGCGCGCCGCCGGTTGGCAGGTGGAAGAGGTCACGCGGCTGGCCGATCTGGAAGGCACCGACCTTGCCATTGTGGTGAACCCCAACAATCCCGACGGCCAAACCCATACCCCCGACGCGCTGCTGTCGCTGGTCGGGCGGGTCGGGCGCCTTGTCGTTGACGAGAGCTTTGGCGACATCACGCCCGCGCTTTCCCTTGCGCCAATGGCGGGCCGCGAAGGGCTGGTGGTGTTGCGCTCGTTCGGCAAGTTCTACGGCCTCGCCGGTCTGCGCCTTGGCTTCGCGCTTGGCGCGCCGGGCGAGATTGCGGCGATGGAGGCCATGTCCGGCCCGTGGCCCATCAGCGGCGCGGCGATCGAGATCGGCACTTTGGCGCTGGCCGATGCGGCTTGGGCGGATGCGACGGCGCAGCGCCTTGCCGCAGAGGCGTGGGATATGGATGCTCTGGCGCGTGGTCATGGCTGGCAACCGATCGGCGGCACCGATCTGTTCCGCCTTTACGACACAACCGATGCCACGGCGGCGCAGGCCCACCTTGCGCGCCACCAAATCTGGTCGCGCTTATTCCCCTATTCGCCGCGCTGGTTGCGCCTTGGCCTGCCAGGGGCCGCACCCGAATGGGCCCGCCTGGCCACAGCCCTGGAGGGTTAAGATGCAGTTTACCTTTACCGATATCACAACCCTGAACCGCATCCTGCGCTGGCGTCGCGATGTGCGCCACTTCCGCACTGACCCGGTGCCAGAAACAACGCTGGAGCGCCTGCGCGCGACGATGGATTGCGCCCCATCAGTGGGCAATGCGCGGCCGTGGCGGGTGATCCGGGTCGAAGATCCCGCCCTGCGCGCCGGAGTGCGGGCTGAATTCACCCGCTGTAACGCCGAGGCAGCGGCCGCCTATACCGATGAGAAACGCGACGATTATCTGCGGCTGAAGCTCGCGGGCCTCGACGCGGCACCCGTTCACCTTGCCGTCTTTACTGTCTGCGACCCGGCAGAGGGACACGGCCTAGGCCGCCGCACCCTGCCCGAGACATTGCGCCAATCGACCGCGATGGCGATCCACACGCTGTGGCTTGCCACGCGCGCGGAAAACCTTGGCCTCGGCATGGTCTCTATCCTTGATCCGCGCGCGATCGAGCAGTTGTTCACCATACCAGAGGGGTGGGAATTTTCCGCCTACCTGTGCATCGGCTACCCCGAATTCACCGACGACACGCCGCTGCTGGACCGCGTAGGCTGGCAAAAGAACACCGCTACCACTTGGGAAACCCGCTAACGCGCCAGCCCGAGGATCGCGGGAACGTCCAGATGACGCTCCAGATGCGCGGCCAGCGCGTCCAGTGTCGCCTCGACATCCGCGCCATAGGACCGCCCCGAGGCGGCCACACCAAGACCGGACAGATACGCGGCGCGGAACGCGTCATCGGCAAACATGCCGTGAAGATAGCTGCCCGTCACGCGCCCATCGGCGGAAATCGCCCCCTCTGCCGCGCCCGCGATCTGCGCAAACGGGCGCGCCCGGTCCGCGCCATCGGTGCGCCCGATGTGGATCTCATAGCCGCTGATCGGCAAGCCTGACGCCGCATGAACGCCCGCCACCCGCGTCAGCCGCTTATCCGGCGTCATAACGGTCGCGATGTCCAGCAACCCCAGCCCAACATCCGCGCCCGCTGGCCCCTCGATCCCCTCGGGGTCGGCAACCGTGCGGCCAAGCATCTGGTAGCCGCCGCAAATCCCCAGCACATGCCCGCCCCGGCGCCAATGCGCGCGAAGATCAACATCCCAACCCTGCGCCCGTAAGAACGCCAGATCGCCGCGTGTCGATTTGGTGCCGGGAAGGATGACCAAGCCCGCATCGCCAGGAATCGCCTCACCCGCGCGGACCATCACGACGCTCACCCCCGGCTCAGCCTTCAGGGGGTCAAGATCATCGAAATTGGCAATCCGCGACAGCGCGAGGCAGGCGATTTTCATGCCCCCGCTGCTGTGCGAAGACGCCAGATCAAGCGCATCCTCGGCAGGCAGACGCGCGGCAGCGGCAAAGAACGGCACGACACCGAAACCGCGCCAGCCTGTCCGCGCCGCAATCATCGCATAGCCATCGTCGAACAAGGTCGGATCGCCGCGGAATTTGTTGATGATGAAGCCGCCGATCATCGCGGCATCGCCCGCATCCAGCACCACTTGCGTGCCGACGATCTGCGCAATCACCCCGCCACGGTCGATATCCCCAACCAACACCACCGGCACGTCAGCGGCGCGCGCAAAACCCATGTTGGCAATATCGCCCGCGCGCAAATTCACCTCGGCGGGCGAACCCGCGCCCTCGACGATCACCATATCCACGCCCGCCGCCAAGCGCCGAAAGCTTTCCAGCACCGGCGCCATCAGCGCGGGCTTCATCGCCGCATAGTCGCGCGCCTTCACCGTCGCTACCCGCCGCCCCTGCACGACAACCTGCGCGCCCACGTCGGTTTCCGGCTTCAACAGGATCGGGTTCATGTCGGTGTGCGGCTCTAACCCGCAGGCCAGTGCCTGCAAGGCCTGCGCGCGCCCGATCTCGCCCCCGTCCACCGTCACGGCGGCGTTGTTGGACATATTCTGCGGCTTGAACGGCGCCACTCTCAGGCCCCGCAACCGCGCGGCACGGCACAATCCCGCCACCAGAAGCGACTTGCCCACGTTGGAGCCTGCGCCCTGTATCATCACTCCCGCCATCGTCGCCCTGCTTTTCTGCCTAAAAATATCCCCGAGCCGAGCGCTGCCGCCCTCAGAACTCCACCCCGGCCTGTGCTTTGATGCCCGAGCGGAACGGGTGCTTGATCAGGGTCATCTCTGTCACCAGATCCGCCGCTTCGATCAGCGCCTCTGACGCGTTTCGCCCGGTGAGCACCACATGGGTCAGTGGTGGCTTTTCGTCACGCAGGAACGCCAGAACCTCGGCTATGTCGAGATAATCATAGCGCAGCGCGATGTTGATTTCGTCCAAAAGTACCAGCCGGATATTGGGGTCGCGGATCAGCTCCTTGGCCTTCTCCCACCCTGCCTGCGCCGCCACCACGTCGCGGGCGCGGTCTTGTGTTTCCCAGGTAAACCCCTCGCCCATCGCGTAGAACTGGCAGAGGTCGCTGAAATTCTCGGTCAGCAGACGCCGCTCACCGGTATCCCACGCGCCCTTGATGAACTGCACCACCGCGCAGGGCATCCCATGCGCCACACACCGCAGGATCATGCCGAAGCCAGACGAGGATTTACCCTTTCCCGCACCGGTATGAACGATGATCAGCCCCTTCTCGCCCGACTTCGACGCCATGATCTTGTCGCGTGCAGCTTTCTTCTTGGCCATCTTCACGGCGTGGCGTGCATCGTCCGTTTTTACCGGCGCGTCGGCCTGTGTGTCGGGTTTGTCGGTCATCGTGCCGCTCCTCATCCTTGACAATCATGGGCATCCTGCATCAGGTGAGGCAGCGCTGGTGCCTGTTATACGACAGGCAAAAAGGGAATGCGACATGGGGCGAAATCCCCAAAGCGCAGCCGCCCCCGCGACCGTGACCGGAAAGGTCGCCCGATGCCACTGGCCCCGATGGAAGGCGGGCTGGGAAGGGGGGCGACCGTTGGGCAAGCCGCCCTTGATCCGCAAGCCGGGAGACCTGCCAGCGCAGAGGTTTGAACCGGCGGACGGGGTGTTCCGCGACAGGCGGCAGGGTTGTGCGATGTCGCGCGGCCTCCCTCTGGCGCTTCCCCCGATGCCATGCGAGAGGACGGCATGAGCGTCACGTTACACGTCTGCATGACCTGCAAAGCGGGACTTCCCGTTGAAGAGGGTCTGCCCTTGCCCGGTGCGCAGCTTCATGCGGCGCTTGCCGCGGCGGGCGCGCCCGAAGGCGTGCGCATCGTGCCGGTCGAATGCCTGTCCGCCTGCACGCAGGGCTGTTCCGTAGCACTTTCCGCGCCCGGTCGTTGGTCCTATGTCTACGGCCGCATGACGCTGGCCGATGTTTCCGATATCCTTGCCGGGGCCGCCGCCTATGCGCGCGCGCCCGATGGCCTTGTGCCGTGGCGCGAACGCCCGGTGATCTTCCGCAAGCAATCGCTTGCCCGCATTCCCCCGATGGAGCTTGCCCATGACTGACCTCGCCAAAATCCCCGTAACTGTCATCACCGGCTTCCTTGGCAGCGGGAAAACCACGCTGATCCGGCACCTTATGGCGAACCCGCAGGGTCGCCGCCTTGCTGTGCTGGTCAATGAATTTGGCGTCGTTGGCGTGGATGGTGACATCCTGAAATCCTGCGCCGACGACAATTGCCCGGTGGAAAACATCGTGGAGCTGTCGAACGGCTGCATTTGCTGCACCGTCGCCGACGATTTCATCCCGACGATTGAGGCGCTCTTGGCGCTGCCCACGCGCCCCGATCACATACTGATCGAGACCTCGGGCCTCGCCCTGCCCAAGCCGCTGCTGAAAGCCTTCGACTGGCCCGCGATCCGCTCGCTGATTACGGTGGATGGCGTGGTGACGCTGGCGGATGCCGAGGCGGTGGCCGCAGGCCGTTTCGCCCCCGATGTGGCAGCGGTTGATGCGCAACGGCAGGCCGACGAGTCGATTGACCACGAAACGCCCCTGTCAGAGGTGTTCGAGGATCAGATCGCCTGCGCCGATATCGTGCTGCTGTCCAAGGCCGACCTTGCGGGCGAGGCGGGCCTCGCCGCCGCCCGCGCGGTAATCGAGGCCGAGGCGCCCCGGCGCATTCCCATCCTTCACATGACGGACGGCGTGATTGACCCGCGCGTGATCCTTGGCCTTAGTGCAGCCGCCGAGGATGACATCGACGCGCGCCCATCGCATCACGACGGCATGGGCGATCACGAACATGACGACTTCGACTCGGTGGTGATCGACTTGGCCGAGGTCGAGGACCAAACCGCCCTGACCGACGCCATCGCGCGGCTGGCCAGGGAACAAAACATCCTGCGCGTCAAAGGCTATGTCGCGATTAAGGGCAAGCCGATGCGCCTGTTGGTGCAGGCGGTGGGCGAACGGGTGCGCGCGCAATTCGACCGCCCGTGGGGCAGTGCGCCACGCGTCTCGCGCCTTGTCGTGATTGCGGAACATGCCGACATCGACGCCGCGAAAATCCGGGCAGTTCTGGGGGCCTGAGCCGATGCACGTCGTCTTTCGCGAAAGCCATGGATTGGAGGAAACGGAGACCCCGTTCGACCCGGCTCAGGACCCGGCCGATCTGGTTGTCTTGTCGTTCTCTGACAGTGACCTGGGCGCTTTCGCGGCAGGCTGGCATCGCGCGAAGGGGGCGCTGCCGACCTTGCGGCTGGCGAATATCGTGGCCCTGCGCCACCCGCTTTCGGTCGATACCTATGCCGAGCGCACGCTTTGCGGTGCCAAGGCGATCCTTGTGCGCCTGATTGGCGGCGAGGCTTATTGGCCCTATGGCCTTGCGACGCTGCGCGACCTTGCCCAACGTCGTGGCATTGCTTTGGCCGTGCTGCCCGCCGATGGCCGCCCAGACCCGGCGCTTGACGCGATCTCAACCCTACCGGTGTCAACCCTGCGCCGCCTTTCTGCGCTGTGCGAGGCGGGGGGGGCGGTTGCCGCTCAGGCCGCGCTGGCGCAACTCGCGCTTGCCGCCGGGCTTTATGCGGGCCCGGTGATGGGCGACAAGACCGTGCCTGACTTCGGCTTCTACCTTCCCGGGCGCGGCGTGATCGCGGGTCCGCCCGACAGTGATGCCCCCGCCGTTGCGGTGACCTTCTACCGCTCTTACCTCACCGCCGCTGACACCGCTCCGATTGATGCGTTGATCGAGGCCATGACCGGAGAGGGGTTTGCGGCTTACGGCCTGTTCGCCAATTCGCTGAAGTCCCCCGAGGCGGCGCAATGGATCGCCGCGCATCTGACGGCCCAGCCGCCTGCCGCCATCGTCAACGCCACCGCTTTTTCAGCGAAAACCGACGCAGGCACCTCGCCCTTGGATGCGCCGGGCTGCCCGGTGTTTCAGGTCGCACTGTCCACCGCCCGCCGCCGCGATTGGTCGACAGCAACGCGTGGCCTGTCGCCTGCCGACCTCGCCATGCACATCGTGCTGCCGGAGGTCGATGGCCGCCTGTTCGCCGGTGTCGTCAGCTTCAAGTCACCGGGCAAGCGTGACCCCGATCTGCAATTTTCGCGCTTTGCCCACCGCGCCGATGCGGACCGAATCAAGGCTACCGTGGCGCGCGTCAAGGCGTGGTATCGCCTTGCCACCACCCCAGCGCCCGCGCGTCATCTGGCCGTCATTCTGTCGACATACCCCGGTCGCGCGCATCAGATGGCCCATGCGGTGGGACTGGACGCGCTCGCCTCGACCGAGGTGCTTTTGTCCGATCTGGCCGCAGCGGGTTACACCACCGCCGCGCCGGAAAACCTTGCCGCCCATCTGCAAACCAAGGCACAAAGCTGGCCGGTTGCGGATTACCGCGCAGCACTGGCAACCCTTCCCGATACCTTACAGGCCGAACTGGCCGCCGCATGGGGCGCGCCCGAGTCCGATCCGGCCTGCCTCAACGGCGTCTTCAACTTCGCCGCCCTTCAAGCCGGAAACGCCCTTGTCGCGCTTCAGCCGGAACGGGGCCATTCCACCAGCCGGGACGCCGATTACCACGACCTGTCCAGCACCCCGCGCCACGCCTATGTCGCCTTCTATCTCTGGCTTCGCGCGCTCCAGCCGCACGCCGTGATCCACATGGGCGCACATGGCACGCTGGAATGGTTACCGGGCAAATCCGTGGCGCTTTCCGCGACCTGCTGGCCCGAGGCTCTGGCCACATTCCCGATCCTGTATCCCTTCATCGTCAACGACCCCGGCGAGGCCGCGCAGGCCAAACGCCGTATCGGCGCGCTGACGCTGGGCCACCTGCCGCCGCCCCTGACCCAGTCCGCCGTGCCAGAGCGGCTTTCCCGGTTGGAGCGTGTGCTGGATGAATATTCCACCGCCGACGGCCTTGATCCCGCGCGCCGCGACCGGCTGATCGCCGCCATCCGCGACGAGGCCCGCGCCACCGGGGTCGAGGATGATCTTGGCATTCCGCCAACCGCCTCGCCCGCCGAGGCAATCACCCGCATTGACCGCTTTGTCTGCGACATCAAGGAAAGCCAGTTTGGCGAAGGCCTGCACATTCTTGGCCGCGGGGCCTGTGGCATCGAGGAACGTCAGGGCATCCTTGCTGCGCTGAACGGGCACCGCGTGGCACCCGGTCCCTCTGGCTCGCCCAACCGGGGCCGGTCGGACGTGCTTCCAACCGGGCGCAACCTCTATTCGGTCGATCCGCGCGCCGTTCCATCCCGCAGCGCCCATGCGCAAGGCGTCAAACTGGCCGAGGAACTTATCCGCCGCCATCTGCAAGACCACGGCGACTGGCCGCGCGGGCTGGTGGTGGATCTGTGGGGATCGGCCACGATGCGCACGGCGGGCGAAGATTTCGCCATGGCGCTGCATCTCGCAGGCCTTGCGCCCCGCTGGGACGAAGGATCGGGGCGCGTCTCGGGCTTTGAAATCATTCCGCTCGCCCTGATGAACCGCCCGCGTATCGACGTTACGCTACGCGTCTCTGGCCTGTTTCGCGACATCTTCCCCGGCCTCGCGCAGTTGTTCGAGGCGGGAGCCCAATCGCTGGCCGCGCGCGACGAAGCGCCCGAGGATAACCCCTATGTCACAGTGGCCGCCCGCGTTTTCGGGCCGCGCCCCGGCCAATACGGCCTTGGCATGGGCGACGCGATGGACGATTTCTCGCCCGAGGCGCGCACTGCCGCAGGCGAGGCTTGGCTTGCCGCCTCAAGCTGGTCGATCGGCAGCGACGGGACCGCACAAGAGGACCGCGCCGCGTTAGAAACCCGCGTTCTTGCCGCCGACAGCTTTGTGCATACGCAGGATTTGCCGGAAACTGACCTGCTCCTTGCCGCCGATTACGCGGGACACGAGGCAGGATTTGCCGCCGCCGTCGCGCGCCTTGGCGGGGCAAAACCCGCGCTTTACCACCTTGACGCCACCCGCCCCGATACACCCCGCGCCCGCACGTTGACCGAGGAAATCGCCCGCGTCGTGCGTGCGCGCGCCAGCAATCCGGCTTGGGCGAATGGCATGATGGCGCATGGCTTCCGGGGCGGCGCCGAAATCGCCGCGACGTTGGATCATATGGCCGCGTTCGCGCATCTGGCCGCCGCTGTGCCCCCGCATTTGTTCGATTTGTATCACGAGGCGACCTTGGGCCGCGACGACCTGCGCGCTTTCCTTGCCCGCGAAAACCCCGCCGCATTGGCCGCGATGGAGGATCTTTTCCGCCGTCTGCGCGATGCTGGCCTTTGGGTCACGCGGCGCAACTCGATAGTGGCGGAACTGGAGGCGCATCCATGAGCAGCTTTGAGGTCAAAGGCTGGTGCCCCGGCGCGCTGCGCCCGATGATGTCGGGCGACGGATTGGTGGTGCGCGTGCGCCCCCATGGGGGTCGCCTGACACGGGCACAGGCGCTAAGCATTGCGGTCGCTGCGAAAATCCATGGCAGCGGGGTGATCGACCTTTCGGCCCGCGCCAATGTTCAGTTGCGCGGTGTGCGCGCCGATAGCCACCTTGCGTTGCTTGACGCGCTTGCCGACCTCGGCCTGCTGGACCCCGACGTGGAAACCGAGACGCACCGCAACCTGATCGTAACGCCGTTCTGGCAGACGGGCGACGGCACTGAGGCGCTTGCCGCTGCGGTGGAGGCGGCACTTGCCGACGCGCCCGCCCTGCCCGCCAAATTTGGCTTTGCGATAGACACCGGCCCCGCACCGATCCTTGCCGCCGTCTCCACCGACATCCGGCTGGAGCGCAGCGTGGACGGCACGTTGATCCTGCGCCCGGATGGGGCAATGTTCGGCAAGCCGGTCAGCGCCGAAGAGGCACCCGAGGCCGCGCTGGCCCTCGCAAATTGGTTTCTGGATACCGGCGGCGTAACCGCCGGGCGCGGCCGCATGGCGGCGCATATCGCCCGAGGCACCCCGCTGCCACCCGGCTTTACCACCGCGCCCGCCAACGCCATGACGCCTCCCGGCCCCGGCATCCATCCGGGCGGCGCCCTCGTTGGCTTCGCGTTCGGCCAGTTTCACGCTGACACGCTTATGACCCTCGCCCAACACGGCGCGCTGCGCGTCACACCGTGGCGCATGTTGCTGGTCGAAGGCGCGACGAGCCTGCCTGAGATTGACAGCCTTATCACCGACCCCGCCGACCCGCGCCTGCGCGTGACGGCCTGCACCGGCGCGCCGGGCTGCCCGCAGGCGTTGCAACCGACGCGACCGCTGGCGCACATGCTGGCCCCGCTTGTCCCGCAAGGCGCGTATCTTCACGTTTCCGGCTGCGCCAAGGGCTGCGCCCTGCCCGGCCCTGCGGCTTTTACCCTAACGGCCACTGTGGCTGGCTTCGACCTTATTCGTAACGGTAAGGCCAGCGATACCCCAACCCACGCCGGGATGCCCCCGGACGCGATCCGGCGTCACCCCGAAACCCTGTTCAAGGCCCTCTGATGCCCCACATGTATGAGACCGACGGCGCCGCCATCTACCTGCAATCCTTCGCCATGATCCGGGCCGAGGCCGACCTCGCCCGTTTCACGCCAGAGGAAGAGATCGTCGCCGTCCGCATGATCCACGCTGCGGGCATGGTCGGGCTGGAGGCGCACATCCGCTTCACCCCTGGCATGGCCATCGCCGCCCGCGCGGCGCTGGAGGCCGGCGCGCCAATCCTGTGCGACGCGCGCATGGTTTCCGAAGGCATTACCCGCCCGCGCCTTCCCGCTGGCAACGAGGTGATCTGCACCCTCAACGACCCGCGCGTGCCCGGCATGGCGAAGGAGATGGCCAATACCCGCAGCGCGGCGGCGTTGGAGCTTTGGCGGCCTCATCTTGCGGGGGCGGTTGTAGCCATCGGCAACGCGCCCACCGCACTGTTCCACCTGCTGAACATGCTGGAAGACCCCGCCTGCCCGCGCCCAGCCGCAATCATCGGCTGCCCCGTGGGCTTTGTCGGCGCCGCCGAATCCAAGGGGGCGCTGATGGCCGACCCCCCGGCGCCCTCGCTGATCGTCGAGGGCCGCCTTGGCGGCTCTGCCATCACCGTCGCCGCCGTCAACGCGCTCGCCAGCCGCAAGGAATGACCATGGGAAAGATCATCTGCACTGGCCTTGGCCCCGGCGACCCCGACCTGATGAGCCTGCGTGCCGACCGCGCCATCCGCGCCGCTGCCCACGTCGCCTATTTCCGCAAGGCAGGCCGCGCGGGTCAGGCGCGCCGCATTGTCGAGGGGATGCTTGCGCCCGGCGTCACCGAATACCCAATGGAATACCCCGTCACCACCGAACTGCGCTTTGACAGCCCCGAATACATCCGCATCCTCGCCGCGTTCTACGATGACTGGGCTGCCCGCCTGAAGACTCTCGCCCAGACGCAGGATGTCGTCGTGCTGTGCGAGGGCGACCCCTTCTTCTACGGCTCGTTTATGCACCTTTACACCCGCCTGAAGGACGTCGTACCGATCGAGGTGATCCCCGGCATCACCGGCATGTCGGCCTGCTGGACCGCGACGGGCCAGCCGATCACCTGGGGCGACGACGTGATGACCGTGCTGATGGGCACCCTGCCCGAGGCGGATCTGGAGCGTCACATGCTGGAAGCAGACGCGCTGGTGGTGATGAAAACGGGGCGCAACCTGCCCAAGATCCGCCGCGCACTGGCCCGCACCGGACGCCTTGACGCCGCATGGCTGGTCGAGCGCGGGTCCATGCCGACCGAACGCATCGCGCGGTTGGCAGAGGTGGCCGACGACGACTGCCCCTACTTCGCCATCGTTCTTGTCCACGGCCAAGGCCGCCGCCCGGAGATGCCGGAATGACCGGCTGGCTTGCCATTGCGGGCCTCGGACCGGGGGACGAGGCACTGGTGACGCCAGAGGTCACGCAGGCCGTGGCCGATGCCACCGACATCGTGGGCTACATCCCCTACGTCGCCCGCATCGCGCCGCGCGACGGGCTGACGCTGCATCCCTCTGACAACCGGGTGGAACTGGACCGCGCCCGCCACGCGCTCGACATGGCGATGCAAGGCCGCCGCGTCGTCGTCGTCTCCTCGGGTGATCCCGGCGTTTTCGCCATGGCCTCGGCGGTGTTCGAGGCGCTGGAGGACGCGCCGCAATACCACGCGCTCGACATCCGCGTGTTGCCGGGCATTACCGCCATGCTCGCCGCCGCGGCCCATGCGGGCGCGCCCCTGGGGCATGACTTCTGCGCCATCAACCTGTCGGACAACCTCAAACCGTGGGAACTGATCGAGCATCGCCTGCGCCTCGCCGCACAAGCCGGTTTCGCGATGGCGTTCTACAACCCCCGTTCCGCCAGCCGCCCCGCCGGCTTTCCCCGCGTGCTCGACATCCTGCGCGAGGAATGTGGGCAGGGTCGCCTAATCACCTTCGCCCGCGCGGTGTCCACGCCCGACGAACGGATCGAGACGGTGACGCTGGCCGAAGCAACGCCAGAGATGGCCGACATGCGCACGGTGGTCATCGTCGGCAACGCCGACACCCGCCGCGTAGGGCGCTGGGTCTATACCCCAAGGCGCGCCGGATGACCCAGCCACGCCATCACTTCGGCGACCGTTCCCACCCGCGTCCGCGCCGGGATTGCGGGGCGTTCGATCAGGATCACCGGCAGGTGCAAGCTGCGCGCCGCGATCAGCTTGGCCTGCGCGCCCTCGCCACCGGAGTTCTTGGCAACGATCACGTCAATGCGATGCGCACGCAGCAAGGCCAGATCGCCCTCCACCGTGAACGGCCCCCGGTCGATCACTGCCTCGGCGTCGGGCAAGGGCAACGCGCTGGTCGGAGCATCGACGAGACGCAGCAGGAAGTGATGCTGCGGCTGTCCGGCGAAATCGTCGAGATGCTGACGCCCGATGGCAAGAAAAACCCGCGCGGGATCAGCGGGCAAAGCCGCAGCCGCTGCGCGGATATCCGGCACCTGCTTCCAGCTATCACCCTTGGTTGCGGTCCATGGCTTGCGCTCCAGCGCGATCAGCGCCACCCCCTCGGCGGCGCAGGCATCCACCGCATTCGTGCTCATCTGCGCGGCAAAGGGGTGGGTGGCGTCGATCACATGGCTGATCCGTTCGGCCGTCAGATAGCTGCGCAAACCCGCCACGCCGCCAAACCCGCCGACCCGCGTCGGCAGCGGCTGTGTCAGGGGGGCCTCGGTGCGCCCCGCATAGGAAAACACGGCCTCCATCCCAGCTTCGGCCAAGCCGCGCGCCATCCGGCTCGCCTCGGTGGTTCCGCCCAGCAACAGGACGCGCGTCATGGTTGATCCTTGGCTTTCGATCATCGGTCTGGGCGAGGATGGACTGTCCGGCCTGACCTCCGCAAGCCGCGCCGCGCTTGACGCCGCCGAAATCGTCTTTGGCGGCCCGCGCCACCTCATGCTGGCCGACGTGGGCGCGCGGGGCCGCGATTGGCCCGTCCCGTTTTCCGTTGACACGGTGCTGGCTTGCCAGGGCCGCACCACCGTCGTTCTCGCCTCTGGCGACCCGTTCTGGTTCGGCGCGGGCGGCAGCCTTACCGCCCACCTAACCCCCGGCGAATGGCGCGCCTTTCCTGCGCCCTCGACCTTCTCGCTCGCCGCCGCCCGTCTTGGCTGGCGGCTGGAGGAAACCCTTACGCTCGGCCTGCACGCCGCCCCGCTGCAACGCCTGCGCCCACTGCTCGCCCCCGGCCAGCGCATTATCGCCACGCTGCGTGACGCCGCCGCCGTGGCAGAGCTTGCCAGCTACCTGACCGGCCAAGGCTTCGCTGCTTCGACCCTCCACCTCCTAGAATGCCTCGGTGGCCCGCGAGAGCGCATCCGCGCCGCCACGCCTGCCACCCTGCCGCAAGATATCACCGCCCCCGTCGCCGTCGCGATCGAGCCCGCAGGCCCCGCCCTGCCCCGCGCCGCTGGCCTGCCCGATGACTTGTTCGCCAATGACGGCCAGATCACCAAACGTCCGGTGCGCGCGCTGACCCTCTCCGCCCTCGCCCCGCGACCGGGCGAGACCCTTTGGGACATCGGCACCGGCTCCGGCTCGATCTCCATCGAATGGCTGCTCGCCGCCCCTGCCACCCGCGCTTTTGGACTGGAGGCCGACGCCACCCGCGCCGCCCGCGCCCGAAGCAATGCCGAAACCTTCGGCCTCGCGCACCGCTACACCGTCACCGAGGCGAAGGCCCCGGAAGGGCTTAGCCTTTTGCCCCGCCCCGATGCCGTGTTCATCGGTGGTGGCGCAACCGGGGCCCTGCTCACCACGCTCTGGCCCGTGCTGCCCAGCGGCACCCGCCTGGTCGCCAACGCGGTCACGCTGGAATCCGAGGCGCTGTTCACCCAGTGGTCCGCCACCAAAGGCGGCACCCTTTTGCGCATCGAACTGGCCGAGTCGCAACCCCTGGGCCGCAAACGCGGCTGGCAACCGATGCGCCCCGTGGTGCAATGGAGCGTCACACGATGAGGGTGGCAGGCATGGGCTTTCGTAAAGCGGCCAGCGCCGCCTCGCTTGCCGACGCGCTGACCCGTGCAGGGGGCAATGTCATGGCGCTTGCCACCGCGCAGGACAAGGCCGGCGCGCCAGAGCTTATCGCGCTGGCCCAATCGCTGGGTTTGCCGGTCATCGCTATCGCCCCAGACGACCTGGCTGCGGTGCAGGTCAGCACGCACTCGCCGCGCGTAATCGCCCTTTACAACACCGGCAGTCTGGCCGAAGCCGCAGCCCTGGCGGCGGCGGGGCCGGGCGCGACACTGACAGGCCCTCGCGTCACCTCGGCTGACGGTATGGCGACGGCGGCAATCGCCGAAAGGACAGACGAATGACGGTTCATTTCATCGGTGCAGGCCCCGGCGCGGCGGACCTTCTGACCCTGCGCGGGCGTGACCTTATCGCGGCCTCGCAGGTCTGCCTTTATGCCGGATCTCTGGTGCCCGAGGGCGTGCTGGCGCATTGCCCGCCGGGCGCGCGCATCGTCAACACCGCGCCGCTGTCGCTGGATGAAATCATCGCCGAGATCGCCACGGCCCATGCCGAGGGCCACGATATCGCCCGTCTCCACTCCGGCGACCTGTCCGTCTGGTCCGCGATGGGCGAGCAACTGCGCCGCCTGCGCGCGCTTGGCATCCCCTACGATGTCACCCCCGGTGTGCCGTCCTTCGCCGCTGCCGCTGCGGCCCTTGGCGCGGAACTGACGCTGCCCGGTCTGGCGCAATCCGTCGTGCTGACCCGCACCGGCGGGCGCGCATCGCCGATGCCCGAGGGCGAAGAGCTGGTGAACTTCGCCAAAACCGGCGCCACCCTTGCCATCCACCTGTCGATCCACGTGCTGCCCCGCGTCGTCGCCGACCTGACGCCGCATTACGGCGCCGACTGCCCCATTGCGGTGGTCTATCGCGCGACATGGCCCGACGAGCGCATCATCCGCGCGACCCTCGCCACCATCGAGGCGGCAATTGGCGAGGGCATCGACCGCACCGCGCTGATCCTGATCGGCAAAACCCTCGGTGCCGAAAAGTTCAGCGAAAGCCGCCTTTATGCAGGTGACTACGACCGCCGCTATCGTCCGGTCGGCACCGCACCCCGCTTCCCGGAGGACACATGACCCCCGGCCTGCTCATCTCGGCCCCGTCCTCCGGCGCGGGAAAAACCACGCTGACGCTGGGCCTCGCGCGCGCCTTCCGCGACCGGGGGCTGACCGTGCAGCCGTTCAAAAGCGGCCCGGACTACATCGACCCCGCCTTCCATACCGCGGCCACGGGGCGCGTCTCAGTCAATCTTGATACTTGGGCGATGGCCCCCGGCCTGGTCGGCGCCCTAGCCACCGCTGCCGACGACGCAGATCTGGTGATCGCCGAAGGCTCGATGGGCCTTTTCGATGGCGTGGCAAAGGCGGGCGAGACCGGAACCGGTGCCAGCGCCGATCTGGCCGCGCTGATGGGCTGGCCCGTGGTGCTGGTGATCGACTGTTCCGGGCAGGCGCAGACTGCCGCCGCCGTGGCGCAAGGCCTTGCACGGTTTCGCGCGGGCGTGCCCGTCGCGGGCGTCGTGCTGAACCGCGTCGCCAGCCCCCGGCACGAGGCGCTGGTGCGCGCGGGCATGGCCACCGCTGGCATCACCGTCTTTGGCGCGCTGCCGCGCAACGCCGCCATCACCATGCCCGAACGCCACCTCGGCCTGGTGCAAGCCTCCGAACACCCGACGTTGGAGCCGATGCTGGCCGAGGCCGCCCGTTTTGTCGCCGCCCATGTCGATCTTGACGCGCTGCTGGCCGCTGCTGCCGCCACCATGCCCCCCAGCGCGACCGTCACGCCCCCGCGCCCACCGGGCCAGCGCATCGCACTAGCCCGCGACGCCGCGTTTTCCTTCACCTACCCGCATCTGCTCGCCGCATGGCACAGTGCGCGGGCCGAAATCCTGCCCTTCTCACCGCTGGCCGATGAGGCCCCAGACGACAGCGCCGATAGCTGCTGGCTTCCCGGTGGCTACCCGGAGTTGCACGCAGGCGTGTTGGGCGCCGCCAACGATTTCCGCTCTGGCCTGCGCGCCTTCGCCGAAACCCGCCCCGTGCATGGCGAATGCGGTGGCTACATGGCAATGGGCACGGCGCTGATTGACGCCAAGGGCGCGCGGCACGAAATGGCGGGGCTGCTTGGCCTCGTCACCTCTTACGAGAAACGCAAGATGCACCTTGGCTACCGCCTTGCTGAACTCGATGCCCCGCTGCCGGGCCACGCGACGGGCGCGCGTCTGCGGGGGCACGAATTTCACTATTCCACCATCATCGAGCAACCCGACGCCCCCCTCGCCCATGTCACCGACGCCGAGGGTAATGCCGTGCCGGAAACCGGCTCGCGCCGCGGCCACGCTACCGGCACCTTTTTCCACCTGATTTCGAGGGCCACATGACCGGCTTCGTCTCTTTCGTTTCCTCCGGCCCCGGCGATCCCGAGCTGCTGACGCTCAAAGCCGTCGATCGGCTGCAAAAGGCCGATGCTGTGCTGTTTGACGACCTGTCGTCCGGCCCGATCCTTGCCCATGCGCGGACAGGTGCCGATCTCGTCGGCGTCGGAAAGCGCGCCGGGCGGACCTCGCCCAAGCAAGATCAGGTCAGCCGCCTGCTGGTGGATTATGCCCTGACCGGCGCCCGTGTCGTGCGCCTCAAATCCGGCGACGCAGGCATCTTTGGGCGGCTGGAGGAAGAGATAACGGCCCTTCGCGCCGCGAAAATCCCGTTCGAGGTCATTCCCGGCGTGCCCTCCGCCTGTGCTGCCGCAGCACTGGCTCAGATCCCGCTGACCCGCCGCCTGACCGCGCGGCGTGTGCAGTTTGTCACGGGCCACGATGTGACCGGCCACCTGCCTGACACGCTCAACATGGCGGCCCTCGCGGATCCGCAGGCGACAACCGTGGTCTATATGGGGAAACGCACGTTCCCCGCGCTGGTCGCAGCCCTTCTCGTCCACGGCCTTGCGCCCGACACCCCGGCCATTCTGGCCGAGGCCGTCTCTCACCCCGGGCAGGCCATCGCGCGGACCACCATCACAGCGCTTGCCGAACGCCTGTCGCAGGACATCGGCGAGGCGCCTGCGCTGATCCTCTACGGCCCGCTGGCCGAGGGGGACGCATGACCCAGCTTACCCTGATTGGCATTGGCACCGGCAACCCTGAACACCTGACGCTTCAAGCGATCCGTGCGCTTAACGCCGCGGACCTGATCCTGATCCCGCGTAAAGGGGCGGACAAATCCGACCTCGCCGAGTTGCGCCGCGCCATCTGCGCCGAGGTGATTACCAATCCGGCAACCAAGCTTGCGGAGTTTGATCTGCCCGTCCGCGATGCGGCCAACCCCGACTACCGCAAAGGTGTCGATGACTGGCACGACGCCATCGCCGCCGCGTGGGCGCGCGAAATTGCCGCCAATGGCAATCCGGCAACCGTAGCGCTTCTCGTCTGGGGCGACCCGGCGCTGTACGATTCCACCCTGCGCATCGCCGCGCGCCTTGATCTGCCTGTCACGGTTATCCCCGGCCTGACGTCAATCCAGACCCTCGCCGCCGCCCATGCCATCCCCCTGAACGAGATCGGTGCGCCGTTCCTGGTCACAACGGGCCGCCAATTGCGCGACCGCGGCTGGCCTGCCTGCGCCGATACGCTGGTGGTCATGCTCGACGGTGGCTGCGCCTTCCAGACATTGCCGCCCGACGGCGTCACCATCTGGTGGGGCGCCTATATGGGCATGACAGAAGAAATCATCCACTCTGGCCCGCTTGCCGATGCAGGGCCGCGGATCATCGCCACCCGCGCCGCCGCGCGTGCGCAGCACGGCTGGATCATGGACATCTATATTTTGCGCCGCTGACAGCGCAATCGGATACCGCCCCAGCGAAAACCGACGCCACGCCATCAATGTCATACTTGAAACCTGGTGGCGAGGGGGGGACTTGAACCCCCGACCCCACGATTATGAGTCGTGTGCTCTAACCAGCTGAGCTACCTCGCCATCGGTGCTGCTACCTAGTTAGGCCGCCCGCCACCGTCAAGCGGAAAACTCAACTCGCCGGACCAAGATTCATTCAATGTCCACAGGTTCGATCACACAACGTTCATCATGCGTTGCTTACCATGTCAGCCCATTGTCAGCCTATGCGCCTATATGGGTCGCTCTACCCTCCTCCTCCACCGAAAGACTTGAAGCCCGATGCTTATGATTGAAGACTCTCCCAAACATACTGCCGCCACACGCCTTTTTCACGCAATGCTGGCGCTGTCGATCATCGCCCAGCTAGTGACGAGCCTTGGCATGACCTATCCTCGCAATGGCCATCCGGGTAATATTCTGTTTACGCTGCACCAGTATGGCGGCTTTGTCGCGCTGGCGCTGTCGCTTGTTTTCTGGCTTGCGATTTTCACACGTCGCCGCGGCACCAGCCTCGCCGCGTTGGTCCCGTGGTTTTCGGCCACGCGCCGTAAAGCGGTCTGGGATGATACGATCACCCACCTGACCGCGATGATGCGCCTTGAACTGCCGCCGCACGACGACCACGCCGCAATGCCCTCGGCCATCCATGGCCTTGGGCTATTGCTGATGACCGCCCTAGCCGTAACCGGCACCTATGGCTTTATCATGCGCAGCTACGGGCTTGGCCAAGCCATTTATGTGCGCCCCTTCATGGAACTGCACGGGCTGATGGGGAATATCGCCTGGGCCTATCTGATCGGCCATGCCAGCCTTGGGCTGCTGCACCACCTGGCGCGCCAGACCTCGCTTGGCGTCATGTGGTCTATCCGCGGTTAGACGCCTTGCGTGGGGTCGGTGCCTGCTTGCTCATGACCCCACGCGCCCCACCAGAGATCGCCAGCGTCACATCGCGCAGGGCCGAAATCGGCGGCAACGCCCCCGGCACCGCGAAGTATCGCGAGCGCCATTCCGGCCCGAACTTCTGCTTGAAGGCCCGAAGCCCGGCAAAATTGTAGAATGCCCGCCCATATTTGAACAGAACCGAGCCAAAGCGGTTCCACAGCCGCGCGCCGTATTTCACCTCAAGCCCCGCCAATGGCGCCATACCAAGGCTGAACTGTTCGGTGCCCTCGTCCCGCAGCGCCTCCATCAAGGCGACGAACTGGAACTGCATGACGTTGGGCGGCGCGTCTGGCGTATAGCGCATCAGATCGATGGTTGCGCCCTGATGCGTGGATGTCTCCAACACGTTGGCGAAGGCCACAATCCGGCCGTTATGCCGCGTAATCGCCAACCGGAAGCGCTGCAAATACTCTGGATCGAACCGCCCGACGGAAAAGCGCTTTTCCCGCCCGCGCTTTTCGACCAGCCATTCCTCGGACACCTCGCGCAACCGCGCCATCAGCTCGTCCGAATAGGGCGGTGACATCAGCTCGAACGAATTGCCCTCTCGCAGTGCCTGATTATGCGCGGCCCGCATCGCCTTGAACTTGCGCCCCGACAGCGAAAAATCCTTGAGGATCACCGTCGCTTCTTCGCCGATCTTGTTCACCGTCATGCCCATCTCGACCCAGATCGGCAGATAGGCATCGGAAATTTCGTAGAACACCGGGCGGCACCCCGCCGCATAGGCCGCATCAAAGAATGCCCAGGCCAGATCGCGCACCGCCGCCTTCGGCCCGATTGGATCGGAATAGGCGATCCACGATTTTCCCTGCACCACATACATGATGAAGGCCTCGCCGTTCTCCGAGAAGAAGAACGTCTTGTCCCCGGTCAGCGCAAGGTTGGCGAGCGGCATGTCCTGCGCGTCCACGATCGCCCGGACGCGCTCCAACGCCTCGGGGTCCGCGACCACGCTATGCGCCCTTGCCGGTTGCAGCGCGATATAGATCAGCGCGAATGTCATCAGCGCCGTTGCCGTCAGACCCGCCCGCAGCGCGCGCGGCGCGTTGGCGTCCGACGAAAAGCGCAACAGCAATTCGTGGGAATAGGGCGTGTTTTCCTGCATCAGGAACAAGAATGCCGCCGCCGAGATCGTGATGGCGAAAATCAGCGCGAACCACCCCGGCGACAACAGGTTCTGCGTCAGTCGCGCGGCGCGGTAAAACTCGCCCTTAATCGGTGACAGCAAGACTGCGGCGGCCAGCAGAAGCATCGCGCTTTTGATATCAACCCCGTTCAGAACCGACGCCAGCGCCCCGCCGATCAACGCGGCCTCGGTCAACCAGAACGCAGCCGAAATCCGCCGCATCAGCCCCTGCGCCAACAGGATCATGATGACGCCCAGCACGGCCGACAACAGCGCGCCGCCCTCCAGCAGAATCGCCGCAAGAATATCGTTCGGGTCCACCTGACTCGGCCGAACCGAAGGCATCAGCGCCATCAGCAGCAGGTAAATCCCCAGCCCCAGCCCAGTCGCCCCGGTAGCCCCCGGCGCGATCGAGGTCATGGCGCGGCTTACGGGCGCGAAGGTGTCCGACACGTCCCCGAAAATCCGCGCGATCAGCCCGCGCGCCAGTCGCGCCTCGTTGACCGAGATGAACACCATCGCCAGCACGAAGGGCACGAGGTAGTAGATGATGCGGAACAACAGCAGCGCCACGGCGGCTTGCTCGATACTGACCGTCGGCGGCAATCCCGCGATCACCACGCTTTCAAACACGCCAATGCCGCCCGGCACATGGCTCAGCACGCCCACCATCAACCCGGTTGCGAAAATCACCAGGAAGGTGACGAAATCTGGCGCCCCGGTCGGCAACAGGATGTAAAGCGCCGTCGCCGCCATGCAGGTGTCCAGCGCGGTGAACGCCAACTGCCCCATCAGGATACCCGGCGCCGGCGCGCGCAGTTCAAACTTCCACAGCCGCAATGCCCGCCCTGACACCGACGCAGCCCCGATCAGAGCCACCGTCCCCACCAGCGACGCCAGTGCGATCAGGCGGATATGGTCTGACGACAGCGAGGAAAACTCTGCCAGAGATGTCGGGCGGATCGCCAGACCTGCAAGCCCGATAACGCTGATCCCCAACCCGAAAGCGAGCGACACAAAGGTAGAAATCGCCGCTACTTCCAAGGCATTTAGGCCAAAGGCCGAATAGATGCGGTAGCGCACGGCGCCGCCCGACAACACCGAAATTCCAATGGTGTTGCCCAGCGAATAGCCCAGGAACCCGCCCATCGCCACCACCGGAAACGGCACCTTGCGCCCGATATGGCGCAGCGCCGACCAGTCATATCCGATCAGGGATGCATAGCCCGCCGCAGTCGCCAGCAACGCGCCCGCAATTGCAAAAGGATTGGTCGACTTCGCATCACGAACAACGTGATGGATGTTGATCATCGACAGCAGGTGGAAAAGCGCAGCCAGCCCCGCCGCAAACAGCGCAATGCCGATAACGAAGGGCGCAACCGTCGCAATGCGGTCGCGCCAGGGATGCACTACATCGGCGGATTCGCTCTGGTCTTTGGTCATCAGCGCGCTAAAGGCCTTTTTTACAACGTTCTTCTGCGGGCGCCCCTGCGATCGCGGCGCGCACCCCGTAGCCGGGATGAGCCCGCGCGAGACATGCCCTTTATTGCGGCGAAAAATCAAGGGGAACACAACATGGCTGCGTCAACATTGCCAGTGCCTACCACTTTACCGACGGAACCGTAAACGGCTGGACGCCTGCACCTGCCCGGCGCTAAGGTCTGCCACCATGACCAAAACTGACCTCGTCATCTTTGATTGCGACGGCGTGCTGATCGACTCTGAGGTCATCAGCGCCAACATGCTGATCGCTGAACTCAAGGGCTATGGAGTTGAGATGGACATGGCCTATGTCAGCCGCCACTTCCTGGGCCGCAGCTATCCGGTTGTCATCGCCGAGGTGCGCGACAAGTTCGGCGTGCTTCTGCCCGACCAATTCGAGACGGATTACCGCCGCCGCCTGCTAAGCGCATTTGAACGTGATCTGAAGATCATGCCCGGTGTCAAAGAGGTCATCGCCACCCTGCGCCGCCCGATCTGCGTCGCGACCAGTTCCAGCCCGGAACGCGTTCGGCAATCGTTACGCCTCACCGGCCTCGACCAGACCTTCGGCAGCCATGTCTTCACCGCATCACAAGTCAAGCGTGGCAAACCCGCGCCGGACCTGTTCCTGCATGTCGCCGAGGCGATGGGAGTCGCCCCGGACCGTTGCCTTGTGATCGAGGACAGCCTCAACGGCGTGCGCGCAGGCCTTGCCGCCGGGATGGAGGTCTGGCGCTTCACCGGCGGCAGCCACCTGCGCGGGATCGACCTGTCCGCCCCACCCGATGCCACCGCACACTGGCAATTCCCCAGCTTTTCAGAGTTCTTTTTTCACCGGCCAGAGCTTGGCCGTGCTGCCGAAAGGGTGGCCCAATGAATACCACGCCCGATTTCGACATCACACCCCAGGACGAAGCCGCCCGCGCGGGCTGGATGTATTACGTTGGCGGCATGACGCAGGACCAGATCGCGCGCGACATGGGGATTTCGCGTCAGCGTGCCCAGCGTCTGGTTTCTCGCGCCGTTGCAGACCGCCTGATCCATGTCCGACTGGAACATCCCGTGGCAGCCTGTCTTGAGCTGGAACAGGCCCTGCGCCGCCGCTTCGATCTGACCTGCTGTCGGGTTGCGCCGTCGCTGGGGGCCAGTGCTGATCCGGTGCGCGCCATCGCCCCAATTGCGGCGGAAGAGGTCGAACGCTTTCTGCGGCGGCCCGACCCGCTTGTCATCGCCCTTGGCACGGGTCGCGCCCTTCGTGCCACGGTCGAGGAAATGTCGCCCGTTGATGCCGAACAGCACCGGCTTGTTTCGCTGATCGGCAACATTGCCCCCGATGGCTCCGCCTCGTTCTTCGATGTCATCATGCGCATTGCCGACAAGGTGCGCGCGCCGCACTACCCGATGCCAGTGCCGGTGATCTCGGAAACCGCAGCACAAAACGCGCTGTTTCACGACCTTCCACCGATTCGCCGCGTCACCGACCTGGCCCGCGCCGCCGATGTCAGCTTTGTCGGCGTCGGCCAGATGAGCAATGACGCCCCGCTCTTGCAAGACGGCTTCGTCAGCCGCGAAGAACTCGACGAGATGCAGGCGATGGGGGCCACCGGCGAAGTCGCGGGCTGGGTCTATGATTCGCAGGGGCACTACCTTGATTGTGGCACCAACCTTCGCGTTGGCGGGGTCCGAATCGAGCCTGGACGCACGGCGCCGATCATCGGCATCGCGGGTGGGCGCTCCAAACACGCGGCCATTCTTGCTGCACTGCGCGGTCGGATTATCAACGGCTTGATTACCGACGAAGACAGCGCGCGCGCGATCTTCGCCGCATCGCAGCGTTAATCTTGTCCCATAGGTACACTCGAAAGTGTTGACTTTGTCGCACCCCTGAGTGAGCATATGCCCACACCACGGTCATATGCTCACAACGAGTGGATCGCCGTGATTGAGGGAGGATACTGATGACTTCAACGCTTCGCGCGCTTTTCGGCGCGTGCGCGGTCGCTGCGCTGGCAACAGTCGCGACTGCCGAAACGACGATCACTGTCGCGACCGTTAACAACGGCGACATGATCCGTATGCAGGGGCTGATGAGCGATTTCTACGCCAAGCACCCTGACATCAAGGTCAACTGGGTCACGCTTGAAGAAAACGTGTTGCGTCAGAAAGTGACGACCGACATCGCCACCAAAGGCGGCCAGTATGACGTAATGACGATCGGCACCTATGAGGTTCCGATCTGGGGCAAGCAGGGCTGGCTGGAAAGCCTCAACGACCTGCCCGCAAGCTGGGACGCAAATGACATTCTGCCCGCGATCCGCGGTGGCCTGACCGTTGACGGCAAGCTTTACGCCGCGCCGTTCTATGGCGAAAGCTCGATGGTCATGTATCGCACCGACCTGATGAAAAAGGCCGGGCTGACCATGCCCGAGAAACCGACCTGGGCGGACATCTCGAAAGCGGCTGACGCGATGACCGACAAGGCTGCCGGCATCTACGGCATCTGTCTGCGCGGCAAGGCGGGCTGGGGCGAGAACATGGCCTTCCTGACTGCCACCGCCAACTCGTTCGGCGCCAGCTGGTTCGACATGAAATGGAACGCGCAGTTCAACGGCGACGCGTGGAAGAAAACGCTGACCTACTACGTTGACCTGATGCACAAAGATGGCCCTCCCGGCGCGTCGAACAACGGCTTCAACGAGAACCTCGCGCTGTTCCAACAGGGCAAGTGCGGCATGTGGATTGACGCCACCGTGGCGGCTTCCTTCGTCAGCGATCCGAAAGCCTCGAAAGTGGCGGCCGACGTTGGTTACGCTCTCGCTCCGGACAATGGTCTGGGCAAGCGCGGCAACTGGCTCTGGGCATGGTCGTTGGCCATCCCCGCTGGCACCAAGCACGCTGACGCTGCCAAGACGTTCGTCGACTGGGCAACCTCGAAAGACTATCTGAGCCTCGTCGCATCCAAAGAAGGCTGGGCCAATGTGCCTCCGGGAACCCGCAAGTCGCTTTACGCGAACCCGGAATACGCGAAGGTTCCGTTTGCGAAGATGACGCTGGACAGCATCAACTCGGCTGATCCGACGCATCCGACCGTCAACCCGGTTCCCTATGTCGGCGTGCAGTTCGTGGCGATCCCGGAATTCCAGGGCATTGCAAACGATGTGGGCCAGCAGTTCTCGGCGGCTCTGGCCGGAACGACCTCGGTGGACGACGCTCTGAAGAACGCGCAGAAGCTGACGACCACTGCGATGACGAAGGCCGGTTACATCAAGTAATCGACCCCTCCCAGCAGGGCTGGATGTCACGTCCGGCCCTGCGTCTTCCCCCCTGCATTTCCCCGAGGATTAGGTCATGGCCACGCAACATTCGCGGTCCGCTGCTCGATTGATGATATCGCCTGCCGTCATCCTGCTGTTTTTGTGGATGATCGTTCCGCTCGCGATGACGATCTACTTCTCATTCCTGAACTACAACCTGCTGCGCCCGGGCGCGCATGACTTCGTCGGTTTCCGCAACTACTATTACTTCCTGACCGACCCGAGCTTTCTAATCGCGATCAAGAATACATTGATCCTCGTGCTGGGCGTGTTGGTGATCACCGTGGTTGGCGGCGTGGCGCTGGCGGTGCTGTTGGATCAGCCGATGTGGGGCCAGGGGATCGTGCGTATCCTCGTCATCGCACCGTTCTTTGTGATGCCGACCGTGTCTGCGCTGGTGTGGAAGAACATGTTCCTCAACCCAGTGAACGGCTTGTTTGCGTATTTCGCGCAACTCATGGGCCTGCAACCCTATGATTTTCTGTCGCAATCCCCACTGATGTCGATCATCATGATCGTGTCGTGGGAATGGCTGCCCTTCGCCACGCTGATCCTGTTGACCGCGATGCAGTCGCTGGACTCTGAGCAGATGGAGGCCGCCGAAATGGATGGCGCCTCGGCGATCAGCCGCTTCATTTATATCACCCTGCCGCACCTGACCCGCTCGATCACCGTGGTGATCCTGATCCAAACCATCTTCCTGCTGTCGGTCTTTGCGGAAATCCTTGTCACCACCAACGGTGGCCCCGGCACCGCTTCGACCAACCTGCCCTATCTGGTCTACGGGCAATCGCTGCTGCAATTCGACGTCGGCGGCGGCTCTGCCGGTGGCATCGTTGCGGTCATCCTCGCCAACATCGTCGCGATCTTCCTGATGCGGATGATCGGCAAAAACCTGGAGGCGTAAGGCATGGCACGCGCAGTCACCCCCGCCCGCAAGCTGGGCTTTACCATCGCCTCCTGGACCGTGGGCCTCGTGATCTTCTTCCCGATCCTGTGGACCTTCATCACCTCGTTCAAGTCCGAGGGCGACGCTGTGGCGATCCCGCCGCTGTTCGTC
The DNA here is from genome assembly GCA_021779835.1 of Pseudomonadota bacterium. Taxonomy (GTDB): domain Bacteria; phylum Pseudomonadota; class Alphaproteobacteria; order Rhodobacterales; family Rhodobacteraceae; genus Solirhodobacter. The sequence continues at coordinate 6,904 of JAJXZX010000003.1, read as the reverse complement.
AACTTCCATTGGACGCTGGAAAACTACGTTCTGGTCAACCAGCGCTCTGACTACTTGCTCCACTTCTGGAACTCTGTGGTGATCTCAGTTGGCTCGACCTTCCTCGCGCTGGTGATCGCCATCCCCGCCGCGTGGGCCATGGCCTTCGTGCCGGGCAAACGCACCAAAGACGTGCTGATGTGGATGCTGTCGACCAAGATGATGCCCGCCGTCGGCGTGTTGATCCCGATCTACCTGATGTTCAAGAACACCGGGTTGCTGGATACGCTGACCGGCCTTGTCATCATCATGACGCTGATCAACCTGCCGATCCTGATCTGGATGCTTTACACCTACTTCAAGGAAATCCCGGGCGAAATCCTTGAGGCGGCGCGGATGGACGGCGCCGACCTGAAGTCTGAGGTGCTCTATATCCTCACCCCGATGGCGATCCCCGGCATCGCCTCGACCATGCTTTTGAACATCATCCTCGCGTGGAACGAGGCCTTCTGGACCCTGATGCTGACCTCCTCGCAGGCCGCACCGCTGACCCAGTTCATCGCCAGCTATTCCTCGCCCGAGGGGTTGTTCTACGCAAAACTCAGCGCCGCCTCGACGATGGCGATCGCGCCGATCCTGATCCTTGGCTGGTTCAGCCAGAAACAACTTGTCCGCGGCCTGACCTTCGGCGCGGTGAAATAAGGGGACGACCATGGGCAAGATCAGCCTGCGCAAAGTGACCAAGAAATTCGGCGAGGTCGCGGTAATCCCCTCGCTGGATCTGGAAATCAACGACGGCGAATTTGTCGTGTTCGTCGGCCCGTCGGGCTGCGGCAAGTCCACCCTGCTGCGCCTGATCGCGGGGCTGGAGGATGTGACCGACGGCGTGATCGAGATCGACGGCGTCAACGCCACCCAGACGCCTCCGGCCAAGCGCGGCCTTGCGATGGTGTTCCAGTCCTATGCGCTTTACCCGCATATGTCGGTGCGCAAGAACATCACCTTCCCGCTGAAGATGGCAGGCATGGACCCGGCCGAGCAGGAAAGGCGAGTGGCCAATGCCGCCAAGGTGTTGAACCTGACCGATTACCTTGAACGCAAGCCCGGCCAGCTGTCCGGTGGCCAGCGCCAGCGCGTCGCCATCGGCCGCGCCATCGTGCGCGAGCCCAAGGCCTTCCTGTTTGACGAGCCGCTTTCCAACCTCGACGCCGCGCTGCGCGTCAACATGCGGCTGGAAATCACCGAGCTGCACCACACGCTGAAAACCACGATGATCTATGTGACCCACGATCAGGTCGAGGCGATGACCATGGCCGACAAGATCGTCGTCTTGCAGGCGGGCCGGGTCGAGCAGGTGGGCAGCCCGCTGGAGCTTTACAACGCCCCCGCCAACATCTTTGTCGCGGGCTTCATCGGCTCGCCGCGCATGAACTTTGTCACCGGCGCCGACGCCGACAAGCTGAACGCCAAAACCATCGGCGTCCGCCCGGAACATATCGACTTGTCCAAGGACGCCGGCCACTGGAAGGGCACCGTCACTGTGTCGGAACACCTCGGCTCTGATACCTTCCTGCACGTCGCCGTCGAGGGCCAAGACACCATGACGGTGCGCGCCGACGGCGACGTCGCCGCCCGCTATGGCGACACCGTCTACCTGACCCCCCAAGCCGACCGCATCCACCGCTTCGGCGCCGACGGAAAGACGCTCAAATGAGACTCATCGGCAAAACCGCCCTCATCACCGGCGCCGCACGCGGCATCGGCCGCGCCTTCGCCGAGGCCTATGTCCGCGAAGGCGCCCGCGTCGCCATCGCGGACATTAACCTTGCCGCGGCTGAGAAGACCGCAGCAGAGATCGGCCCTAACGCCATCGCGGTCCACCTTGATGTCACAAATCAGGTTTCGATCGACACTGCCGTTACGGAAACCGTCAACCGTCTTGGCCACATTGACATCCTCATCAACAACGCCGCCCTGTTTGAGGCAGCCCCCATCGCCGACATCACTCGTGCCAGCTACGACAAACTCTTCGCCGTCAACGTGTCGGGCACCCTCTTCACCCTGCAAGCAGTCGCGCGCCACATGATCGCGCGCGGCAAGGGCGGCAAGATCATCAACATGGCCAGCCAAGCGGGCCGCCGCGGCGAGTCGCTTGTCGCGGTGTACTGCGCCACCAAGGCCGCGGTGATCTCGCTGACGCAATCGGCGGGGCTGAACCTGATCGCGCACGGCATCAACGTCAACGCCATCGCCCCCGGCGTGGTTGACGGCGACCATTGGGACGGGGTCGATGCCTATTTCGCCAAACTCGAAGGCCTCAAACCCGGCGAGAAAAAGAAGCAAGTCGGTGCCGCCGTGCCCTTTGGCCGCATGGGCACCGCCGCCGACCTCACCGGAATGGCGATCTTCCTTGCCACGCCAGAGGCCGTCTACATCGTCGCCCAAACCTACAACGTTGACGGCGGGAACTGGATGAGCTGATGCGCGCGCATCCCGCCTCGCTACCGCCCTCCTCCACTTGCCCCGGCGCGGGCAGCCTCAGCCTGCGCATCGGCAGCGGCACCAAGCGCATCTTCTGAAAGGCGCCAAGATGACCAAACTTTCCAATGCTTCCCTGCCCAGTCTCGCGGAGTCCATCGCGCGCCCCGGCTACGACCGCGCCAAGCTTACGCCGGGCATTGTCCATATTGGCGTCGGCAACTTCCACCGCGCCCATCAGGCGGTCTATCTGGACGACCTGTTCAACGCGGGCCTTGGCCACGACTGGGCGCTGATCGGCGCCGGTGTGCGCGAAGGCGATGCCAAGATGCGCTCGGCGCTTGCGGCGCAGGACAACCTCTCCACCGTGATCGAGTTGGACCCCGGCAATAACCGCGCGCGCGTCACCGGCTCGATGGTTGGTTTTATCGAGGTGCAGGCCGACAACGCCGCCCTCATCGCCGCCATGACCAACCCGGCGATCCGCATCGTCTCGCTGACCGTGACCGAGGGCGGCTATTATGTCGACCCGTCGAAGGGCACCTTCGACCCAACGCACCCCGACATCGTCGCAGACGGGAAAAATCCAGCAAAACCCGCCACCGCCTTTGGCGCCATCCTCGCTGCCCTCAAGGCGCGCCGCGCGGCAGGCATTCAGCCCTTCACCGTGATGTCCTGCGACAACCTTCCCGGCAACGGCAACGTCACCCGCGATGCGGTGGTCGGCCTCGCGCAGCTTTCCGACGCCGCGCTGGCCACATGGGTGGCCGACCATGTCGCTTTCCCCAACGGCATGGTCGACCGCATCACCCCCGCTACCGGCCCGCGCGAACGCGCCCTCGCCCGCAGCTTTGGGATCGAAGATGACGTCGCGGTGACCTGCGAGCCGTTCCGCCAGTGGGTGCTGGAGGATAACTTCCCCGCCGGTCGACCGCCGCTGGAAAAGGTCGGCGTTACCTTCACCGACCATGTGCATGTCTATGAGGCGATGAAGATCCGCATCCTCAACGGCGGCCACGCCATCATCGCCTACCCCGGCGGCCTGATGGATATCGATTTCGCGCATCAGGCGATGGCCAACCCGCTGATCCGCGCCTTCCTCGCCAAGATCGAGAACGATGAAATCATTCCCCATGTGCCGCCCGTGCCCGACACCAACCTGCACGACTATTACGCGCTGATCGAAAGCCGCTTCGCGAACCCCGAGATTGCCGACACGATCCGCCGCCTCTGCCTCGACGGCTCCAACCGTCAGCCGAAGTTTATCATCCCTTCGCTGCGCGACAACCTCGCCAAGGGGACGGTGCCCACCGGGCTGATCCTCCTCTCGGCGCTCTGGTGCCGCTACTGCGCAGGCGTTACCGATTCTGGTGCCGAGATCGCCCAGAACGACCCAAGCTGGGACCGCTTGACCGCAACCGCCAAGGCAGCAAAGGCCGACCCCAAGGCATGGCTTGCGATGGCCGACATCTACGGCGAAACCGGCCGCGATCCCAAGGTGCAAGCCAGCTTTGCCACCGCGCTTAACGCGATCTGGGCGCGCGGCACCAAGGCAGTGCTGACCGACTTCATCGCGGGCAAGCCGCTCTGACCGGTGCGCCCCACCGGACGCATCCGCCCCGTCAGCTTGTCAGATGCCGCAGGCCTTGCGTTACATCCGTCCGGATCGCCAGCCGTAATCCCGGCTCGTCACCGGCCTTCAGCGCGGCAAGGATCATGCGGTGGTGTTGAGGCGGCTCGTTGCGGCGCAGACGTCCATACAGCGCCCGCATCGTCGGGCCGAGTTGCAGCCAGACCGTTTCGGCAATCGCCAGCATCGCGGGGGCCTGTGCACGCAGATAAAGTGTGCGGTGAAACTCCAGATTGGTGCGGATATAGGCCACGGCATCCTGCTTCGCGACCGCCTCGGCATTCGCGGCGTTGATCGCCTGCAACCGCTCGATCAACGCGAAGTGGGCGCGCGGCAGCGCACGGCTGGCGAGTTCCGGCTCCAACAACGCACGGATCGACGCCATCTCTTCGATCCGCTCGTTTGAAAGCTCCGGCGTGGTGACCCGCCCCGAGGACGAGATCGTCAGCGCCCCCTCTGCCGCCAGCCGCCGCACCGCTTCGCGCGCAGGCGTCATCGAGACGCCAAAGGTCTTGGCCAACCCGCGCAGCGTCAGCGGCTGCCCCGGTGCCAGTTCGCCGTGCATCACCTGCTGGCGCAATGCCCGATACAGTCGGTCATGCGCGGCGGTAACGGTATCTCCGGGGCGGTTCTGTAAAAGCATTGGTAAATGTGATCACAAATCACCCGCAGGTCAATGGCAAAGCCAGTCCCACTGTCACTCGCCGGTCGTCACTCGGTAAACATCAGTGAATGCAGCTCTTGCCCGTGCCGCTTCAACCATGCGCGCGGCGCGGCGTATCCCGGCATCAACCGTGCCACCTCGGCCCAGAACCGCGCCGAGTGATTCATCTCGGCCAGATGCGCCACCTCATGTGCCGCGACGTAATCCAGCACCGCTGGCGGCGCCATCACCAGCCGCCAGGAAAACATCAGCCCACCGTCGGCGGAACAGGATCCCCAGCGCGACTTGGTATCGCGCAGCGTCAGCCCGCTATAGCGCCGCCCCAATGCCACCGCATGGCGATCGCAGGCCTCCTGCAGCCGTGCCCGTGCCAGCACTTTCAGATACGCCGCCACCCGCGCACCCGTCCGCGCCGCGTCGCCCGGCACCATCAGCGCGCCGCCCTCCAGCCGGGGCGCGCGCCCAGAGCCGGGGCGAATCGTCCACTCCACCCCCTCGACCGGCACCGTGCCGCCCATCACCACTGCCCGCCCAACCGGCCGTGCCGCCAAGGCTGCGCGAATCCACGCCTCTTTGTCGCGCGCGAAGGCCAACGCCTCTGCCTCGCGTGCCCAGCGTGGCAGCGACAACGTCACAGTTCCGTCAACCCGCGACACACGCAGGGAAAATCGCGTCGCCCGCGCCGAACGCCGCAAGGTAATCTGAACCGGAGGAGACCCGTGAAGAACCGTCAACGCCACTCTGCCCCTGTGAAATCAGCCTGCGCGAATAGCCATTGCCCCCAACGCGCGGAAAGCCTTTGACAGCCTCGGCCATGTGTGGCATGTGCCATCGACTCTAATATACCTAAGCTTCGAGGGGACTATCCATGCCCAAAGCGGAATGGGGCGTAAAGCGTATTTGCCCGACCACCGGCAAACGTTTCTATGACCTGAACAGGACACCGATCGTCAGCCCCTACACGGGCGAGGTCGTCGACATTGAAAGCTCGCGCCGCAAGGCCGCGTCCTCGGTCATGGCGCGCGCCGTGGTCGAGAAAGAAGACGAATCGCTCGTTGATGACATCGAAGCAGATGATGATCTGCTGACCCCGGCGGCTGCCGAAGACGCGGATATCGACGACGATCTGCTCGAGGATGACGAGGACGATACCGTATCGCTCGACGAGCTTGCCGACGTTCCCGGCGAGGAAGAATAAGGCAGCGGATCGCGGGGATTTTTCGCTTGCACGCGCCCCCGCGCTCCCCTAAATACCCCGAGCGTTCTGAAAGGTTCGCACCCCCGGTGGGGTCATAGCTCAGATGGGAGAGCGCTTGAATGGCATTCAAGAGGTCGGGAGTTCGATCCTCCCTGGCTCCACCAATTAAAATATAATTTGCGTTTAACATCAATGACTTGTGCGTGCTTGGATTTTCCTGTCCCCCACAAAATCCCCCACGTCGCTCTTGCTTGCCCCGGCCTTTGTCGGATCGCGTCGGACCAAGCCCCCGAGATTGAACGTCAGAATCGCTGCGCGCCTTGCTGACTTTCCCCAACCCAACGGGCAGGTCAGTGAAGGCTTCAGTCGTCGGGATTTATCGGCATTTTCCCGACCGGTCCGGTTACGCGGTGCCAATTGCAAGCCCGGCTTTAGCGCATCGCCCCCCCCCGGTCTTTGGGTCCTTCGACACACCTTCAGATAACGGGCATGTTGGATGCGTGGTTCGTCGCTAGGTGCAAACCTTCAAAAGTGGTCCGCAGTCCGCACCCCTTGGCGTAACGGATTGATGTAAAAAGGCTTGCCTGCGAACGGCGGTGCAAGCCAACTGCGGACTGACGACGATTGGTGCGCAAAGGCGCTTCACGCGCCCAACATTCTTCTAAGAGCGACCCTCTAAACTCGTTCGCGGTTCGCACGCGGGCGTATTCCAATGCGACCCATTGTGCATCCATCGTAGTTTCGCGGGCCGCCTAACCAAGGCGGCTCTGTGTGGCGAAACGCTGCCGAGCAAACGGGGTTCACGGTAGACTCTCGAAATCGTAGGCAGCGTCCAAGTCCCCTAAGTTCATCAGTTAATCGCGTAAGCGATTGATATTGTTATGACCGGATGGCCAAAAATGTGACAACAGCGCCTGTCAGGCGGGTTTTGGCAGGTTCATGGCATCAAAGAGGT